>NZ_BAAAHK010000001.1:0-38594 GCF_039525325.1 Kribbella koreensis
CCGCCTACATCTCCCCACGAACTCCCCCTCCAAAGCTCCGCCCCCGAAGCCCGCGAGCCGAGTCCGGCCCTAACTCACCGCCTATGGAACCTGCCGCCGGACCAGACGACCACAGCCATCTGCACCAGCACTTCGCGGGTACTCGCTCGTCACGCCACCCAGTCGCCGACATCAACTTCCCTCGGACTCAACCCCGGAGCCCCCTCGAAGCCCACGAGCCGAATCCAGCTGACCAACTCCGCCGGAATCGCCACGGCTCACCCCCCAAGCCATGCACCGGAATTCACCCACCCCGGTCCGGCCCAACCACGCCCCGATCCCGCCGCCGCCCCCGCCACCTCACCAGCCAGTACCCCCGAGCCGATCCCCACAGCCGCCCCGCCGCGCCACCGCCACCGCCGTCCCCCAAACCCAGGCTTGGCTCGGGGGACGGAATCGTCGGCCCGAGGTCGAAGCCCTGACCAACCGCCGATCGATCGCGCGACAGAAGCCACCCACTCGCCACCGACCTGCCCCGAGCCCACCTCCGCCCGCCCGGCGCCTTGGACACAGGTCAGCCGCCACGAGTTGAGGCCCTTGGGTTGCGGGCCCAGGGCCGGGCGGTGGCCGGTGCCGGGGCTCGGACTCGGGCTCGGGCTCGGGGTGGGGCTCGGGCCAGACCGGCGCCGGGGCTAGGGGCGGGACCGGGGCCGGGGCCAGAGCGGGGCCGGGCCGGCGGCGACGGAGTCGACTGGTGTGCCTGCCGGGTGCAGGTACTGGGTGCTGGGCAGCGGTACGTACCGGGCGGCGGGTGGCAGGCGGCAGTACCGGCTGCTAGGCGGTGGGAGGCAGGTACCTGGCGCGGAGGCCGGGCGGCGGGCAGTGGTGCCGGAGGCGACAGGTGGCAGGTGGTGGCTCGCAGGTACCACCGCGCGACGGATGCCGGTTGCCGGGCGGTGGTGCCAGGGGTGGCAGGTACCTGGCGGCGGTACCGGCGGCTGGGCGGTGGGACGCAGGTACCGGGCGGCGGTACCGGCGGCTGGCCGTCCTGACCAGCGGCCGGGCGCGGCCGGGTGCGGCGGGCGGGGAGGAGCAGCGGCCTTGAACACCTTTCGGTGGCCTTGGACAAGTTATTTCATGTTCAAGGTCGCCGGAAGGTGTTCAAGGTCCCGGGGGCCGACGCCAGGGGGCGTCGGTCGGACGGGTGGTGGGGGTTAGCGGCCGAAGTCGCTGTCCTTCGGGACTTCTAGGTCTGATTTGGCCAGTTCTTCGATGTTGACGTCGCGGAAGGTGACTACCTTGGCGTTCTTGACGAAGCGGGCTGAGCGGTAGACGTCCCAGACCCAGGCGTCGGCCATGGTGACTTCGAAGTAGACGTCGCCGCCTTCGGTGCGGACTTTGAGGTCTACCGCGTTGCACAGGTAGAAGCGCCGTTCGGTCTCCACGACGTACTTGAAGATCCCGACGACGTCCTTGTACTCCCGATAGAGCTGTAGCTCCATATCGGTCTCGTACTTCTCAAGGTCGTCTGCGCTCATCGGCTCTCCGCTCCGGTGGGACTGGACACATTCTGTCCCATATCGGGCCGCATACTGCGGCGGACATTCTCGAACCGCCGTCGATGTTGTGGACACGGGCCGTATTCGTCCAGTGCCGCCTGGTGTTCAGGGGTGCAATATCCCTTGTGAACCGCGAAATCGTACTGCGGGTACTCCTCGTGCCAGTGCTGCATGATCCGGTCCCGGGTCACCTTGGCGATCACCGAGGCCGCCGCGATGCAGGCTGCCACCCGGTCACCCTTCCACACCGCGAGGCCCGGTACGCCGAGCCCGTCCACCCCGAAACCGTCCGTCAGCACGTACTGCGGGCGCAGGTCGAGCAGGAAGATCGCCCGGCGGAGCGCCTCCACGTTGGCGACGTGCATGCCCAGCCGGTCGCACTCGGCCGCCTCGATCGAGACCACCGACCACGCAAGGGCACGAGATCGGATCTGGTCGTAGCACCGGTCACGTGCCTTCGCCGTCAACAACTTGGAGTCGGCCAGCTCGGGGATCTGGCCGCGTTTGCCGTCCGGCAGGATCACCGCGGCCGCGACCAGCGGGCCGGCGCACGGTCCGCGGCCGGCCTCGTCGACGCCCGCGATCGGGTCGAGGCCGACCCGGCGCAGGGCGCGTTCGTACCCGTAGAGCCCGGCGTCACGCCGGATCGTGCTGCCGCGCGGAAGAGCGCTCATCCATCAACTCACTCGGGAGGCGGTCGCCGGCGAGAGGCTCACCGGCGAGGCGGATAGCTCACTTGGGAGGTGGTGTGAGGGAGATCGAGGGTTTGTCGGGAGCCGGCCCCGCGGCCGGTATCGACTTGAAGGTATCCGGTACTTCGAGTTTGTCGAACCGGTTCGCCGGCCACACCACCAGGATCGCCCGCCCGGTGATCTTGTCCATCGGCACGAACGCCGCATCACCCGGATTGCCACCGTCGGGACCGGTGTCGCTCAGATGCACCCGGGAGTCACCCGACTCGGACCGGTGGTCGCCCATCACGAAGACCCGCCCGGCCGGCACGGTGACCTGGAACTCCATCGCCGACGGCGCGTCGCCCGGATACAGGTAGGTGCCCTCTTCGAGCGGCTGACCGTTCACCATCAGCCGGCCCTTGGAGTCGCAGCAGGCGACCTTGTCCCCCGGCATTCCGATCAGGCGCTTGATCAGGTGACCGTGGCTGGAGTCAGGCAGCAGACCGACGACCTCGAAGAACCGGCCGATCGAGCCCCGCTTCTGGCCGCTCTCCTCGTCGCCCAGCCAGCCGCCCGGATCCTCGAAGACGACGACGTCGCCCCGCTTGACGTCGGTCAGCTTCTCGACCACGACCCGGTCGCCGACGAGCAGCGTGTTCTGCATCGACTCGCTCGGGATGATGAACATCTGGCCGACGAAGGCCCGCAGGATCGACGAGACGATCAGAGCACCGACCACGATCAGCACGAACTCGCGGGCAGCTGCCGCGAGTCCGGAGCGGTGGGCGGGTTTCTCTTTCGTCGCGGTCGGTGTCTCAGTCACTTCTTCAGCCCCGGCTTCTTGAAGGTTTCCGGAGGACGCAGCATCGTCATCCGGTCAGACGGCCAGATTACGCAACAGGCACGGCCAACCACGTTGTCGACCGGGACGAAGCCGCCGCCGGGCCCGCCCATGTGGGCACGGGAGTCCGCGGATTCGGCCCGGTTGTCACCCATGACCCACAGTGAACCAGGCGGCACAACGACGCTGAACGTCGTGGTGGACGGTTTGGCGTCCTTGAGCAGGTACTCGCGCTCGTCGAGCGGGATCCCGTTGACCGTGATCCGGCCCGCCTTGTCGCAGCAGACCACCTTGTCGCCGGCCACGCCGATCACCCGCTTGACCAGGTGACCCTCACCGCTGCGCGGCAGGATGCCGACGAACTCGCCGACCCGCCGCAGCGTGCCGGGCTCCTTCTGCTCCTCGTTCAGCCAGTGGCCGGGGTCCTTGAAGACGATGATGTCGCCCCGGTCCACGTCGCGATGCAGATAGCTGACCTTCTCGGCCAGGATCCGGTCGTTGGTGGTGAGGGTGTCGTACATCGACTCCGAGGGCACGTAGAAGGCCTCGGCGACGAAGAGTCGCAGCACGACGGTGATGACCAGCGCGAGCACCGTCACGGTGGTCATCTCCAGCAGCAGGCTCATCAGCGGGTTGCGCTGTTTGAGCCTGCGGTGTCGTCCTTTACTGCGACGAGCCCTCCTGGCTGGCGGGCGAGCGCGCGTCGCGGTGCTCGGCGCCATTCCTGACCGTCGTCAGTAGACGATCAGGAGGCCGGGATGTTGTCCCGCTTCTCCTTGATCTTGGCTGCCTTGCCGCGCAGCTCGCGCAGGTAGTACAGCTTCGCGCGGCGGACGTCGCCGCGGGTGACGACCTCGACCTTGTCGACGATCGGGGTGTGCATCGGGAAGGTGCGCTCGACGCCGACGCCGAAGCTGACCTTGCGGACCGTGAAGGTCTCCTGCAGGCCACCACCGTGGCGACGGATCACGACGCCCTTGAACACCTGTACGCGGGAGCGGTTGCCTTCGACGACCTTGACGTGCACGTTGACCGTGTCGCCGGCGCGGAAGGCGGGGATGTCGTCACGCTTGCTCGCGTTGTCGAGCTCGTTCAGGATGTTGCTCATCAGGTGTCTCTTCCTCGCGCGTGCCACAGGTCACCCACGAATGGCTCGTATGTGAGAGTCGAAGATGCTGTCATGCGGTGGTCACCCCCTGTGGCAGGAGCACCGAACGGCAACAGCGACCAAGTTTGCCACACAGCGTGAGCCGCCACGAAATCGCCTGTTCCCGGCACCCTCGGCAGAGCCCCGGAGTCAGCGACGTTTGCGCCGTTTGGCGAGGTGGACGAGTTCGACCTTGTCGGTCTGCCGTTCCCGCCTGGTCTCGCGGTAGCCGGCGTTGCGGTAGAGCTGGAGATTGCGCTCGCTGGCGGCGCCGGTGTTCAGCTCGTACGACGTGACGTCCGCGGGCGCGGCCCTCTCGGCCACCCGGAGGAGCTTGGTGGCGATGCCTTGGCCCTGCCAGTCGGGAGCCACCATCAGGCGGGCGATGTAGCCGACGTCGCCGATGACCGTCAGCTGGACCGACCCCACGATGCGGGCGCCGACCACGGCCTTCCAGACGGTCCCTTGGCCGAGCCGGGCGACGCACTCCGCCAGTGACTCGGTCAGCGGCGGGATGCCGAGGTCGTCGTACGCCTGCCCTTCGGTGAGGAAGGTGGCCCGCTGCAGCGTGAGCAACTCCCCCGCATCGGCCTCGGTCGCCGGCAGGACCGGCACCTGCGACGCAGCATCGTCCTCTGCCGCCAGGGAGCTGCCCCAGGCGGCCAGCAGGTCGGGCCTGCGCTCGGCAGTACGGCGAACGGACTCCTCGTGGCGCCACTCGGCGATGAGCTTGTGGTTGCCTGACAGGAGTACTTCCGGTACTTCGTGCCCGCGCCAAGCCGGTGGCTTCGTGTAGACCGGGTACTCGAGCAGTCCATGTCCTGAGTGCGACTCCTCGGCCAGTGACTCCGGGTTGCCGATCACACCGGGCAGTAGGCGGGCAATCGCCTCCACCATGACCAGTACTGCGACCTCCCCGCCGTTCAGCACGTAGTCGCCAATGGAGACCTCGGTGACCTGCATCCGCTCGGCCGCGTGCGCAGCGACCCGCCCGTCGATCCCCTCGTACCGTCCGCAGGCGAAGGCCAGCCACGGCTCGGCCGCGAGCTCGTAAGCCAGGTCCTGGCTGAAAGGGCGACCAGCAGGCGTCGGCACGACCAACCGGGGCTGCGAGGGACCGTCGCCCGGCATGACGCTGTCGAACGCCTCTCCCCACGGCTCCGGCTTCATCACCATGCCGGCACCCCCGCCATAGGGAGTGTCGTCGACAGTGCGGTGCCGGTCGTGGGTCCAGTCGCGCAGGTCGTGCACCCGGACGTCCAGCAGACCACTCTTGGCCGCCTTGCCCACCAGCGAGACGTCCAGCGCCGCCAGGTACTCCGGGAAGATCGAGAAGACGTCCAGCCTCATCGGGCCGAGTCTCCAGGCTCCGACGGGACCACCTCTGCGCCCTCGGGGTCCAGCAGTCCGGGCCGGTCGGCCACCTCTACGTAGCCCGAGTCCAGGTCGATGGACGGGACCAGCTCCTCGACCAGCGGCACCAGTACTGCGTTCCCGGCCGGCCGACGGATCTCCAGCAGATCCTGCGACGGCAGGTGGATCACGTCGATGACCTCGCCGGCCTCCACCCCGTCAGTGGTCCGCACCTTGAGGCCGATCAACTCGCGGTCGTAGTACTCGTCGGGGTCCTCCGGCCGCTCGTCCTCGGCGATCTCGGCCTGGACCTCCAGGTTGCGCAGGTTCTCCGCCGCCGTACGGTCCGGCGAGTCGGCGAACTTCACCAGCAGCCGCCCACTGTGCCAGCGGCTGGACTCCACCGTCAGGGTCCGGGGTGGAGTCGACACCGTGACGAGCTGAGCGCCGTCAGCGAACCGCAGATCGGGGTCGTCCGTCCGGACGATCATGCCGACCTCGCCCTTGATCCCATGCGCCCGGCCGATCCGGCCGACAATCACCAGCACCGCAGTTCCTCTCGCTGACCTCCGACGTAACGCCACAGTGTCTCAGGCGCTGCCGCTCCACGGCGCAGGGGTGAGCACCCAGACCAGCTCGGCCCGTTCCGTCTCGCTGGCATTGACCCACGTATGCGGCTCGCCGCCGGGGAAGGTCAGGGCATCCCCCGCCGACAGCGCCACCCGGCGATCGGTGAACAGCATCTCGATCGAGCCGGCCAGCACATACACGACCTCGTACTCGCAGTTGATCGTGTAGAAGTCCTTACCGCCCGTACCGCCGGGCTCGGCGTCGGTGTGCACCACCTGCACCCGGGACTGCCCGCGCGGCGTCATCAGCCGCTCATCCACCCCCGCGCCGCCCAGGTTGATCGCCGGCGCGCTGTCGAGCCGGACCAACGCGACGTCCGGCACCGTGAACAGGGAGCCGACATCCAGGCTCATCACCTCGCACAGGGTGATCAGCGAGGCCACGCTCAATGACGTCTCGTCCCGCTCCACCCGGCTGAGGAATCCCTTGGTCAGTCCGGCGGCGGAGGCGAGCTGGTCGAGCGTGTAGCCGTGCGCCTGGCGGGCGGCCCGGAGCCTCGAGCCGATCCGGATCTCGTTGTTCGACGGCGACACCGGCAACGGACGCATCAGGGGCCTTCCACTAGGCGGAACAAAAGAAAACAGCGGACTGACCGCTTGACACCCATCATGCCGCCCCCGATGCTCGTACGACAACCTTTGTTGCCTCTCATGAAACATTCTCGCAACACGAGGCAACAAGACCGCCATCAAAGGTCCGGGAGATACCCACCATGCGGATTCCACACCTCGCCGTCGCCGCCGCCCTGTCGGCGACGCTCGTCACCGCCTCCTGCGCGGCGCCCGACGCGGCCGAGAGCCCCGCGGGCGGCAACGGTTCGACCAGTACGGCGCCCAAGCTGACCAAGGACGATGCCGCCGCCGCGCTGCTGCCGGAGGAGATCCGGACGGCCGGCAAGGTGCGGGTCGCCTCCGGCGTGAGCTTCCCGCCGATGGAGTTCTTCGACACCGACAACAAGACCGTGCTCGGCTTCGACGCGGATCTCGGCGCGGCGCTCGGGCAGGTGCTCGGGGTGACGTTCGAGTTCCAGAACACCAACTTCGACGGGATCATCGGCGGTCTGAACGCCGGCCGGTACGACCTGGCGCTGACCAGCATGATCGACAAGAAAGTGCGTCAGGGCACGGCGGACTTCGTCGACTACCTGAACTCCGGCGTCACCTTCATGGTTGTCAAGGGCAACAAGAACAACCTGAAGGAGAAGCTCGATCTGTGCGGCCGCACCGCCGCCGTCGAGAAGAGCGCGACCGGTGATCTGACGGCGGACGACATCACCAAGGAGTGCGCGACGGCCGGCAAGCCTGCCGTCAAGAAGCTGCCGTTCCCGGACCAGGCGAGCGCAGTACAGGCGTTGCAGTCCGGTCGCGCGGATGCGGTCCTCGCGCTGGACCTCACGCTGGCTTACAACGTCAAGCAGGCGCCGGATGCGTTCGAGATCGGGAGCAAGCCGTTCGGCACGTTGCCTGTTGGGATCCCGGTGCCCAAGAGCAATGCGAAGCTGCGTGACGCAGTACAGGCTGCATTGAAGAAGGTCATCGAGAGTGGCACGTACGACGCTCTGCTGGCCAAGTGGAACCTCACGGATCAGGCGCTGAAAGATGCTCCGATCAATCAGGGCAAGTGAGATGAGCACCGCCGACGAGCCGATCGTCCGGCTGCGGCATCCCGGCCGCTGGGTGGCCGCCGCGGTGATCGTGTTCCTGCTGGCCGTGTTCGTGCACTTCGTCGCCACCGCGCCGAAGCTGCGACTCGACCTGGTCGGCGGCTACCTGTTCGAGAAGTCGATCATGCTCGGCCTGCTCAAGACGCTGCAGCTGACCATCATCGCGATGCTGGTCGGCGTCGTCCTCGGCACCCTGCTGGCCGTGATGCGCCTGTCGGAGAACCCGGTACTCCGCGCCGTCGCCGGCGGCTACGTCTGGCTGTTCCGCGGTACGCCGATCCTCGTCCAGCTGCTGTTCTGGTTCTTCCTCGGCACCGTCCTCCCGCAGATCAGCATCGGACTGCCGTTCGGCGGACCCGATCTGGTCAGCTGGCCGACCAACACGGTGATCACCCAGTTCACCGCCGCCATCCTCGGACTGGGGCTGAACGAAGCGGCGTACATGGCCGAGATCGTCCGCGCCGGAATCGGCTCGGTCGACCAGGGCCAACGCGAAGCGGCCGAGGCGCTCAGCATGAGTCCGTGGATCACCTATCGCCGCGTGATCCTGCCGCAGGCCGCCCGGCTGATCGTGCCGCCGACGGCGAACCAGACGATCTCCATGCTCAAGCTCACCTCGCTGGTCCTGGTGATCGGGCTGCCCGAGCTCACCACGACCGCCCAGCTGATCTACGGCCGCAACTTCCAGCAGATCCCGCTGCTGATCGTCGCGAGCATCTGGTACCTCGTCCTCACCACGATCCTGACCATCGCGCAGAACCGGCTCGAGCGGCGGATGAGCCGCGGCGTCCTGGCCAACACCAGAGCCAACACCAGACGTCAGAAGGCAGGAGTCCGCTGATGACCGCGATGGTGAAAGCGGTCAACGTCCGCAAGTCGTTCGGCAACACAGAGGTACTGAAGGGCATCGACCTCACCGTCGACGCCGGCGAGGTGATCTCGCTGCTCGGGCCGTCCGGCTCGGGCAAGAGCACCTTCCTGCGCTGCATCAACCATCTGGAGCGGCTCGACGGCGGCGAGATCAGCGTGAACGGCGAGCTGGTCGGGTACCGGCGGCATGGCGGACGCAAGTACGAACTGCGACCGCGTGAGACCGCTGCGGCGAGGCGCCACGTCGGGATGGTGTTCCAGCGCTTCAACCTGTTCCCGCACCGGACCGCGGTGGAGAACGTGATGGAGGCGCCGGTCTTCGTCAAGCGCGAGACCAAGGCGTCCGCGCGGGCTCAGGCTCTCAACCTGCTTGATCGGGTCGGCCTGGCTGACAAGGCGGCGGCGTACCCGGCTCAGTTGTCCGGCGGTCAGCAACAGCGGGTCGCGATTGCTCGCGCGCTGGCGATGCGGCCGACGCTGATGCTGTTCGACGAGCCGACCTCTGCCCTCGACCCCGAGCTGGTCGGCGAGGTGCTCGAGGTGATGAAAGGCCTGGCGACCGAAGGGATGACGATGATCGTGGTCACCCACGAGATCGGCTTCGCCCGGGAGGTCTGCCACCGGGTGGTCTTCATGGACGGCGGAGTCGTCGTCGAGGCCGGTCCGCCCGCCGAGGTGCTCACCAACCCCCGTCATGCCCGGACCCAGTCCTTCCTCTCAAAGGTGTTGTGATGACCAACTTCCAAGGCCCGGTCGATGCGACCAAGGTCCCCCGGTACGGCGGTCCCACGACGTTCGCGCGGTTGCCGCGGATCGACGAGGTCGCTCATGCCGATGTCGCGGTGATCGGGGTGCCGTTCGATTCGGGGGTCAGCTATCGGCCGGGGGCGCGGTTCGGGCCGGGGCATATTCGCGCCTCGTCCAAGCTGTTGCGGCCTTACAACCCGGTGCAGGACATCGAGCCGTTCGCGCTGCAGCAGGTCGCCGACGCGGGTGATATCGCGTGCAATCCGTTCGACATTCTCGAGGCGGTGCAGCAGATCGATCTCGGCGTGCGCGAGGTGTTGAGTGCGGGCGCCAAGCCGCTGACGATCGGTGGGGATCACACCATCGCGCTGCCTTTGCTGCGGGTGATGCATGAGGCGCACGGGCCGATTGCTGTCGTCCATTTCGATGCTCATCTGGATACCTGGGACACGTACTTCGGTGCGCCGATCACGCACGGTACGCCGTTCCGCCGGGCGTCCGAGGAGGGGCTGATCGATCAGACCGGGTCGCTGCATGTGGGGATCCGCGGGTCGTTGTACTCGCGTGAGGATCTGACCGACGACCAGGTGCTCGGCTTCCAGGTGATCGGCGCGCATCAGTTCGACGACCACGGGTGGCGGGGTGCTGTTGAGCGGATCAAGGCACGGGTCGGCGATCGGCCGACGTACGTGTCGCTGGACATCGACGTACTCGATCCCGCTTTCGCGCCGGGCACCGGTACGCCGGAAGCCGGCGGGCTGACGAGTCGGGAGTTGCTGCAGATGCTGCGGGCGTTCGCGGAGTTGAACCTGGTGGGCGCGGACATCGTGGAGGTGGCTCCGGCGTACGACCACGCGGAGGTCACTGGCATCGCAGCCGCCCACGCGGCGTACGAACTGGTCAGCGCGATGGCGCCCAGAACCGACGGCTCGTCGACCGATGGGGTCCGGGCCGATGGCTGAGGTTGTCACGGGCGGGGCGGCGGTCATCGACGGGCTGGTTGCCAACGGGGTGCGGCATGTCTTCGGGATTCCGGGGACGCACAATCTCGAGCTCTATCGCTATCTCCCGGCGTCCGGGATCAAGCACATCGTCACGCGTCATGAGCAGGGCGCGGGGTATGCGGCCGACGGGTATGCCCGGGTGACCGGTGGACCGGGCGTGCTGATCACGACGTCCGGACCGGGGATCACCAACGCGATCACTGCGCTGGCGACGTCGTACGCCGATTCGGTGCCGACGCTCGCGATCTCCCCCGGCCCGCCGCGTGGCACGGTCGGCAAGGACATCGGCTGGCTCCACGAACTGAAGAACCAGCAGGGCGCGCTCGACGCCGTCTGCGACCGCAGCATCCGGGTCGAGAACGCCGACGAACTCCCCGAGACGATCGCCGACATCTTCACCGGCTTCCACACCCGCCGCCCCCGCCCGGTCCACCTCGAGATCCCAGTCGACGTCCTGGAAGGCGAGTGGGTACGCCGTACCGCCACCGCGCCGTCCAGCCCCGCACCGGCCGCCCTCGACTCAGTTGCCCTAGGCAACATCATCATCGCCCTCACCCAGTCGGTGAAGCCGCTGCTGATCGTCGGCGGCGGCGCCCGAGGTGCCGGCGAGCAGATCCGCACACTGGCGGCCGCCGGCGTACCGGTCCTGACCACCGTCAACGGCAAGGGCATCCTCGACGAAACCGACCCGCTGTCACTAGGCGCATCGATCCGGTTGGCCGCGGCCCACCAAGCAGTCTCGGAAGCAGACCTCGTGATAGCCATCGGCACCGAGCTGGGTGACTCGGACCTCTGGGGCGGAGTACTCCAAGCCGCCAAGGTGATCCGGATAGACGTCGACCCCGCCCAACTACAGAAGAACCTTTCCGCCGACCTCACCGTCACCGGCGATGCCGGACGAGTGCTGCAGGCCATCGTCACCGACAGCCTGTTCACCAAAGCCCGGGTCGCGGAGCGACCGGATCCGACAACAATCGCGAGCCGGCCGGAGGCCGAGCAAGGCATAGCGCCGGCGCAGGCGGCTGCCCGGCCGAAGGCCGAGACCTTCGCAGGACGGGCAGAAGCCGGCACGGGCGCGGGCCGTTGGGAGGTTGGGCACATTGCCGGCTGGCGGAAGGCGATCTTGGCTGAAGCCGCCAAGGATGCTGGGCCCTGGGCGGAGATTCAGCGAGTGCTGGCGGAGGCCTTGCCTGCGGACACGGTGATTGCTGGGGACAGCTCGCAGGTCACCTACTACGGGACCGTGCATTACTGGCCGTTCACACCGGGCAATCGGCTGTTGTATCCGACGGGGTACGCGACGCTCGGGTATGGGCTGCCGGCGGCTATCGGGGCGAAGATCGCGGCGCCGGAGCGGGCGGTGGTCGGATTGTTCGGGGATGGGGCGGCGATGTTCACCGTCCAGGAGTTGGTGACGGCGACCGAGCTCAAGCTTGCGTTGCCGATCGTCGTCGCGGACAACGGTGGGTACGCGGAGATCCGCGAGCAGATGGTGGATCGCGGGATCGCACCGCAAGCGGTTGATCTCTACCAACCGGATCTGCCCGCCCTCGCCCGCGCCATCGGTGCGTACGGCGTCGAAGCCACCATCGACACCCTCGGCGCCCTCACCGCCGAGGCACTGACCGCCGGCCGTCCGACTCTGATCCACCTCGCCATCGAGCGGAGCCACGCGTGACCACACTGACCAATGTCATCGGAGGCAAGCCCACAAGCTCCGGTGAAGTGATGGAGTTCAAGGATCCGGCCACGGCCCAGCCACTAGGTGAGGCGCCGAGGTCGCGAGCAGCGGAGGTGGATGCGGCTGTTGGAGCTGCTGCTGAGGCGTTCAGGAGCTGGCGGCGGACAACGCCGGCGCAGCGGCAGCAGGCGATTCTGGGGTTGGCTGAGTTGGTTGAGGACAACGCGGAAGAGCTGATCGAGTGCGAGGTGCGCAACACCGGCAAACCCCGGGCAGCCACGAGGGAGCTCGAGTTGATCCCGTGTGTCGACCAGCTCCGGTTCTTCGCCGGGGCCGCGAGGGTGCTCACCGGGATCGCGCAGGCGGAGTACGAGGCCGGTTTCACCTCGTCCGTACGCCGTGAGCCGGTCGGCGTGATCGCGCAGATCACCCCCTGGAACTACCCCCTGATGATGGCCATCTGGAAGATCGCCCCCGCCCTCGCGGCCGGCAACACCGTCGTCCTGAAGCCGGCCGACACCACCCCGTGGAGCACGGTCCGGCTGGCCGAGCTGGCGCAGGAGGTGCTGCCGCCGGGAGTGCTCAACGTCGTCTGCGGCGACCGCGACACCGGCCGCCTGCTGGTGACGCACAAGCGGCCGGACATGGTCGCCATCACCGGGAGCACCCGCGCAGGCGCCGAGGTGATGGCCGCGGCCGCGCCGACGCTGAAGAACGTCCACCTGGAGCTGGGCGGCAAGGCACCCGCGCTCGTCTTCGCCGACACCGATCTGCGCAGAACGGCGGAGGAGATCGCGTTCACCGGCTTCTTCAACGCCGGCCAGGACTGCACCGCCGCGACCCGGGTCCTGGTCGAACAGTCGGCGTACGACGAGTTCCTGACCGAGCTGGCGGCCGCCGCCCGCGCCAGCCGGGCCGGTGCCCCTGACGACCCCGACATCACCTTCGGCCCGCTCAACAGCGCGGACCAGAAGGACCGGGTCGAGGAGTTCCTGACCGGGCTGCCGGACCATACCGAGATCGTTGCCGGCGGCACCGGGCACGGGCCGGGCTACTTCCTCGACGCGACCGTGATCGCCGGGGCGAGGCAGGACGACGACGTGGTGCAACGCGAGATCTTCGGGCCGGTACTGACCGTGCAGCCCTTCGCCGACGAGGCCGAGGCGATCGAGCTGGCCAACGGCGTCGACCTGGCGCTGGCCTCGAGCGTCTGGACCACCGACCACGGGCGCGCGACCCGGCTGGCGGCCGAACTGGACTTCGGCACGGTCTGGATCAACTGCCACCAACTGCTGCCCGCCGAACTACCCCACGGCGGCTTCAAGCAGTCCGGCACCGGCAAGGACCTCTCGGTCTTCGGCCTGGAGGACTACACCCGCCTCAAGCACGTGATGAGCGCCTGGTCCTGAAGCGTCCTGAAACGACGGAAAGGCCGCGCCCCCGAGGGGGTGCGGCCTTTCCGGTGGACCTGAGATCAGCGGCGCGGGCGCCGGTTGAACTCGTCGACGAAGTCGATCCGGACCGACTGCTCGGAGCTGAGCGCCCCGACCACGGTACGGATCGCGGTCGCCGTCCGGCCGTTACGGCCGATCACCTTGCCGATGTCGTCGGGGTGCACGTGCACCTCGAGAGTGCGTCCACGCCGCAGGTTGCGCGACCGGACGCTGACCTCGTCAGGGTTGTCCACGATGCCTCGGACCAGGTGCTCGAGCGCCTCGGTCTCCATCATCGTCAGGCCTTGGCGTCGTCGGCCGGCGCGTCGGCGGCAGCGGCGTCGGCAGCCGGAGCGGCGTCCTCGACCTTGGCCTCGACGGCGTCGTCCTTCTTCTCGGCCTTGTCAGCCTTCGGCTCCGCCTTCTTGGCGGCGGCCTTCTTGGTCGTGACGGCCTCGGTCTTCAGCGTGCCGTGCGCCTCGGCGAGGGCCTCGTTGAAGATCTCCTGCTTGTCGCGCTTCGGCTCCTTGACCCGCAGCGGCGGCGGGGCGTCGAGGCCCTTGAACTTCTGCCAGTCACCGCTGGCCTTGAAGATGGCCGCGACGGCCTCGGTCGGCTGCGCGCCGACGCCCAGCCAGTACTGCGCCCGGTCCGACTCGACGTGGATGAACGACGGCTCGGCCTTCGGGTTGTACTTGCCGATCTCCTCGATGGCGCGGCCGTCACGCTTGGCGCGGGCGTCCATCACGACGATGCGGTAGTGCGGCGCACGCTTCTTGCCGATGCGCTTCAAACGGATCTTGACTGCCACGTTTGTGGTGTCTCCCTCGGGATTCATGTCTTGGTTGAGCGGCACACCGGCGTCGTGGGGACAACGGGTGACCACTCGGATGGGCCGAACCGGGACGTGGAGTTAGAGGGCTGCACGTGATCCGGACGGACTCAGCCCATCATTCTGCCAGATCAACCGCCGCGCCACCAATCCGCCCCGGACGCGAAACGCCCGGGCGCGGGGTACGGGCGATCAAGCGGCCCGGATCGAGGGTACGACGGGCCCTCAGGCGCGGAAAGCGGCCAGCGCCGGAAGCTGGTCGACATACCCGTCGAGGAGCTGGTGGGCGGCCGTGACCGAGTCGATCAGCGGGTGCCAGGCCAGCGCCCGGATCGCCGCCGCCCGGGAACCCGACGTCGCGGCCTCGATCGTCGACCGCTCGACCGCCTTCACCGCGCAGACCAGCCCGGCCTGATGGTCGGTGAACTGCGAGACCGTGACCGGCCGGGCACCGTTGGCGTCGACCGTGCACGGGATCTCCACCACCGCATCTGCGTCGAGATGATGCAGCGTGCCCCGGTTGCGCACGTTCAGGATCAGCGACGCCCGCTCGTTGTGCGCGATCGCCCGCATCAGCGACAGCGCGACCTGCTCGTACCCGCCCGCCGACATGTCCCGCTCGTCGCGCTCCCCCGCGTCGGCGATCTCCCGGCTCTCCACCATGTACGTCGATTCGCGCTCGGCCCGCGTCTTCTGCCACAACTCCAGGGCGTTGGCCGGCTGCTCGGCCGTCTCCGCATAGAACCGTGACTGCTGCTCCAGCAAGAACGTCCCTCGCGTCTGCTCGACCGCCTGTACCGCGGCCAGCGTCTCGCGAGCGAAGTAGTAGTAGTGCAGGTACTCGTTGGGGATCGATCCCAGCGACCGCAACCACTCGACCCCGAAGAGCCGCCCCTCCTCGAAATCCCCGAGCGCGGCCGGGTCAGCCAGCAGCGCCGGCAGGTGATCGACCCCGCCCGACTCCAGCCCACGCAGCCAACCCAGATGGTTCAGCCCGGCGTAGTCGTAGAAGACCGCCGAAGGGTCCAGCCCCAAGGACAGCGCAGCCCGCCGCCCGAGCCCGGACGGCGAGTCGCAGATCCCGATCACGCGATCACCCAGGTACGGGATCATCGCCTCGGTCACCATCCCGGCCGGGTTGGTGAAGTTGATGACCCACGCCTCCGGCGCCAGCGCGGCGATCCGCTGCGCGATGGCCGTCGCGACCGGCAGCGTCCGCAACGCATAAGCGATCCCGCCGGCGCCGACGGTCTCCTGCCCCAGTACGCCGAGATCGAGCGCGACCCGCTCGTCGATCGTGCGCCCTTCGAGCCCGCCGACCCGGATCGCCGAGAAGATGAAGTCGGCGCCGCGCAGCGCCTCGTCGAGATCGGTCGTCTCGGTCACCGCCGGCGCATCGGCGTACGGCAACGCCTGCTGCCGTAGTACCGACCCGATCGACGCCAACCGCGACCGATCGGTGTCGTAGAGCACGACCGAGGTGATCCGTCCGTCGCCCCGATCCCCCAGCAACGCCTGATAAACGAGCGGAACCCGGAACCCGCCGCCCCCGAGAATGGTCAGTCTCACGCCAGTACCACCTCTACCCCCGCCTCGGTCAGTTGAGTCCGGGTCGCCTGGTCGGCGGCGGGCTCGGTCACCACCATGGAAAGTTCGGTCGGCTCGCACACCTTGGCGACGCCGTGACCGGGGAACTTGGTCGCGTCGGCCAGCAGCACCACCTTGTCGGCGGCCTTGATCATCGCCCGCTTCACCGGTACTTCGATCATCGTGCTGTCCATCACGCGCCCGTCCGGCCGGACCCCGCTCGTGCCCAGAAACAGCCAGTCGACATGGATCTGCCGCAGCGACTCCTCGGTCAGGTACCCGACGAGTGACCGGTAGCTGCGCCGGACGAAGCCGCCCAGGATGATCAGCTCGATCTGCTCGTCGTTCTGCAGCTCCTCCAGGATCGCGAGGTTGCTGGTCACCACGGTCAGCGAGCGCCCGTGCAACTGCTGGGCGACGCGCAGGGCCGTCGTACCGATGTCGAGCAGCAGTGACTGCCCGTCGGTCACCAAGGCGGCGGCGCGGCGGGCAATCCGGTCCTTCTCGGTGGCGTGCACCGCGCTGACCTCGGCGAACGGCTCGTCACCGCCGTCGACGGCGAGCGCACCGCCGTACACGCGGGTCAGCCGGCCCTGCTCGTGCAACTGCTCGAGATCCCGCCGGATCGTCGCCTCACTGACGCCGAGCTGGGCAGCCAGCACTTTCACGCCCCCGGCCCCGTCGGCCCGAAGCGCGCGAACGATCTGATCCTGCCGCTGCTGTGGCAACACACGGAGACGGTATCACGCAAACTTCGTCATAGTCGCGCATCAATTTGCAGGGGTATTGCGTAGTTTGCTCAGAAGATCCACACTGGCTGCACGAATTTGAGCGACCCTGCAGGAGTGTGCTGCCAATGAGTGAGCTGGACGTGGTTGTGTCCGGCCTGGTCTTCCACGACCTGGTGCTCGGCCTGCCCTCTGCGCCGCGCCCCGGCACCGAGGTCTGGGCGGACGACTCCGCCCAGAGCCCGAGCGGGATCGCCAACTTCGCGGTCGCGCTGGCCCGGCTCGGGCTGCGCACCGGACTGGCCGCGACCTTCGGCGCCGACGATCTCGGCGACCGGCTCTGGGACCGGCTGACGCAGGGCGAAGGCATCGATCTGACTCTCTCCCGCAAGCTCGACGGCTGGCAGACCCCCCTCACGGTGGCCCTTGCCTACGACAACGACCGGGCACTGGTCACCAGGGGTACCCCTCCCCCACTGTCGGCCGACGAGCTGCTCACCACGCCGCCGGCCGCCAGGGCCGTCGCCGCTCACATCGGTCCCTGGCCGAACGAGTGGCTCGCCAAGGCCCGGGCGGCCGGCAGCGTGGTCTTCGCCGACGTCGGCTGGGACCCCACCGAGCAGTGGGATCCCGCCGTACTCGACCAGCTGGAGCACTGCGACGTGTTCCTGCCGAACGCCGGCGAGGCGATGAGCTACACCCGCACGAGTACGCCGGACGAGGCGCTCGAGCGGCTGGCCGAGAAAGTACCCCTCGTGGTCGTCTCCGACGGCGCCAACGGAGCACTCGCGCTCGACGCGGGCTCCGGCGAGCGGGTCGCAGTACCGGCCGTACAGGTCTCGGCGGCGGACACCACCGGGGCGGGTGATGTGTTCGCCGCCGGGTTCATCGCAGCAACGCTGTGGGAGCTCCCACTCGCCGACCGGGTACGGTTCGCGGCCCTCACGGCAGCCATCTCGGTGACCCGGCTGGGTGGTGCCGACGCGGCACCGACCTGGACCGACCTGGCCGGCTGGCACCAACAGCACCCAGAAGACCAATCCCTTGCAGCGCTGATCAGCGCGCACTCCGGAAGCGCTCCCCTGCGCGACCAGTCAGGAAGGTAGAACCATGGACCTGTCACGTCGGACGGTGCTCGCCGGAGGCTTCGCCGCCCTGCTCGGCGGAACAGTCGTCGGCTGTTCGTCCAGCATGGACACGGGATCGACGAAGAAGAACGCGACCGGGAACATCGCCTTGTGGTGCTGGCCGGGCGGCCTGGGCAAGTCGGTGCTGGACGACACGATCGCGCACTTCCCGGACCAGCACATCAAGTACTCCGAGGTCGGCGGCGACTTCAAGCAGAAGCTGCTCACCACCTTCAACGGCGGTACGTCGATCCCCGACATCACCGGCGTCAAGGGTGAGGACATCGCCTCGCTGCTGCCGCAGGCCAACCGGTTCGTCGACCTCAAGACGATCGGCGCGGACTCGTTCCTGGGCGACTACCTGGAGTGGAAGGTCAAGCAGGCCACCACGCTGGACGGCAAGGTGATCGGCATCCCGATCGACATCGGCCCGACCGCGCTGTTCTACCGCGAGGACATCTTCACCGCCGGCGGACTGCCCGGCGACCCGGCCAAGGTGGCCGAGCAGCTGAAGACCTGGGACGACTTCATCGCCGCCGGGGTCGAGCTGAAGAAGTCGAACCCGAAGGCGTTCATCGTCGCCGACGCGACCGACATGTACGGCACGATCGTCAACCAGGGCACCGCGCGCTACATCGACAAGGACAACAAGTTCATCGGCGACCAGGACCACATCCGCAAGGCCTGGGACACCGCGGTCAAGGCGATCACGCAGAAGGTCGACGGCCGGACGCTGGGCGGTTCGCCGGACTGGAACGCGGGTCTGGACCAGGGCACGGTGCCGACCGTGACGGGTGCGGCCTGGGTCGCGCTGGACATCAAGGCCGCCTGCAAGACGAGCGTCGGCAAGTGGCGGGTCGCGCCGACGCCGAGCGGCCCGGCGAACTTCGGCGGGTCGTTCCTCACGATCACCAAGAGCGCGGCGGATCCGGCCGCCGCGCTCGAGGTGATCAAGTACATGCTCAGCCCCGACAACGAGGCCAAGGCGTTCGCCGACGCGCAGATCTTCCCGTCCGCGCCGGCCGCCTACGACAAGCCGCAGCTCAAGGCGGCGGACCCGTTCTTCGGCGGCCAGGTGCCGATCGAGGTCTTCGGGCCGGCCGCGAAGGCGATCCCGATCGCCTACGAGGCGCCCCTCGACAGCGCGGTCGCCACCCCGTTCACCGACGGGCTCAAGCTCGTCCAGGCCGGCAAGAAGACGTCGGACCAGGCGTGGACGGAGGCCGTCGCGAAGGCGAAGCAGATCGGCAAGCGTCAGGGCGTGCAGTGACACTGACCGCGACAGCACCCAGCAGACCCGCCGGTACGACGAAGCCGCGAGGCCGGCGCAGCGTCCGGTCGTACTGGCGGTTCTATCTCGCGCTGTCGCCGTTCTACGTGATCTTCCTGGTCTTCGGGCTGTATCCGGTGGCGTCGACGATCCTGCTCGCGTTCCAGAAGTGGGACGGGCTCGGGCCGCGCACGATGGTCGGCTTCCAGAACTTCCGGTTCCTCGCCGAGGACAGCACGTTCTGGCTGTCGCTGTGGAACACGGTCGTGCTGTTCGTGATGTCGACCGTGCCCACGCTGGTGATCGCGATGGCGCTCGCGGTGATGCTGCACTCGGCGGTCCGGTTCAAGGGCGTCTACCGGATCGCGTACTTCATCCCGAACATCACCTCGCTGGTGGCGGCGGCGATCTTCTTCGGCGCCGTCTTCAGCACCAACTTCGGGCTGATCAACTCGGTCCTGCGCTCACTCGGGCTGCCCACCGAGGACTGGCTGCGGCAACCGTGGGGGATCAAGATCGCGATCTCCACGATGATCGTGTGGCAGTGGGCCGGGTACAACACGATCATCTACCTGGCCGGGCTGCAGGCGATCCCGACCGAGCAGTACGAGGCGGCGAAGGTGGACGGCGCCGGGCCGTTCCGGACGTTCTTCTCGATCACGCTGCCGCAGCTGCGGCCGGTCGTGCTGTTCACGGTGATCATGTCGACCATCGGCGGGTTGCAGACCTTCACAGAGCCACAAGTGATGGTCGGCAACACCGGTGGTACCGGGCAGAGCGGCATGACGGTGGTCATGTACTTCTACCAACAGGCCTTCTTCAACAACGACTACGGGTACGCCGGGGCGATCGCGCTGAGCATCTTCATGCTGGTGCTGCTCTTCACCGCGATCAACTGGAAGTTGCTGGGCGGAAGGGGACGCCAGTGAAGTCACGCATTCGTTGGCCCGGGCTGATCATGCACGTGGTGCTGGCGATCGCCGGGCTGCTGTGCCTGTTCCCGTTCTACTGGACGCTGGTGATGGCGACGAACACCACGTCGGACATCTACCGGTACCCGCCGAAGTTCACCTTCGGGTCGCAGCTCGACGACAACATCCATCAAGTACTGCAGAACGTGGCCTTCTTCTCGTCGATGGCGAACACGCTGGTGGTCGCGGTGTCGACGACGCTGCTGGTGCTGTTCTTCGACTCGCTGGCGGCGTTCACGTTCGCGAAGTTCCGGTTCCCGGGGCGGAACGCGTTGTTCGTGATCCTGCTGGCGACGATGCTGCTGCCGGCCCAGCTGGGCGCGGTGCCGCAGTTCCAGACGATGGCGGCGTTCGGGTGGGTCGGGTCGCTGAAGGCGCTGATCATTCCGGCGTCGGCGAACGCGTTCGGGATCTTCTGGTTGCGGCAGTACTTCCAGAACTCGATCCACGACGAGCTGGTCGAGGCGGCGACGCTCGACGGGTGCAGCTTCTTCGGGATCTACCGGAACGTGGCGCTGCCGTCGGCCCGGCCGGCGTTGGCGTTCCTGGGGATCTTCACGTTCGTGGCTTCCTGGAACGACTACTTCTGGCCGTTGATCGTGCTGACGAATCCCGATCATCTGACGCTGCAGGTCGCGTTGTCGTCGCTGAACCGCAGCCACGGCGTCGACTTCAGCATGGTGATGACGGGCGCGCTGATGGCGATGGTGCCGCTGATCATCGTCTTCGTCATCTTCGCCCGGCAGTTCATCAAGGGCGCGACCGAAGGCGCAATCCGCGGTTGAGGTCTAGCTGCTGAGTCTTGCGGCGAGCTGGTCGGCGCCTTCGCCGGTCAGCTCGTCGCGGGACGCTTTCCGGCCGTTGAGGATCCGCAGTACGGCTTCGCCTTGGGCATGGACTTCAGGACCTTGCCCGTACGACCAGTCGTAGCCGTCGGCAATCAGCCGTACGCCGGTGAGCCGCTTGCGCGCGCTGCCGCCGACCGAGATGGTGGTCGGCCATCTGGCGCCGACCGAGAAGTCGGCCACCGCGTCGAAGGCCTCGGCCGGTACCTCTCGGGGACTGTTCAGCGGACGCCTCATGTCGATCGCGTGGATCACCGCGTCGACCAGGCCGGCGATGAGCGGTACGCCGGTCGGCTTGGCGCCGGACTCGGCGTTGGCGCGGAGTTGGGCGAGGATCTCCGCGGGGCCGCGCCGGGCGTACTGTTTGGAGAGCTCGGCGCTGGCCTTGTTGATCCGGAAGCCCGCCTTGGCCAACGGGCCGATCAGCGCGAGCGGACCCATCACCGGCGCCCAGGCGATGTGCGCGGCGACCTCCTGCACGGTCCACTCACCACACAACGACGGCGTCGCCCACTCGGCCGGGCCGAGTGTGTCGAGGAACTCGATCAGCGCCAGGCGTTCGGTCCTGATCAGTTGGGGCAGGTCGGTCATGGATCGAGTGTGCCAGCCGTGGCTCTACGTCGGTAGAGAGTCTGGCCGGCGGTTTGCGACACCGGCGATGACGAGCAGGTTGCCGAGCAGGCCGGTGAGCAGGACGGAGACCGAGTCCCCCTCCGTCAGGGCCGGGACGACGGCGACCATGCTGACGACCGCGTAGGTGATGGTGGTCGCCGTCAGCCAGACCCTGGTCCGAAGATCCGTCGCCGCGATGGCGAGCCATCCGAGCGCGACGGTGACAACAGGTTCCAGCAGCGCCAGCTTGGTGACGGTGACGAAGTTGATCCCGTCGCTGTGCTTGATCGTCGCGCTGATCACCAGAACGATGCCCCCAGCAACGATCATCGCCATCGACTGCGGATGAACCGGACGTAGGGCCGGCCGAGGCGGCTTGAGCACGACCAGCAACACAACGGTCATCACGAAGACGATCAACCCGGCGACCAACCACTCCGCCGTCTCTTCGTCCGCCAGCCCACCGGCAAGAATCAGCACCCCGTCCTCACCAATCGACCCGGTACACCCCAACGCAATCCCCAGCAGAACAAGGCTCCACCGCCCTGCCCACCGCACGAAGAGCGCCGCCCCAAGCACCACCACCGACGCCACCATCTCCGGATCGGACCAGCTACGGAACGTCCTCCACCCAGTATTCGAATCATCCGACCAAACCCGCCGAGACTCAGCCACCCCCGGCCAGTTCACCACCACCAACAACA
Organism: Kribbella koreensis; assembly: GCF_039525325.1. NCBI lineage: Bacteria > Bacillati > Actinomycetota > Actinomycetes > Propionibacteriales > Kribbellaceae > Kribbella > Kribbella koreensis. Next base: position 22,258 of record NZ_BAAAHK010000001.1, read on the forward strand.
ACCCCCCCACCACCAACACCCCAACCACCCACCAAGGAACAGAAGTTGAGGTAGGCGCTGCCGTGGGTGCCTGAACTGCCGGGGTTGTGGGTGGAGGTGCGACCTGGCCGCTGGCGGGCTCAGGTGCATGCTCCTTCGGCTCGGGCGGGGCCGAGGTAGTTGCGGGTGGGCGTTGGATGAGGGGTAGGAGGGTGGGTGGGGTTTGGGTTAGGGCTTGTTGGGCTGCTTCGGAGACTTTGCGGCTGTCGTCGGTGGTCATCTGGGTGAGGGCGGCGTGGGCGGCCAGGGCGATGCGTTGGTCGTGGCCTGTGAGGCAGTCGCGGAGGTAGTCGACTACTCCGAAGCGGGCGGCTGACAACGGGCTGGTCATCGCTTCCAGTAGTTCGGGGGCCAGGGTGGTGGGGGTCAGGCGGTGGGAGCGGGCGATCAGGAGTTCGCCTTGGGAGCCGAAGGTCCACATCTGGGGGTTCTGGTTGGGGGTTTTGCGATGGACCTGGTCGGTGACGTAGCCGACCAATTCGGTGAGGCCTACCCAGCCGTCGCCGTCCTTGTCGGCGTCGCCGGATTTCAGACCGTCCACCACGGCGCTGGTGAAGACGGACGGCTTCGGCGTACCGGAGGCCAACCGGCCGTCCTCGAAGGCGTACTCCATCGCGCTCGAAGCGGTGACGACGACCCGCCCGCGTCCACCACCGACCCCGTCCTGTCCGGCGAAGGCATCGCGCACCTGCGCCTCGCCCGCCGCGCGCACGACCAGCCCACGCGGGAAAGCACCGCCATAGCAACAGTCGAGGAACAACGCGATCCGCTGCGCCCGGCTGTCCGCCATCTGCCGGTTCACGAAGTCCGCGGGCACCGCCGTCGACGCCAGCCGCGTCGGCTGGGTGTCGGCGACCGCCAGGAACAGTTCTCCGGCCGCGTTCTTCAAACCATGGCAGGAGAAGTGCAGCAACAGCAGATCCTCCGGCGACCGATCCGAGAAGAAGTCCTCGACGGCGAACCGGATCGTCTGCGCCGACTCGTTCTCCAGCACGGTGACGTCGAACCCGCCGACCTCCGGATCACCCAGTACGCCGGCCAGCGCCGCCGCATCGCGAGCCGGCGCCATCAACCGGCTCAACCCCGGGTTGGCGTAGTCCGCGTTGGCTATGACAAGAGCCTCCCGAGACCCAGCCATCTCACGCGTCCGTCCCCGAATGCTTGCGTACCCACGCGTCCACCAGCCGTTGCTGCACCTCATCGGTCGCGCCGGTCAGCTCGATCGTGTCGCCGTCCATCGACAGCTTGATCGTGTGCCCGCCACCGGATCGACGCAGCCAGTCCCGTACGACGGCCACCACCGCGCCCACCGCCTGCAACCCCGGCACAACCGAAACGCTGAGCAACCCCGCGACCGCAGCCAGCCCACCGCGCGTACCGGCCGGCGCGGCGCCCTCCCGTACCTGCTCGACCGATCGGACGTCGAGCGTCAGCAACTCCTGACGCAGCAGGAGCGCCAGCTCCTCCAGCCGAGCCGCGTCCGCCCCGTCCTCGAGAACCCCAACCCGTACCTCAGCCGCCATCGAACCTCCCCCACCCCCAGGTCGACACTCCAACAATGCGCCGGCGCTACCCCCGACCACAAGGCGTGACGCCCCGGCACACCCACGACGCGACCGGCGGACCGGCGACGACGAAGCCGGGCCCGGCGAGAACTAAGCTGCGGGAACCGTTTGGTGCAGGGGAAACGTCGGAGGGGCGTCATGGTTGGCAAGCGAGGACGCGTGATCGGCCGGATCGCACCGGGAATCGTCGGCGAGGTGATGCTGCCGGTCCGCGGTGCCACCGAGGCCTTCTACGCTTACCCGGCGGCCGACGAAGTGATCGAGGTCGGCACCCCGATCGTGGTGGTCGAGTACGACCCACCCCGCACGGTGTACGTCGCCCGCGCCATCTGAATCATCTTGTTCCCTGGAGGGGAAATGCTCTGGACGTACCTGATCACCGGCGCCGTCGCGCTGGTGGTCCTCCTGATCCTGTTCCGGATGGTCTGGCGGGTGGCCGAGCCGAACGAGGCCCTCATCATCTCCGGCCTCGGCGCGCACTCGAGCCAGGAGCAGATCAACGAGACGCTCGGCTTCAAGATCGTCGTCGGCCGCGGTACCGCCGTGCTACCGGGTTTCCAGACCGTCCGCCGGTTGCCGCTCGACATCCGGGCCACGCCGCTGACGGTCACCTGCGTCTCGAGTCAGGGCATTCCGCTGCACATCAAGGGCGTCACGGCGTACAAGGTCGGTGACGACTACGGCTCGATCGCGAACGCGGCCCGGCGGTTCCTGGAGCAGAGCGACGAGCAGGTGATGAGCACGATCCACGAGCTGTTCGCCGGTCACCTGCGGGCGATCGTCGGTTCGACCACGGTCGAGGAGATGCTGCACGACCGGGAGACGCTGACCACGAACATCCGCGGCTCGCTGGCCGGCGACATGGAGAAGCTCGGCCTGGTGGTCGACTCGCTGCAGATCCAGGAGATCGACGACGAGTCCGGCTACATCAAGAACCTCGGCCGTCCGCAGGCCGCCGCCGTCGAGGCAGCGGCCCGGATCGCCTGGGCCGAGCGGGACCGCGAAGCCACCGAGCGCGAGCAGGTCGCCGAGGCGGCCAAGGCCGCCGCAGTACGGCAGAGCTCGATCGCTCGCGCCGGGTACCAGGCCGAGGTCGACCAGGCGAACTCCAAGGCATCGCAGTCCGGCCCGCTGGCCGAAGCGCTGGCCCGCCAGGAGGTCGTGGTCGCCGAGACGGAGACCGCGAAGCTGAACGCGTCGCTGGCCGAGAAGCAGCTGGAGTCGTCGGTGCTGAAGCCGGCCGACGCCGAGGCGTACCGGCAGCGTGCGCTGGCCGCGGCCGCCCGCGACGCCCAGATCGCCGGCGCCGAGGCGCAGGCCCGCGAGGTCACCCTGCGCGGTGAGGCGCAGGCGAAGGCGACCGAGCTGAACGGTAAGGCCGAGGCGCTCGCCGTCCAGGCCAAGGCGATGGCCGAGGCAGCCGGTATCAAGGCGCGGGCGGAAGCCCTTGCCACGAACACCGATGCCGTCGTCGCCCAGCAACTCGCCGAGGCGTACCCGGAGATCGTCCGCGCGGCCGCGTCGTCCTTCGAGAAGGTCGGCAACATGGTGGTGCTGAACGGTGCCCAGGGCATCGAGGACACCCTGGTCAAGACGATCACGATGGGCGGCTCGGGCTTCGCGCTGGCCAAGCAGCTGATCGAATCGCTGTCCAGCAACGGCAAGACGCCGACCCTGGAAGCAGTGCCGGACGACACCCCGGCCTGACCCGGATGGGAAGCCTTTCCACCACAGGTTAATCACTAACTATTCACCCGGATGATCAGTTCCTAAGTCACGAAACCTGCGCTAGCTTGTGAGCACATCACTCCAAGCGTCACGGGTCTCACCATCCGTGACCGGTCGCCCCGAAGGACTGATCACCGTGCCCATCAGACGAGTAATCGCCGTTCTGGCCTCGCTCCTGGTCGGTGCCGCCACCTTGGTGGCGGTACCGACCGAGGCGATGGCCGCCCCCAACTTCAAAGCCCCGTTCCCCTGTGGTCAGCGCTGGACCTACAGCCACCACTCGGCCGAGGTCCGCCGGGCGCTCGACTTCGTCCGTGCCGACGGTGGCGTCACGAACGGAACTCCCGTGCTGGCCTCCGCGGGCGGCACCGCCCACCGGTACTCACAGCCGAGTGGAGCAGGCAACTACATCGCCATCGAGCACGGCGGCGGCTGGAAGACGTACTACTTCCACCTCTCCGCGTACTCCGTCGCCGACGGCGCCCAGGTCTCGCAGGGCCAGCAGATCGGCGTGACCGGTGCCACCGGCAACACGACCGGCCCGCACATCCACTACGAGCAGCTCTACAACGGCGTCGGCCAGGACATCGTCATCAACGGCTCCGGCCTCGCCTACCCGGGCTCGTACAACCAGTACTTCCTGACCAGCGACAACGGCTGCGGCAGCCAGCCCGGGAAGCCCTTCAACACCTGGGGTTCCGGCGTCCGGGTCCGCTCCGACGCGTACCTGAGCTCCCCGGTGGTCGCCACGCTGGGCGGCCCCACCGCGGTCCGGGTCCTTTGCCAGAAGCAAGGAGACACGGTCAACGCGGAGGGCTACACCAACAACTGGTGGGCCAAGCTCGCCAGCCCGGCCGGCTTCGTCAGCAACATCTACATCGACGATCCGAACGCAGTGCTGCCAGGCGTTCCGGTCTGTTGAGTTGAAGCGAGACCGGGCCCACACCCTGGGGGTGGGCCCGGCCTTTCTCTTATGCGGTGTGCAGTGTGAGCCCGTACGTGCTCAGGATCTCGTTGACCGGCTGGAACCAGGTCTCACCACCACTGCTGCAGTTGCCCCAGCCGCCAGAGGTCACGCCCTGGGCCTGGTCACCAGTGATGAACGAGCCACCCGAGTCGCCGCCCTCGGCGCACACGTTGGTCTTGGTGGCGCCGTAGAAGAGCTGGCCGTTGCCGTAGTTGACGGTCTCGTTCTTGCCGGTGACCGTGCCGCAGTGCCAGTGGGTGGTCGACCCGCTGCGGCAGACCGACGTACCGATCGGGGCTTCCCAGGAGCCGCGGACCAGGGCATCGCTGACCTGTCCCCAGCCGAGCACTACCGGTACTGTCCACCAGCCACTGTCGATCTGGACCCAGGAGTAGTCGTTGCCGGGGAACGACGCGCCCCGGAAGAAGCCCTGGTTCGACCCGTCCCAGCCCCACGTCCTGGCGCCTACACCAGGCGAGCAGTGGCCGGCCGAGACGAATCCGCCGTACACGGAGAAGCCGATCGAGCAGCGGACGTTGCCGGTGTAGTACGGGTCTCCCCCGACCGTGCCGGCGGCGAAGGTCCGCGGCGCCTGAGCCGCGACCTCCTTGACCGTGACCGCTCCGGCCTTGGCCAGCTTGGCCACGAAGGCGTTAACGGCCTGGGAACGCTTACCTGCTTGGACATTCACGACCACGCTGCCGGTACGAGGGTCAGCGGCCCAACCACTCACTGCGGCCGGGACTGCCTTCCCGGCCAGCTTGTCGACGGCAGCCTTGCGCTGGTCGAGTTGCTTCGCAGTAGCCGGTACTACGGCCACGTCAGCGCCAGTAGCCCGTACTGCGTCCGCTACCGCCACGCTGGTCACTCCGACGACCAGGCGCTGCCGGGCGGCGTCGTACCAGGTGCCACCGAAGGCTGCTCCGGCAGCGCGCTGGGCGATCGGAACGAGCTTGGTGGCTGCTGACTCGGCCTTGAGCCGGTCCTTGGCCTGCTGCGCGGTCAGGCCGAGGTCGGCCTGCATGGCAGCCTGCTGCTGAGGTACTGCGAGTGGCTTGTCGGGCGTAGCCAGCGCTTGGGACGGGACAGCCACCGAGCTTGCGACAAGCACGGCGACGGCTAGAACCTTCATCGGACTCTCCTCACCTAGGGGCGGTTCGGTGCGGTGAGAGCGCTCTCGGAACCGAGAGTGTCCTAGTGACTACCACTCGTCAAGACGTTGGCCGAAAGCGGTCAGAGTCCCAGGTGGGCGAGAACGGCGAGGACGCGGCGGTGGCCGGAGTCGGTCGGGGGCAGGCCGAGCTTGAGGAAGACGTTGCCGACGTGCTTGTGGACGGCGCCTTCGCTGATCACCAGCTTCTGCCCGATCGCGGTGTTTCCGAGCCCCTCCGCCATCAGGGCGAGCACCTCGCGTTCGCGCGGCGTCAGGCGCTCCAGCGGGTCGCTGCGCTTCACCATCAGCTGGCTGACGACCTCGGGGTCGAGGACGGTACCGCCGGCAGCGACCCGGCGTACGGCCTCCATGAACTCGTCCACCCGGGAGACCCGGTCCTTGAGCAGATAGCCGACCCCCTCGCTCCCGGCGGCCAGCAGCTCGGCGGCGTACACCTCCTCGACGTACTGCGAGAAGACGAGCACCGGGAAGCCCGGTCGCAGCCGGCGGGCCTCGATCGCTGCCCGCAAGCCCTCGTCAGTGAAGGTCGGTGGCAGCCGGACGTCGACCACCGCGATGTCTGGTACGTGCTCGGCGACGGCCTTGGCGAACTCGTCCGCGTCACCGGCGACAGCGGCCACCTCGAACCCGGAGTTGCCCAGCAGCAGGCCGAGCCCCTCGGCGAGGATCGGGTTGTCCTCGAGGATCACTACTCGCACGGCAGGATCACCTCGACCGTCGTCGGCCCGCCGATGGGACTCTGCAGTTCGATCTGACCGTCAATGGCTTCCACGCGATGCACCATCCCACGGAGCCCACTCCCCCGGCCCAGCAGGTCGCTCGCCTCGTTGATCCGGGCACCACCGATGCCGTCATCCGTGACGGCCAGGTAGAGCTCAGGCCCGCGCCGCTCGAGCAGTACGTCGACATGGCCGGCAGCGGAGTGCTTGGTGATGTTGGTGAGGGATTCGGCGACCACGAAGTACGCAGCGGCCTCTACTGGCGCCGGTACCGTCCCCAGCTCGCCTACGCGCAGCTCGACCGGGATCGGGCTGCGGGCGGAGAGGGCCGAGACAGCACCGGCCAGGCCGCGGTCAGCCAGGATCGGCGGGTACATGGTTCGCAGTACGCCGCGCAGCTCGGTCATTGCCTGCTCTGCTCCATCCCTGGCGTCGTCGAGGATCTTGGCGGCCTTCTCCGGGTCATCCGCCATCGTCTGCTTGGCAATGCCGATCCGCATGGCCAGCGAGACCAGCTGCGCCTGCGTACCGTCGTGAAGGTCCCGCTCGATCCGGCGCAGCTCAGCCCCGTGCGAGTCGACCGCACCCGCTCGGGTCCGGGTCAGCTCCTCCACCCGCTGGTTGAGCCTCGCGGTCTCGAGTTCTTGGGCACTGGGGGCCAGCAGGCCGAGTACGGCCTTGGCGTGGCCGCGGGCGGTCGCCGGGGCGACCCAGCCGAGGAAGCCGATCCCGATCAGGATCTGCAGCGGCCCGAAGACCAGCGCCTTCCACCAGGAGTCGATCGGGACACCCAGAATGCTGGAGTCGCCGTCGGCGAACGGCCAGATCACCATACTGATGATCGCCGACGGCACCGAGAAGATCGCGAAGATCGCCACGAAGAACTCGACGATCACCACCGGCGGCATCAGCAGGAGCCGCAGGCTGCGGACGAACGACCTGTCCTTGAACAGGGTCACCACGTCGCCGGCCTGCCGCGGCAGTGCGTCCGGCAAGGGAACGGCGTCCGGCAGCTTGAGGTAGCGCGACGCACGGTACCGCTCGCTGTTGGCCAGCTTGACCAGCCCGGCGGTGGCGTCAGGGATGAACCACCCCAGCAGCAGGCTGATCGGGAGTGCGGCCAGCAGCGTGATGCCCTTGAGATACCGGATGAACAGGTACCCACTGGCCGGGCCACCGCGGGCCAGGATCTTCGAGATCATCACAGGAGCCTTTCCGTCGTCGTCAGTATCGATCCTGACGCAACAGGGCGGCTCACGTCGGTACAGCAGGCTCTACTGTTCACCCGGGTGCCCGGGGCCGCAAGGACCCCGGGCCGGGTTGCACTACGGGCAGACCGGAACGCCTGGGAGCTTCGGGTTCGGGTCCTGGATGTAGATGTTGGACATGTAGCCGCCCTGGTCGCGCAGCTTGGCCCACCAGTTGTTGGTGGTGCCCTCCGCGTTGACCGTGTCGCCCTGCTTCTGGCAGGTGACGAACACCTGGGTCGGGCCGGGCAGCTCGGTGATGATCGAGGCGGTCAGCTTCGGCTCCGTGCGGACCCGGACGCCGCTGCCGTAGGTGGTGAAGTTGTACGTCGGCGGGTTCGGGTCGCCGCCGTTCACCAGCTGCATGTAGTAGTCCCAGTTCCAGTTCGGACCGGGGTCCGTGTGGGTCTGGTTGGGCAGCTCGGAGTGACCCTTGATGTGGGCCCGGTCCTTCGGGATGCCCCGGCGCTCGGCGATGTTCCGGGTCACTGCGGCCGACGAGCGGTACATGGCGTCGGTGAACCAGGACGGCTGGTCGACGAAGCCCTCGTGCTCGATGCCGATCGTGTACGGGTTCTCGGTGCCGACGTGCCAGGCGGTGTCCTTCTCGGCCACCATCTGGGTGACCTGGCCGTCGCTGGACCGGATCACGTAGTGCGCGCTCACCTGGGCCGCGGAGTTCTTGAACCAGCTGATCGTGCCGGCGTACGAGCCCTGGGTGACATGGATGACGATGGTCGTGATCGCCTTGGTCCGGCCGACCCGGTAGTTGCAGGTGCAGGCCGCGTTCCAGATTGCGCCCGGGTAGTCGACCGCCTGGATCGACGACGCGCTCTTGGCGCCGAGCGGAGCCACCTTGGCGTAGGCGCCGCGGTCCGGGGTGACCTTCTTGGGCTGCGTGCCGACTGCGCCGACGCCCTCACCGATGATCCGGTAGACCTCGTCGGTGTAGAGGCGGTCGGTCGGGGCATCCGCGGAGTGCGAGTACTTCGCGATGACCGGGTACCACTTGGCCAGGTTGGTGCGGGCATCCCCGCTCAGGCCGGTCTGGTCGGCGTACGAGTCGAGGACTGCGGCGGCGCCGGTGATGTTGGCGGCCGAGTCCTTGGACAGCTGCTCGACCGGCAGGCCGGTCAGCTTGGCCGCCTCGGCCAGGGTCCGGTTCTGCGGGTTGCTGGCAAGGTGCATCAGGCCATAGCCGTTGTCTTGGCTGGGCAGGCCGTTGTGGCCGTCCAGGTGGGACTCGGCGTAACCGATGCTGACCAGTACCTCGCGCGGTACGTCGTACTTGGTAGCGGCTGCATCAAAGGCCTTCACCAGGTCACCTGGGATGGCCGAGCCGGTTTGGGGGCTGGCTGGTTCGGGCGCGGTGGCCGCACTGCTGGGGAGCGCGCCGCTGAGGGCGATGGCTCCGGCGGCAGCTGCGGCGAGCAGCGCGGTCAGTCTGGGCACTCGGGCGGTCTTACCCATCGGGGTTCGTTCCTTCCCTTGCGACGTCCGTCGCGCCTCCCGCGACGGGCGTCCCACCGAGGGGCGTCGGCGGGTGCGACTCACGGTAGGGCAAAAACTTCCGCAAATGCCAGTAGTTACGTGAATATTTCCCGTCACAGCGTGAAATTGTTCGATCACTCAGCTGTTTCGCCGTGATCCTGCCACTTTCAAGGGTCAGGGGCGGTAGACGCGGCCGCGCAGCACGATGCACTCGGGGTGACTGAGGACGGCCGGGTTGGCCCGTGGGTCCTCGGCATACACGAGCAGGTCGGCCGGATTGCCCGGGCTGAGGTCGGCGGGGGCGCCTAGCCAGGTGCGGGCCGACCAGGAGCCGGCGGCCAGGGCCTGCTCGCCGGAGAGGCCGATGGTGGTGAGCGCCTGGATCTCCTGGGCGATCAGGCCATGGCCCAGTACGCCGCCTGCGTCGGTCCCTGCGTAGACGGGGACGCCTGCCTCTACGGCGGAGCGCAGGGTGTCTTGGCGGCGGGCGTAGAGGTCGCGCATGTGGTCGGAGTACACGGGGAACTTGCTGGCAGCCTGGTCGGCGTACTGGGGGAAGTTCTCGAGCTGGATGAGGGTGGGGACGACGGCGACGCCGCGGGCGGCCATGTCGTCGAGCATGTCGGGCAGTAGGCCGGTGCCATGCTCGATGCAGTCGATGCCTGCGGCCAGGAGGTCGGGCAGAGCATGCTCGCCGAACACGTGGGCGGTCACCCGGGCGTTGAGCTCGTGGGCCCGGGTGATGGCGGCAGTGAGCGCCTCCAGCGGCCAGCAGGCGGTCAGATCGCCTGCGTCGCGGTCGATCCAGTCCCCCACCAGCTTGACCCAGCCGTCGCCACGGCGGGCCTCCTGCTCGACGTACGCGACCAGCTCCTCCGGCTCGATCTCCCAGCCGTAGTTGCGGATGTAGCGCTTGGAGCGGGCGATGTGCCGGCCGGCCCGGATGATCTTGGGCAGGTCCTCCCGCTCGTCGATCCAGCGGGTGTCGGAGGCCGAGCCGGCGTCCCGGACCAGCAGGGCGCCTGCGTCGCGGTCGACGACCGCCTGCCGCTCCTGTACGTCCTTGTCGACCGGGCCGTGCGTGTCCAGCCCGATGTGGCAGTGCGCGTCCACCAGGCCGGGCACGATCCAGCCGCCGGTGTGGATGGTGGTGACGTCCGCAGTGGCGGGCCGGTCGACGACCAGCCCGCCACTGAGGTGAAGCTCCTGCTGCTCACCGGCCGGCAGAACCGTGCCGGCGAGCCGTAGTACACCGGTCTCCGTCGTCATACGGCGACCGTAACCGGAACGGCCCCCTGGCGAGCAACTCCGCGCCAGCTAGCGGTGCCGTGCCCAGTGCCGCTAGCCGTGTGAGCCGCTGCCCTGCGTACAAGGCGTGGGGTTCGTCTCGGCCGCACAAGGCGAGCCGGACGGGGTCTCGGTCGGCGTCGGGGTGTCGGTCGGGGTGGGCGTGGGGGTCGGCGTGGGGGTGGGCGTCGGAGTCGGCGTCGGGGTGTCCGAGGTCGGCGGCGGCGTCGGCTTGCCGGTGGGAGTGTGCGTCGGACGGGTCGGGCGACCGGTCGGCGTGCCGATCGGGTCCGGGATCGTCGGCGGCCGGTCCGTCGACACCGGCACACTCGGCTTGGCGGTCGGCGGCACGGTGGTGCTCGGGTCGTCCGGCACCTCCGGCACCTCGCGCGGGTCCACGTTGGTCTCCACGTTGCCGGTCGTCTTGGGCGTGGCCAGTTTGCCGGTGAGGTTCGGCACCAGGACCGCGCTCTTGCTGTAGACGCGCATCCAGCGCAGGACGGTCGCGACGAAGTCCTTGGAGTGCTGGTAGCGCAGCAGCGAGGCGACCAGATCGCGCGGGCGCTTCAGGTCGTCGCCCTCGGAGCACAGGTAGACCGCGACGGTGGTGACGGCGTCGTACACGTTGTTCGGGTTACGGAAGCCGTCGCCGTTGCCGTCGGCGCCGAACTCGTTCCAGACGCCCGGGATGATCTGCATCGGGCCGACGGCGCGGTCCCAGACCAGGTCGGCGTCGTACCGGCCCTTGTCGGTGTCCTTGACCCGGCCGGTCCCGCGCTTGCCGTTCAGCACCGGGCCGAGCAGCTTGCCACGGGTGGTGCCGGCCACGTCGACCTTGCCACCGGAGGCGTGGTCGGACTCGACCTTGCCGATCCCGGCCAGCAACGGCCAGGTGAGCCCACAGTTCGGCCGGACCACGGCGAGATTCGCGGTGGCGCGGCGGTAGGCGGGGAAGACCCCGCGGGGGATGCCGTTGACGGCACCGGGACGTCCCGGCCGGACCACGGACCGGCCGTCGGTGGCTCCCTGGACGGGCACGTCGGCCCGGGCAGGTTTGTCAGATCCGATCCGGCCGTCCACTCCTGGACGCTGCGGGACGATCATGGTCAGTTCGTCGAATTCACCGCTGTTCAGTCCGGCTCCGGGCGAAGGAGCGACCGGACTGTCCGCCGCGAGCTGGCCGGAGGCACCGGCTCCGCCCGAAGCGACTGTGACGATCGCCCCTACCAGCAGGGGGGCCGTGCACAGTGAAGCGATGATTATTTTGACCCGACGGTTTCCACTACGGGTTAGGCGCATAGTTCCCCCAACGACCCACGCGCCAGAAAGTTACCGAGGAACGACGGAAAGTTACCTGAGCCGATAGCCCAGCGGTCCGAGATTTGCGCCGAACGGCCGGGCGCCACGCTCAGCAGGGCCCGGTCAGATGCCTCGGATCAGCCCGGGCGATGGGAAATCTTAACGTTCACGACCCGATTTCGGATCTCACAGGCCGGTCAGGGAGCTGTTTCAGGCCGGAGTGGAGCTCAGTGAGGCAGCCGGGGTCGGCGTGTCCGTCTCCTGCGGGGCAGGGGTCGGGGTGTCCGTCGCCTGGGGCGCCGGCGTGGGCGTGCAGGTCGGGTTCGGCTCGGTCGGCGGCGGCGTCGGCTCGTCCGGCTTGCACGGGGTCGGCGTCGGCGTCGGCGTGGGAGTCGGTGTCGGGGTCGGCGTGGGTGTCGGCGTCGGGGTGTCCGTCGGCGGTACCGGTGTCGTCGGCTTGGTGGGCGGCGAGGTCGGTGTCGTCGGGGAGGTCGGCGTCCCTGGCCTGGTCGGCACGGTCGTCGGCCTTCCCGGCGTACCGCCGTTCGGGCCCTTGGTCGGCTGCGTGGTCTTGCTCGGCGTCGGCTTCGGCGTCAGCGTCGGGGTCTTGCTCGGCGTGGTGGCCGGGGTGGTCGGTGGCGTCGTCACCGGCGTGTTCGGCGGCGGCGTCGGGTCGTTCTGCACGTTGCCGTTGTCGTCCGGCGGGCTGATCGGGTCGGTGCTGTCCGGGATGGTCACGGTGGTGTTGCTGTAGGTCTGCATCCAGCGCAGCACGGTGGACACGTAGTCCATCGAGTGGTTGTAGCGCAGTACCGCCTGGACCAGGCCGGCCGGGTCCTTCAGGTTCGCGCCGCCGGCGCAGAGGTAGTCACCGGCCGCGCGGGCCGCGTCGAAGATGTTGTGCGGGTCCTTCACGCCGTCGCCGTTGCCGTCGGCGCCGAAGGACTTCCAGGTGCCCGGGATGAACTGCATCGGGCCGACCGCGCGGTCCCACTTGGCGTCGCCGTCGTACACGCCCTGGTCGGTGTCGGCGATCGCCGCCATCCCCGGGCCGCCGTCGAGCACCGGGCCGAGGATCTTGCCGCGAGTGACGCCGTTGGCGTCGACCCGGCCGCCGCTCGCGTGGGCGGACTCGACCTTGCCGATACCGGCCAGCAGCGGCCAGGTGATCCCACAGTTCGGCTGCGCCACGGCCAGGTCGTTCGCAGCCTTCTGGTACGCCGCCAGCACGGTGCCCGGGATGCCGGACACGTCACCCGTCACGCCGGGAGTCGGCTGCTGGGGACTGTCGACGGCTCCGGTGACCGGTACCTCGATCTGGGACTTCTGCTCGGTCGGGATGCTGCCGTCGACACCGGGGCCGGACGGGAGGTCACCGGCGAGCTCGTCGAAGACCTGGTCCTGGCGCGGCTGACTCAGCGCCTGGGCGTCGACGATGAACGTGTTCGACGTGACCCCACCGGCCACGAACACGACGACCATGGCCGTCGGCGGCGCAATACAGACCCAGACAGCGGTCAGCTTGCCCCGCCACGTGTCCAGGTTCTTGAACTGCTGCCTCATCCGAACCGTCCCTCACGACGTAGTCCGCAGTACCTGAGTGCTTCGGGCGTAGTGACGATCTTAGCGGTCGGTGGGGGTTGGGCAACCGCCGACGAAGGGGCCCGTGTTGCTGCCCGATGGGAGACTTGCGCTCGCCGCCCGATCCGTGTAATGGGATCGGGCGACTACCTGGGGTAGCCCCGGTCAGTTCCCGCCGAGCATCTTCTTGAGGTCGTCCGGCAGCTCGAAGTCCCCGCCCGTACCACCGCCGCCGAAGGCCGCCGGGAGCTGGCCCGCCGCGGGGGCGGCCGGCTCGCTGGAGCCCTGGTTGGCGCGCTTGGCCGGGTTGCCCGAGCCGCGCTTGGGCTTGCCCTTCTTGGCCTGCTGCTTGGCCTTACGGCCGCCCGCACCGGCTCCCGGCATGCCAGGCATACCGGGCATCCCCGGCATTCCCTTGCCGGACGCCATCGCGGACATCATCTTGCGGGCCTCGAAGAACCGCTCGACCAGGCCGCTGACAGTGGCCACCTCGGTACCGGAACCGTTCGCGATCCGGAGCCGGCGGGAGCCGTTGATGATGTTCGGGTCATTGCGCTCGGCCGGCGTCATCGAGTGGATGACCGCCTCGATCCGGTCGATCTCGCGCTCGTCGAAGTTCTCCAGCTGGTCCTTGAACTGGGCCGCGCCGGGCAGCATGCCGAAGATCTTGGTCAGCGGGCCCATCTTGCGGACCGACTGCATCTGGGCGAGGAAGTCGTCCAGGGTGAACTCCTTGCCACCCTTCTTCTGCAGCTTGGCGGCGGTCTTGGCCGCCTCCTCCGCGTCGAACGACTTCTCCGCCTGCTCGATCAGGCTCATCACGTCGCCCATGCCGAGGATGCGCGACGCCATCCGGTCGGGGTGGAAGACGTCGAAGTCCTCGAGCTTCTCGCCGTTGCTGGCGAACATCACCTGGCGGCCGGTGACCTGCGCGATCGACAGCGCGGCACCACCGCGGGCGTCGCCGTCGAGCTTGGACAGCACCACGCCGTCGAAGCCGACGCCGTCCAGGAAGGCCTGCGCGGTGGTGACCGCGTCCTGGCCGATCATCGCGTCGACGACGAACAGGATCTCGTCCGGCGTGACCGCGTCGCGGATGTCCGCGGCCTGCTTCATCAGCTCCTCGTCGACACCCAGCCGGCCGGCCGTGTCGACGATGACGACGCTGTACTGCTTGGTCTTCGCCTCCGCCATCGCCTGCCGGGCGACGTCGACCGGGTCACCGACACCGTTGCCGGGCTCGGGCGCGAACACCGGTACGCCGGCGCGCTCGCCGACCACCTGGAGCTGGGTCACCGCGTTCGGGCGCTGGAGATCGGCCGCGACCAGCATCGGCGTCTGGTGCTTGGTCTCCTTCAGCCACTTCGCGAGCTTGCCGGCCAGGGTCGTCTTACCGGCACCCTGCAGACCCGCGAGCATGATCACCGTCGGCGGCCGCTTGGCCATCCGCAGCTCACGCGTCTCACCACCGAGGATCGTGACGAGCTCCTCGTTCACGATCTTGATCACCTGCTGCGCCGGGTTCAGCCCGCCGCGCACGTCGGCACCGCTGGCCCGCTCCTTGACCGCCGCGATGAAGTCCTTCACCACCGGCAGCGCGACATCGGCCTCCAGCAACGCGATCCGGATCTCCCGGGCGGTCGCGTCGATGTCGGCGTCGGTCAGCTTGCCCTTGCCGCGCAGATTCTTGAAGGCGGCGGACAGGCGATCAGAAAGCGTGTCGAACACGAGAACACAGTCCGTTTCTTCCGGTGGAGCAGAACGTCACCAGTACCCCCAGGCAACTCCCCGAGTCTACCGGCCCCCCAACCCTGTGGATAACTCCCACCACACCCCCACCCCACTAGCTATCGTCTTCCCCATGCCCCTGGACATCGCCGCCTTCAACTCGGCGTTCTCGCGCGCCCGCCACAAGATCAAGACCGAGCCCGCCACGGACATCGCCGCAGAACAGGCAGCGCTTCGCCAACTGGTGCCCGCCGACGCCTCCGAACACGACCAGTCATGGACCAAGATCCTGATCGACCGCCTGGCCGAGCCGCCCGCACCGCCCCGGCAATGGAGCGATCTCTACCACCAGGCCGGCGAGATCCACGCCTCCGCCTATCCCGACGGCGGCACCGTAGAGCAACAGATCGCGGTCCTGGAAGACGCGCGGCGCCGGATCTGGGAGATCGCCGACCGGGCCGAGCCCGAAGAAGCACCGCACATCCGCGCGATGACCAGAGCCCTGGAGCACATCGAACGCGAGCTGCGCGAGCCGAGCTGGCCAATGCAGGGCCCGCCCGACCAGGATCACTAGTCGATGGACGACGGTGGCCGGCTGGTACCGCGCGACTCCGCCGTCTATCAGGAGTTCGCACGGCTCTACCGGTTGGCGCAGAACCTGCGTCCGACCGGGATCGACCACTGGAGCGGCGACCTGTATGCCACGCCTGGCGGAAGCTGGGGCGGCTACAGCCCTGTCACTGGCGACATCCGCGTATCCGGTCCGGTTGTGCTCCGCCACCTCGTCGATCCGGCATCAACACCCGCGGAGCGTGCCGAAGCATTCGCAACCGTCCTACACGAGGCGACTCACGCGGGGATGGACCTCGACGCACCCAACGAACCGAACGCCGTCCGGACCGTGCATTCACAGGGCGCCGCAGAAGGCTTCGCCGAACTCCGGACCGCTAACGACTTCGAGACGTTCACCGCGAGCGCGGGCCACCCGGAGCTGATTCTCGGCGAGCCGCAATATCCGGGCGCCTTCGCCGCGATGGAAAGCCTCGCCCAGCAGGCGTCCGGCTTGGCGAAGGATCAGGACTCGTTCATCGAGGAAGGTGTCCATGGGCCGGCAGTGATGCATTTCGACCAACTGGCGGACGGGGTGGTCCGGAATCGGCTGGCCGAGGTGGTGCCGTTCCACGAGGACCACCGCCGGGCGGTGCGAGCAGCGTTGATCGCGACGATGGTGCATCCGGGGTGGCCTGTTCTGAAGGACAGCTCTCGCCGTACCGGCGAGAAGGTGGGCGAGGAGATTCGGCAGAAGCTGAATTCGAAGGTTGATGAGATTCGGGGGCATTACCGGTCCGGGCGGGGTGAGGTGTTTCCGGTGGAGGCTCCTAATGCGGAGGTGGGGCGGGAGCGGGGGGCTGGGCGGGCGGACGGGGTGGCGGAGTCGGGGAAGCGTGGGGCTGGGGGTGGGCATCCGGAGATGCGGTTTTTGAGTGGGCAGGCTGCGGCGGCGGGGGCGGT
>NZ_BAAAHK010000001.1:38638-490392 GCF_039525325.1 Kribbella koreensis
CTCGGGGGCGGGGAACGGGTGAGGGACACGGGCGTGAGCCGGGGCGGGATGCCGGGCCTGGGAACGGACGGGGTTGACGGGCGAGCTTCCCTGGGCGGCTACTCGGTTACAGGCGTCTGCCGAGGACTGCTGTGCCCAGGATGGTTAGGCGGTGGAAGCCGTTGGCGCCCTGGCGTTGGGTGGTCAGCATGCCGGCTTTTCGTAGTACGCCGATGTGGTGGCTGATGTTGGCGGCTGAGACGCCCAGTTCCTGGGCCAGCTCGGTCGTGGTGCGGCCGACCGCTACCGCCTCCAGGACGGCAGCGCGGGTGTTGCCGACCAGGGCGGCTAGGGAGGCGTCGGCGACGGGAGCGGGTCGGTTGGCCGGGTAGACCAGGACGGGCGGTAGACCGGTGTCCTTCAAGGTGATCGGTACGTTCTGACAGAAGTACGACGGGATCAGCTCCAGTCCGCGCCCACCCAGACGCAGGTCCTGGTCGACCGGGTAGTCGATCTCCAGGACCGGTCGACGCCAGACGGCCATCGGGTGCAGCGTGGCCAGCAGGCGGTCGACGCCATCCAGGTCGAGGATCCGGCGGCGCGCTTCGGCGTCCTCCGCGACGAGCCGGACCACCGCCGGCCACACCGGCCCGAGGGCGGAGTGGTGGTACGCGCGGACAGCCGTCCCGAGCCAGCGAAGCGCCCGCTCATCGCCGTCCGCGACGGCCAGGTTCGCCGCGCCGAGCCGGCGGATGGCGCCCAGCTCGCGCACATCCGCGGCAATCCGCTCGCGCGGCGTGTGCAGGAGCACCGCGACGGCTTCTTCGATCCCCGCCCCTGGCAGGTCGGGGGTGAGGAAGTCCGGCGAGTACCCCCAGGGCCAGGCGAGCTCGACCAGTGGCTCGGCGCCGTACATCCTGCGCGCGGTATCGCGGCGCCACTCGGTGAAGTGGGGCCCGCCGGTGCTCTGCAGGACGTGGAGGCTCAGCAGAGCCTCCCAGAGCGGGTGCGGGGTGTCGCGGATCTGGAGTCGGGCGATGTCGGTGGCGGAGAAGTGGATCCTGAGCATGGGCCCTCCGGGCGGTGAGGTCCGTCGTCGTGGCAAGCCCGGGCGGACCGGACTTGCCACGACCGCGGATCAGGTCTCCAGTGCGATCGAGCGGACGCTGCCGGTCGGGGCCATCTGCAGCCAGCCGCTGTCGGCGCCTTGTTTGGCGAGGAAGTTGCCGGACCCGACGAAGCCGAACCAGCCGTTGCCGCCCAGGGCGATGTCGGACACCTGGCCGCCCGACGCCATCGTCTTCCAGCCGCCGAAGATGTCGAACTTGGCCAGGAAGTCGCCGCCCTGGAGCACCCCGATCCAGCCGTCCTTGAGGACGACGCGGGTGGCTCCACCAGGGTTGATCGCTGTCGGCCAGGGCGAGTCGACGCCGTCCTTGACGATCGCCTGGCCGGCCCCGTTGACGAAGGCGAACCGGTTGTTGTCGATCGCGATGTCCTTCAGCCCCGGCGCGTCGGCCATCGTCCGCCAGGACCCCTGGATCCCGGACTTGGCGAGGAACGAGTCGCCTTGCTGGACACCGATCCAGCCACCGCTGAGGACGACCTTGCTCGCGCCACCACCGTTGATCGGGCTCGGCCACGGCGAGTTGACCCCGTCCTTGACGAGGACCTGGCCGGCGGCGTTGACGAACGCGAACCGGTCACCGCTGATCGCGATGTCCCGCATCCCGGCGCCGGCGGCCATCCCCACCCAGTTGCCGAAGATGCCCGACTTCGCCCAGAAGGTGTCGCCGGTCATGATGCCGATCCACTGGCCGCTCAGCACGACCTTGCTCGCGCCGCCCCCGTTGATCGGGTTCTCCCAGGGCGAGTGCGACCCGTCCTTCACGATCACCTGACCGGCGCTGTTGACGAAGGCGAACCGGGAGATCATCCGGGCGGCCACGTCCGCACGCATCAGGTCGAGATCGACGAAGGCCGGGTCGGGCTTGCCCTCGGTACTGGTCTCGCGGTGGCCGCGGGCATACGAGGCGTCCTTGCCGAGCCGCCGCAACACGGCGGCCGTGGCTGTGACGGACGCGCCGTACTGTGCCGGCGTCATCGCCGTGTCGACGCCGTTGTACTCGATCTCCCAGCCGATCAGCATCGCGTTGCCGTTGCCGGCCGGGATCGGCCCGCTGCCGCCGGACGGGCCGGCGTGGTTGGCGCTGTTGGCCGAGATGATGTGGAAGACGCCGTTGTAGTCGACCAGCGCGTGGCACAGCGGCCCGGCCAGGTCGGAGCGGCCGTTGATGCAGATCCCGAGCGACGGATGCGGGTTGCCGGGACTGGGATTGCCGGCGGTGTGATGCCAGAGCACGCCGATCGGGTCGAAGGCGCCACCGGTACCGCGGTTGCGCCAGTCACCCTCTTCGACGACGCTGACACCGGCTTCGCGCAGGACGTCGGCGAGCCAGGGAATGGAGGCCATCAGCGGTCCCCTCCGGCGGTGGGTGCCGCGACCAGGTCGGCGAGACACTGGGGCCGCTTGGCAGGTACGGCGGCGGGCGCGGCACCAGCCGAGCCAGCGGTGGTGATCGCCAGCGCCGCAGTCATTGCTGGGATGGCGGCGAGCACGGTACGCCGGGCAACGCCACTGGAAGTGTGGGCGGTAGATGTCATGGTCGTTCTCCTCACAGTCGGAAAGCTCAGGTTTCGATGGCGATGTCGCGGACCTGGCCACCGCCGGCCATGGTCAGCCAGCCGTTGTCCGCGCCCTGCTTGGCGAAGAAGCTGCCGGAGCCGATGAATCCGAACCAGCCGCCACGGCCCAAGGTGATATCGGTGACAGCGCCACCGTCGGCCAGCGTCTTCCAGGTACCGAAGATGTCGAACTTCGCCAGGAAGCTGCCGCCCTGGATCACCCCGATCCAGCCGCTCTCCAACTCCACCCGGGTCGCGCCACCACCGTTCAATGCGCCCGGCCACGGTGAATCAGCACCGTCCTTGGCGAACACGAACCCGGCGCTGTTCACAAAAGCAAAACGGTTACCGTCGATCGCCACATCGACGACATCCGGCCCACCCGCCATCACCTTCCAGCCACCGAAGATGCCGAACTTCGCCAGGAATCCACCACCCTGCAAGACCCCGATCCAGCCGTCGTCCAGCACCACCTTGGTGGCGTCACCGCCGTTGATCGGCGTCGACCACGGCGAATCCGCGCCGTCCTTCACCAGCACCTGGCCGGCCGAATTCACAAAAGCGAACCGATCCCCGTCGATCGCGATATCCCGCATCCCAGCACCCGAAGCCATCAGCTTCCAGGCACCGTTGATCCCGGACTTCGCCCAGAAGGTGTCGCCGGTCATGATGCCGATCCACTGGCCGCTCAGCACGACCTTCGACGCACCGCCACCGTTCAGCGCGCCCGGCCAGGGCGAATGCGACCCGTCCTTGGCGAACACCTGCCCGGCGCCGGAGTTCACGAACGCGAAGCGCTGGATCGCGACCTCGGCCATCATCGATCGTGCTTTGCTTTCGGCCGCGTCGTACCGGTCGGGGTGGGCCGAACGCTGCACGTCCTGGGAGATCTGGCCGGCGGTGAAGCCGGGGTTGGCTGCCTCGGAGTTCTTGGCGCGGGTGAAGAAGGAGTTCGATGCGAAGCGAACGTCCATGATCTGCGCCGGTGTCCCCCAACCCTGTGACGGGCGCTGCTGGAAGACGCCGAGCGAGTCCTGGTCGCCGCAGTTGAGGTTGTTCATCCGGGACTCGACCCAGCCGGTCTCGAAACCGGCGAGCATGACCTTGTCGGAGACACCGAGTTCGGAACCGACCTGGTAGACGATCTGCGTGACGGCCAGGTCGCGGTCGGGCGGAATGCTCGGGCAGTCCGCCTGGGCAGGCATCGCGGGCACGAGCACCAGCGCGCCGGCCGTCAGGAGCAGGGCGAGCAGGCGGCGCGGACCGCGCCGCAGTGAGCTGAACTTGGACACCGTGGACTCCTTCATGAGAATCACGTTTCGATGGTGATGTCGCGGACCTGGCCGCCACCGGCCGTCGACAACCAGCCGGCGTCAGCACCCTGCTTGGCGAAGAAATCGCCGGAACCGATGAACGCGAACCAGCCGCCACGGCCCAAGGCGATATCGGTGACACCGCCACCGTCGGCCAGCGTCTTCCAGGTACCGAAGATGTCGAACTTCGCGAGGAAACTGCCGCCCTGCAGAACGCCGATCCAGCCGCTCTCCAGCTCCACCCGAGTCGCGCCACCACCGTTCAATGCACCGGGCCACGGCGAATCAGCACCGTCCTTGGCGAAGACGAAGCCGGCGCTGTTCACAAAGGCGAACCGGCTACCGTCGATCGCCACGTCGATGACGTCCGGACCACCGGCCATCACCTTCCAGTCGCCGAAGATGCCGAACTTCGCCAGGAACCCACCGCCCTGCAACAGGCCGATCCAGCCGTCGTCGAGCACTACCTTCGTCGCCGAGCCACCATTGATCGGCGCCGACCACGGTGAATCCGCGCCATCCTTCACCAGCACCTGACCGGCCGAATTCACAAAAGCGAACCGATCCCCGTCAATGGCGATATCGCGCATCCCGGCACCCGAAGCCATCAGCTTCCAAGCACCGTTGATCCCGGACTTCGCCCAGAAGGTGTCGCTGGTCATGATGCCGATCCACTGCCCACTCAGCACGACCTTCGAGGCAGCCCCGCCATTCAGCGCACCAGGCCACGGCGAATGCGACCCGTCCTTCGCGAACACCTGACCCGCGGAGTTCACGAACGCGAACCGCTGTACCGGACAGTTGCGGCCCACGTGGGTGGTGGGCGTCGGCCGGTACTCCAGCGCCGTACCGTCGAGCACGATCGGCGCCTGTACGCCGTCGGCCAGCTGTTCGTAGTGCAGGTGCGGACCGGTGGAGTTGCCGGTCGAACCGACCAGGCCGAGGCTTTGACCGGCGTCGACCTGCTGTCCGACCGAGACATGGATGGCGCTGAGGTGGGCGACGCGGCTGGACCAGCCGCCCCCGTGCGACAGGACGACCTCGTTGCCGTAGCCGCCGTTGACGCCGGCCGAGACGACCGTTCCGGCGGCGGAGGCGAGTACCGGCGAACCCAGGTCGCCGCCCGGCGCGCCGATGAAGTCGAGGGCGTTCGGCACCTCGGCGGCGTGATGTGAGTAGGAACGGGATTCCCCGCAGTTCCACGGTGCATGGAAGTCCGGACGGGATCCGGCGGCTTGGGCGGGGGTCGGGACGAGGATTGCGGCGAGGCCGAACAACAGAGCAAGTAGCAGTGCGGTGGATCTTCTCCCTGCGACCATGGCGGGCCTTTCAGCTGGGCGAGGCGGCTTGGCACCACAGCAAAACGGAGATCGCCCACCCCACCAAGGCCCTTCGATCCTGATCTAAATCGTCACCGGATCAGCGCCGGCGACGCCGCGGGTGCACCGGAGCCCGGCGTACTTTTGTGGCCTGACACGCACGACGAGGAGGTGGGCAGTTTTGCCTGACGCGGTCGTATTGGACGGGCCGTCCAACCTGGGGTTGCGGCCACCGGCAGTTGGGACAGTGCCGGGGTGTTACAAGCTGGCCGGAGCGCTGCGGGATCAGGGTTTCCTCGGCCGGATCGGGGCCGGCGATGCGGGCTGCGTGACCCCGCCCCGGTACGACCGAGGAGACTGGAAGCCTGGCGACGGTGTCTTCAACGCGGCCTCGATGGCGAAGTACACGGTGCGGTTGGCTGATCGAATCGGCAAGCTGCTGGACGACGACAAGTTCGTCGTGCTGCTCGGTGGAGAGTGCAGCAATCTGCTCGGGCCGGCCCTCGCGCTCAGACGCCGCGGCCGGTACGGCGTCGTCTATCTCGACGGGCATTCGGACTTCCGTACCGTCGATAACGACGCGTATGTCGGGGCAGCCGGCGGCGAGGCACTCGCCCTGGTGACAGGGCGCGGCCAGGACGATCTCACTGACCTGGAAGGGCTGAAGCCGTACGTCCGCGACACCGACGCCGTGATGCTCGGCTACCGCGAGGACGAGTCGTACCTGGACAGCCTCAAAGCGGCTGGCATCCCCGACTGGTCCGCGCTCGCGGTGATCGACAATCCGGCAGTCGCCGCGGCCGGCGTACTGGAACATCTCGAACGCGACGATCTCGACGGGTTCTGGGTGCATCTCGACGTCGACATTCTCGATGCCGAGGTGATGCCGGCAGTCGACTCGCCCGACCCCGGTGGGCTACAGCACGACCACCTGAGGCAGCTGCTCCGGCCGATCCTCGCCTCCCCCAAATGCGTCGGCTTCGACATCGGCATCTTCGACCCGGACCTCGACCCCGACGGCCGGTACGCCGCCGAGCTCACCGACACACTGGTCGCCGTACTGACGTAGGAGAACGGCTCTCATTCCCACCGGACCGGCAGGCCGTGGGCGCCCGAACTGCCCAGGACCTGTCGCGATCCGCCCGGCCAGGTCTCGAGCACGATCAGGAACTCGACCTCCGAGTCAGGCGTACGCCGGTCGTGCTCGAGCCGTAGATGTGCGAGCGGCGCCGTCGAGGTCGCCCGCTCCCCCAGCGCGTCGATCAAGCCGAGCGCCTCCGCCTGCTCGTCGGGCCTCAGGTAGAACCACATGACCGAGTGCCAGATGACCGTGACGTGCCCCTCGGACAGCTCCACGTTGCGCAGGAACGACACCGCGTCCTCCCGCCGTACGTCGGCCGGCACCGACCGGGCGATCGCCAACGCACCCCGCAGCCGCTCCAACCGCTCCGCCTGATCCGGCCACACATAGGAGGTCAGCGTGAGCGCACCGCCCGAGCTCAACGCATCCACGGGCGCAACGTCGCTCCCGACCCGCTCCGCGATCCGCAAACCCGGCGCGGGCACCAATGACCGCCCCGACCACGCATCCTCGAACACCACCGGGCTGTCCGCCGGCCCGAAGCTCTCCCCGTCCGCCAGGTAGCGGTAGTGGTCTGCCCGCAGGTTGAGCCCCGCACTGGACCCGATCTCCAGCAACCGCACCGGCAACGGCATGTCCTCAAGCAGCCGGAGCAGCCCACCGTAGAGAGCGATAGACCGGCCTACCTCGTTGGTCTGCGGCACCTGTGAAAGCAAACTGCGCAGCTCCGGCACCCGCGCCGACAGCAGCTGCTCGAACGCCTCCCAGCCGAGCACCGGGTCCCACTCGCCCCCGACGCTCGGATAGAACACGGCAAGCTCGGGAGCCTCCCCTTCCAGCACCATGCGATGCACCGCACCCAGCAGAGGCAGCGCGACCACATAGTCCTGTGGCAGGTCCTCGCAACCGGCCAGGATCCGGCTGGAGACACCACCGAGCTCATAGTCGTCCACGACCCGCCGGAGCAGATCGGCGTACATGGGCGAGCCGAGCTCTTCGAACTGCTCGATCTGGCGCTGGAAGTTCGCTACGAGGTCCACCTGGACGAGACTAGAAGCTCAAGCGATCCAACACCGACTTGGCGGTCGTACGCGCGTCCTCGTCCTCCAGTGGCGAGCCATCCCGGTCGGTCAGGTAGAACACGTCCACACACTCCGCACCGAGCGTGCTCACGTGGGCCGACCTCACGTCCGCCCCTGTCGAGGCAATGGCCGCAGCGACGTCGTAGAGCAGCCCCGGCCGGTCATGCGCCCGTACCTGCAGCACAGTCGCCGTCTCCGATGCCTCTGGCAACAAGTCGACTCGCGACGCGGCACTCTTGCCCCGCGATGCGTCGCGCGCGGCCAACCGGCGTACGAGGTCGCTGTCGTCGCGCAGTGCCACCGCAAGCCGGTCGCGCAGCCGCACTGGGTCAGGTGCCGCCCCAGCCACCGACCACTGCGAGATCCCCATCCCGTCAACCGACGTGACCACCGCAGACCGTACTGCGAGACGCTCCACCGCAAGCACCCCCGCCACAGTCGCCAAGGTCCCCACCTGGTCGGGTACGGCCACGTTGACGCGAACATCGCCCCGATGCTCCGACACCGTCACACCCAGCCGCCCCACTCCGACCACCTGGTGCAACTCGGGCACTGGGATCGGCGGAGCGTCCGTCCACAACCCGGCCCCTCCCCCGGACAACTCACCACGCACGCGCCGGGCCAACTCGCCCACCAACCGCATCCGCCACGGCGAAGCGGCCGCCGGGCCGGCAGCGCGCGCATCGGCGTACGTGAGAGCTTCCAGCAGGTCCAGCGTCTCGGTGTCGCCCACGATGCCCGCGACGAGCTCCACAGTCATCGGGTCGTCCAGATCGCGTCGAGTAGCCACCTGCGCCAACACCAAGTGCTGCCGGACAAGCAGTGTGATCGTGTCGACGTCCGCCTCGGAAAACCCCAACCGGCGAGCGACAGTAGTAGCGATGACGGCCCCGGTAACGCTGTGGTCGCCCTCAACTGCTTTGCCGAGGTCGTGCACCAACGCGGCGATCAGCAACAGGTCAGGGCGCCGTACGTCCCGGACCATCTTCGAAGCCTCGACACAGGTCTCCAGCAAGTGCCGGTCAACCGTGTAGCGGTGCACTGCCGACTGCGGCGGCCGGAAGCGAACCAGGTCCCACTCGGGGAAGATCCGCGTGATGTACCCAGCCTGGTCCAGCGCCTCCCAGACCTCCAGGAGACCCGATCCGGCTCCGATCAGCGCACAGAGCAGGCGCCGAGCCTCAGCAGGCCAGGGCTCCGGCAACAGCGCAGCAGTGTTCGCCAGCCGAGCACAGACGGCCGGGGACAGTACAAGGTCTCTATCCGCAGCAACAGCCGCAGCACGCAGTCCGAGCGCCGCATCCCGTTCAGGACGGGCATCCGGCATCAGGACGACCTCGCCCTCGTGCTGGCCGACTCCCTCGTCCAGTGCCAACAGCAACGGTCCACCACTACGGCCACGGCGCCGTGAGCGAGGCGGACGGGCCATCAGGCTCTCGATCCGCCGCCACGACACGTCACACACGTGCGCCAGCGTCCTGCCGGTCGAATAGATGTGCCGCAGCAGTGCGTCGCGATCCGGCAGCCCAAGCCCGGCAGCGACCTCACCGGCCACATCGGCGACCACCCGGTCAGTTGCCCGGCCGGCGACGGTATGCAGCTCGTCCCGGATGTTCAGCAGGTCCAGCCGGGCCCGCTCGACCACCGGATGCGGTACGTCGATAAGCCACGACGCAACCAATGCGCGCAGCACGACCGCGTCCCGCAGCCCGCCGTACGCTTCCTTCAAGTCAGGCTCGGCGAGGTGGGCGAGCTCCCCCACCGTGTTGGCCCGGTCCCGGCACGCCTCCGCCAGCCCGGGCAGCCGCGTCTTCGCCGTACGACGCCAATCGGCCATCAACAGCGACCGGAGCTGCAGTGTGAGGTGTGAGTCGCCCGCGACATGCCTGGCGTCCAGCAGCCCCAGCGCGACACGTACGTCGTCCGCCGCGGCCGCCTGCGCCTCCCCCAGAGTCCGGACGCTGTGGTCCAGCTTGGTCCGCGAGTCCCACAGCGGGTACCAGATCTGGGCGGCCAGTTCGTCGATCCGCGGGTATCCCTCGGTGTGCAGCAGCATCACGTCGAGATCGCTGTACGGGGAGAGCTCCTCCCGGCCGTAGCCGCCGACCGCGACCAGGGCGACGCCCTCGGCAGGAGTGCCGAGGGCGTCGCATGCCTTGGAGAGGAGCAGGTACAGCAGCGCGTCGGCCTCTTCGGCACGCGCGCGCCGCTGTGCTGCTCGATCCACCATCTAGAGGGCGTCTCCGTCCAGCTCACCGGTACGGACCCGGACGATCGTCTCGACCGGGGTCACCCAGACCTTGCCGTCACCGATCTTGCCGGTCTGCGCGGCCTTCACGATCACGTCCACCACGTCGGCGCCGTCACCGTCCTCGACGACCACCTCGAGCCGGACCTTCGGGACCAGGTCCACCTCGTACTCCGCGCCGCGGTAGACCTCGGTGTGGCCCTTCTGCCGGCCGTAGCCGCTCGCCTCGGTGACCGTCATGCCGGTCACCCCGAACGTCTCCAGCGCGGCCCGGACGTCTTCCAGCTTGTGCGGCTTGACCACCGCGGTGATCAGCTTCATACCTTCGCACCTTCCTTCTCAGCGGTGTCGGTCTCAACCTCGGCGGCCGCCGGACGGGCGATCGCGCTGTGCCCCCGCAGCCCGGAACCCGCGGCCAGGAAGTCGTACGCCGTCTCCGCGTGCTCGGCCTGGTCGACACCGGCGACCTCGTCGTCCTCGCTGAGCCGGAAGCCGATCGTCTTGTCGATCACCTTGCCGAGGATGAACGCCACCGTGAACGAGTAGACACCCACGACCACGTTGGCCAGCGCCTGCTTGCCCAGCTGGCTCACGCCACCACCGTAGAACAGGCCGTTCACCGCGGACGGCGCGGCCGCGCTGCCCAGGAAGCCGATCGCCAGCGAACCGAACAGACCGCCGACCAGGTGCACGCCGACCACGTCGAGCGAGTCGTCGAAGCCCAGCTTGTACTTGAGCGAGACCGCGAAGGCGCAGATGGCGCCGGCCAGCACACCGAGGATGATCGCGCCGACCGGGGTGACCGCACCACAGGACGGGGTGATCGCCACCAGACCAGCCACAGCACCGGACGCCATCCCCAGAGTGGTCGCCTTGCCGTGCCGGATCCGCTCAACGATCAGCCAGCCGATCACGGCGGCGGCCGTGGCGACCTGCGTGTTGACGAACGTGATCGCCGCGGTGGAGCCGGCGCTCAGGGCGGAGCCGGCGTTGAAGCCGAACCAGCCGAACCACAGCAGACCGGCGCCGAGAATGACCAGCGGGAGGCTGTGCGGACGCATCGGGTCCTTGCGCCACCCCACCCGGCGCCCGAGCACGATGGCCAGCGCCAGGGCTGCCGCACCGGCGTTCACGTGGACCGCGGTACCACCGGCGAAGTCGATCGCCTTCAGCTTGTCGCCGATCCAGCCGCCGGCCCCGTCGTCGAGGAACCAGACGGAGTGCGCGACCGGGAAGTACACCAGGGTGGTCCAGCCCGCGACGAACACGATCCAGCCACGGAAGGTGGCCCGGTCCGCGATGGCGCCCGAGATCAGCGCCGGGGTGATGATCGCGAACATCAGCTGGAAGGCCACGAACGCGAGCGTCGGAATCGTGCCGCTGACCGCGTCCGGCGCGAGCAGGCCCTTCAGGCCCACCGCCGAGAAGTCACCGATCACATGCCCGGAGTCACCGGCGAACGTCAGCGAGTAGCCGACCACCACCCACAAGATGGTGACGACCGCGATGGTGATGGCACTCATCATCATCATGTTCAGCACGCTCTTGACGCGCACCATGCCGCCGTAGAAGAAAGCCAGGCCCGGTGTCATCAAGAACACCAGGGCGGCACTGACCAAGACCCAGGCGGTATCGCCGGCGTTGATCTCCATCAACGTCATCCCTTCCATCGATCTGGGGGTGGCCCGCGTCCTCATTCGGGGAGCTCCACAACGCCGGGAAGCCCGCGCACGGCCACACCGCAAACGGTGTCGGCGCGCCGTTTCAGCCGATCGATCCTGATGTTTCGGGGATGTGACAAAGGCGTGCGTTAAGTGACATCGAGATGACATCGGCCCGGTTGTGGCACTCTGGCCTGACCACACGGCCCGCAGCCGCGCCACTGCGACCGTCCGAAGCTGGGGAAGTACGAAATGGGGATCAACAGCGGGGAGAGGCCACGTCGAGGCAGGCCGCGGGACCCGGACGCCGAACCGAGGATCCGCCGGTACGCCGTGCAGCTGCTGCTCGAGCGTGGATTCGACGGGATGACCGTCGACGACGTGGCCGAGGCGGCCGGCGTCGGCAAGGCAACGATCTACCGGCGGTGGGCGAGCAAGGAGCTCCTCGCCAACGACGCGATGGCACAGCTGTTCGACATCGAGATCCCGGATGCCGACACCGGGTCGATCGCGGGTGACCTGCGCCAGGTCTACCGCGACGCGCTGATGTTCGTGAACACCAAGGAAGGCGTCGCGCTGATCAGGCTCGCCATCACCGAGATGAACCGCGACGAGCAGTTCACCGCGTTCTACCGCGGCTTCCTGCAGCGCCGGATCGCCTTGACGGCGGCGGCGCTGGAGCGGGCCCGGCAGCGCGGTGAGCGGATCCGGGCCGGTGCAGACCCGGTCCTGATGGTGCAGTGGCTGGCCGGCGTCCTGATCCTGCGGGCGATGACCGGCGAGCCGATGCCTGCCGTCGAGGACGCCGATCACCTGGTGGAGATGACGATGAGGTCGATCGTGGACGGCTAGCGGGGAAGGTCAGCCTCGGATGCCTGGTCCGAGGGCGAGACCGTCGACGTCGAGTTCGGTGACCCGGCGGACCTTGCCGGTCTGCAGGTTCCATGCCAGCAGCCAGTCAGTGACCTGGAACAAGGCCGTCTTGTTGTCGTACCAGCCGAGCAGGAAGCAGCAGCCCGGCTCACGGATCCGGTCCGGGCTGGTCCTGCCAGGGGTCGGTGTCGCGGCCGGGGTCTCGCCCAGTACGAGCAACCGGTCGTCGCGCGGCTCCAGTGTCGAGATCGCCGCCAGCACCTGGGCAGCGGATGCGACCGTCGGCACCTGCGGCAGCTGGGTCGCGACGAACATCCGCGCGACCATGTTGCCTCCAGCAAACGTTTGACCGACCCACCGGTCCACCGGCAGCCCTGGGCTGCTGACCTCGACCCAGCCGTTGTTCCCCGCGTACTGGCGCAGCGCCACCTGCCCAGCCGCCCCGTCCAACCGGTACGGCGCGGTCGCGTCCTCCGCGTCGTTGCTCACGGCAACGCCTCCGACGGCCGGCTGCTTGGTCGTCTGCAGGTCCACATCCAGCTGGTACGCCGTACCGGGTCCGCTGACCAGCAGGCGCGTGCTGTTCGCCAGCCAGGACACACTGCGGACGTCCTCCGCGGGTAGCGCGATCAGCCGTGCGTCCGAGGTACTGGCGTCGATCACGTACACCCCGCTGGGTTGCGGGAACGCGACCAGCTTGCCGTCCGGTGCGATCGAGCCGGAGCTCAGCGGCTGCCCGGTGACGATCGGCCGCAACTCCCGGGCGGCCCGGGCCCAATGGCCTTCAGCACTGAGGAAAAGCGGCACATAGCCGCCCCCTTGCCGTGCGAGCGTCACCGCTGCGATCCGGTCCATCGGGTTGGTCTTGAGGTCTCCGGCGTTGTCCGGCAACTGCAGCAGCTCGCCCAGCGGCGTGGTGACCCGGTCGAGGAAGCGTTCGCTGCCGGCGGGCGGCGCGTTCCAGTAGGTGATGCCCGAGATCTGGCCGGCCGGCGGCACATAGCCGGGCGGGGTCGGCGTGGTGTCGGGTGGGGTGAACGCGCTCTTGCCGCCACCCAGCGTCATCACGAGCACGCCGACCACAACCACCAACAGCAAGGCGATCAGCCCGGCGATGATGCTGCGCCGCTGGCGACGGCGGTGGGCGAGTCCTGCTGCCCAGGCCGCGTCGGCCAGCTCGGGTTCGGGGAGCCGGTCGGAGGCCCGCCGCAGCATGAAGGGCACCTCCTCGCGCTTCACCGCGGTTCCCTTCCGGTGACGTCGCGCCAGTCCGGCGTACCGAGCTCTAGCCGGAAGCGGCTGATAGCGGTCATCCCCGTCGCGTGCACGGCCGAGCTGGACATCTTCAGTGCTTCGGCCACTTCGAACTCGGTGAGCTCCTCCAGGTGCAGGAGCACCAGTACTGCGCGCTGCTGCGGGGTGAGAGCACCCAATGCGACCTTGACCGGGTCCTCTTCGTCCTCGAAGGCCTTGACGCTCCGGGAGAACCGCGACATGGCCGCGTCGTACAGGTACCCGAGCACGAAGGCATCCGGGTCGTCGACCTTCCCCCACCGCAACGACAGTCGGGTGAAGGCATGCAGCAGCTGCTCCTCGGCCCGCTCGAGCTCGCCGTACACCAGGTACGCAGCACGGAGCCATCTACCTTGCCGCGCATCGACGTACGCGGCGAACTCTGGGTCGACTGTGTCGCGCATCCACCCTCCCTAGATCATTCAATACCCAAAAGAGGGGGTTGTGACCGCACGAGTCGCCGGAGCTTTGGCTGGAGGGTTGCGAGGATGCAGGCCGCGACTCCGCAGCCGATCCATAAACCGGTCGGGCCCACTACTGAGAGGAGTTGAGTGCCGATCAGTGGGGCTACTGCGGTGGCTACTCCCCAGCTCAGGCCGTAGGTAGCCAGGTAGCGGCCTCGGGCATGCTCCGGGGCCAGCTCGGCGACTACTGAGAGGGCCCGGCCGATCAGTATCAGGTCCCCCAGACTCCAGACGACAGCAGCCGCTACGAACGCGGGGAGGCTGTGCGAGAAGCCGTTGGCGATGAGGCCGGCTCCTAGCAAGACGTAGCCGAGGGTCAGCGCTTGGAAGTTGTCGAGCGCTTGCAGTCGGCTGCCTCGGAGTACTGGCTGTACTGCGACCTGCGCGATCGCCGATACCGCCAGGATGATCCCGACGCCCGATGCCGAGACGCCCCGGTCGAGCAGGGTGAGAGGTAGCCCGAACACCAGCACCATGGCGAGTACTGCGAAGACAGTGCCCGACCCCATCACCCACAGCAGCCGCCGATCCCGCCAGACCGCCGCAGCCGCCGGCGCCACCTGCACGCCGCCCGGCAGCGCCACGGCCACCAGCACTGCACAAGCCAGACAGCTGGCCGCATCTGCGACGAACAGCCACCGCAGGTCCCACCGCCCCAACCAGGCGGCCAGCAGCCCGGCCACCACAGCGGCCACTGCCATCACCGCGCCCAGCAACCCGTACGCCGCCGGCCGGTCCACCGGCTCCGTCACGTCCGCGATGATCGCCTGGCTCGGCGGCTCGTAGATCTCGAAGGCCAACCCCAATACCACCACCGCAGGCACCGCGGACCACAAGCTCCCCGACGCCGCGATCCAGACCTGCCCCACCGCGCACCCGACCAGCCCGGCGACGATCGTCCACCGCCGCCCCAGCCGATCAGCTAGGTGACCGCCGAACACCCTGGACGGCAAGGTCGCCAACCCGAAGACCGTGAGCACCAGGCCGGCCTGGGCGACACTCGCCCCGAGCTCCACTGTCAGCACGACCGCCAGGAACGGCAGCGTGAACGCCCCGAGCCGATTCACTCCGCGGGCGATCACCAGCACCCAGACAGCCGTCGGCAACCTCTGGTGACTAGCAAAGCCGGTATGGTTGGTCACGACATCGGACCCTACGAAACTTCGGAGTGACTGGTCAAGTGAACTTCGATAGTCACATCCTCAACACGCTGACCGCTGCCGTGGCACTGGTCAACCGACTCACACCCGGCCAGTCCGGGGGTGCCCCCTTCGCAGTCCCCGCAGATGTCGCCGGGGCAACGGCAGATGCCCTCGGCGACGACGGCCGGCGCAGGCCGGCGGTATCCCCCGCCGATGCCGAGCAGTTGACAGCAGTAGCCGTCAGGATGCGGGTGATCTTCGAGGCCTCACATGGCGGCGACACCGATCGCGCCGCTCAGGAGGTCAACGCACTGCTTCTCGACACGAACGCCCGGCCCCAACTGGACCGCTCCGGCGCCCCCGGATGGAGCCTGCACTTCCACGGCGCCGACGACACCCTGGCGAACGGCTGGGCGGCTGGCTGCGCAGCCGGACTGGCCATGGCTCTTGGCAGCGACCTCGCAGGCCGGCTCGGAGTCTGCTCCGCGCCGGCCTGCGATCGCGTGTTCGTCGATGCCTCCCGCAACAGCGCGCGGCGATTCTGCTCACCCCAGTGCCAGAGCCGGGTGAAGGCAGCCGCGCACCGGGCTAGACAGAAGTAGCGACTGCGTTGCGGTAGAGCTCCACTGCCTGGCGGGTGTCCTCCACGATCAGGTCACCGTTGATGGCAGCACCCGCCATCAGGCCGGCGGCCGCCGAGGTGACGACCTGGCCCATCGGGTCAGTGACGTTGCCGGCCACCCAGACGCCGGGGACATCAGTGGCACCCGTGGGGTCTGCATCGACAGTAGTGCCGACCACTACCCCCCGACCCTCGCGTGCAGACGTCTTGAGGCCCAGGCCGGTCAGGAAGTCGGCACGCGCCTCCAGCCGGGTCTGGACGGCCAGCGCTTGGCGTGGGATCACTCGGCCGCCTTCCAGACGTACCCCGGTGAGCTTGTCATCGGTCACCTCGAGTGAGGTGACTTTCCCTTGCACCACAGAGATCCCGCGGGCAGCGAACTCCTCCCACTGCTCCTCCGTGGGCTCCAGCACGTCATTGAGGAACAGCGTCACATCATCACTCAGCTGCCGGAACATCAGCGTCTGATGCCCGGCCATCGGATTGGTAGCCAGTACGCCGATCGCCTGGTCGCGCACCTCCCACCCGTGGCAGTACGGGCAGTGCAACACGTCCCGCCCGAACCGCTCAGCCAGCCCGGGCACCTCGGGCAGTACGTCCACCACCCCGGTAGTGACCAGCAACCGCCGGGCCTCCACCGCCTCCTGCCCAGCCAGCTCCACTACGAACCCGTACTCCGAACCGCCCCGCCGCACGCCCGTGACCGTGTCGATCACGACCTCCCCGCCGTACCCGGCGACCTCGGCGCGCCCGATCGAGTAGAGCTCGGCAGGCGGCACCCCATCCCGGCTCAGGTAGTTGTGCACGTGCTCCGCCGGGGCATTGCGGGGTGTGCCGTTGTCGACCACCAGCACCGACCTGCGCGACCGGACCAGCGCCAGCGCGCCACTCAGCCCAGCGGCTCCCCCGCCGATCACCACCACGTCGTACCGCTTCACGATGTACTCCTTCGTCTTCGATCTCCTGCTCCGACCCTCCGCCGCAGTGTCGAGAATGACAAACTTATTTGCCAGAATGGCAAGATGGAACCTGATCTCGGCGACGTCCTCGAAGCGGTCGGCCCCCGCCTGCGCGCTCTGCGGCTCGAGCGCGACACGACGCTCACCCAGCTGTCCGAGACGACCGGCATCTCGGTCAGCACGCTGTCCCGGCTGGAGTCCGGCCAGCGCAAGCCGACACTCGAACTGCTGCTGCCACTCGCCCGCGCCCACCAGGTCCAGCTGGACGAACTGGTCGACGCCCCACCGACCGGCGACCCGCGCGTGCACGCCAAGGCCTTCAAGCGCAACGGCGCGACGATGATCCCGCTGTCGCGTCGGCCGGGAGGCCTGCAGGCGTTCAAGCAGATCGTCCCGGCCGGCTGGAACGGCAACGACGTCGAGCAGCGGGTGCACGAGGGCTACGACTGGCTGTACGTGCTGTCAGGCCAGATCCGGTTGGTGCTCGGAGACAACGACTTCATCCTGCGAGAGGGCGAGGTGGCCGAGTTCGACACCCGCGTCCCGCACTGGTTCGGCAACCCCGGACCAGGCCCTGCCGAGATGCTCTGCCTCTACGGCCCGCAAGGCGAGCGGATGCACGTCCGCGCCCGCTCCAAATAGGTAGTACTCTTCCGCGGTCGTCACTCCGATGAGAGGACCCACGTCAGTGAGCGTTGCGTTGTTCACCCTCGGCGGCACCATCTCGATGGCCGGGCGGACGCCCGACGGCGTGGCCCGATTGACCGGTGCCGACCTGACCGAGGCAGTACCCGGCCTGGCCGGGCTGCCGGTGCCCTTGGAGATCCAGGACATCGAGGCGGTACCGAGCGCCAACCTCACCCTCGCCAAGATGCTCGACGTCGTCGACGCGGCCTCGAAGGCGATCAGCAACGGCGCCACCGGCGTCGTCGTGACCCAGGGCTCGGACACCTTGGAGGAGACGGCCTTCCTGGTCGACCAGGTCTGGCCGCACTCGCAGCCGTTCGTGCTGACCGGTGCCATGCGCAACCCGACTCTTGCCGGCCCTGACGGCCCGGCGAACCTCCTGGCCGCTGCCCGGGTCGCCTGCTCCCCCGCTGCGCGCGACCTGGGAGCACTGGTCGTCTTCAACGATCAGATCCATGCAGCACGGTGGGTACGCAAGACGCACAGCACCAGTACTGCGACGTTCGCGTCCCCCAACGCAGGACCCATCGGCCAGCTCGTCGAGGGGCAAGTGCGCATCCTGACGCGGCCTGGCCGACAGGACGGAGTACCAGGTCGCGCTGAGCCTGCTGATCTCGATGCGGCGCAGGTGGCGCTCTACACCGTCACGCTGGACGATGACGGCGTACTGCTCAAGGGGCTGGCCGATACGCACCAGGGGTTGGTCGTTGCGGCGTACGGCGTTGGTCATGTCCCAGCTGCGTTGGCGCCGGTGCTCGGCGAGCTGGCGGAGCGCATCCCCGTCGTGCTGACGTCCCGCACCGGCGGTGGGTCAGTACTGCGCAACACCTACAGCTCACCCGGCTCCGAGTCGGACCTGTTGGCCCGCGGCCTCATCGACGGCGGTTTCCTCGACCCCTACAAGGCACGGGTGCTGCTGCGGTTGCTGCTGGCAACAGGTGAGGGACAGGACGAGATCATCGGCGCTTTCGCGCAGCATCACTGACCTGCGCCGCCTTGGTGGTCAGGTAGTTCTGCTCCGGGGTGCTGGTGGTCCGCCGGGCCGCCGCGGTGAAGTGGGTCGCGGCGGTCTCGTACTCCCCGAGCATCTCGTACAGGTGTCCCCGTACTGCGTCCAGCCGGTAGTGCCCATCCAGCTTGACGTCCAGCGGGCGCAGCAGCTCCAGCCCTGCCTCCGGGCCGGACACCATCGCCTGGGCGACCGCACGGTTCAGCGTGACCATCGGGTTGCCCGACAGGTCCTCGAGCAGTCCGTAGAGCCCGAGGATCTGCGGCCAGTCTGTGTCCTCCGGCCGGGCCGCCTCGTCATGCAGGGCAGCGATCGCAGCCTGCAGCTGGTACTCCCCCAGTGGCGGCTGGTTGAACGCCTCCACCGCCAGCGCGACCCCTTCGTCGATGAACTCCTTGTTCCACAAGGTCCGATCCTGCTCGGTCAACGGGATCAGCTCGCCCGCCGTACCGGTCCGGGCCAGCCGCCGGGCGTCGTTGAGCAGCATGAGCGCCAGCAGGGCGGTGACCTGGGCACTGTCGGGCAGTAGCTGATGCACCATCCGAGTGAGCCGGATCGCCTCGCCGGACAGGTCAGCGCGGTGCAGGTCAGCGCCGCTACTCGTGGTGTAGCCCTCGTTGAACACCAGGTAGAGCACGTGCAGCACCTGCGCCAGACGCTCCTCGTCCTGCGACAGCTCGAACGGCTGCCCCTTGAGCTTCTGCTTCGCCCGGCTGATCCGCTGCGCCATCGTTGCCTCAGGCACCAAGTACGCGGTGGCGATCTCCGCCGTCGTCAGGCCGCCGACCGCGCGCAGCGTCAGCGCGATCGCGGAGGCCGCGGTGAGCGCCGGATGGCAGCACAGGAACAGCAACCGCAGCGTGTCGTCGTGCTCCTCGACCTCTTCGGCCGGCACCTCCCGGTGCGCCGCCAGCTCCTCGCGCTTGCGCCGCGCCTGCTCCTGCCGGATCTCGTCGATGAACCGCCGCGACGCCGCCTGGATCAACCATCCGCGCGGATTGTCCGGTACCCCGTCCTGCGGCCAGGTCCGGGCCGCTGCGATCAGCGCCTCCTGTACGGCGTCCTCAGCCGCGGTGAAGTCCCCGGTACGCCGTACCACCGCGCCGAGCACCTGCGGCGTCAGCTCCCGCAACAGGTCCTCGAGTCTGGTCTCCTGGGCAGTCATCTCTCTCCGGATATGCTCGCGGGCATGGCTGGGGACAAGGTACGCGCATTGACGTTCGGCGAGGTCGCTGAAGAGTACGACCGAGTGCGGCCAGGCTATCCAGCAGAGCTGTTCGAGGACGTCCTCGAATACTCCTCGCCGGCCACGGCACTGGAGATCGGGGCCGGCACCGGCAAGGCGACCCGCGTGTTCGCGTCCCGCGGCCTGCACGTCATCGCCCTGGAACCGGACCCCGGCATGGCCCTCGTGCTGCGACAGCACGTGGCTGAGCTGCCGGTGACGATCGCCATGGGTTCGCTGGAGTCGTACGAGCCGGAGAAGCCGGTCGATCTCGTTTACAGCGCGCAGGCGTTCCATTGGACGGACCCGGAGACCCGTTGGACCCGCACCGCGGCGGCCCTGCGCCCCGGCGGCTCACTGGCGCTCTTCTGGAACATCGAGAGGCTGACCGACTCAGAGCTACGCCGGCAGGCCGAGACGATCCTGAGCGAGTACGAGTTGAGGTCGCCCGGCGAGTGGCCTGAGTCGGACCAGCCGGAGCCACACGCGGAGATGGTGGAGCTGTCCGAGTTCAGCGAGCTCAGGCAGGAGATCTACCGGTGGGAGCGCACCCTGGCGACGGCTGACTACCTGGCGCACCTGGGCACCCAGTCGGCGTACCTGATGCTGGAGGACGAGGAGCGCGACGAACTGCTCGACCGCTTGCGCGCAGTACTGCCTGAGCCGGTCACCCTGGAGATGGCGACCATCCTGTACCTCGCCAAGCGGGTCTAGTCGAGGAGGGCGTCGACGAACTGTTCGGCGTCGAAGGGGGCCAGGTCGTCGGCACCTTCGCCGAGGCCGACCAGCTTGACCGGGACACCGAGCTCACGCTGGACGGCGATCACGATGCCGCCCTTCGCCGTACCGTCCAGCTTGGTCAGCACCAGGCCGGTCACGTTGATCACCTCGGCGAACACCCGCGCCTGGGTCAGCCCGTTCTGCCCGGTGGTGGCGTCGATGACGAGCAGCACCTCGTCCACCTCGGCGGTCTTCTCGATCACCCGCTTGACCTTGCCCAGCTCGTCCATCAGGCCGGTCTTGGTGTGCAGGCGACCGGCAGTGTCGATCAGGACGACGTCGGCGTGCTCCTCGATGCCTTGCTTGACCGCGTCGAACGCGATGCTGGCCGGGTCGCCGCCCTCGGGTCCACGGACCGTACGGGCGCCTACGCGCTCGCCCCAGGTCTGCAGCTGGTCGGCGGCCGCTGCGCGGAACGTGTCAGCTGCGCCTAGTACGACGTGCTTGTCCTCGGCGATCAGCACGCGGGCGAGCCGGCCGACCGTGGTGGTCTTGCCGGTGCCGTTGACGCCGACCATCAGGACGACGGCAGGCTGGTCGTCCGTGCGGTCGACCTTCAGCGAGCGGTCGAGGGTCGGGTCGACGAGCGCGATCAGCTCCTCGCGCAGGATCGTCCGCGCCTGGTCGGCGGTGACGCCCTCGACGCGGACCCGGGTGCGCAGCTTCTCGACCAGCTCCTGGGTCGGTGCGACGCCGACGTCGGCGGTGATCAGGGTGGTCTCGATGTCCTCCCACGCCTCGTCGTCCAGCTTGTCGCGGGACAGCAGCGCGAGCAGGCCCTTGCCCAGCGAGCCCTGGGACCGGGCCAGCCGCGCACGGAGCCGGACGAGCCGGCCCTGCGCTGACTCGGGCTTCTCCAGCGTCCCGGTCGCTGCCCCGGTGGTGGGCTCAGGCAGCTCGGTGTCTTCCAGCGTGCGGGTCGGCGTGTCCCGTGGCTCCTCGGCGTCGTCACCGACCTTGGGCTCGGTCAGCTCCGGGGCCGGCTGTGCGGCGGGCAGTTCCGCCTTCCGGCGCCTGGAGACGACCAGACCGGCCGTACCGGCGACCAGGACGACGGCGATCACGGCGATGATCGCGATCAGGGCTTGGTCGGTGAGCAGGGTGACTAGCTGAGGGGTCGACACGATCACCCATCTTCGCAGACGCACGGACCGATCACGGGAGCGCCAGCACAGGTTGCGTTGCGTGAGGAGCCAGTTCCGGACGGTGGGTCAGCAAGATGACGGTCCGTCGGCCTGCTGCGGCGTACAGGTCGTGGAGCAGTCTGCGGGCCGTCTCCTCGTCCAGGTGCTCGGTGGGCTCGTCCAGGACCAGTACGTCGTGGTTGGCGAGCATCAGCCGGGCGAAGGCGAGTCGCTGTCGCTCGCCGCCGGACAGTCTCGCCCCGTGCTCTCCGACCATGGTGTCGAGGCCGTCGGGGAGGCTGGAGACGAATTCGCCCAGGCGGGCTTGGTAGAGGGCCCGCCAGAGTCGGAGGTCGCTGGCGCCGGGTTGGGCGAGCAGGAGGTTCTCGCGGATGCTCGTGTCGAACACGTGGCTCTCCTGGGTCAGGAGGCCGATCGTCTCCCGCACGTCGTCGCCTCTGAGGTCGGTGAGGCTGACACCGCCCAGTGCTACCTCACCTTTGGTGGGCTCGAGGAAGCGGAGCAGTACGGAGGCCAGGGTGCTCTTGCCGGAGCCACTCGGGCCGGTCACCACTACTCGGCTCCCGGCGGCGACGGTTAGCGCGACGTCTCGTAGTACGGGGTGGTCGTCGTAGCCGGCGTCCAGGTGGCTGATGACGAGGTCGCGGCCCACCGGTAGCTCGGAAGGAGAGCTGGGCTCCGTGACCGGGGTAGGGGTGTTGAGGAGGTCCTGCACTCTCACCAGCGAGGCCTTGACCCGAGTAGCGATCTGGGCCGTCGCCGGGATGCCGCCAAGCGCGTCCGCAAGAGCCAGTGGAGTCAGTACAAGCACCGCGAACACCGGCCCCGAGATGTCGGCCCGGCTGCCCAGTACCAGTCCCGCAATGCTCGCCCCGCCGACACACAGCACCAGCAACGCATTCCCCAGCCCCGCACTCCAAGCGGACCGCCGCTCCGCCGCCGCAAGCCGCGCATCCGCCGCCTCGAACTCGGCCAGTACTACCTCAGTCGCGTTGAAAGCCACCACGTCCGCAGCCGTCAGCAACGTCTCAGTCGCCCCAGCCGCAACCTCTCCCCTGTCCGCCGCGATCGCCTGCTCAGCCCGCCGAGCACTACGAGCCGTCACCCAAGGCACCACCAGGCATGCAACCGCCACAGCAACACCCACCGCCGCCCCCGCCACCGGCAGCAACACCACCAACAACCCCACCGTCACCGCAGCGGTCACCGCCGCCACCAACACCGGCAACACCACCCGCAACCACAGGTCCAGCACCGCATCCACATCAAGCACCAACCGAGCCAGCAAGTCCCCCCGACGTACAGCCCCAAGCCCAGCCGGCGCCACCTCCTCCAACCGCCCAGTCATCCGAGCCCGGGTAACCCCCAACACCCGATAGGCCGCATCGTGCGCCGCCAACCGCTCCACATACCGAAAGAAACCCCGCCCCACCCCAAACGCCCGCACAGCCACAATCGCCACCAGCAACACCAGCACCGGAGGCTGAGCCGCCGCCTCCGTAATCAACCACGCAGAGGTAGCCAACAACCCCACAGCCGCCCCAGAAGCCAACACCCCAGCCCCCACAGCCAACCCAAGCCGCCACCGAGCCCCCCGCTCGGGCTTCACCAACCCCACCAAGCTCACTCCCCCACCACCCCGCCACATCCGCTCCGCCAGGCCGCTCATCCCGCCACCCCCGCACGTGATCTGAGGCTCGGCCGAAGGCCGAGCGAGGTCTGGCCTACCTCGACCACCCGATCGGCGGCAGCGAGGAGGGCTGGTCTGTGAGCGACCAGTAGGACTGTGCGACCTGAGCGGCGCAGATGGCTGACTACCTCCGCCTCAGCTTCGGCGTCCAGCCCTGCGGTGGGCTCATCCAGCAACAGGACTGGGGCTTCTGTGACGAGCGCTCTGGCGAGGGCTACCCGGCGGCGCTGGCCGCCCGAGAGTAGTTGGCCGGATTCGCCTACCTGTTGGGTTGGAGCCAGTTCGGCGGCACCTGCGTCGGCTAGTGCGCGTAGTACGTCAGCATCTGTGGCGTCGGGGTGGCCTAGGCGGATGTTGTCGGCGATGGTGCCGGTGCGGAGACCAGGTCGCTGCGGCACCCAAGCGAACTGGCGACGCCAGTGCTCGGGGGTGAACTCGTCGGCGGCGCTACCACCCGCGATGACCATCCCGCGCTCGGGTAGTACGAAGCCAAGCACCGCGGCAAGGACAGTCGACTTGCCGGCGCCACTTGGGCCGGCCAGAGCGACCACCTCGCCTGGCCAGAGGTCCAGGTCGAAGCCATCCAGAGCAGGTTCGTCTCGTCCCGGATACCGCACGGTGACGTCGTGCAGGTGCAGTGGAGTCACCCGCAAGTCCGGTACGTCGGTACGCTCGCCCCTCTCCGGCAGCGGCGTCTCCAGCACCCGGAACACCTCTTCGCTCGCCGCCACCCCATCCGCGCTCGCATGGAAGTGCGCACCCACCTGCCGCAAAGGCAGGTAGGCCTCCGGCGCCAGGATCAGCACCAGCAACGCCGTCTCCAGCCCGAGCTTCCCGTCGATCAGCCGCAGCCCGACACCGACCGCGACGAGCGCCACCGAGATGCTCGCGAGCAGTTCCAGTACGAACGACGACAGGAACGCCAGCCGCAGACTCTTCATCGACGCCACCCGATGCCGGTCCGTCACCTCCCGGACTGCCCGCACCTGCCCCTTCGCCCGCCCGAACAGCTTCAGCGTCGGCAACCCGGCGACAACGTCAGAGAAGTGATGAGCCAATACGGCGAGCGCATGCTGCCGCCGACGACTATGCGCCTGCGTAGCCCACCCAACCAACGCCATGAACACCGGAATGAGCGGCAACGTCACCACCACCGTCCCGGCCGCGATCAGGTCGCCAGTAGCCATCCACCCGACCACTCCGGCCGGCACCGTCGCGGCAAGCACCAACTGCGGGAGGTAGCGCGCGAAGTACGGATCCAGATCGTCCAGACCCTTGGTGAGCAAGGTGGTCAGCGCGCTGCTCCGCTCACCGCTCAACCAAGCCGGCCCCAGCTTCAGCGAGTGTTCCAGCACCTGCCGCCGCAGCGTCGACTTCACCGCAGCCGCCGCCCGCTGAGCCACCACCTCCTGCACCCACACCAGCACCGCCCGGGCGACCACCACCCCCACCAACAACCACGCAACCCGCCCGACCCCGTCGCCCCGCAGCACCACTCCCGCGATCGCATGAGCCAACAACACCGCCTGCACCACGATGAAGAAGCCGGTAGCCACCCCGATTACCACCGACCCGACCAAGAACACCCGAGCAGCCTTGGCCCGCCGCAACAACCGCGGATCCAACGGCTTCACGACACCACGACCGGCTCGACCGTGACCCGCTTCTTGAACACCCAGTAGGTCCACCCCTGATACAGCATCACCAACGGCAGGAAGATCGCCGCGATCACCGTCAAAACCTTCAACGTGTACGGCGTAGAACTGGCATTCGTCACCGTCAGACTCCACGCCGGATCAAGCGTCGAGGGCATCACGTTCGGGAACAAAGCCACGAAGAGTGAAACAACCCCCAAGGCCACGGCGACGGCTGTCCCCAGGAAGGCCCATCCCTCCCGCGCGAGCCGGTTGGCAACCAAGCCGGCGACCAGAGCGGCGGCTGCCAGCGCAGCGACCACCACCGACGCCCCGGTGCCGTACTGCAAATGCGCCCAAGCCAGGAAGCCCACCACCAACACCGCCGCCGCCAGCCCCGTCGCCGCTGCAAACCGGTTCGCGCGCTCTCGTAGGTCGCCGGTGGTTTTCAGGGACAGGAAGATCGCGCCGTGGGCTACGAAGAGGGCGGTGAAGGCCACGCCGCCTAGTAGGGCGAAGGGGTTGAGGAGCGTGCCCAGGTTGCCGACGAACTCGTGGGAGGCGTCCAGGGGCAGGCCCCGGACGAGGTTCGCGAACGCGATGCCCCACAGCAGCGGCAGCACCAACGAGCTGACCGCGATGATCGTGTCCATCCGGCTTCGCCACACCAAGTCGTCTCGTTTGCCGCGGTACTCCAACGCGACCCCGCGCAGGATGAGAGCGACCAGGATGAAGAACAGCGGTAGGTAGAAGGCGCTGAAGAGGGTCGCGTACCACTCGGGGAACGCCGCGAACGTCATCGCGCCGGCGACGATCAGCCAGACCTCGTTGCCGTCCCAGACCGGCCCGATCGTGGTGATCACCGCGCGCCGCTCCGGCTCGTCGCGGCCGAGCACCCGCAACAGGATGCCCACCCCGAAGTCGAAGCCCTCGAGGACGAAGTACCCGATCCAGAGACCCGCGATGACGAGGAACCAGAGCGTCGTGAGTTCCATGAAGACCAACCCCTAGTACGCGAAGGAGAGCGGTTTGGCGGCATCGTCCGGCGCATCATCGGGTGGATCACCCGGCAGCGGCGACGCACCGGCCAGCCCGGCCCGGATCGACTTGAGCATCAGCTTCACCTCGACCACAGCCAGTACGCCGTACAGCGCGGTGAACCCGATCAGCGAGATCAGCACCTCCGACATCGTCGTCCCCGGCGACACCCCGGCCGATGTCGGCAGCAACCCGAACACCAGCCATGGCTGCCGGCCCGTCTCGGTGAACACCCACCCGAAGACATTCGCCAGCAACGGCAGCAGTGGCAACGGCACCGCCAGCCAGAGCAGCAGCCGATGCGGCGCCCGGCCCTTCCGAGTTGCCCAGAGCAACAAGACGGCCAGCCCGGCCGCGGTCATCCCGACCCCGATCATCAGCCGGAAGGTCCAGTACGTGAGCGGCACGTTCGGCTTGTACGAGCCCGGCCCGTACAGCTTCTCGTAGGACTCCTGCAGATTGTTGATGCCCTTGACCTCACCGTCGAAGTGCCCGGTGGCGAGGAAGGAGAGCAGATACGGAACCTTGACCGAGTAAATTTCGCGAGAGCCATCCAAAGTTCCCACGGTAAAGATCGAGAACGAGGCAGGTTTCTCCGACTCGTAGAGCGCCTCGGCCGCGGCCATCTTCATCGGCTGCACCTCGGTCATCACCTTGCCCTGCTGGTCACCACTCAGAGCGACCCCGGCGCCGGCCACGATCAGCATCACGGCACCGAGCCGCAGCGCAGTACGGAAGGCACCGGTATCGACGCCAGGCCGGCGGATCAGGTGCCACAGCGCCACCGCCGCGACGAACGCGCCGCCGACCATGAAGGCCGCGAAGATCGT
Source organism: Kribbella koreensis (assembly GCF_039525325.1). Classification (NCBI taxonomy): domain Bacteria; kingdom Bacillati; phylum Actinomycetota; class Actinomycetes; order Propionibacteriales; family Kribbellaceae; genus Kribbella; species Kribbella koreensis. The sequence continues at coordinate 65,398 of NZ_BAAAHK010000001.1, forward strand.
GTGCGGGTAGGTGACGAGCACGACCTTGTTGGTCAGCACCGCCCCGATGTCGGTCAGCTCGGCGCGGCCGCGCTCGGCGTTGTACCGGAAGCCGACCGGGTTCTGCATCCACGAGTTGGCGGCCAGGATGAAGTACGCCGACAACTGGGTGCCGAGCACCACCATCCAGATGCAGGCCAGGTGTACCTTCTTCGGCAGCCGGTCCCAGCCGAAGATCCACAACCCGATGAAGGTCGACTCGAGGAAGAACGCGAGCAGCCCCTCGAGCGCCAGCGGCGCCCCGAAGACGTCGCCGACGAACCGCGAGTAGTCGCTCCAGTTCATCCCGAACTGGAACTCCTGGACCAGCCCGGTGACGACCCCCATCGCGATGTTGATCAGGAACAACTTGCCGTAGAACTTGGTCAGCCGCAGGTACTTCTCCTTGCCGGTCCGGTACCACGCGGTCTGCAGGCCGGCCGTGACGGCGACCAGGGACAGCGTCACCGGGACGAAGAAGAAGTGGTAGACAGTGGTGATCGCGAACTGCCAGCGAGCCAGGTCGAGCGTGTCCATCGGAGCCCTCCCGGGCGATCTACGACGTTACGTAGTAGATGCTAGCGCAGATCTACTACAACGCGTAGTTATACTGGCCACATGTCCGCCGACGACAAGGCTCCCCGCCCCCTTGGAGACCTCGAGCGGCGGGTGATGGAGCAGCTCTGGGCCGCCGACGGCGCGCTCACCGTGCGCGAGGTGCACGAACGGCTGTCACGGACCCGTGAGCTCGCCTACACCACCGTGATGACCGTGCTGGACCGGCTGGCGAAGAAGCGGCTGACCGAGCGCGAGCGCGACGGCAAGGCCTGGCGCTACAAGGCGGCCGCACCCCGGGAGGAACTGGCCGCCGACCTCATGCGAGATGCACTCGACCGGGCGGGCGACCGGCGCGAGGCCCTGGTCCGGTTCGTCGGACAGGTCAGTGATGAGGAGGCAGCGCTGCTTCGGGACGCGCTGGCCCGGCTGGAGGAGCGGGAGGGGTGACTGCCCCGTTCGTGCTTGCGGCGCTGGCCCTGGTACTGACCGGGCCGGTCCCGGCGTTCATGGCGCGCGCCGGTTGGCCATACCGGATCCCCCGGGCTGCAGTCGTCCTCTGGCAGGCGATCGCGCTGGCTGCAGTACTGGCTGCCTTCGGGGCTGGGATCGCACTGTCGTACTCGACGGCGGGCGAGCCTGGTGAACCGCGGTTCGACCCGTCGTCCCCACGAGACCTCGCTGCGGCCCTGGTACTCGCTCTAACGGCCCTGGTCGGCATCCGGCTGCTCTGGGCGATCGGACGCGTCGCTGTCGGCACCAGAGCGCGCAGGAAGCGTCACCGCGACCTGGTCGACGTACTGGCGACACCGGACGGGCTCATCCCGGGCCTGCGGGTCCTGGCCGAAGAGACGCCACTGGCCTACTGCCTGCCGGCCCTACGAGGCGCCCGGGTCGTCGTATCGGTCGGCGCGCTCGACAGGCTCGACGACGGTGAGTTGCGGGCGGTACTGGCCCACGAGCAAGCGCACCTGCGGGCGCGACACGACCTGGTACTCGAGGCCTTCACCGCACTCCACATGGCGTTCCCCCGCTTCGTCCGGAGCGACGTAGCCCTGGACCAGGCACGCACGCTGGTCGAGTTACTCGCAGACGACGACGCCCGCCGCCGCAACGGCCCCCTGCCGCTCGCCCGGGCACTGGTCGCTCTAGCGGGCTCCCCAGCACCAGAGGCCGGCCTAGCCGCCGCCAAGTCGTCGACCGTGCTCAGGGTGCAGCGACTGGCCGACCCAGCGCCGAACGCGACCCTGCTGTCGGTCGCCGCCTACACCGCGGCCGCACTCCTACTGGTTGTCCCCACCTTCACCGTCGCAGCACCGATCGTGAAGGCCGTCGTCCACGCAGTCAGCTAGCTGCGTACCGAAGCAGGACACCGTTGATCGCCCACGGCACAGCCTCGATCAGCTCCAGCGAGAACTGCCCACTGGGGAACACGCTCTTACCGCCGCCGAGCACCACAGGGCAGACCCGCAACTGGACCTCATCGACGAGTCCGGCCGTCAGCAAGCTGTGGAAGAGCGAGATGCTCCCCCACAACACGATGTCCTTCCCCTCCTCCGCCTTCAGCGCAGTGACGGCGGCCACGGCATCGGCGACGACCTCACCCGGCTCCCACTCGCCCCAAGGGGCGCTCGAGAGGGTCGACGAGGCGACCACCTTGCGCAGCCCGTTCAGCCGCGGTGCGAGCCGATCTGTTGCCGTCGGCCAGTAATCGACGAAGATCCGGTAGGTGGTCGCACCGAGCAGCATGGTGTCGACGCTCTCGAGCAGCGCCAGGTTGTCATCGTCGGTCTGGCCGGTGACGGTGGAGAAGAAGTCGAGCGAGTCGTCCGGCCCGGCGGCGTACCCGTCGAGCGTGACGAATTCCTGAAAGATGAGCCGTCTCATCAGGCCAATCTAGAGGCCGATCTTCTTACCTTCACCTCGGGCGACCGCCAGCAGGACGAGTCCTGACAGGACCAGCAGGATGACCATGGTGAAAACGAACGTCAGCACTGAGCTACTTCTCCCCGTTGTGTTGCGATTCCCGAACCCTCACACCAGGTGGACGTCCCCACCCGCCGAGAAGTTCCCCGAAACCCTTACTGACTTCGTCAATTCGCCACTGCAGAGTTCCAGGCGTCACGACGAGCTCGACCCAAGACCATCCCGGTACGTCGGCCGCCCGCCACGTATACGACAACGACTCCCGAGTCGCCTCCATCCGCAGCACTGCCGCCAGCTCCATCTCCGCAGCCGGCCGCGGCGCATAGACCCGGAACGAGTTCGTGTGCGGCGGCTCTGGAAACACCCGGAATCCCGTTCCCTGCAAGGCCTCCGCCAACTCGACAGCCCTCTGGTGGAGGTCACCCATCTGCGGCAGCACCGTCCGCAGACCCTCGCGCGCGGACACGGCGTACGGGAAGAGCGTGTAGACGTTCCCACCGAGCCGGCGCTGCCAGCGGCGTACCTCTGCGATCACATCCTCGGGCCCGGCGAGCGCTGCTCCGCTCAAGCCACCCAGTCCCTTGTAGAAGGAGACATAGACGGTAGTGGCGAGTGCAGCGACCTCTGCCAGGCTGTGCTCGAGGTACGGCGTGCTCTCCCAGAGGCGAGCTCCATCCAGGTGCAGTGGCACGCCACGCTCCGAGCAAGCCGCAGCGAACACCACCAGCTCGTCCCAGGTCGGCAGTACGAACCCACCGTCGCGCAGCGGCAGCTCCACCGTCACAGCAGCCAGCTTCCCCGGGATGGCGGCCAGCTCATCCGGCCGAGGCTGCCGCGGCTCGGACGTCATCCGCTCCATCCGGAGCTGGTGCACCTCCTCCAGCGCGTTCAACTCATGCAGCAGCAGATGGGACAACCCATGTACTGCGATACGCCGCGTCCCCGCCCGATCCGCGAACACCCGGAGCACGCTCTGCTGGGCGAGGATCCCACTCGGCAGGAAGACCGCAGCCGGCTTGCCGAGCAGCTCAGCAACCTCCTGCTCGAGCAACTCGACCTCGCCGCCGGTGCCGTACCCGTCCCGCTCATCCGAGGTCGCCACGTCCGCCAGCCCCCGCAGCGCGTCGGCGGGCGGGACCCGGCGGCCCGACAGCCAACGGGTGCACTCGGCGGCCGCTGCCTTGCGCCGCGCCTGGAGATCCTCGGATGCATCGGTGGTCACGTAGTTCACGCTATCCATCCTCCCGGACGAGGCAACCGAATTCAGACCGGTGTGGTGGCTACGTGCTCGCCCTGGACGGTCTTGATCTCCACCGACTTCACCTGGTCGATCGGCACCAGCACGCCACCGCCGAAGCGGCTGCCTTCCTTGGCTGCCTTCTCCGAGATGACCCAGCTGCCGGCCACGTAGGTCTTGCCCGCCTTGTCGGTGACGAGCATCTCGCACTGGTCACCGGCCTTCAGGTTCGTCAGGTTGACGTTGATCCAGCTCCAGCCGGCCCGCGGCTCGACAGTGGTCGCCATCTTCACCTTGGTGGCCGCATCGGTCACAGTGACCTGCTTGGAGCCGGCAGGCGTAGTACCGGCGACATCGTCGGTGTCTGCCGTCTGGCGCCCGATCAGTACGCCGCCACCCAGCGCTCCGGCCACCACTACGACCGCAGCGGCGACCAGTAGCCACGGACCCCGCTTGCGTGACCCACCAGCAGCATGCTCAGCGACGTGATGCCCAGGAGCTTCAGAGGCCTCGGAGGCGCGCACCTGGCGCAGCGTGCGCTGCAGCAGCAGGTCGCCGTCCTCCGGCGGGCCGTCCAGGAAAGCCTCAGGCGGTACCTCGCCGAGGAACTCCTTCATCTCCTCGAACCCGGCCAGCTCGTCGCGCGCCTCGGCACAGCCGGCCAGGTGCTCGTCGACCTCGCGGATCTCGTCCGGCTCCAGCCCGCCCAGCACGTAGGCGCCGAGCTGCGAGTGATCGTGCTCGCTCATCGGGCCACCTCCGCTTCCGGTCCTGCCATCACCGCGCGCAGTGCTCGGAGGGCGTAATACGATCTCGATTTCACGGTACCCGGCGGTACGCCCAGTTCCTTCGCGGCCTCCGTCACAGACCGGCCGCGGTAGTACAGCTGGACCAGTACTTCGCGATGTTCCGGCGACACCTGGTCGAGGGCGTCCATCACCACCATGGTGTTCACCACCGACTCGGAGTGATCACCCTCCACCGGCGGCCGGTCCTCGACCTCGGCCACCTCGGCGGGCCGCACAGCCCGAGCCCTGGCCCGATCGGTGACCAGGTTGCGCGCCACTGTCAGCAGCCAGCCCCGCACCGACCCCTTGCCGTCCAGCAGGTCGTCAGCGTGCTTCCACGCCCGGACCAGAGTCTCCTGTACGACGTCCTCCGCGGCTGCCCGATCACCGGTCAGCCGGGTCGCGTAAGCCAGCAGGCTGCGGCCGTGTTCGGCGTACAGCGTGCGGATCAGCGCCTCGGCCGTCTCCGGACGGCGGTCCGTGTCGCCCACCGCTGTCCTCCCGGCCTCGATCGACTTGGTCGATCGTACGATAGGGGATCGCGCCGCAGGACCCCATGCGGGGCCCTGCAGTACGCAGCAGTCGGCGGTGGCCATCGTGGTGGAGGTCAGTAGCCGTAGCCCGCGCCGGAGTCCGACGAGGCCTGCGTGGTGATCTTCTTGCCGTCCGCGCCGACGACCCACCAGGTACCACCGAAGGCCTGGCCCTTGGCCTCTCCGGCCTTGGAATCCTTGGCGTACTCGTACACCGGGTGCCCTGCTAGCGTGACCTGCTTGCTGCCATCGCTGCGCGCTACGGTCCCGACCAGGGAGGCGTCCACGCCGTCGACCTGCGGAGTACCGGACCCGGCCAGCACCGGCGGCCACAGCGCCGCGCAGCCGCCGTCGCAGTTCGACTTCGACGGGTCGGCGGTGTCGTTGTCGAACACGTACAGCGTCCGGCCGGTGCCGTCGACGACGACCTTGCCGAAGTCGGCGACGTCGGCGGTGGCCAGCTTGGCCGCCGCGCCTGCACTGGACGCGTTGTTCGGAGCCGCCGCGGGCTTGTCGTAGCCGCCACCGCACGCGGTGAGGGCGGACAGTCCGAGGACCGTCGTTCCGACGACGATGGCAAAGCGCTTCATGATCCTGCTCCCTTGGATTGTGTGTCTGTTCGACACCATCCACACGGACAGGTGCGCCAACCGGTTCAGCCGGAAAGCCTGGTTATCTTTACGTTATGAGCACTCAGGAGAACCTGCCGGCCGCTGTCCGGCGCGTACTGGCCGCGGTCGACGCCCTCGACGCGGACGCCTTCGTCGCGGCCTTCGCACCGGACGGATTCGTCGACGACTGGGGCCGGCAGTTCCGCGGCCCGGAGCGGATCCGGTCCTGGAGCGACGGCGAGTTCATCGGCAAGTTCGTCACCTTCACCGGCACGGAGGTGTCCACGCCCGGAAACCCGGTCACCGTCGCCACCCAAGTAGGTGGCGACGGCTTCAACGGGCCCTCACACTTCACTTTCGACGTACAGGACGATCAGATCGCGTCGATGACGATCACGGCTTGAAGACGATCTTCCCGGTACGACCGCCCCGCCGGTGGTGGTCGAGTGCCTTGCGGTACTCGGCCACCGGGTAGCTCGCCTCGACCTCGGCGCGGAGCACGCCCTGGGCAACCAGTTCGGCGAGCTCCCCGTACGTCGAGGCGATCTGTTCCGGCGTGGAGTTCTGCAGCCAGTTGACGATCCAGATCCCCCGCAACCTCAGTTGCCGGTAGAGCGAGTCGCGCCGCCCGACCGGTACCGGCTGGCCGGTGACGGACGAGTAGCTGACCACGGTGCCCTCGAACTCCAGCGCCGATCCCAGCGCGCCGACGGTCGCGTCGCCGGCCCCGTCGAGTACCAGCTTGAGCTGCTGCCCACCGAGCTCGGCCTTGATCCGCTCCGCCAGGTCGTTGCCATCGACAACTACCAGGCCGGCGCCCTGGCGGCGGAGCCGATCGGCCGCCTCTTCGCTCCGTACCACGCTGAGCACCTTCAGGTCCGCCCGCTTGGCCAGGGCGAGCGCGTACTGTCCGACGGCCGAGCTGCCCAGGTTCTGCCCGATCCAGTCGCCCGGCTGGAGGTCGACGTACTCGGTGAGCATGAGATGCGCGGTCAACGGATTGATGGCGACCATCGCGAGTTGCTCCGGATCGCCCTCATCGGTCACCGGTACTACGTTCCGCGAGGCCACCACCACCTGGTCGGCCCAGGTCCCCTGCTCGTAGTTCGGCAGGATGACCACCCGGCGGCCGACCAGTGCCTGGTCGACCGACGCCCCCGCGGCGGTCACCCGGCCGACACCCTCGGTGCCGAGCGCGAACGGCGGCTTGGCCTGGAACCCATAGGTGCCGGCGGCAATCATCAGGTCGACCGGGTTGATCACCGCGGCCTCGATCGCGACCAGCACCTGATCGGCGCCGACGGTCAGGTCAGGATCGGTGACGAGCGTGATGTCCTTGTCGATGTCACCGATCGCGTTCAGAATCAACTGGCTCATAGCTGTTCCCCTCTAGGATTTTGTCAACGTTTGAGGTCGAGGACCATCCGGAAGCGGGCAGCGCCGGACATCATCCGGGCGTACGCCTCCGCGGCGTCCTCGATCCCGACCGGCTCGACCATCGGCCGGACGTCGTGGGCGAGGCTGAACGCGAGGTTCTCCTCGTTCTCGAGCGGGGTGCCGGTCAGCGACCCCTCGATGCTCTTGTTGCCGAACAGCAATTGGACGGTGGGCACCTCGATCGGGTCCGGCGCGGCGCCGACGACGATCAACCGGCCGCCCCGGGCGAGTCCGTCGAGCAGCGGTGACATCGACGCGCCGCTGGAGGCGGTCGGGATGATCACCTTGGCGCCGCCGAGCGCTTGCAGGGCCGCGGCTTGGTCGACGGCGGTGCTGTCGATGTACTCGGTCGCGCCGAGCTTCAGCGCCAATTCACGCTTGTCCTCGCCCCGCGCGACGGCGACGACGCGGAGGCCGAGCTTGGCGGCGTACTGGATGGCCAGGTGGCCGAGTCCGCCGATGCCCTGGACGGCGACCAGATCGCCGGGCCAGAGGCTCGCCTTGCGCAGCGCGTTGTAGACGGTGATACCGGCGCACAACAGCGGAGCGGCCTCCACGGCGTCGAACTCCTCCGGTACTGCGACCAGCCCGGTCGCCCGAGTCGTCACGTACTCCGCATAGCCGCCGTCGATCGAGTCGCCGAGGATCGCCTGGTCGGTGCAGTAGACGAACTCACCCCGCCGGCAGGACTCGCAGACGCCGCAGTGGCCGCCGAAATACCCGACGCCGACCCGCTGGCCGACGGTCCAGCTGGTGACGCCGGCGCCGAGGGCGTCGACCCGGCCGACCACCTCGTGGCCGGGGATGATCGGCGTACCGGCCTCGTGGTGGTGGTAGAGGTTCTCGACCCCGACGACGTCGCTGTGGCAGATGCCGCAGGCCTCGACGGCGATCCGGACCTGGCCCGGTCCCGGGTCGGTCAGCTCACGCTCGACCAGGCTGAAGACGCCCTCGGTGGCGTGCACCGCGCGGTAGGTGGTCATGATCCTTGCTCCTAAGACGGTCGGTCATCTTGGACTGGTCAAAAGAGAACCCCTCGGCGGTCGAGGGGTTCGGCGTCAGCCCTTGAACAGGCTGCCGAAGGTGATGCCGAAGAAGCTCTCGAAAGGCTCTGCCGACTTGAAAGCACGCGCCTGGATCAGCGTCCCCTCCCAGGCGCTCAGCAAGTAGCGCGCCGTTTGATCCGCATTGAGCTCCCGAGGAATGCCGCCGGCCTCCTGCCCCTCGGCGATCGCCCCTGCGAGCAGCCCACTCCAGCGCTCCAACCCGGCCCGTACGCCGGCCCGGATCGGCTCACTGTGGTCGACGATCTCGGCCCCGAAGTTGCCCAGCAGGCACCCACGGGTGATCCCGGAGCTGATCATGTCATCCCGCATGCCCTCGAAATGCGCACGAATCCGCGCCACCGGCTCGACCGAGCTGTCGGCCAGCTCCGTCAGCCGGCCCCCATTCCCGTACCGCTCCAGCGCCACGATCGCCAGCGCTTCCTTGCTCTCGAAGTGGTTGTAGAACGACCCCTTCGGAACCCCAGCCCGATCCGTGATGTCCTTCACCGCCGCCGCGTTGAACCCCCGCTCATGAAACTGAGCCAGGGCCGCCTCGACGATCTCTTCCCGCATACTCCGCCGCGCCATGCCACCAATATGACCGCCCGTCTTAACCATGTCAAGCGGGTACCACCACGATGCTGACGCAGCCCAGCGATCAGATCGCCACGACGGTCAACACGTCCTCGAGACCCCTTGAAGCCCTTGGCGTTGCGCGTGTACAGCGGCAACCCTCTGGTCGAAGCGATGGCGCCGATCATCAGATCCATCCGCCGCGGCCGCGGGTCTCGCCCGGCCGAGATCGCCAATGCAACCAGCGTGCCGTAACGGGCAGCACTCCGGGAGACGATTGGCGTCCAACAAGCCGAGATCGATAAATGCGAGGTGTCCAGCACGCCTGTGTCCAGCGAATCAGTCACGGTCGCGCATCCAAGGGTCACCTGCCGGATCGTCGCCGACCCGGTCGTCGCCGCCGAAGAACTCGTCGGCCTCCTGGCGTAGCAGCCCGGAGTCCACCCGCGGCAACCGCCGATGCCGTGCGACCAACTCTTCGGCGGTCAGCCGTCGCCGCGCGAGACACGCGGCGCTACGCGGGCTCGGCTTCCCGGATCCGCTGGGAGATCACTGCGGAGACGCCGTCGCCTCGCATGGTGACGCCGTAGAGGGCGTCGGCTACCTCCATGGTGCGCTTCTGGTGGGTGATGACCAGGAGCTGGCTGTTCTCGCGGAGCTCTTCGTAGATCTCCAGGAGGCGGCCGAGGTTGGTGTCGTCGAGGGCTGCTTCGACCTCGTCGAGGATGTAGAAGGGCGAGGGGCGGGCCTTGAAGAGGGCGACCAGGAAGGCGACCGCGACCAGGGAGCGCTCACCACCGGACAGCAGCGAGAGGCGCTTGACCTTCTTGCCGGGTGGGCGGGCCTCGACGTCGATACCGGTGTTGAGCATGTCGTCGGGGTCGGTCAGCACGAGCCGGCCCTCACCGCCGGGGAACAGCCGGCTGAAGACGTGTTCGAAGGCGACCTCGACGTCGCGGTAGGCCTCGGTGAAGACCTGCTCGACCCGGTCGTCGACCTCCTTGACGATGTCCATCAGGTCGCGGCGGGACTTCTTCAGGTCCTCGAGCTGCTCGGCGAGGAAGCGGTGCCGCTCCTCCATCGCGTCGAACTCCTCCAGCGCGAGCGGGTTGATCCGCCCCAGCTGGCCGAGCGCGCGCTCCGCCGTCTTGAGCCGCTTCTGCACCTTGGCCCGGTCGAACGGCTCACCCTCGAGCTCGAGGGTGTTCTCGTCGCCGTCCTTCACCAGCGGCGGTACCAGCTGGTCCGGCCCGTACTCCGCGACCAGCGCCTCCACCTCGGTGCCCAGCTCGCTCAGCGCCTTCTCGTACAGGGCCTCCAAGCGCATCTTCTGCTCGGCCCGGGCCAGCGCGTCGCGGTGGACGGTGTTGGTGAGCTGCTCAAGCTCACTGCTCAGGTTGCGAGTCGCGGACCGAGCCTGGGCCAGCGCAGTCTCCCGCTCGGCCCGTTGAGCCTGGATGGCCGACCGCTCGGTCGCCGCAAGCTTCAGTGAGTTCTCCAGGCGGGCCAGTACGTGACCAGCGGCCAAGTGGACCGCCTGCGCGGCCTGGGACTGCCGGGCCCGCCGGGTCGCCCTGGCGATCGCCCGAGCCCGGGCCTCGCGCTCCTGGCGAGCCGCACGCTCCAGTGAGTCGGCCCGGCCGGACAGGGCCCGCGCACGCTCCTCAGTAGTCCGCAGTGCGAGCCGTGCTTCCATCTCGGCCGCACGGCCGGCCTTCGCCGCTTCGGCAAGCCGGTCACGCTCGGTCGGGTCGGGCTCGTCGCCGTCTTCGTCGCCGTACTGCTCGACGTCGCTGAGTCGCTTCTCCAGGTCGGCGAGGCCGGACAGGTTCTTGTCCCGCTCCTCCGCCGCCGCAGCGATCGCCTCAGCCATCCGCTGGGCCTCACCGCGGGATGCCTTCGCCAGCGACCCGAACTGGGCCAGCTGCTCGGCCACCGCGGCCATCGACGCGTCCGACTCGTGCAGCCGGGCCAGCGCGATCTCGACGGACTCCTTCTGGCTCCCCCGCTCGCGCTCCATCGCGGCCAGCTCGAACCGCAGCCGCTCGCTCCGGGCAGTCGCCTCGGTCAGCTTCTCGGCCGCCTCGTCGACGGCCGACTGCACCTCGATCAGGCTCGGCGCCGCGTCAGACCCGCCGTACGCGAAGTGCGCACCCAGTACGTCACCCGCGCGGGTGGCGGTCGTGACGTCGGGCAGATGCTGCACCAGCGAGCGCGCAGCCGGTACGTCCTCGACGACAGCCACCTTGCGGAGCAGGCGGCGGAGTGCCGGGCGCAATGTCTCGGGGCAGTCGACCACATCGACTGCGTACGTCGCGCCGTACGGCAGCGAGGGCCAGCTGGAGTAGTCGTCGGCCGGGGCGTCTCCGAGGAGCAGCCCGGCGCGGCCGAGGTCGTGCTCCTTGAGGTGCCCAACAGCGTTCAGCGCGGCCTGCGTGTGGGTCACCGCGACGGCGTCGGCCGCCTCGCCCAGCGCCGCGGCGATAGCGGTCTCGTAGCCGGGTCGCACGCTCAGCAGTGCCGCCACGGAGCCCATCAGGCCGGTGATCTGCTCGGAGGCGGCCAGCAAAGCGCCGGCGCCGTCCTTGCGGTTGAGGCCCATCTCCAGGGCGTCCTTGCGGGCGGTCAGCCCGGCGCGCTCCCGCTCGGCGTCGCGCTCCTCGGCGCGGAGCTTGGTGAGGCGCTCGTCCAGCTCGTCCAGGACGCTCTGGGCCGCCTCGTACTCCTCGTCCAGACCGCGCTCACCGGCGTCAAGACCGGCGACCTGGGTCTCCAGGGCGGTGAAGTCGTGCTGCGCCTTGGCAGCCCGCGCCTCGGCCTCGCGCTGGTTGGTGGCGAGCCGGCCGATCTCGGACTCGGCTGCGGCCGCGCGGCTCTTCAGCGCGTTCACCTGGCCGGTCAGCCGGGCCAGGCCCTCGCGGCGGTCAGCGGCAGCCCGGATCAGCGCCGCGATCCGGCGCTCCTCCTCCGCGTGCTGTGCCTCCAGCTGCTGCCGGTGCTCGATCGCCTGCTGCAACAGCTCGGAATGCGCCTCGACCTCGGCCTCGATCTGCGCCTCGGTCTCGCGGACCCGGGCCGCTTCCAGCTCGAGCTCTTCGGGGTCGCGCCCGCTGCGGGACTCCTCGGCCTCGTCGTTGAGCGAGCGGATCCGGTCGGCGGCGATCCGGGCGGTGCCCTTGATCTTCTCGCCGAAGCCGGACAGCGAGTACCAGGTGTCCTGGGCGGCCTGCAGGGCCGGCGCGTCGGTACGCAGCGCGTCCTCCAGCTCGGCTTCCATCTCCCGCGCCTCGCGCAGGGCAGCCTCGATCTGGGAACGCTTCTCGGTCAGTGCCGCCTCGTCCTTCAGCTCCGCCTCGAGCGCGGACTGGGCCTGCACGATGTCGTCGGCGAGCAGCCGGGAGCGGCCGTCACGGACCTCGGCCTGGATCGTCACCGCCCGCCGCGCCACCTCCGCCTGACGCCCGAGCGGCTTCAGCTGGCGACGGATCTCGGCGATCAGGTCGCCGAGGCGGTGCACGTTGCCCTCGGTCGACTCCAGCTTGCGGAGCGCCTTCTCCTTGCGCTTGCGGTGCTTCAGGACGCCGGCGGCCTCCTCGACGAAGCCGCGGCGGCCCTCAGGGGTGGCACGCAGGATCGAGTCGAGCTGGCCCTGGCCGACGATGACGTGCATCTCGCGGCCGATACCGGAGTCGCTGAGCAGTTCCTGGACGTCCAGCAGGCGGCAGTTCTGGCCGTTGATCTGGTAGTCCGAGCCGCCGTTGCGGAACATCGTCCGCGAGATGGTGACCTCGGTGTAGTCGATCGGCAGCGCGCCGTCGGTGTTGTCGATGGTCAGCACCACCTCGGCGCGGCCCAGCGGGGCACGGCCCGAGGTGCCGGCGAAGATGACGTCCTCCATCTTGCCGCCACGCAGCGACTTGACGCCCTGCTCACCCATCACCCAGGCGAGACCGTCGACGACGTTGGACTTGCCGGAACCGTTGGGCCCGACGATGCAGGTGATCCCCGGTTCGAAGTTCATCGTCGTGGCCGACGCGAACGACTTGAAGCCTCGGAGCGTCATGCTCTTGAGGTACAAAGCGATTGCTCCCAACCCGTGAAAGGACAGACGATACCGAAAGGAACCGTCATAACCGCAATCGCGCCACTTGACGCCCTGTGACGCTGCCGCTACCGGGGGAAGTAGTTCCAGTAATCACTGTACCTACAGGACACATGAAACCGGCGGAGGCCCGGACGGGGGCCGCCGCCGTGTGTGGTGCGGTCGGTAAGGGTGGTGCGGCTTCGGTAGGTCAGACCGAAGCAGGCTCGCGCAGAGCCTCGTCTACCGTGAGCAGACGCCCGTCGTGTACGGCTGCGACCAGGTGGTCGTTCTCAGCCTGCAGGCGCATCACGTGCGCCTCCAGATCGGCGACACGCCGGTTGAGCAGACGTACCTGCTCGAGCATGCGCGGGTCAGTGCCTCCAAGGTGCCCTAAAAGAGCCTTGGCCATTGTGCTGTCCTCCGGAAGGGTTCTGGCAGTGGGCGCCCCTGGGGTCCGCGGAGCGCAGAATTGTGTGCCGTCTTTCAGGGTGACACCGGGATCGGGTTGGGTCAACCTGGGCTACTGGAATTAACCATTTCCCGCTCACCACCGGGCGTGTCGCGGTACCGGCTGGCACTTCGGGCAGCGGAAGGAGGAACGGTTCATGAACGGTTCGCGACGGATCGGCCGGCCGTCGCGGGGGCACGGCGAATCCTCTTGGCCGTAGACCGCGAGACCCCGCTCGAAATAGCCGGATTCCCCGTTCACGTTGACATACAGGGCATCGAAGCTGGTCCCGCCGACGGCCAGCGCCTCCCCCATCACCGCCTTGGCGTGACCGAGGATTTCCCTTGCCTGCAAGGGTTTCATCGTCTCGGTCGCCTTGGCGTAATGCAGCTTCGCGCGCCACAAAGCCTCGTCCGCATAGATATTCCCGATCCCGCTGACCAGCGTCTGGTCGAGCAACGCCCGTTTCAAACCGGTCTTCTTCCGGCGCAGCGAGCTGACGAAAAGGGCTTCGTCGAACAAAGGATCGAACGGGTCCCGGGCGATGTGCGCGATCTCCGCGGGCAGTTCGGCGCCGCCCTCGGAGTAGGACAGACCACCGAACATCCGCTGGTCCAGAAAACGGACCTCTCCGCCGTCGTCGGCGAACCGGAAACGGATCCGCAGGTGCTTCTCGTCCGGCGCCCCGACCGGCTGCACCCGGAACTGCCCGCTCATCCCCAGGTGCGCCAGGACGGCGTCCCCGGACTCCAGCGGGAGCCACAGGTACTTCCCGCGCCTGGCCGGGGTCGCGAACGTCTGCCCCTTGAGCAGGGCGGCGAAATCGTCCGGCCCGGCGAGATGCCGCCGTACCGGCCTCGGATGCAGTACTTCGACGGCGTCGATCGTTCGCCCGGCGGTGAAATCCGCGAGTCCGCGGCGAACGACCTCTACCTCCGGAAGCTCAGGCACCGGTGTCCTGCCTTGGGGAGTCGTGCGATGGCTCCGGTGTCCGGGTGGGTGCATCGCAAGGCGGAGGAAGTCCTCGATGCGGTGTTCATCGTGGACTTCCGACAACGCAGCGAGGTGCCCGCCCGGGCGCCGGAGACGGCGTGCGAATCCCCAAAGCAGGACACTAGGGTTGCTGGGAGGGGTCTGTGCTGTCGGGGTGGGCTGCTCTGAGCGCCTTCCAGGCGGTCTCGGCAGCTTGCTGCTCGGCTTCCTTCTTGCTCCGGCCGATGCCGTGCCCGTAGGTGTCCGACCCGATCCGCACCCGCGCCTCGAAGGTCTTGGCGTGGTCGGGACCGGACTCGGCGATCACGTACTCCGGTACGCCGACCCCCAGCTGGGCCACCAGCTCTTGCAGGCTGGTCTTCCAGTCCAGGCCCGCGCCCAGCCGCGCCGACGACTCCATCAGCTCGTCGAACAGCGTGTGCACGACCCCGCCGGCCACCTCGAACCCACGATCGAGGTAGACCGCCCCGATCAGTGCCTCGACGCAGTCGGCCAGGATCGACGACTTGTCCCGCCCACCGGTGGCTTCCTCGCCACGGCCGAGCCGAAGGTACTTCCCCAGCTTCAGCTCACGGGCGACGCCCGCCAGCGCGCGCATGTTGACGACCGCCGCGCGCAGCTTGGCGAGCCGGCCCTCGGACAGGTCCGGATGGTTGCGGAACAGCGACTCCGTGACGATGACGCCGAGCACGGAGTCCCCGAGGAACTCCAGCCGCTCATTGGTCGGCAACCCACCGTTCTCGTACGCGAACGAACGGTGGGTGAAGGCGTGCTCCAGTAGTGGGTCAGCCAGCGATACGCCGAGCCGCTGGTTCAGCTCGGCGTAGAGCCCCGATTCGTTGGCAGAGTTCACTGTGAAGGTGGCCGTTTAGCTCTCGACGACCTGGCGACGCTCACCCTTGGCGCCGTACTGGCCGCAGGTGGGGCACACGGTGTGCTGCAGGTGCTTCGCGCGGCAGGCGGGGTTCACGCAGGTGACCAGCGAAGGCGCGGTGGCCTTCCACTGGGCCCGGCGGTTCCGGGTGTTGCTGCGCGACATCTTCCGCTTCGGAACGGCCACGGTTATGACTCCTCGGTTCGGCCGGGGGCTTGCGACCCGGCCGGCTGGCTGGTGACTTGGAAAAGCTTTCAGGAACTGCTGGTACTACTTCTTCTCATCCTGCCCGAGCAGGCCCTGCAGAGCGGTCCAGCGGGGATCGACACCGTCCTCGTGCTTGTGGCCGGGCTCGTCCTCCAGTCGCACCCCACACTCGGGGCACAGACCAAGGCAGTCGTCCGAACACAAGGGCTGGAACGGCAGCGCGAGCACCACCTGGTCCCTCAACGCCGGCTCGAGGTCGATCAGATCGCCCTCCATCCGGCTGGCCTCGTCCGGCTCGGCGTCGCTCTCCGGGTAGACGTACAGCTCCTGGACGTCGGCGAGGAACTCGTCCTCGACATCGACCAGGCACCGCGCGCACTCCCCGACCAGCCGGCCACTGGCCGAACCGGACACGAGCACCCCTTCGACCACCGCTTCCAGTCGCAGATCGAACTGGATCGGGTCGCCTTCGGGAACACCGATCACGTCGATTCCGAGGTCGGCCGGTGCCGGTGCCGTGAAGGAGACTTCGCGCTGGGACCCGGCGCGGCGTGACAGCTCGTGGGTATCGATCACGAGTGGGGACCGCGGGTCCAAGGCGCTCAGGACATCCCTTTCAGGCGTAGGCAGGCAGAATCTCGGTCTCAACAAGACCAGTGGACAACATTACCAACTTCAGTCCGTCTGACCCAATCCGGGGCTCGCTAGAGCGTGGCGAGCAACTTCGCGTGAACGCTGGGCGGCACGAAGTCGGCCACCGGACCGCCGAGTTTCGCAATCTCCTTGACCAGGCTGGAGGAGATGAAAGCGTTCTCCGGCGCGGCCGGCACGAAGAGGGTGTCCACGCCGGACAGCCGCCGGTTCATCTGGGCCATCGGCAGCTCGTAGTCGTAGTCGGACCCGGTCCGCAGCCCCTTGACGATCACACCGGCGTTCTCGGCCCGGCAGTAGTCGACCACCAGCCCGTCGAAGGTGCCGACCCGGACGTTGCCGAACGGCGCGGCGATCTCGGTCAGCATCGCCACCCGGTCCTCGACCGTGAACAGCCGCTGCTTGGACTGGTTCACGCCGGTCGCGACGATCACCTCGTCGAAGGCGGCCGACGCCCGGGCGATCACGTCCAGGTGGCCGTTGGTGGGCGGGTCGAAGGTACCGGGGAACACAGCCCTACTCATGGCGGTGACCGTACCAAAGCCTGGCCTCGCCGTACTTGCGATCCCGCAGCGCGGCGAACCCCGCCGGCCACTCCCATGGCTCACGCTTGCCCCGCTCGACCACGACCACCGCGTCCTCGGCCAGCCACCCGCGCGCCGCGAGCGTGGTCAGAACCTCCTGCAATGCAACGGTGTCCAGCTTGTACGGCGGGTCGGCGAAGACCAGGTCGATCGGGTCACCCGAATTGGGGCTGGCGGCAACCTTCTCGACCGGCCTGGTCAGCAGCGTCGCACCTGGCATCGACACCACCTTGATGTTCGCGGCGATCACCTCGGCCGCCTGACGATCGGCCTCGACCAGGACGACCCGCTTGGCGCCACGGGACAGCGCCTCCAGGCCGACTGCTCCCGATCCGGCGTACAGGTCGAGGACGTGCAGGCCGTCGAAGCCACCGAATTCGGCTTCCAGCGAGGAGAAAAGCGCCTCCCTGGTGCGATCCGTGGTCGGCCTGGTGCCGTCACCAGGGGGTACGGCGATCCGACGACCGCCCGCTACTCCCCCAACGATCCTGGTCATGGGGCCTCCCGTTCTGGACTGAGGAGCGAAGCGACGAGGGAAGCGACGAGGGAAGAACGGGAGTTCAGCCCCATGACCCGCCGAGCCGGAGGCGAGGCCGAAAGCAGAGTCACGTTTTCTCCAAGTAGTCGGTGGCTTCGGACTCGAGGGCGCTGCGGACGAAGGAACGGAGTACGGGGTACTCCGCGAGCTCGGCGTCGACCGAGATCAGCGAGTTCGCGACGTGCCGAGCGGTCAGGATGATGTCCTCGTCGCGGAGCACGCTGAGCAGTTTGAGGCTGCTCCGGCGACCCGACTGAGCGACCCCGAGCACGTCGCCCTCACGCCTGGTCTCCAGGTCGATCCGGGACAGCTCGAACCCGTCCGTCGTCGCCGCGACCGCCTCCAGCCGTTGCATGGACGCCGAGCCCGGCCAGGTGTAGGTGACCAGCAGGCAGAGCCCCGGCACCTTGCCGCGGCCGACCCGCCCGCGGAGCTGATGCAGCTGCGAGATGCCGAACCGGTCCGCGTCCATCACCACCATCGTCGACGCGTTCGGCACGTCGACGCCGACCTCGATGACGGTGGTCGCGATCAGTACGTCGATCTCGCCGGCCGCGAACCGGGTCATCACCGAGTCCTTCTCGTCGGCCGGCAGCCGCCCGTGCAGGATCTCGACCCGCAACCCGTCCAGCGCCGTCTCGAGCACCTCGGCCACCTGGAGCACCGAGATGGCCGGCCGGGTCTTGGCCTTGGACTCGTTGCGCCCGTCGTCGCCGTCGTTGAGCTCTCCCTGGGCGAAGTCGCCTTCCTCGTCGGCGGCGTTCTTCACGTCGTCGCCGATCCGCGGGCAGACGACATACGCCTGATGGCCCTTGCCGACTTCCTCCCGGACCCGCTGCCAGGCCCGCTCGAGCCAGTCCGGCTTCTGCAGCGCCGGCACCACATTGCTCGCGATCGGCGACCGGCCGGCCGGCAACTCGGTCAGCGTGGACACCGAGAGATCGCCGAAGACCGTCATCGCGACCGTCCGCGGGATCGGGGTCGCCGTCATCACCAGCGTGTGCGGGGTCGCGTCGCCCGACTTCGTGCTCAGTGCTGCCCGCTGCTCGACACCGAACCGGTGCTGCTCGTCGACCACGACCAGCCCGAGATCGGCGAACTGCACCTTGTCCTCGAGCAGCGCGTGCGTACCGACCACGATCCCCGCGGCGCCACTGGCCGCGTCCAGCATCGCCGTACGCCGCGCTGCCGCGTTCAACGACCCCGTCAGGAGCCCCACCCGGGTCGCCTGCTCGGCCCCGCCGAGCATGCCCTGCTCGGCGAGCTCACCGAGCATCTTGGTCAGCGTCTTGTGGTGCTGGGTCGCGAGGACCTCCGTCGGGGCCAGCAGTACCGCCTGGCCGCCGGCGTCGACCACCGAGAGCATCGCCCGGAGCGCCACCACCGTCTTGCCGGAGCCGACCTCACCCTGCAGCAGCCGGTGCATCGGATGCGGCCGGGCGATGTCGGCGAAGATCTCGTCGCAGACCTCGGTCTGCCCGTCGGTCAGCGTGAACGGCAGCCGCTTGTCGAACTCGTCCAGCAGACCACCCTCGGTGCGCTCTCGTGGCACGGCCTTCAGCGCGTCCGTGACGGCGCGGCGCTGCGCGAGGATCGTCTGCATCACCAGCGCTTCCTCGAACCGGAACCGCTTCTGCGCGACGTCGATGTCCTTCTCGGTCTCCGGCAGGTGCACCTTCTGCAGCGCCTCGCGCAGGCCGATCAGCCGCTCCTTGCGCAGGATCAGCTCGGGGATCGGGTCGTCGACCTCCTCGAGGTTGTCCAGCACGATCTTGATGCTGCGCTCGATCGTCGCCGTCGGCAGCTTCGCGCTGGCCGGGTAGAGCGGCCGGAACGGCTTGGCCCGGCGCTCGATCTCCTCCTCGGTCAGGTCCTCCTCGTCGAGGATCTCGGTGCCGGGGCCCTTGAGCTGCATGGTCTCGCGGAACATCGTCACCTCGCCCCAGAACAGGGCGGCCGTGCCCGCGACCAGCTTGTTCGCCAGCCAGGGCTGGTTGAAGAAGGCCAGCTCGAGGTCGTTGCGGCCGTCGGTGACGACCACCTTGGTGATCGTCTTGTGCCGGCGGAACTTCTGCACGTCGTCGGGGCGGATCTCCTGCTTGGAGTCCAGCGAGCGGACGGTGACCTTCTTGACCCGCCCGCTGACCGTCGCCTGGTCGCCGACCTGCAGCTCGTCGAACGGGGTCAGCTCGCCCTTCTTCAGGTACCGCCGCGGGTAGTGCCGCAGCAGCTCCCCGACGGTCTCGATGCCGAGCACCTCGGAGAAACTCTTGGCCGTCTTCGCCCCGACGAAGTCGCGGAGCTTGCGGTCGATGTCGGTCTTCATTCCACCCCGATCAGCAACGGGTACCTTTCCTGTCCTCCGTCGTACACCACGACATCGACATCCCGGCGAATCCGCCGCACGTGCCGCACCACCGCGTCGACCAGCCCGGCCTCCACCTCGCTGCCGGTGACGACCGTCATCAGCTCGCCACCACCGCCCAGGAGCCGGTCGACGACGCCGGTCGCGGCGGTCTCCAGATCGTCGGTGATGAGGCTGAAGTCGCCGTCCACGACGCCGAGCGCGTCGCCGATCCTGCAGGTGCCGGCCATTGTCCACGCGTCCTTGACGGCGATCGTCACCGCGCCATGTCGTGTCTGACCAGCGGCTGCTGACAGCTGGACCACGGCGTCGTCGAAGCTCCGCTCGGGGTCGTGGACCGCGATGGCCGCTAGTCCTTGCACCTGGGCTCTGGTCGGAATTACTGCTACCCGGATGCCGTCCTGCCGGGCTGCAGCAGCCGCTGCTTCGGCTACTGCGATGGAGTCGCTGTCGTTCGGCAGTATGACGATCTCCGGCGCGCCTGACCGCTCAATTGCCTTCAGCAGCTCACCAGTCGAGCACCTGCGCCCCGGACCACCCCGGACGACCACTGCCCCCGACCCTTCGAACAACTCCGCCAGCCCGTCCCCTGCGGCGACGGCGATCACAGCCCTGTTCGGAACGGGCACCCGGTGAGCCATGTCCGCGAAGTGGGTCACCCTGATCCGGTACGGCCGCCCGATCCCGATCCCAAGCTCAATCGTCGCCCCGACGTCATCCGTGTGCACATGGACGTTCCACAGCTCATCCCCACCGACCACCACCACGGAGTCCCCCAACCCCGCCAACTGCTTCCGGAAGTCGCCGATCTGCTCGTCGGCAGCCTCCAGCAGATACATGACCTCGTACGACGGTCCGTCCGGGTCCAGGTCGGTCCCAGCCGCCCCAGGCAACTCCTGAGGCGCGACCCGAGCCGGTACGCCGCTGGTAGCCGCCGGAGCCCGCCCCGACAGCACCGACTCCATGGCCCCGAGGATGACCACCAACCCGGCCCCACCCGCGTCCACCACACCTGCGCGGCGCAGTACCTCCAACTGCTCAGTCGTCTTGGTCAGCGCGACGCGGGCCGCCGCCACAGCCGCCAGACACACCTCAGCGACGCTCTTCCCCGCATTAGCCGCCTCCAGAGCCGCATCCGCGGCCTTGCGCGCGACAGTCAGCATCGTCCCCTCGACCGGCTGAGCCACCGCGCTGTAGGCCGCATCCGCCGCAAACACCAGAGCATCTGCAAACGCAGCGGCCTCGCTCATCCGAGCATCCGCGAGCACAGCTCGCGTCTCGCCAGCGCGAGCCGCCTCCCCCAGTGCGGAGTCCGCCGGATCTGATGGCACGGGCGGAAGGTTTTCCGCCAACCGGAGTCCGCAGGCCCGGACCAGCTGGGAGGTGATGACGCCGGAGTTGCCTCGTGCGCCCAGGAGGGCGCCTCGGCCGAAGGCCTGGACCGCTTCGGCGAAGGTTAGGTCGCCGGCCGGGAGGGCGTCGCAGGCGGCTTCCCAGGTCAGGTACAGGTTGGTGCCGGTGTCGCCGTCGGGGACCGGGTAGACGTTGAGTTCGTCGATCTCGGCCCGGGCGCGCCCGAGCTCGGACAGCGCGGTACGGGCCCAAGCTCGCAGTACCGCCGTCGTCAGCACCTCTCCACGCACATCCACGCCCGGAAGGCTAACCGGTCCAGCCCCACGCGGTGGACGTCCTACCATGTGGCGTGCTCTCAACCCTGTTCTCGGTAGCTACCGACAGCTATGACCTGGCGGTCCGCGAGATCCGGGACGAGTTCGGCCCCCGGGTGAGGGTCGAGCGGGTCAGCGGCGACCTCGGCCGGATCACCGAGAACGGCCCCTCGATCGAGGAGCTCGCCGCCGCCTGCAACGACGGGCGGATCGTCTTCGTCCGCCATCTGACCTCCGAGATCGCCGGCTTCGGAGTCAGCGAGGTGCCGCCGGGACACGAACTGGCGGAACTGATCCTGGCCGAGCTGCCGCGCCATCCACAGGCTCTCGCAGTACAGACCTGGACGGACGGACCAAGCAGCGGCGGCTCGTACTACCACCTGCTCGAGCCTGCGCTGGCCGAGCGCGGGATCGAGGTCAGCCGCGCCGGCCAGGAGCTCGTCGTCTCCTGCTTCGCCTCGAAGAAGCAGGTGCTGATCGGCCTCAACCGCCTCGAGCACAGCCTCTCGGACTGGCCGGGCGGCCGGATGCGGCTGGCCCGCTCGGACGACCGGGTGTCGCGCTCGGAGTTCAAGCTCGAAGAGGCGATCCAGACCTTCGACCTGCAGCTCCCCCACGGCGGCAAGGCACTCGACCTGGGCGCCAGCCCCGGCGGCTGGACGCGGATCCTGCGCCGGTACGACCAAGAGGTCTGGTCCGTCGATCCCGGGGACCTGGAGCGCCGGGTCGCCGCCGACCGTGGCGTCCATCACGTGGCCACCACAGCCGGCGAGTTCTTCCGCCGCAACCAGCTCCGCTTCGACGTCGTGGTCAACGACATGCGGATGGACCAGCTCATGAGCGCCCGCGTCATGCTCGACGCCATCCCCCACCTCCGCCGCGGCGCCCTCGCGATCGTCACCCTCAAAGGCGGCGCCCGAAACCCCCTCGACGCCGCCCGCCGAGCCATGGACCTCCTGCGCAAGAACTACGACATCCAGACAGCCCGCCAGCTCCACCACAACCGCAACGAACTGACAGTCATCGCCCGAGCCAGGTAGTCCGCTACCCCCTGTCACTCACAGCAACTCGGACCGCGACCGGCTGGGGCGCGACGTCGTACTCGCCCGTCCGCCGTTCTTCGCGAAGTACGAGGCGAAGGCCGGCCGGGTCATCGCGGTGGCTGCGCTCGAGCACGCCGCGCCTTTGCCCTGACCGCATACAGCAGTGGGCGCCCGGGATGTACCCGGGCGCCTCTGGGGCCCTACACGGAGGACGGCCTGGTGCGGCCGGTCGTACTAGCCGACTACGCGCTGAACCTTGCCCGCCTTGATGCAGGACGTGCAGACCTTCAGCTTCACGGGCGTGCCCTTGATGACCGCGCGGATCGGCTGGATGTTGGGGTTGAAGCGACGGTTCGTGCGCGCCTTGACCCGACGGATCATCGCGCCCTTGCCCAGCCGGGCAACGCTCTTGCCGAACATCGGCTTCTTGTCGCAAATATCGCAAACTTTAGACATGATTCTCCGTGATTAGGGTCGAGACACCGACAGACCATGTTACACAGCTGCTGATGCGTCCACCAATTCGGCATCAGCCCAGGTCAGCGGCTGTCAGCCAGGTCACATCCTGGGCCGACAACTCCACCGACAAGCCGGGCAACGAGGTCCGCGTCTCGCTCAGCTGACGCGGTCCGATCAACGGGAACACCGGGTACGGCTGATGGAGCAGCCAGGCCAGCGCGATCGCCGTCGCACCCACACCATACTTGTCCGCCAGCTCCTCCGCGCGCCGGAGTCGCTCGAAGTTGCCGTCGGAGTAGAAGCAGCGCACCAGCTCCTCGTCCGACCGGTCCTCCGGCTTCGCCCGCCCGGTGAAGAATCCACGCGCCTGACTCGACCACGGGAACAGCGCGACCTGCCGCTCCCGCAGCCACGCCTGCGACTCGTCGTCGCTGACATGGCGGCAGCCGGCCCACGGTACGTCGTACGCCCGCGCCAGACTCAAGTGATTGCTCAGCAACGTGAAGGGCTGCTTCCCCTGAGCCGCCGCGTACGCATTGGCCTCGTCGAACCGGGCCGTCGTCCAGTTCGACCCGCCGTACGCCTTGATCCGCCCCGCCTGGAAGTGCGAGTCGAGCACGTCGACGAACTCCCCCACCGGGATCGACTCGTTGTCGCGATGCATCAGGTACAGGTCGACATGGTCGGTCTGCAGCCGCTCCAGCGACTCGAACAGCTGCCGGGTGATCGACTCCGGATCGCAGTACGGCGTGTGCGCGCCCTTCCCGATGACGACGATCTCGTCCCGGTTGCCCCGCGACTTCACCCACTGCCCGAGCAGCTTCTCGCCGCGTCCGCCGCCGTAGATGTACGCCGTGTCGAAGGTCGTCCCACCCCGCTCGACGAAGTCGTCGAACATCGTCGCCGCGTGCGGCAGCGTCAACTGGTTGTCGACGCCCATCACCAGCCGCGACACCTGCTTGCCGAGGCCGGGCACCTCGCCGTACGTCATCGGCGCGTCGTCACGCCGTGCCAGCGGCCGCCCGGTCACCGTCGGGATCAGGATGTCGTCGCGCTCGCTGTCGTACTGCTGCCCGATCAGCTTGCGCCACTCGTCCTGTACTTCGAGATTGCCCAGCGTGTCAGCCCACGACATCTCCGGCGCCTGCCTGGCCTCGATCGCCGCCGCGACCGCATCGGCCTCGGCCGTGTAGATGAACGCGGGCTCGGCGGAGATGTCGCGCGGCTCCTCCCCCACCTTGTGCAGCGTCACGTGGGTGGGCTTGCCGTCGCCGCCGAACCACGGGTCCTCGATCACGAGGTACCCCTCGCTGCCGAGCACCCGCACCCGGTTCTCGTCGTTGAGGCGGACCCCGGTGCTCACCTGAGCAGTCATCCCGCTGTCGAAGAACAGCGTCGCGACCGCCCACTCGTCCACCCCCGTCTCACCGACCTGGCCGACCGCGGTGACCGCCGCCGGATCGGCGTACGGGGCTCCGATGGCCGCGCCGGCGATCAGGCGCGCGTACGAGACCGGGTAGCCGCCGACGTCGAGGATGCCGCCGCCGGCCAGCTCGTTGGCGAAGATCCGGCTCTCGGCGTTGAACGACGCCTGGAACCCGAACGACGCCTGGATCTGGTGCACCTTGCCGACCGCCCCGTCGCGGACCAGCTGGGCGACCAGCTTGGTCTGCGGCAGGCAGCGGTACATGAACGCCTCCATCAAGAAGACGTCGTTGCGGATCGCGGCCTCGATCATCGCCGCCGCCCACGACCGGTTGATCGCGAGCGGCTTCTCGCAGAGCACGTGCTTGCCGGCCTCGGCGGCCTTGATCGCCCACTCCGGGTGCAGCGGGTGCGGAGTGGCGATGTAGACGGCGTCGACGGTGTCGTCGGCGAGCAGTTCGGCGTACGAGGCGTGCCGGTGCGGGATGTCGTACTTGTCGCCGAACGCGTCGGCCGACGCCTGGCTGCGGCTGCCGACCGCGGCCAGCTCGCCGGTCGAGGACGCGGGGATCTGGCCGGCGAACCGGGAGGCGATGTTTCCAGTACCCAGAATTCCCCAGCGGAGTTTGCTGTTCTGCACAGAGGTTCCCCTCATCGAGGTGCGGTCAATAGGGTCAGAACTTCATGGCGCCGGCGGCGATGTCGGCGATGAAGTGGCGTCCTCCGATCAGGAAGACGCCGATCAACGGAATCACACTCATCAGGGCACCCGCCATGACCATGCTGTAATCGGTGCCATAGACGCCGTTCAGTTGCTGCAGCGCGACCTGCAGGGTGAGCTTGTTCGGATCCGTCATCACGATCAACGGCCACAGATAATCGTTCCAGACGTTGATGAACGTGAAGATGCCCAGGAACGCCAGGCCGGGCCGCAGGACCGGCAGCCCGACGGTCAGGTACTGCCGGAAGAAGCCGGCGCCGTCGACCTTCGCGGCCGAGATCAGCTCGTCGGGGATCGCTCCCTTGGCGTACTGGCGCATCCAGAAGATGCCGAACGCGTTCGCGGCGCCCGGGATGATCAGCGCCTTCAGCGACCCGATCCAGCCGAACTCGGCCAGCGTCACGAACTGCGGGACGAGCGCCAGCTGGGACGGGATCATGAAGGTCGCCAGCAGCAGCCCGAAGAGCAGGTTGCGGCCGGGGAACTCGTACTTCGCGAAGGCGAACGCGGCCAGCGAGTCGAAGAACAGCACCAGCACGGTGACGCCGAGGCTGGCGATCAATGTGATCAGCATCGAGCCGAAGAAGTCGATGTTGTCGAGCACGTGGCCCATGTTCTCGAACAGGTGCGAGCCGACGAACAGCTTCGGCGGGTAGGTGAAGATGTCGCTCGTCGTGTTCGAGGCCATCACGAGCATCCAGTAGAAGGGGAAGATCGAGACCAGCACGCCGAACATCAAGACGACGTGGCCGACGACGGTACGGACTGTCTCAGTGCGCATCGGTCAGCTCCTTCTCCCGGGCGATCTTGGCGTCGATCCGGCGGGCCGCCCGCTTGGTGATCCGTTCGTCGTCGTTGCCGCCGATCAGCCGCCAGTTGATGATCGAGAACAAGACGATCAGGATGAACAGCGCCCAGCCGATCGCGGCGCCGTAGCCGAACTGGTGCTTGCCGAACGCGCTGTCGTACAGGTACGAGACGATCGTCAGACCGCCGTCACCCGGCCCGCCGATCGCCCCGCTGCTGCCGAACAGCACCTGCGACTCGGTGAAGATCTGCAACCCGCCGATGGTGCTGGTGACCGCGGTGAACAGGATCACCGGGCGCAGCAGCGGCACCGTGATCCGCCAGAACGTCTGCCGTGGTGACGCGCCGTCCATCTTGGCCGCCTCGTAGACATCCGCCGAGATCGCCTGCAGCCCGGCCAGGAAGATGATCGCGTTGTACCCCGTCCAGCGCCACAAGACGATGCTCGCGATCGCCACCTTGATCCCCCACGGCGCGCTCAGCCACTCGATCTTCTGCAGCCCGACCGACTGCAGGAACGCGTTCAGCAGGCCGAAGTTGTTGCTGAAGACCGAGCCGAAGACCATCGTGACGGCGACCACCGAGGTGATGTTCGGGACGAAGTACGCGATCCGGTAGAAGCTGCGGAACCGCGTCGCGTTGTGCAACGCGTTCGCGATCACCAGGGCCAGCAGCAGCATCGGAACGGTCGAGATCACCCAGATGACCAAGGTGTTGGTGATGGACTTCCAGAAGCTCGGATCGGTGAGCAGATAGCTGTACTGCTCCAGCCCGACCCATTTCATCTGGCCGATCCCGTCCCAGGAGTGGAACGACAGCCAGATCGAGAACAGGATCGGGAACGCGCCGAAGACCGCGAACAGGATGAAGAACGGCGACACCGCGGCGTACTGCGGAAGCGCGCGCCGGTACTTGCCCGGCGGCCGGTCCGGCGCTGTCTCCGCCGTGGTGACCGCAGAGGTGCTGATCGCGTTGCTGACCGCCATCTCAGATCGCCCCCGCCCGGGTGAGTTCGCGCTCGACCTGCTTCTGCCCGTCCTTCCACGCCTGGTCGGACGACTTGCCGCCGACCTCGACGTTGACCAGCTCGGCCGCGAGTGGATCGCGGATGATGGTGTCGTACGGGCTGAAGTACGCGCCCGGGTACTTCTTGGCCGACTCGGCGAAGACGTCGACGATCCGCTGGCCGCCGAAGAAGGGGTCGGGCTCGGTCAGTCGCGGGTCGGTGTAGCTCGCGGGCGTGGACGGGAAAAGTACCGGGTCCTTGAACGCCTCGGCCTGGTTCCTGGACGACTCCAGCCAGCTGATGAAGGCGAACGCGGCGGCCGGATCCTTGCAGTACTTCGTGATGGCGAGGAACGACCCACCACGGTTGCCGGCGCCGCCCGGGGTGGCGCACACCCGCCACTGGCCCTTCGTCTTGGGGGCGGCGTTCTTCGGCCCGAGCTGGGCCCACCAGACCGCGCCGACGAACGCGACGAGCTTGCCGTTGGTGACGACGGCGTTGGCATCGGTACTGCCCGATTGAGCGTTGGCCGACAGGCCTTCCTCGACCACCCTGACCGACAGGTCCCAGGCCTGCCGGATGTGGTCGCCGTCGCCGATGTACTGGCCGTCGGGGGTCATGTAGCGCTTGGTGAGCTGGGCGATCGCGTAGTCGAAGACCGAGGTGATGTTGTCGGTGATCGACGATCCCGGCACGGCCTGCTTGACCTTCTTGCCGAGCTGGATGAAGCCGTCCCAGTCGGGCGCCGCGGCCTGCACGTCAGCCGGTTCGGTGGGTACGCCGGCCTTGGCGAAGATGTCGTGCCGGTAGAAGAGCGCGGTCGGGCCGGTGTCCATCGGGTAGGCCATCATCTTGCCCTGCGGGGTGATGCCGAGCTTCCACTTCCAGTCGAGGAAGTCGCCCTTGAGCTTGTCCGCGCCGAGCTCGTTGAGGTCGTGGAACTGGTCCGCGTTCGGGAAGTACGTCGCGACGTCGTCGTTGATCGCCATGATGTCCGGGACCAGCGACTTGCCGGCCAGCGCGGTCAGCACCTTGGTCTTGTAGTCACCGCCGATCCGCGTCATCGAGAGCTGCTTGGAGGTCCCGGGGATGGTCTTCTCGGCCTCGCTGATCAGCGAGTCGTTGACGGAGCCGACCCAGGTCCACATGCTCAGCTGGTCGGCGGCTCCGAGCGAACTTCGTGATCCGCAACCGGTCAGCCCGGCTGCCGCGGCCCCTGCCCCGGCGCCGAGCACCAGGAACTGCCTGCGTGTCACTGTCATGAACCGCCTCACCTGCACCTTCGTCACCGACCGGTTGGGGAGTACTCGTGTTCATTTCCGCCAGAACTTGTCCACAAATGTTCGGACATGCTTAAGGTAAGCGCATACCAACTGAACCGGTCAAGGGCTCGCCCTGAGCCCGCCCACGCCTTGGCCCGCTCAGTCTCGGCCGACCGGGCGGCTGACAGGATGGACGGCATGCCGCTTGCAGAGATCGACACCGTCCTGTTCGACGCCGATGGAGTGATACAGCGCCCGACCATCGACTGGCGGGGCACCCTGGCCGGCTTCGTCCCACCCGAGGCAGCCGACGAGTTCGTGCTCGATCTGATGGTGTCCGAGCGGCCGTCGATCGCCGGCAAGGGCGACTTCCGGGAGGCGGTGGCCGAAGTACTGGACCGCTGGTCCTCGACTGCCTCGGTGGACGAGGTGATGCAGTTGTGGCACCGGTTCGAGGCCGATCCGGTCGTGGTCGGCTGGATCCAGGAGCTGCGGGCGGCTGGGGTCGGGTGTCATCTCGCTACCAACCAGCAGTCGTACCGGCGGGCGATCATGAACGACGAGCGGCACTACGGCGACTGGTTCGACCAGAGCTTCTACTCCTGCGACCTAGGCCTGGCCAAGCCGGATCCGGCGTACTTCAAGGCGATCCTGACCGCGGTGGACCGGCCGGGTGCGACGACGTTGTTCATCGACGACAACCAGCCCAACATCGACGGCGCCCGCGAGGCTGGGTTGCATGCCGAGCTGTACGACCTCTCCGAAGGCCTTGAGGTGTTGCGCTCGCTGTTGGAGCGCTACGGGCTGACGGTGTCTTCGAGTTCGTGACCACGGCTCAGCGGGCGGCTGGCGAGGAAGAGTGCGGCCAGTAGCGGCAGGGTGATGAGGAAGGCTGTCCGGAGGTCGACCACGCCTGCCAGTGCGGCGAGGACAGCCGGTGCCAGCAGGATGGCGACACCAGATGCTGAGGCGCCAAGTGCGGCAAGTCGGGCAGAGCTGAGTCCTGAGGTGGCGACCAGGGCTGCCAGGGTCACTGGGTAGAGCGGGGCGACGCCTATACCTGCCACGACGAGGCCTGCTGTGACCACTGCCGGAGTACCGAACAAGCTGACCAGTAGCGTCCCGGCGACCGCCAGCAGGCCGCCCGGCACGATCGGGGACCAGCCGCGCACATGTACCGGCCCGATGGCCCGCCCTACCGCCATACCGATCGGAAAGGCGCTCCCCAGCAGCGCAGCGCCGGCAATGCTCAGCCCCGAATCCAGCAGCCGAGCCACCGCCCAGATCACAAAGCAAAACTCCACCGCAACCGCCAGCACAACCCGAGCCCATCCCCGCCCCACCTGCACCCACACCCGCCGCTCCAACTGCTGTGGCACCACCGCTACTTGCTGATGAGTCACCCCCGGCCGAGCAATCACAGCCAGCAGCACCAACGGCGGCACCGCCAATAGCATCGCCAACCGCCCGGTGGACACCACCTTGTCCGCCGCCCCAATAGCCAACGGAGCCAAAATGCCGCACGCGCTGGAGAACGCGTTGACCCTGGTCAGCCGCGCAGCCGCAGTCGGCCCACTCAACAACAACGGCGCAATCAAAATCAGCAACGCCCCACCCAGCCCGACTCCCAATCCCCCCGCGATCGCCACCCCATAGCTAGGCGCCACCGCGATCAACACCCCACCAGCCGCACAGACGACCGCCCCGATCCGCAACACCACCCCGATCGCAAGCACCTTCAGCACCCGCGGCCCCACCACGGCAATCACCAGCAACCCCACCGCGAACGCCGACGACAACAACCCCAACCGCTCAGCCGCCACCCCCAAATCCCGAGCCAGCACTGCCACGCAGGCTCCCAACCCCGCCAGCAAGAACCCCAACGCCGAAAGCGCCACCCCGATCTCAACCCCAGCCGAAACCCCCACCCACCGGCCAGACCAGCCCCGGCCAGATCCCCGCCAACCAGCCCCCTGCTCCTGCTCCTGCTCCTGCTCCTGCTCCTGCTCCTGCTCCTGCTCCTGCTCCTGCTCCTGCTCAACCACACCACCGGCCCCAACCAACCCGCCCACCGCCGAGGTCCCGGCCGGTCCCTGCCGACTCGCGCCACCATCCCGCCCGGTTTCACCCGTGGACACGGCCGGTCTCGCCTTCACGTCGCCGGTCCCCTCTCCGTGGATCGACGGTGCGTGGGGGGTTGTGTCTTGTTGGCGGGTCACTCCCCTGGCCGGTTCAGTGAGTCGGCTAGCTCGTGCAGATTGTTGAGGCGGAGATCGCCGTCCAGTCCTTTGAGGGCGGCTGTCATCGCGCCCGCGGCGCGGCCCGCGGCCAGACCGACCTCGGCGTCTTCGACCACCAGGCAGTAGCGCGGATCGATACCGAGCAACTCGGCGGCGCGGAGGTAGCCCTCGGGGTTGGGCTTGCCGTGGGTGATGTCTTCGATGGTGACCAGGAGGGGTGGCTCGATGCCGGCCGCTCCGAGGCGCGCCTTGGCGAGCTGGTGGTCGGCGCTGGTGACGACCGCCCAGGGGAGGCCGAGGCGGTCGAGAACAGCGAGGACCTCGAAGGCTCCAGGGGCCGCTTCGATGTCGGAGAGATCGTCGTACTGGAGCTCCATCTGGCGAAGCGCAGCCGCCGCCCGCGCCGCCCCGTCCAGCTGCGGCAGCATCCGGTCGGCCGTCGACTCCGCCGGCGCGCCGTGCGCCTGCGACAGCACCTCGACCGGATCAACGCCGTACTCCCCCGCCCACGTCGTCCACGCGCGCTCGACAGACGCGTCCGAGGTGACCAAAGTGCCGTCCATGTCGAACAACACGGCCCGCAGTTGCCCCAGCTCCATCGACGCCTCCATTAAACTCGTACTCCGAGCATAAGCCAGGAAGGTCCCATGACGGCAAGAGGCGATGTGAAACCGGCAGCCCGGCGCGGCCAGTGGCAGACGGCCACTGACGTCCTCGCCCTCATCGCACGTCAGCCCGGCATTACCCGCGCAGCCGTGGCCCGCGAGCTCCGCTTGAGCACCAGTTCGACCACCGAGGTCACTGCCCGCCTCCGCGACCTCCACCTACTCACCGAGACCCCTGCCCCGACCCAAGGCCGCGGACGGCCGACGACCGTACTACGCCCGCATCCGCGGGGCCCGGTCGTACTCGCCATGGAACTACGCCAAGCAGGCTGGCGCAGCGCGGCAGCGACCCTCGACGGTGTACTACTCAACCAGCAGTCCACCCGCCACCGCAGCCGCCGGCCGGACGCAGTACTGGCTGCCCTCCGAGCAGGAGTCGACAGCGCCAAGGCCGAGTATGGGGATCGCCTACTAGCGGTCAGCCTGGCCGTAGCGGGCACCGTCCGCGAGGACCACCTCATGCAAGCCCCGACCCTCGGCTGGAACACCATCGACCTGAGCCCAGTAGTAGCGACCACTGGACTCCCCCTGCTCGTCGGCAACGACGCAACCCTCAGCGGCGTCGCCGAAGCACGCACTGGCGCCGCAGCAGGCGCAGGGACCGCTCTGCACCTCATCGTCGAGGTAGGCATCGGCGGCACCCTGATCATCGACGGCAGCCCGGCCAGCGGAGCCACGGGAGCCGGCGGCGAGTACGGACACATCCCCTTCGGCGACCGGCGCCGCACCTGCCCATGCGGCGCCCGCGGCTGCTGGGACCTGGAGATCGACGGACGGGCGCTGGCCGAGCACCTCCACGAGCCCCAACCCGACGACCCCTACAGCTACGCCGAGGCCGTACTTCAACGAACCACCGAAGCACCCGTACGCCGTGCCGTCGCCAAGGTGACCGCTGCGCTCGCTACCGGGATCGCCGGGCTCGTCAACGCCCACGACCCCGAGGTGGTGACGCTGGGCGGCCTGGCCGTCCCTCTCCGAGCTGCCGCCCCCACCGTCTTCGGCACTGCCTACTCGGACGGCCTGATGACCTTCCACCGTGCCAACCCACCCGCAGTGCTCGACTCGACCCACCAGCAAACCGGCGCCCTCCGAGGCGCCGCCGCCGTCGGCCTCGACGAGATCACCACCGAGACCGCCCTCGCCAACTGGGCTGACCGCACAATCCTCTGAAGTCTGATCGGATCAGGCAAGAGTCGAAGAGGATGGATCTACCGTCCCGATGGGCTGGAACGAAAGACTCCAGTCATGAACATCACCCACGGATTCCACGCCACCATGACCGCCCACCCCGGCAAGGCGGACGAGCTGATCGCCGCCCTGCTGACCGCCCCCAGCTTGCCCAATGACGACTGCGTCGTCTTCCTGGTAGGCCGCTCGGCCGGCACCCCCGACGTCGTCCACGTCACCGAAGGCTGGACCACCGAAGAGGCCCACACCCGCTTCTTCAACTCCGCCGAAGCCCAAGCCTTCACCGCCGGCATCCAGCAACTCGTCGCCGATTCGCACTACACCGACGAGATCCCCGTCGGCGGCAAGTCCGCGTTCTGATTCCTCCCTCAAGCCAAAGGACCTGAATGATGACGCTGCCGCGCCCTGCGCTCGACCCCGAACTGAGCGACCTCCTCACCACCATGCCGCTCACCACCACGCTCACTCCCGACCTGCTGGCCCAGATCCGGCAGTATCCGTCGACCCCGCCTGAGACCTTCTACGGCCGCCGTACCGTCCAACGCCGTGAGCTCACCATCCCCACCCCCGACGGCACCCACCTCCCACTCTCAATCTTCAGCCCGGCCGCCAGCGATGCCGCGGCGCCCTGCATCTACTGGCTGCATGGCGGTGGGATGGTGATGGGTGATCGGCTGTCGCAGATCGACATCCCGTTGGAGTGGCTCGAGGAGTTCGGCGCCGTCGTCGTCTCGATCGACTACCGCCTCGCCCCCGAGGCCAACGGCTCAACGCTCGTCGACGACTGCTACCTCGGCCTGCGATGGATCGCCGACCACGCCGACGAACTCGGCATCGATCCAACCCGCATCATCGTCGCCGGCACCAGTGCAGGCGGCGGCCTCGCAGCCGGCATCACCCTGATGGCCCGAGACCACCACGGCCCATCCATCGCCGCCCAGATTCTCATCTGCCCCATGCTCGACCACCGCAACACCACAGTCTCCAGCCATCAGTACGCCGGCGACCCCGGCATCTGGACCCGCGAGAAGAACCAGTTCGCCTGGCAGTCGGTGCTCGGCCAGGCCACCCCGAACCCCTACCTCTCCCCCGCCCTGGCCGACGACCTCTCCGGCCTCCCCGCCACCTACATCGACGCCGGCACCGCCGAAGTCTTCCGCGACGAAGACGTCACCTACGCAACCCGCATCTGGTCAGCCGGCGGCCAAGCCGCCCTCCACATCTGGCCTGGCGCCTTCCACGGCTTCGACGCCGTCTTCCCCCAGGCCCAGCTGTCACGAGAAGCCCGCCACACCAGAACCACCTGGCTAGCCCGCACCCTGGACCAGCTGTCGCCCGCCCGCAGCGCAGCTCCGCTAGTCAGCTAGCCCCTCAGCCAGCACAACCCAGCCGCCCCCGGACCAGCCCCGCCTGCCCGGCCGGACCCGGTCGGCTCGAGCGATTCGCTCGGTCCGGTCAGTCCCGCTCGGCCGCGCGCTGGTCCTCGATGTCGCTCGTCTCAGCAGGCGTACCGGACTCGACCTGAGCATCCTCACCGGACTCGCCCTCGACGACGGGATCGGCTTCGGCTGCGTCTTCGGTGACCTCGGGGTCGGGTTTCGGAGCGGGGATGATCGGGGGTTCGAGGACGGCGAGGATCTTGATGATGTCGTGGCGGTGGTGCTGGATCTCGTGGGCGGTGTGGCGGATGATCCAGCCGAGGGTGCGGGGCGCTCGTACCGGGTAGTTGTAGAGGCCGAGCTTGCCGAGCTGCGGCGGCGTCAGCACCCGTGCGGCCGCACCGAACTCACGCGCGAACCGCATCAGCGCGGCCGCCACCTCCATCGGGTCCTGGTCCTCGTACTTCTCCTGCTTGACCCGCCCGGTCCGATCCATCGGCGCGTACACCGGCCGGTCCTCGGCCAGGCACTGCGCGATCCGGAAGCGCTGCGTCTCCAGTACGTCGCGCACGTGGCAGGCGTACTCGATCGCCGACCAGACCTCCGGCTCCGGCCGCACCCGCACGACACCTGGGTCCTTGCTCGCAGCAGCCTTGGTCAACGCCATGCTGCTCTCGGCCGACTGCCGGATCAGCGTCGTCACCGTGCCCTGCAGGTCACCCGTGTCGTAGTTGAAGCCGCATTCGTCGCACAGTCCGTCCACCGGGGGGCGGCTCTTGGTCACTGATCACTCCTGTTTCGAAACTGCCACGCATGGTCCACCGGCCCGATCCCACCACCGAGCGCGAAACCGGCCGCCACCGCCCCACTGATGTAGTCCTTCGCGGCGCCGACCGCAGCCGGTACGTCGTACCCGCGGGCCAGGTACGACGCGATGGTGCTCGCCAGTGTGCACCCGGTCCCATGCGTGTGCCGGTTATCGGCACGCGGAGCACTGAACTCCATCCGTACGCCGTCCCCGTGCAGCACATCAACAGCCAGCGACCCGCTGTCGTGCCCGCCCTTCACCAGCACCCAGGACGCGCCGGCGTCGAGCAGTACCTTCGCCGCCAACTCCCGATCCTCGACACTCCGCAACTCGACCCCGGCCACCGGGCCCAGCTCGGTCAGATTGGGCGTGAGCACGGTCGCCAACGGCACGATCTCCTCCCGCACCGCCACCATCGCGTCCTCCGCCAGCAACGCGTCCCCATGCTTGGACACCGACACCGGATCGACAACCACCGGTACGCCGGCCGGCAACGTCCGCAACAACCCCGCCACCACCCGAACCATCCCCGCGGACGCCAGCATCCCCGTCTTCACCGCGTCCACCCCGATGTCATCCACCACACTCCGGAACTGCCCCACCACCTGCTCAGCCGGCAGCTCCCAAGCCCCCTGCACGCCGATGCTGTTCTGAGCCGTGATCGCAGTAACCACGCTCATCCCATGCACCCCGTTGGCCAGCATCGCCTTGAGGTCAGCCTGAATCCCCGCCCCACCCCCGGAGTCGGACCCGGCAATCGTCAGCACTCTGGGCGGGGCCGCATTCATGGCATCTCCTCGAACAGAACAACACGCAGCCCGCCCGCGCCTCGCGCCGGCAGGCGGCGCGTGGGGTGTGTGCAGCGCACGCTGTGTGCGGTGGTGGCGGGCATTGGCTAGCTCCGGAAGTGGGTGTGGCCGGTGGGGCCGGCGTACGGCTGGCCGTCGACGGTAACTGTGCCGGAGGGGTGGGTCTGGTTGCCTACGGCAACTGTGCCGATGACGGTCCAGGTATCGGGGACGTCGGCTGGTTCGAAAGTGGCGACCAGGGCGTGATCTTCGCCGCCTGTCAGGACGAAGGTCAGGGCGTCGGCGCCGGTCGCCGAGGCGACCGCCTGGAGTGGTTCGGGGATGGTCAACGCGGCTGAGCGGATGTCGATGAGAACCTCGCTGGCCACCGCGATGTGGGTGAGGTCGGCGAGCAGGCCGTCGCTGACATCGCACATGGAGGAGGCGCCGGCCAGGGCGGCTCGGACGCCTTCGGCGTACGGGGGTGCGGGGCGGCGGTGTGCTTCGACGACCGTTCGAGGGGAACGGAAACCACGGTTGAGGACGGCGAAGCCCGCCTCGGCCCACCCCAGTCGCCCAGCGACAGCGACCTCATCGCCGGGGCGCGCGCCTGAGCGTAGTACCGGAGAGCGGCCGTCGAGCGATCCGAAGGCGGTGACCGAGACGATGATCTTGTCCGACTGCACCGTGTCTCCACCCACGATGCTCACGCCGAGCAGCTCGCACTCGTCACCAAGCCCCTGCTGCAGCTCCAGCGCCCAGGCAGTCGGCAGATCGGCCGGCCCGCCGAAGCCGACCACGATCGAGGTCGGCCGCGCCCCCATCGCCACGATGTCGGCCAGATTCTGCGCGGCGGCCTTGCGCCCCACGTCGTACGCCGACGACCAGTCCTGGCGGAAGTGGCGGCCCTCCACCAGCAGGTCGGTCGTGATCACCATCCGGCCGTCCGGCACGGCCACCACGGCCGCGTCGTCGCCCGGTCCGACCAGGACGTCCTCACCTTGGGGAAGGCTCTTGGTGGCGGCTTCGATGAAGCCGAACTCACCCGTGCTTCCCAACGTCTCTGTCACGTCAACAGACCTCCCATATGCCAGGGGCGAGTCTAGGCGGTACGGTGACCAGGCAACGACGAGTACGCCGGACCCTTGCGCAGTACTGTGGTCCCGACCAGCTGAGGACGACTGAGTGGAGAACGACGTGGTGGTCCAGGCCTACATCCTGATCCAGACCGAGGTCGGCAAGGCGGCCGACGTCGCAGCGCAGATCGCCGAGGTCCAGGGCGTCACCCTGGCCGAGGACGTGACCGGTCCGTACGACGTGATCGTCCGTGCCGAGGCCCGCAACGTCGACGAACTGGGCAAGCTGGTCGTGGCCAAGGTGCAGAACGTGCCCGGTATCACCCGCACGCTGACGTGCCCCGTCGTCCACATCTGACCCCGATCGCCGCCGTACCCGGCCGGCGCGTCCGCCCACGAGTCGCGCTGGCCGCCATCACGGTCGGGCTCACCACGCTGACCGGCTGCTCCCCCGGGCCGGTCGAGATCGCCGTACCGTCACCCGCTCCGGAGGTGGCCGACGCCTGTACTGCGCTCATCCAGGCGATGCCCGCGAAGGTGCTCGACGCCAAACGCCGCAAGGCCGAGCCGGCGAGCGCCCTCACGACGGCATACGGGGACCCGGCGATCGAGGTGACCTGTGGCGTCGCCCCGCCGGCGGGGATGGCGCAGGCCCAGTCCCAGTGCTTCGAGGTCAACGGCGTCGGCTGGTACGCCGAACAGGTCACCAACGGCTACCTCTTCACAACGATCGGCCGCAAGGTCTACCTCGAACTGGCCGTCCCCGACAAGTACGCCCCCGAAGCCAACGCCCTCACCGACGTCTCCGACGCCGTCAAGGCCCACAACACGCTCATCACTCCCTGCACCTGAGCCCACGCGAAAGTTCCGTGCGAGTGCACGTCCGGTTCCTGTCGAGGGCATCGACGTAACTGGTGAGAGGCACCAGAGTTGGTGCCAGGAGACGGGAGACACCGATGAAATACATGATCCTCACCTACGCCTCGCAGCAGGACTACGACGGCATGGCCGGCAAGGACACCGGCAAACCGGCCTGGACGGGCGAGGACTTCGCCGCGATGGGCGCGTTCATGGAGAAGTTCAACGCCGACCTGGCCGAGTCGGGCGAACTCGTCGAGACGCGTGCGCTCGCCGCGCCCGTGCTGACGAGAAGGCTCGGCTCGAAGGGCGGCGCGTCCGTGGTGACCGACGGCCCGTACGCCGAGACCCAAGAAGTCCTGGCCGGCTACTGGATCGTCGAGTGCGAGAGCTTCGACCGGGCTACCGAGATCGCCGCGCGGCTGGCCGACACCCCCGCGCCGGAGTTCGTCCGGGCCACCGCGTACGCCGATATCCGGCCGATCGCGGAAGGCCAGGAGGACTTGGTCGGCTGATGGCCGAGCCGGTGCCGGAGGAGTTGCTGCGGGAACTGGCGCCGCAGGTCCTGGGGGCGCTCGTCCGGCGGTACGGGCACTTCGACACCGCGGAGGATGCCGTGCAGGAGGCCCTGCTGACGGCCGCGCGCCAGTGGCCGGAGCAGGGTCGCCCGGACAATCCGCGGGCCTGGCTGGTCACCGTCGCGTCCCGGCGGCTGACCGACTTGCTCCGGAGCGAGCAGGCGCGGCAGCGGCGGGAGGACACTGTCTCGCAGTGGGTGCTTCCCGATGACTGGCTCGCGCCGCCTGCGGACAAGCCGGTCGAGGCATCCGACGACACCTTGATCCTGCTTTTCCTCTGTTGCCATCCATCGCTGTCGCCAGCCTCGCAGATCGCGCTCACCCTGCGCGCGGTCGGCGGGCTGACAACGGCCGAGATCGCCCGTGCCTTTCTCGTTCCCGAGGCGACGATGACGCGGCGGATCACTCGGGCCAAGCAGAGCGTGAAGAACGCCGGGGCCCGCTTCTCGCTGCCACCGGACCGCGACGAGCGCCTGGAGGCCGTGCTGAAGGTCATCTACCTGATCTTCAACGAGGGCTACGCCAGTACTGCGGGGCCGCACCTGCAGCGGGTCGAGTTGGCGGCGGAAGGGATCCGGCTGGCCCGGATGGTGCATGCCTTGCTCCCCGACGACAGCGAGGTGACCGGTCTGCTCGCCCTGATGTTGCTCACCGACGCTCGGCGCCCGGCCAGGACGGGTGCGAACGGCGAGCTGATCCCGATGGCCGAGCAGGACCGCTCGCTCTGGCTCCGCGCCGGTCTTGACGAAGGTGTCGCGCTCATCACTGAAGCGCTGCCCCGCGGACCGGTCGGCGCCTATCAGCTGCAGGCTGCGATCGCTGCCGTTCACGGTGAGGCAGCGTCTTGGAGCGATACCGACTGGCCGCAGATCGTCGCGCTGTACGAGGTACTGCTCCAGCTGAGTGACAACCCGATGGTCGCGCTGAACCATGTTGTCGCGGTGGCGATGGCGCAAGGTCCGGAGCGTGGGCTGGAGTTGCTCGGCGAGATCGAGGGCGATGAGCGGATCGCCCACGATCACCGGCTCCATGCCGTGCGGGCGCATCTACTGGAGATGTCGGGCGACACGGTCGGCGCGCGGACGGCGTACGAGCTGGCGGCGACGCTGACCACCAGCGTGCCGCAGCAGCGCTACCTCAACGGGAAGGCCGCCGGAGCCGGTCCGGGGTGACGGTCCAGCCAGCGCGCGGGCGGGTCAGGTCGGCGCGGGGATGTGTTAGGTCGGCGCGGGGATGTGTTAGGTCGGCGCGCAGTCGCGTCAACGCGGCCCGCGCCTCCTCCCGCGCCGCCTCCGACGTCGGATGCGCGGAGTACCGGGCCTCGCGGTAGAGCCCAGCCAGCACGGCAAGCTCCGGAGCCGAAACACCCTCCACCGCAAGCACTCGCACGGTGAACTCAGCCGGAGTCTCCGCCTCGTCCCGCGGTACTCCGGCCGCTGCCGCGGCATCCTCCAAACCCACCCAGCAAGCGATCACGGCGTCGGCCGGCGTCCCCCGTTCAACCACCCGAAGCCCGCGCTCAACCGCCTCGGCCAACCGCTCAGCCTTGGTCGGCACGACCTTCTCCGCACGAGGCTTCTTCGAGCGAGGCGCGGTAGCGACCTGGTAGATCAACCGGATCAGCACCAGCGCGACCAGCGCCACCACGAGGTAAAGCAACGCGGTCCAGAACGGCCCCCACCACGACTCGATATCGCCACCGGTAGGCGGGCTGACGTCGACCGTCTTGCGTGGCGGATGTGGCTCGAGACTCCACTGGTTCTTCCGCCCG
Source organism: Kribbella koreensis (assembly GCF_039525325.1). Taxonomy (NCBI): domain Bacteria; kingdom Bacillati; phylum Actinomycetota; class Actinomycetes; order Propionibacteriales; family Kribbellaceae; genus Kribbella; species Kribbella koreensis. The sequence continues at coordinate 104,607 of NZ_BAAAHK010000001.1, forward strand.
TCGAACGGCCGCACGCTGCCGGCCGCCGAAGCAACAACAACCAGCACCAGAACACCCGCCCCCAGTGCCAGTACCCCCGCCAGTACCCCAGCGCCTCGCCCCCGCGGCCTCATCCCCGAAGGCTAAGCACCCCACAGCCCATCTCACCCCGCTACGACCACCACCGACCTGAGGTGTGCCCTTCAGGGCAACCCTCAGCGCAGGCCGGTCGGCCTGGTCAGCGCAAGAGCGAGCAAACGATCGACAAGCTCCTTGTAGTCGACACCGGACGCCGCCCACACCTGCGGGAACATGCTCTTCGGCGTGAACCCCGGCATGGTGTTGATCTCGTTGATGATCACCCGCTGGTCCTCGTCGAGGAAGAAGTCGACCCGCGCCAGCCCCTCCGCCTCGATCGCGTCGAAGGCGGTCAGCGCCTGCGCCCGGATCTCGGCCGCGATCGCCTCAGGCAGGTCGGCCGGGATCGACAGCTCAGCGAACTCGTCGCCCTCCGGCAGGTACTTGGTCTCGAAGTCGTAGAACTCGTGCCCACCACCCGAGACCGCGATCTCACCGCACACACTCGCCGTCGGAGACGCACCGTCCAGCCCGCCCAGGACGCCGACCTCGATCTCGCGCGGGTGCTTGGCGGCCGCCTCGACGAGCACCTTCGGGTCATGCGCACGCGCCTCGGCGACCGCGTCGTCCAGCTCGTCCAGGCTGTTCACCTTGCTGATGCCCAGGCTCGAACCACCACGGGCCGGCTTCACGAACACCGGATACCCGAGCTTGTCGACGGCCGCACGGCAGGACTCCGGGTCGCGGCTCCAGTCGCGCTCGCGGATCACGACGTACGGCGTGACCTCGAGCCCGGCGGCCGCGAAGACGACCTTCATGTAGTGCTTGTCCATCCCGACGGCGCTGGCGAGCACGCCCGAGCCGACGTACCGGACGTCCGACATCTCCAGCAGGCCCTGGATCGTGCCGTCCTCGCCCCACGGCCCGTGCAGCAGCGGGAAGACGACGTCGACCTCACCGAGCGTGTTCGGCACCTCGCCCGGTTCGTGGACGACCAGTTCGCGGTCCCCGCTGAACACGACGGGCATCGCGGTCACGTCGACCTCGGGCAGCTTGCCGTCGGTGATCGACAGGTGCTCCGGGTCGCCGCTCTCCAGCACCCAGTGGCCGCTGGTGGTGATACCGACCGGTACGACGTCGTACTTGTCCCGGTCGATCACCTGCAGCACGTTGGCCGCGGTGATGCAGGAGATCGCGTGTTCGCTCGACCGCCCGCCGAAGACGACGGCGATCCGGGGCTTGCGTGTTTCGTTCGAGTACTGACTCACCGACTCGACGATAGCGCCAGCTCAGCGGTCCCAGGTGACGGGTAGGGCGGTCACGCCGTACACGAGGGTGTTGTCCTTGTACGTGATCTCTTCGAACGGGACGGCCAGCCGCAGGGTCGGGATGCGGGCGTACAGGCGGGTGTAGACCTCCTGCAGCTCGACCCGGGCAAGTTGTTGCCCAAGGCACTGATGTGCGCCGAAGCCGAAGGCCAGATGGCGGGAGGCCTTGCGGGCCAGGTCGATCCGGTCCGGGTCGGGGAAGATCTTCTCGTCCCGGTTGCCCGACTGGATCGCGGCGATCAGGTACTCGCCGGCCTTGATCGTCTCGTCGCCGATCTCGATGTCCTCCAGCACATGCCGGAACAGGCCGAACTGGATGACGGTCAGGTAGCGCAGCATCTCCTCCACGGCACTGGGCGCAAGCTCAGGGTCGGCGCGCAGGGCGTCGAGCTGCTCGGGGTCGCGGAGCAGGGCGAGGGTGCTCAGGCCGATCATGTTCGCGGTGGTCTCGTGGCCGGCGATCAGCAGGGTGACGGCGAGCGTGACGAGTTCGGGCACGGTCAGCGGCTTGCCCTGCTCCTCGGCCCGGGTGATCAGGCGGGACAGCAGGTCGTCCTCGCGGTTCTCGAGCTTGGCCAGCACGAGGGAGGCCATGTACTCGTTGATCTCGTCGCTGGCCCGCATGATCTCGTCCTCGGGCAGGTCGACGGAGACGAGGATCGCACTCCGGGCCTGGAACTCGCCGCGGTCGGCGTACGGGACACCGAGCAGTTCGCAGATCACCAGCGACGGGATCGGGAGCGCGAACGCCTGCACCAGGTCGACCGGTCCGTCGCTGGCGAGCATGGCGTCGATGTGCTCCTCGACCAGCTCGACGATCCGCGGCCGCAACGCCTGGACCCTGCGTACGGTGAACTCGCTGGTCAGCAGGCGGCGCAGGTACGCATGCCGCTCACCGTCGGTCTGCAGGATCGACCCCGACTCGACCTCCCGCTCCAGATCAGCCCCCGGTACCACGTGAGCCGACGGCGCGGACCTCGAGCTCAACCGTGCGTCGGGCAGCACTGCGCGCACATCGTCGTACCGGCTGACGAGCCAGGCGTCGACACCGGCGACGGTGGAGACCTTCGTCGGCCCGGCGCTCTCGCGCAGCTTGGCGAAATCGCCGGCCGGATCGAACGGACACCCGCTCGGCCGGGTTGACGGAAAGGACGTCTGGGCTGTCTCGGCGGTGTCGGTCATCGGCAGGATCCTCGCTTGGGGTTTGAACGGCGTAAGAATTTGGTAGTAACTACCATATGACTGCGCTAGTCATTTGAACTCAGCTGTCGGCGTGTTCGGATCCGTTACGCTGCCCGCACGTAACTAGCAAGGGGCACGGGTATGGGGCTTCGGGAGCTGAAGCGGGAACGCACCCGCCGGCTGATCTCGGACAAGGCGTTCGAACTGTTCACCGACCACGGCTTCGGCCGGACGACGGTCGAGCAGATCGCCGCGGCCGCGGAGGTCGGGCCGAGCACGCTCTACCGGTACTACCCGACCAAGGAGACGCTGGTCCTGGAGTTCGTCGAGGACAGCATGTTCGGGGCGCTGAACTGGTTCCGCGAACAGCCCGCCGAGCTGGACCTGCCGGACGGCCTGCAGAGCGTCATCGAGCTCGTGCTCGACCAGTTGGAGCGCAATCCCGACCGGGTCCGGGCCGTGTACGAGCTGGCCGGGCAGACGCCGTCGGTGAGCGCGCACCTGGCCGAGGTGACGTGGCGCTGGCGCAACGAGCTGACCGTGGAGCTGGCCGGGCGGCTTGCCGGCGACTCGGTGGAGTTCACGGCGGCGCTGGCTGCTGGTGCGGTCATGAACATCATCGAGGTCGTCGTGCAGACCTGGGTGGACAACCCGGACGGTACCGAGGTCAAGGACCTGGCGCACGAAGCGATGGGCCTGCTCCGCGGCGGTGGGATCCCGCTGCCTACAGTGCAGCCATGACGCCTGACGTGGACCGCTCAACCGACCCAGCCCCGTCAACCGACCCAGCCCTGTCGACTGCCCCGGCCTCGTCGACCGAGCTGCACCCGTCGACTGTTGTCGTCCACGCCGGCCGCCCTGCCCGGGTACCGGATGCACCGCTGGGCGAGTCACCGGTTTTCAGCTCGACGTACATCGCGGGCGGGGACCGGGGCTATGGGCGGTTCGACAACTCAGCGTGGGCTGCTTTGGAGCAGACGCTTGGGGCGCTCGAGGGTGGGCGTGGGCTGAGCTTCGCCTCCGGTATGGCGGCCGCGGCGGCTGTTTGCGACCTGGTCCCGGTTGGCGGGCGGGTGGTTGCGCCGCAGCACGCTTACAGCGGCGTACTGGCTCTGCTGGACCAGCAGGCGGCTACTGGACGGTTGACCGTCACACGGGTGTCGATCACTGATGCTGCGGCGGTGTCGGCGGCTGTGATCGGGGCGGACCTGCTGTGGATCGAGTCGCCGACCAACCCGGCCATGGAGGTCGCCGACATCCCACTGCTGGCCGCTGCCGGGCGGGCCGCCGGGGCGACGGTCGTCGTCGACAACACCTTCGCCACACCGCTCTTGCAGCAGCCGCTGTCGATGGGTGCCGACATCGTGATGCACTCGGCCACCAAGTTCATCGCTGGGCACTCGGACGTAGTACTGGGCGCTCTCGTCACCGCGTCCGGTGACCTCTGGACCGCGCTGGAGTCGCGCCGCCGAGGCTTGGGCGCGATCCCTGGCCCCATGGAAGCGTTCCTTGCCCTTCGCGGCCTCCGCACCCTGGCCCTGCGCCTGGAGCGAGCCCAATCCAACGCAGCCTTCCTAGCCGAGCGTCTGTTGGAGCACCCCCGAGTAAGCCGAGTCCGCTACCCCGGCCTCCCCGATGACCCCGGCCACGCTCTCGCCTCAACCCAGATGTCCGGCTTCGGCGCCATCCTCGCCATCGAACTCGGCGGCGACGCGGCCTACGCCCAGAAGGTCTGCGAATCCACCACCCTCTGGGTTCACGCCACCAGCCTAGGAGGCGTCGAATCCATGCTCGAACGCCGCCACCGCTGGCCCTCCGAAGCCCCCACCATCCCCCAAGACCTCATCCGCCTCTCAGTAGGCATAGAACACCCCACCGACCTCTGGACCGACCTCTCCCAAGCCCTCGGCTAATCCCCACGCGACCTCCACTTCCGCTCCTCGGTCGCTCCAGTCCGCCCGCTCCCACGGTCCCAGGCCCAAGGCTGCCCATCGCAGCGCGGGCGAGCGGGCACGGAGGTGGTTAGCGCTTCATCACCGACGCTGAGGCGACGGTGATGGCGCAGAGGGCTACGGGGAGGATGAAGGCGAGGTTCAGCGGCATCCAGTGGGCTAGGGCGCCGATGAGGGCGGGGCCGGCTAGGAGGCCTACGTAGCCTAGGCCTACTACCTTTGCCATCAGGGCTCCTGAGGCGCGGGGGTCTAGGTTGCCTGCTGCGGTGAAGAGTTGCGGGACTCCTCCGGAGAGGCCTAGGCCGAAGAGGGCCCAGCCGACCAGGGCTACCGGCACCCAGGGGACCACGATGACAGTCGTGAGACCGATGGCGGCCAGTAGGGCGCCGTAGCGGACGATGGCGGCCGGGCCGACGACAGCGGCAACTCGGTCCGTGCAGAAGCGGCCGACTGTCATGGCGACGGCGAAGGCGCCATACGCGTACGCCGCGGTGCTGGTCGACGTACCGAGGACGTCCCGGAATTGAAGGGCTGCCCAGTCATTGGCGACACCCTCAGCGAGCATCAAAGCGAACGCCAACGCGCCAAGCTTCCAAACCAGCTTGCGCGGTGGCGCAACCCGCTCGGGCTCGTCGGCGGCGGGCGAAGGCTCAGCGGGGGCCTCGATCAGGAAACGTCCGGCCAAGAGCGACACGACGATGACGACCACCCCGGACACGCTCAACGACACAGCAGTCGGTACGTCGGCCTTCAACGCCGCCGCCCCGATCAGCGCCGCGAAAGCGCCACCGATCGACCACATCGCATGGAACGCTGCCATGATCGGCCGCGGATAGGCCCGCTCGACAACCACCGCCTGCGAGTTCATCGCGACATCGATCGACCCGTTCCCGAAGCCGACCGCGAGCAACGCCAGCGCCAGCGTCCACCAGTTGGTCGCAAACCCCGGCGCGAACAACGACACACCGATCAGTACGCCGGCAGCCGGCACCAACCGCCGTTGCCCCAACCGGTCGGCCAGCGGCCCCGCCACCTGCATCCCGATGAACGCCGCGCCGCCCAAAACCAACAGCAACAACCCGAGCGTGCTGTGCGAGATCCCGGTCGCGTGCTCGACGTTCGGGATGTGCACGACCCACATCCCGACCGCGAAGCCGTTCAGCCCGAAGTAGATCCAAGTGGCCACCCGGGCCGCACGCGGTGGCGCGGCGGTGACGGTGTCGACGCTCAAGACAGCCCTTCCGAAGGGGAAGCAACCTCAACGAGTACTCCGCGCTGCGCGAGCAACGTGCGGGACTCCTCGGGCGCGGTGGAATCGGTGATGATCAGATCGGGACGGTCGGCCGGGCAGATGTACGCGAGCGCAGCCCGATCCCATTTGGCGCCGTCGGCCAGCACCATCGATCGCGTGGCCACCGCCATCGCCTGCTGCTTCACCTCGGCATCACCGAGATCGAAAGCGGTCATCCCAGCGTCAAGACTGAACGCACAAGGACTCAGCACTGCAACGTCGAACCGCAACGCCCGCAGTGAAGCCAGCGTGAGCGGCCCGACCATCGCCAACTCCCCCGGCCGGGGCTCACCACCAGGCATCAGCAGCCGCACCCTCGGCGCATCGATCAACTCCTGCGCCACATGCAGCGACAGCGGCATCACCGTCACCGCACGCTCGCGAAGCAGCTTGGCGACCTCGAGCGCCGTCGTACCACTGTCCAGCACGATCGTCTCGCCATCGCGAAGATGCTCGACCGCGGCCCGCGCGATCGCCTGCTTCGGCCCCAGGTCCGCGGTCACCCGCGCCGCGAACGGCGGCTCGACCCCGGTCGGCATCGCAGCGATCGCACCGCCGTGGACGCGCTTCAGCACACCCTGCGCCGCCAGGTAGTCGAGATCGCGCCGGACCGTCATGTCCGAGGCGCCCGTGGCCGTCACCAGTTCGGCAACACCGACCCGGGTGCCGGCCCTGAGACGCTCGACGATGACCCGCTGCCGTTCCGTACTCTTCACTGGGTAAAACTATCATCCACTTGTTCATTCAAACAACGAAGATGTTTGAATGGTGGGATCCCGATGTGAGGTTGACGCGCTGATGAGCGAACTCCGCCAGGCCCGGTACGCCGTCGCCGCGGTCTTCTGCGTGCACGGCTCGGTGACGGGGTCGTTCGCGACCCGGGTGCCGTGGATCCAGGACCACGCGTCGGTGAGCCCGGGTCAACTCGGCCTCGCGCTCGCGTTCCCGGCGATCGGCGCCTCGCTGTCGATGCCGCTCGCCGCGCGGATCAGTCACCGCTTCGGCAGCCGCGCCGCCCTGCGCGGGCTGCTGGCTCTCTGGACCCTTGCTCTCGTCCTGCCCTCGCTCGCGCCGAACCTCTTGACGCTGTGCGCCGCACTGTTCGTGTACGGGGCCACTGCGGGCATGGCCGACGTAGCGATGAACGCGATCGGCGTCGAGGTCGAGCAGCGGCTCGGCAAGTCGATCATGTCCGGCTTGCACGGCATGTGGAGCGTAGGAACGCTTGTTGGCTCCGGGATCGGCACATTGGCGGCCCACCTCGATGTAAGCGCCCAGGTACACCATGCGGTCGCTGCCTCGGTGCTGACAGTGGCCGGTGCTATCGCATGCCACTGGATGCTCAACCTGGTTCCGGCAGAGGACGAGGAGGCGCCACCACGGTTCGCCTTGCCGCCCAAGTCCGCATGGTTGATCGGTGCAGTGGGCTTCTGCGCAGTCTTCGCCGAGGGCGCGAGCCTGGACTGGTCTGCGGTCTACCTGCGCGACGTACTGACCACCTCCGCCGGTGTGGCCGCAGCCGCCACCACTGGCTTCGCACTGACGATGGCCGCCGCCCGGATCGCCGGTGATGCAGTAGTCGACCGCTGGGGCGCAGTACGGACGGTACGGATCAGCGGAGCCGTCGCCACGCTCGGCGGCGTACTAGTGGTGCTGGCCGGCCACCCACTGGTCGCTATAACCGGCTTTGGCCTGCTGGGCTTGGGCGTAGCGGTCGTAGTACCGCTCGCGTTCGCTGCAGCCGGTCGTACCGGCCCCAACGCCAGCCAGGCGATCGCCGGAGTCGCCACGGTCACCTACACCGCGGGCCTGATCGCCCCATCGGTCATCGGCGGCGTTGCCCAAGCCAGCAACCTCACTGTCTCCTTCATCCTGGTGACGCTGCTGGCAACGGGTATCGCCGTCTTCTCCGCCGTACTACGGCCTGCCGGCGTGCGGGACGCTCACCTCGACAGTTGAGACCAGCCCGGTACGGTCCGGGCTCAACATGTGCTCGAACCCACGCCACTGCGCGCTGAGCATGTACAGCGTGGTGCCGTCACGCCCACCGAGCATGCAGGAGAAGGCGCCTCGATCGAGGTCGACCGTCTCGAGCACCTCGCCGCCCTCCCGCACCCGGACGCAGCGCTGCGCGGGCACATCGGCGTACCAGACGGCGCCCTCCGCATCGAGGCAGATGCCGTCGGGATGACCGTCGGGGAGGTCGGCCCAGACGCGACGGTTGGCGAGGCTGCCATCAGAAGCGATGTCGAAGGCGGCCAGCCGGCACGCGTGCGACTCGGCGACGATCAGCGTCGAGTCGTCGGCCGTGATCGCCATCCCGTTCCCGAACCTGATGCCGTCAGCAACGGGTCGCGCCTTCCCGTCGGGTGTCACGACGACGACCACGCCGGGCTTGCCGAAGTCGTACCAGCCGCCGTTGACGAAGACGTTGCCGCGACTGTCGACGACGATCTCGTTGAACAGGTCGGCCAGCCCGCTCAGATCGGCGTACGGGACCAGCTCGTCGCCGCTCTGCCGCAACAGCGTCGCGTCGGCGATCACCAGCAAGGTGCCGTCGGGCGTCCAGTCGATCGAGAACGGGATCGTCTCCGGCGGCACGGTGACGACCACCTCGCGCTCACCGTCGCCGCCGATCGCGAGCACCTCACCGGTCCCCCAGTTCGCCAGCCACAGCCGCCCGTCGTGCCAGCGCGCCGATTCGCCGTACGCGAGGCCGTCCACCAGAATCCTTGTCATATCTCTGGTACGAAATCAGCCGGCTCGTTTCGACATCACCCGCGCCGGGCTGTGACGATCGCGTACTCATTGGAGACCTTGAAGGCGGCCGGATCCTCGTTGATCTCCTGTACTGCGGCCAGCAACCGCCGCTCCAACCCGGCCTGCAACTCGGCGCCGTCAGAACGCGAAGCCAACGCCTGCGCCGCACTCACCGCCATCGGATGCTGCGCCGACTTCTCCAGGTACTCCTCGGCCGAGGTCCCGGTGAGGTTCATCAACCGCCGCTCGACCTCCACCCCGAACCCGTACTTCCCGAACGCCGCCCGCAACGCGTCCTCGTCATGCCAGGCAAGCAGCTTGGGCGCATCCGGATCAGCCTTGGGAGCGCCGAACACCTCGGCCATGAACTTCCCCGCGGTGTTGTTGATCGCCATCATCGAGCCACCCGGAACCCATGAGGTCACCCGGATCAGCCCGTCCGGCCCCACCACCCGCGTCATCTCCGCGATCGCCGCGTCCGCATCCGGCGCGAAGATCACCGCAAAGACCGACAGCAACAGCTCTGCTTCACCATCCGCCACCGGAATCGAAGCCGCATCCCCGACAACGAACTCAGCCGACACCCCCCGCTCAGCTGCCCGCTTCCGCGCCACCTCCACCAACCGCGCCGCCGGATCAACCCCAGTCACCACCGCACCACGCTCAGCAGCCAGCAGCGCCGCGTTCCCCGTCCCGGTCCCCAGATCGACCACCCGCTTGCCGGCCAACGGCTCCGACATCCCCACCACAACCTCGGAGATCGGCAGCAACGCCTCCCCTGTCGGTTCGTACTGCCCCAAACCCCAGTCGAGCTCCACAGCCCACTCCCTCTACCCCGAAGACTTTGTCGGCTCCAGTAGACCACCACGCCCCGCACCCGCCTCGCACCCCAAACCGGCCTTGCAGTTGACACTGTGTGAAGCCGCAGAGTGAAAGGGCCATGATGAACATCGGAGAATTCGCCCGCCTCGGCGGCATCACCACCCGCATGCTGCGTCACTACGACGCCCTCGGCCTGCTCATCCCCGCCCACGTCGACCCCCACACGAGCCGCCGCTCGTACGACCTGGCGCAACTGCCGACACTCAACCGCCTGCTGGCCCTCAAAGGCCTTGGCCTGAGGCTGGACGAGATCGGCCCACTGCTGTCCGAAGGCGTCGACCCAGCTGACCTACACGGCATGCTCCGCCTACGCGAGGCCGAACTGGAACGTCAGGTACGCCGGCAACGGCACACGCTAGACCGGGTGCGGGCACCGGCCCGCAGCCCGGCGCGGCGGTGCGGGTGGTTGCCGGCTACGTGCTCTCAGGGCACCCAGTGCCCGGCCTCGACAGCCACGTGCTCCCCGCCACCGAGGTAGCCGCAGTCATCCACCGTGGGCCGATGAGCACCATCTCCACCGCGTACCAAGAGCTCGCGCGGTGGGCGGATTCCACCGGGCGAGCTCCTGGGACGTTCAGTTGGCGGGAGTACTACCTCGAAGCCGCCGGCGACGATCAGAGTGACTGGATCATCGAAGTACAGCTGGAAATCTGAGAGAACCTACTTGTCGGTGGCGAAGGCGTCGTCGAAGGAGCCTTCGGGCTTGTCGAAGGCCAGCGCGCGGATCGTGTTGACCGCCTCGGCGGCGCCGACCTTGCGCTCCATCCCGGCGTCTTCCCACTCGACGGAGATCGGCCCTTCGTAGCCGATCGAGTTGAGCACCCGGAAGCAGTCCTCCCAGTTCACGTCGCCGTGACCGGTCGAGTAGAAGTCCCAGCCGCGCCGCGGGTCGCCCCACGGCAGGTGCGAGCCGAGCCGCCCGTTGCGTCCGCCGCCGACCCGCATCCGGGTGTCCTTGCAGTCGACGTGGTAGATCCGGTCCTTGAAGTCCCACAGGAACGCGGCCGGGTCGATGTCCTGCCAGACCATGTGGCTCGGGTCCCAGTTCAGCCCGAACGCCTCGCGGTGCCCGATCGCCTCCAGCGTCAGCGTCGTGGTCCAGTAGTCGTACGCGATCTCCGACGGGTGCACCTCGTGCGCGAACCGCACCCCGACCTCGTCGAAGACGTCCAGAATCGGGTTCCACCGATCCGCGAAGTCCTGGTACCCCGCCTCGATCCGCTCGGCCGGTACCGGCGGGAACATCGCGACGTACTGCCAGATCGACGACCCGGTGAAGCCGATCACCGTCTTGACGCCGAGCTTCGCCGCGGCGCGTGCGGTGTTCTTCATGTCCTCGGCCGCCCGCTGCCGGACGCCTTCGGGGTCGCCGTCGCCCCAGACCCGCGACGGCAGGATCGCCTGGTGCCGGAAGTCGATCGGGTCGTCGCAGATCGCCTGGCCGACCAGGTGGTTGGAGATCGCGAAGACCTGCAGCCCGTGCCGCTTCAGGATCTCGTGCCGGCCGGCGATGTAGTTCTCGTCGTCGATCGCCTGCTGGACGTCGAAGTGGTCACCGGAACAGGCGATCTCGACGCCGTCGTATCCCCAGGAGGCGGCCAGGCTGCAGACCTCCTCGAAGGGCAGGTCGGCCCACTGACCGGTGAACAGAGTGATCGGGCGTGGCATGTGCTGGCTCCTTGATGAGCAGTAGTTGTTCAGTTCTCGACTGTGGTCCAGGCGCCGTCCGCGGCAGCGGACCGGAGTACGGCGTCGACGAGGTGCGCGGAGCGGGCGCCCGCAGCGAAGTCGGGCAATCCGTCCGGGTGGTCGCCGTCGAGCGCGGCCGCGTAGGTGTCGGCGACAAACGAGTCGAAGGCGTCTTGGTAGCCCTGCGCGTGCCCGGCAGGCAGCCGGTTGATCCGCGCGGCGGGCGGGCTGAGCGTGTCCGGATCGCGCGTCAGCAACTGACTCGCCGCGCGCCGCCCGACCCACAGCCGATCCGGATCCTCCTGGTCGAAGCCGAAGCTCGACTCGGTCCCGGACACCTCCAGATACAAGCGGTTCTTCCGCCCGGCCGCGACCTGACTGACGACAACCGTCCCGACAACACCGGCCGCGGTACGGAACTGCGCGGTCGCCAGATCTTCGGTCCGTACTTCGGCCCCGCCGCGATTCGGCCGAATCGTCCGGGTCTGCGCACTGACGTCAGCGATCCGGTCACCCGTGACGAACTCGGTCAGATCGCACCAGTGCGAGCCGATGTCCGCGAACGCCCGCGACGGCCCGCCGGCGGCGTCATCCACCCGCCAGTTCTGATCGTTCTCACCCGCCAGCCAGTCCTGCAGGTAACTCCCATGCAGGCTGGTGATCTGACCGGCCTCGCCCTCGGCGATCCTGGTCCGCAACTCGCGCACCATCGGGTGGTACCGGTAGACGAACGGCACCGTGGCGACCCGGCCGGCCTCCAATGCGGCCGCGAGCAGCCCGGTCGCGTCCTTCGCGGACGTCGCCAGCGGCTTCTCGCAGATCACGTGCTTGCCGGCTTCGAGCGCTTGCAAGGTGACCGGCAGGTGCGTGTTGTTCGGCGTACAGACGTGGACGAGATCGATGTCGGCGGCAAGCAGCTCGTCGAGCGTCGCGAACCCGCGCTCGGCGCCGGATGCCTCCGCCGCGGCCTCGGCCCGCTCCGGACTCGATCCGACCGCACCGACGATCTGCGCGCCCGCGACCAATGCGGACCGCCCGTGCACCCGGCCCATGAACCCGCCACCGACGATCCCGACCCTGAGCTTGCGCGCTGTGGTGGACATGACGGCGACGCTATGTTGAACTTTTGTTCCCCGTCAAGCAAAAGCCTGGCGGTCCGCGACGAAAGTGCTGGCGATGAGCGAGTTCGGTCCCGCGCACGGAGTACTGCGGCTGCTGCTCGACGGGCAGCCGCGGACCCGTGCCGAGCTGATCGACCTGAGCGGCCTCGGGCGATCGACGGTCACCGGCCGGCTCGAGGAGCTGGTCGCGGCGGGCTTCGTCGTACCGTCCGGCGAGGCGGCGTCGAGCGGTGGCCGGCCGCCGGCCCGGTTCGCGTTCAACCCGTCGGCCCGGTTGGTGCTCGCGGCCGATGTCGGCGCGACCCACCTCTCGGTGGCGCTGACCGACCTGAGCGGCACGATCCTCGACAGCACCACCACGGCCCTCAACATCGCCGAAGGCCCTGAGACCGTCCTGGCCGCCCTCGCCACCACCGGCCGCGCCCTACTCAAGAACGCCAAGCGCTCGGTCAACGATCTGGCGGGCGTCGGCGTCGGACTGCCCGGCCCGGTCGAGCACAGCACCGGCCGCCCGAACCACCCACCGATCATGCCCGGCTGGGATTCGTACGACGTCGTCGGCCGGCTCACCAAGGAGTTCGGCTGCCCGGTCCTCGTCGACAACGACGTCAACCTGATGGCCCTGGGCGAGCACACCACTCAGTACGCCGATGTCGAACACCTACTGTTCGTGAAGGTCGCCACCGGCATCGGCGCCGGCCTGATCAGCGGCGGCCGGCTCCACCGAGGCGCCCAAGGCGCAGCCGGCGACATCGGCCACATCCAAGCCGCCGGCCACACCGAACTCTGCCGCTGCGGCAACACCGGCTGTCTGGAAGCCGTCGCCTCCGCCGCCGCGATCGCCACCCACCTCAGAGCCTCCGGCCTACGCCCCAAAACCAGTCAACAGGTAGTAGACCTGGTCCGCGCCGGCAACCCCGTCGCCACCCAAGCAGTCCGCCAGGCGGGCAGAGAAATCGGCACCGTCCTGGCCGCCTGCGTCAGCCTCATCAACCCATCGGTCCTGGTGATCGGCGGCTCCCTCTCCCAAGCAGGCGACCACCTCCTGGCCGGCATCCGCGAAACCATCTACGCCAGATCGTTGCCCCTAGCCACCACCCACCTGAAGGTAGTCCCCTCCCACACAGCCCACCAAGCAGCCCTCCACGGAGCCGCCGCCATGCTCCTCCAGCACACGCTGGGGTTGTGAAGCGCCAGCAGGTCAGCCGATGCAGCGACCGCCGCCGACGACCTTCTTCAGGTAGTTCTCGTGGATATAGGTGCGATCGCTGCGGCCCCAGACGACGCCGCCGCGGTAGTGGTTCCACTCGATGTTCACGGTGATCTTCTGCCCGGTGTTCACCCAGGCGACGATGTGGTACGGCAAGCCGGCATCCGTCGGGTTGTCATAGACCGGGACGCCGGTGGTCGTCACCACACAGTCGTATGTCGGAGCCGCCGACGCCGTCGCCGCCGGTACTACGGTGCCGGCGGCGGCCAGCGCCACCCCGGCCACGGTGGTCACCCATCGCTTCGTGTTCACAGAACCTCCGTTGCTCGACCGATCTGGTCTGCTCCGGATCCTGCTGCACCGGCCTGCCGTGGACAATCCTTTCAGCGACAGCCGAAACGGCTCCGGATCAGCCCCAGCGTTCTGATTTGGCTGAGCGGGAGATGAGGCTGAAGAGCATGTCCTTGGGGGTCATTTCGCCGGCGACCACCTTGGTGACGTGCTCCGCGATCGGCATCTCCACGTCGTGGTGGTGAGCCAGTTCGGTGATGGAGGCGCAGGACTTGACGCCCTCGGCGACCTGACGAGTGGCGCCCGCGATCTCGGCGACAGTCATGCCCTGGCCCAGTTTTTCGCCGAAGGTTCGGTTGCGGGACAGCGGTGACGAGCAGGTGGCTACCAGGTCGCCTAGACCGGCTAGGCCGGAGAAGGTGTGTTCGTCGGCACCCAGCGCCGTGCCGAGCCGGGCGGTTTCGACGAGGCCCCGGGTGATGACGGAGGCTCGGGCGTTGTCGCCGAAGCCCAACCCGACAGCCATCCCCACCGCCAGGGCGATCACGTTCTTGGTGGCGCCGCCGAGTTCGCAACCGATGACGTCGTTGTTCGTGTACGGGCGGAAGGTCGGCGAGTGGCAGAGCTTCTGCAGACGGGCGGCGGTGCCTTCGTCGGCGCAGGCGACAACTGCGGCGGCCGGCTGGCCTTCGGCGATCTCGCGGGCGAGGTTCGGGCCGGAGACGACGGCGATCCGCTCCGGACCGGCGCCGGTCAGCTCTGCGATCACCTCGCTCATGCGCTTCGTCGTACCGACCTCGACGCCCTTCATCAGCGAGACCAGCGGTACCGCCGCCGGAAGCACGTCGGCCCAGTCGCGCAGGTTGTCCCGCAGCGACTGCGACGGAACGGCGAGCACGATCGCCTCCGCTCCGTCGGCGGCCTGCGCCGGGTCATGCGTTGCGGTGATGGCGTCCGGGAGTTGCAGGCCGGGCAGGTAGTCGGGGTTCTCGTGCCGCGTGTTGATCGCCTCGCAGAGCGACTCGCGGCGGCCCCAGACGGACACCTGATTGCCGGCCTGGGCCAAGACGATGGCGAAGGCTGTTCCCCAGGACCCCGCACCGAACACCGCAACCTTGGTCATCGACTCTCCCCATCCTCACCGTTGTCATCAGTCGCCTTTGCCTTCGGCTCGGCGGCCTTGTGCTTGCGCAGGTCGTAGAGCTCCTTCGGTGGCGTCTCGCCGCGCAGTACGCCGAGCTCGCCGGCCACCCGCTGCATGATCACCTCGGTTGCCTCGTGCAACAGCTCGTTGGTGATCGGCTTGCCCTGGAAAGCGCTCAGGTCGACCGGCTCCCCCGCGATCACCCGCATCGTCTTGCGCGGCAGCAACCGGACCCGCAGGCTGCCGTACGACGCGAACACCTCCTGCGCACCCCAGTTCGCGATCGGGATCACCGGACATCCGGTCATCAACGCGATCCGGGCAGCTCCGGTCTTCCCGGTCATCGGCCAATGGTCGGGATCCCGCGTGATCGTGCCCTCGGGATAAACCCCGACGCATTCACCCTTCTCCACCGCGGCCACCGCGGCCCGGAACGCATCCGCCGCCTCGACCGAATCGCGATAGACCGGGATCTGCCCGGCGCTGGTGATGATCCGGCCGGCGATCGGCAGTTTGAACAGCGACGCCTTGCCGAGCAGCCGCGGAATCCGCCGGCATTCCCAGATATAGAGCCCGAGCACGAACGGGTCGAAGTGCGAGATGTGGTTCGTCACGAACACCATGCCACCGGTCCGCGGCACGTTCTCGCGGCCGCGGAAGTCCCGTTTGGTCCAGGTCAGCATGAACGGTTTGACGATGGCCACCACCAGGCCGAACCAGAACCCCCGCCGTGGCCGGGGTACCTCGGTGGTGCGCTGGCCGTTCACTACTGCCTCCTGGTGGCTGTTGTCGCCCTCGGTCATGGGAGAATCCTGCCTGATGGCAGACCTACAGGTCGCTCCCTGGACCCTGGTGATCCCGGTGAAGCGTACGGCGATCGCTAAGAGCCGGCTTGCTTCCGCCTACCCGCAGCACCGTCCAGAGCTCGCTCGTGCCTTCGCAGTCGACACTACTGCGGCCGCACTCGAGTCTCCTCTGGTCCGCGCCGTTCTGGTCGTCACGGATGACCCAGTGGTCGCAGCGGACGTCACGGCGATCGGCGCGCGCGTAGTACCGGACCTGGCGGGTGCAGGGCTCAATGGGGCTCTGGAGCACGGTGCGGCGTTCGCTGCAGCCGAATACCCAGGCGCCGGAGTGGTGGCGCTCTCTGCCGACCTACCGGCTCTCAGGGCTTCCGAGCTGACCGCTGCATTGGCAGCCTGCACAGCAGACCGGTCCTTCGTCATAGACGAACCAGGGACCGGTACTACGATGCTCGCCGCCGCCCCTGGCGTTCCCCTGGACCCCCGCTTCGGTGTGGGCTCCGCACAAGCCCATGAAGGCTCTGGCGCCGTGCCGATCGCGCTGGTCACCATCGGGTCGGTGCGACGCGACGTGGACACAGCAGCGGACCTGGCGCACGCAGTACAGCTAGGTGTCGGTCCCCGAACCGCGGACGTGATGTCGCTCGTGATGGGAGCTGCGACAGGCACTGAGGGTCTGGCCTGCTGAAAGGCCGCTACCGTAAGGGCATGCAAGCAACAGTCAGCCGTTACGACGCTGCGACGGCATCCGGCGCAGTGTTGACCGACACCGGCATCGAGCTGCCCTTCGACGCCGAAGCCCTCACCGGCACTCCGGTGCGCCTGCTCCGCCTCGGCCAGCGGGTCCGCCTGACCACCACCGGCACCGGCGCGGGCCTGGCGATCTCCGAGGTCCACTTCATCACTTTGCCGTAGGCAAAAGACGGCGCCGTAAAAGACAGGCAACGGCGAAGGCCGGTCGCCCCTGGTGTGGGGAGACCGGCCTTCGCTAGTACAGCGGGTACTACGAGGTGCTGACGGGTCAGCGGGCGGCAGCGCGCTTGGCCGGAGCCTTCTTGGCGGGGGCCTTCTTGGCCGGCGCCTTCTTGGCAACGGTCTTGGCCGGGGCCTTCTTCGCGACCGGGGCCGTCTTCTTGGCGGCGGCCTTGACCGGGGCCTTCTTGGCCGGGGCCTTCTTCGCAACCGTCTTGGTGGCAACGGCCTTGGCCGGGGCCTTCTTGGCGGCGGCCTTGACCGGAGCGGCCTTCTTGGCCGGCGCAGCCGTCTTGGCGGGCGCGGCCTTGACGGCCGGGGCCGCCTTCGGTGCAACCAGCTTCGGCAGCTTCTTCGCACCGGAGACAACGGCCTTCAGCTCCGCACCGGCGCGGAACTTCGGAACCACGGTCTTCTTGGCGCGCTTGGTCTCGCCGGTCCGCGGGTTGCGGACCATGCGCGCACCGCGCTCGATGGCCTCGAAGGCCCCGAACCCGGTGATGGCGACCTTGCCGCCCTTCTTGGTCAGCTCGCGCTGGACGGTGTCGATCACCGACTCCAGGGCGTGCTGGGCCGAACGGCGATTTCCGTCGAAGTGCACTGCGAGCGCTTCGACCAACTGGCTCTTGTTCACTGTCTTCCCTCCGTGAACTCCTGCGTCGAGCACAGCGCTCGATCTTCCGTGAACGTTATGGACTCTTCGGCGTGTTCACAAACACCAACGCGGCAATTCGGCCTTGTTTCAGGCGATTTGGGCAAAATTTTCCCTGGAATCGCCTCTGACCCGGCTTCCGAATCCCTTCAGAGCAACGAACCGGCATCAGACGGTGACGTCGGCCACAGCGCGAAAGGCTGCCCGCAAAGGGCTCTAAAGCCAGCCGCGGCGCTTGAAGATCAGGTGTAGACCACCACACACCATCGCCATCAGACCGACCGCGAAGGGATAGCCGAACTGCCAGTGCAGCTCCGGCATCGCGTCGAAGTTCATCCCGTAGACGGTGCCGATCAAGGTCGGCGCGAACAGGATCGCTGCCCATGCAGAGATCCGCTTCACCTCTTCGTTCTGGTCGTTGCTGGCGACGGTGAGGCTCTTCATCTCCTCGTTCTGCTGCTGGGCGACCAGGGTCGCGTTCACCGTCAGGATGTCGCGCAGCAGTTCGCGGAACGCGTCCACCCGCTCGACCACCTGGGTGACGTGGTCGGCCACGTCCCGCAGCGAACGTTGCAGTTCCTCATCGACGCCGTACTTGTCGAAACCGGCGCGCAGCGAATCCAGCATGCCGACCAGCGGCCGGGTCGCGCGCTGGAACTCGATCACCTCACGGGACAGCTCGTAGATGCGCCGCGACACCTTCGGGTCGCCGCGGAACACCTCGGTCTCGATCTCGTCGATGTCGTTCTCGAGGCCGGCCACCACCGGCGCGTAGCCGTCGACGACCTTGTCCATGATCGCGTAGAGAACAGCCTCGGTACCGCGCCGCAGCAACTCCGGATCGCGTTCGACCCGGCGGCGGACCGCGGCCAGGTTGGGCGCCTCGGCATGCCGGACCGTCACCACGAAGTCCGGGCCGACGAACACGTGCACCTCGCCGAACTCGACCTCCTCGGTCGCGTCCCGGTAACGAGCGGCCTTCAGGACGACGAACAACGTGTCGCCGTAGCGCTCGAGCTTCGGCCGCTGATGGGCCTGGATGGCGTCCTCGATCGCCAGCTCGTGCAGATCGAACTCCTGCGCCAGCGAGGTCAGCTCGCGCCGGTCAGGGCGGTACAGGCCGATCCAGGCAAGGCTTTTCGGCGACTCGTGCAGCACCTGGTACGTGTCGGCCAGAGACTCCGGCGACGCGACCCGCGAGCCGTCGCAGTAGATCGCGCTGTCGACGACGCTGTGCCCTTTGGGCTTCGGGCCGGCCGCAGGCGTGGCCTTCTGCTCCAGGGCAGCGGGCTCGGCGGCGGTACCGGCGTACCGGCGGGCGGCGGCGCGCAGCGACGGGGTGCGGCTGAACGCACGCAGGGTGCGCAGGCGGATGTCGGACATGACAAGTCCTCCAGGTGCGAGGTGTGGGATCGATGGAAGGAACACATCGCCCAGCCCCGCGCCGCAGGTCACCCCGCGCTGGTACGCGACGGGGTGACCTGACCTGTCAGAAGAGGATTCAGCGCCTCAAGGCCGGACGAGATCCGTATGTCTGGAGGGTTCGCTGCTCATGGCGCCCCACCTCCAAGATCTCGTCGTGCCCTGTGCTGACAACCTCGCAAGGATAACACCGCAGTTATCGGTCCTACTGTGCGATGCGTTACGCCTTCGCCGGCAGGGTGGCCGGCTTGAAGGCCGGCCGGGTCGCCTCGTACGCCGTGATGTCGGCCTCGTGGGACAAGGTGATGCCGACGTCGTCGAGCCCGTTCAGCAGCCGGTATCGGGTGTAGTCGTCGATCTCGAACGGCGCGGAGACGTCCCCGGCCGAGATCGTCTTGTTCTCCAGGTCGACGGTCACCTTGGTACCAGGGTCCTGCTCGATCGCGACCCAGAGCTGGTCGACGACCTCCTGCTCGACGAGGGCCGCGAGCAGCCCGGCCTTGCCCGAGTTGCCCCGGAAGATGTCACCGAACCGCGAGGCGACGACGACCCGGAACCCGTAGTCCATCAAGGCCCAGACGGCGTGCTCACGCGACGACCCGGTGCCGAAGTCCGGTCCGGCGACGAGCACCGAGACCCCTTCGTACTCGGGCTGGTTCAGGACGAAGGTGGGATCGTTGCGCCAGGCAGCGAACAGCCCGTCCTCGAAGCCGGTCCGGGTGACCCGCTTGAGGTAGACCGCCGGGATGATCTGGTCGGTGTCGACGTTGCTGCGCCGCAGCGGAACCGCGGTGCCGATGTGCTGGGTGAAGGCTTCCATGATTCCTTTGTCCTCAGACGTTCTCGGGTACGGCGATCTCGAGCGGCGGCAGGTCGGCCGGCGCCGCGAGAGTGCCCGTGACGGCGGTTGCGGCGGCGACCAGCGGCGAGACCAGGTGCGTCCGGCCGCCCTTGCCCTGGCGTCCTTCGAAGTTGCGGTTGGAGGTCGAGGCGCTGCGCTCGCCCGGGGCCAGCTGGTCCGGGTTCATCCCCAGGCACATCGAGCAACCCGCTCCACGCCACTCGGCGCCGGCGTTCTTGAAGATCACGTCCAGGCCCTCGGCCTCGGCCTGCAGCAGCACCCGGCCCGATCCCGGTACGACGAGCATCCGGGTGCCGTCGGCAACCTTCCGCCCGGCCAGTACACCGGCCGCCGCGCGCAGGTCTTCGATCCGGCCGTTGGTGCAGGAGCCGAGGAAGACGGTGTCGACGTGTACTTCGCGCAACGGCGTACCGGCGGTGAGGCCCATGTACTCCAGGGCGCGCTCGGCGGCGATCTTCTCGTTCGGCTCGTCGAAGTCGTCCGGCGACGGCACGTTGGCCGACAGCGGAGCGCCCTGGCCCGGGTTGGTGCCCCAGGTGACGAACGGCGCGATGTCCTCGGCGCGCAGCGAGATCTCCTTGTCGAAGGTCGCGTCCTCGTCGGTGGCCAGGCTGTTCCAGTACTCGACCGCGGCTTCCCAGTCGAGGCCCTGCGGCGCGTGCGGCTTGTCCTTCAGGTATGCGTAGGTCGTCTCGTCCGGCGCGATCATGCCGGCCTTGGCGCCCCACTCGATCGACATGTTGCAGATCGTCATCCGGGCTTCCATCGACAGCGCGCGGATCGCTTCGCCGCGGTACTCGACGATGTAGCCCTGGCCGCCGCCGGTGCCGACCTGGGTGATCAGCGCGAGCACCAGGTCCTTGGCCGAGACACCGTCGGGCAGTACGCCGTCGACGGTGACCGCCATCGTCTTGGGGCGGGCCTGCATCAGCGTCTGGGTGGCGAGCACGTGCTCGACCTCGCTGGTACCGATGCCGAAGGCAATCGCGCCGAAAGCGCCGTGGGTGGAGGTGTGGCTGTCGCCGCAGACCACCGTCATGCCGGGCTGGGTCAGGCCGAGCTGCGGGCCGATCACGTGAACGACGCCCTGGTCCGGGTCGCCCAGGGTGTGGATCCGGACGCCGAACTCCTTGGCGTTCTTGCGCAGCGTGTCCACCTGGGTCCGCGACGTCAGGTCGGCGATCGGCTTGTCGACGTCGAGCGTCGGCACGTTGTGGTCCTCGGTGGCGATCGTCAGATCGGGCCGGCGAACCTGCCGGCCGGCCAGCCGGAGCCCGTCGAAAGCCTGCGGACTCGTCACCTCGTGCACGAGATGGAGATCGATGTAGAGGAGGTCGGGCTCTCCGTCGGCATGGCGCACGACGTGCGCATCCCAGACCTTTTCCGACAACGTCCTACCCATCAGACACTCCTCCGTGGTTTTGTAATGACTGTTCTCTCGCTCACAGTGCGCCCAGATAGGCGGCACAAGCGACTTGCGTTCCACGATTCGAGACGGCAATATCGTCTCATGGACAACTCTAGCGGAGTCGGCGTTCTCGACAAAGCAGCTCTCGTTCTGTCCGCACTCGAGTCCGGACCGGCGACCCTGGCCGGACTCGTGGCGGCGACGGGACTGGCCCGGCCGACGGCACACAGGCTCGCTGTCGCTCTGGAGCACCACCGGTTGGTGGGTCGCGACATGCAGGGCCGCTTCGTGCTCGGGCCGCGCCTGAGCGAGTTGGCCTCCGCTGCCGGTGAGGACCGACTGCTGGCGACGGCCGGTCCGGTGCTGGCGCGACTGCGCGACATCACTGGTGAGTCGGCGCAGTTGTTCCGCCGCCAGGGTGAGTACAGGGTCTGTGTCGCGGCTGCCGAGCGTCCGTCCGGTCTGCGCGACACCGTGCCGGTCGGTAGCCAGCTGACGATGGCCGCTGGATCCGCCGCTCAAATACTGCTTGCCTGGGAGGACCCGGAGCGCATGCACCGCGGTCTCCACAACGCCACCTTCAATGCAGCCGCCCTGGCCGGCGTACGCCGTCGTGGCTGGGCCCACTCGGTCGGCGAGCGCGAGCAAGGCGTCGCCTCCGTCTCGGCGCCCGTCCGCTCTCCTTCCGGCAAGGTGATCGCAGCCGTGTCCGTCTCCGGCCCGATCGAGCGCCTCTCCCGCCAGCCCGGCCGCATGCACGCCCCCGCCGTGATGGCCGCCGCCGAACGCCTCTCCGAAGCCCTCCGCCGAGCCTCCGAGTAGTCCACCGACACAGCCCTCCACCGCGCTTCCGAGTAGCCCACCGGTACTCCGAACAGCCCGTCGCCTCCCGCGGCGGGCTGTTCCCTTCCCCCCGCTCCCCCGAGCCCACCCGCCCGCCTACACACCTGCCCGCCTGCGCACCCGCCTGCCCGGCCTGCCTGCCTGCCGCGCACCATTTCGGGGGTTAACCCCTCAGTTGGTGGGTTGCCTGCCGGTATTCCGGGGTGGCAACCCACCATCTCGGGGGTTAACCCCCGAGATGGTGGAGGGCGAGGGCGGGGGTTTCGGTTGGGTTCGGTGGGCGTGGGGTGCTTGCTGGTGGGGGTGGGCGGGATCACGATGAGTTGAGGGGGCACTGCTCTTCGGGAGGTACTTGCGATGGTGCGGGACTGGATGACTGTTGGCTGGAAGATGCTGATCGTCCGCGGGGTGATCGGCATCGTGTTCGGGGTGCTGGCGATCGTCTGGCCGATCTCGACGGCGATCGCGCTGGCGTTGCTGTGGGGCTTCTGGGCGTTGATGGACGGGATCGGGTCGCTGACCCAGGCACTTCGACCCGAGGCGAAGGGCAGCCGGCTCTGGCTGATCGTGCTCGGCGTGATCGCGTTGGTCGCGGCCTTCTTCGCCATCTTCAGTCCGGCGGTGACGGCGGTGACGCTGACCTGGATCCTCGGCATCTGGCTGATCGTCCGGGGCGTGTTCGAGGCGGTCGGCGCGTTCACGACCAACCACGTGACACCGAGATGGTTCCTGCTCCTCGGCGCGGCGTTCTCGATCCTGCTGGGAATCCTGTTCGCCGCCAACCCCGGCGCGGGCGCGGTGGGGATCGCGGTCTTCCTCGGAGTGGTCGCGCTGCTGTGGGGCGCCACGTTCCTGGTGGCCGGCCTGTCGATGCGCCGGCTGATGGCGGCCGGCCCCGAGGCCAAGGTGTGACGCTCGCCTCACCGGCGTACCGGGACAAAAACAAGCGCCCCTCACCTGGTGGTGAGGGGCGCTTTCTCTGGTAGCCCCGACGGGATTCGAACCCGCGCTACCGCCTTGAGAGGGCGGCGTGCTAGGCCGCTACACAACGGGGCCAGAGCGCTTGTCAGCCGGTTCCGGAGAGCCGACCAACGAGGATGAACTGTACCTAACTTCCAGCGATACGGTCCAATCGCTGGGGTACTAGGACTCGAACCTAGACTAACTGGACCAGAACCAGTCGGGCTGCCAATTACCCCATACCCCAAAGCTTGTTACTGCGATTGTCAGTGCGTTTCCGCCCTCACAACCTGGCCCGCTGAGCCTATCGCAGCATGCCGCCAGAAACCAAAACGAGTTCAGCGTCCCCAACTGTCACACCCGTCACAGCTTCTGGGACTGTCGGTCCCAGCTGATTGGGTTGGCGACATGGCTCGATTCCGGATGTACCCGACGCCGATGCAGAAGGCTGCGTTGCTGGAGCAGTGCGGACATGCCCGGTACGTCTGGAATCTGGCCCTCGAGCAGTGGTCGATGTGGACCCGCGACAAGGTTGCGGTGGCGCCGAACTTTGCTGAGCAATGCCGGCAACTGACCGGGGCACGAGCCAAGTTCGACTGGCTGCGGGCCGGCTCGCAGACCGTCCAGCAGCAAGCGTTACGGGACTTCGACCAGGCCGTCAAGAACTTCTACGCCGGTACGCACCGGCGGCCGACCTGGCGCAGGACAGGGGTACATGAGGGATTCCGCATCGTCGGCCCTCAGGCGTCCCGGGTCGTGAAGCTGAATCGGAAGTGGGCCGCGGCAAACGTCCCGAAGATCGGCTGGATACGGTTCCGGCTGTCTCGTGCGATACCTGACGCGAAGTCGTACCGCATCACCCGCGACCGGGCGGGGCGCTGGCACCTCGCATTCGCCGTCATCCCGCCACCGATCCCAACACCCGGTACGGGCGAGGTGATCGGCGTGGACCGCGGCGTCACTGTCTCCGCTGCCCTGTCCACGGGTGAACTCCTGTGGTGCCCTGGCTTCTCGGACCTTGAACAGGGACGGCTCAAGCACCTGCAACGTCGACTGGCCCGCTGTCAAGGCACCAGCCGTCGTCAGCGGGTGAAGACAGCGATCGCCAAGCTGCATGCTCGGGCCGGTGACCGTCGTAAGGACTGGGTGGAGAAGACCAGCACCAATCTCGCCCGACGCTTCGACGTCATCCGCGTGGAAGACCTGCGCATCGCTGCGATGACCCGGCGCCCCAAACCGAAGCCTGATCCCGAACAACCAGATGCGTACCTGTCGAACCGCCGTCGAGCGAAGGCCGGACTCAACCGCGGCATCCTGGCCAACGGCTGGGGACTGCTCGTCCAGCGCCTGGAGCACAAGGCCGCGGGACGGGTCGAGAAAGTGAATCCTGCGTACACGTCGCAGACCTGCAGCGCTTGCGGGCACTGTGTACCTGAGAACCGCGAGAGCCAAGCGGTCTTCCGGTGCGCAGCCTGCGGACATCAGGCGAACGCAGACATCAACGCGGCAGTCAACATCGCGGCCGGACGGGCCGTCAGCGCACGCCGAGGCGCCACTAAGGGTCTCGCCGAAGCGTGAACCTCAACTCGCTACTCCACGTAGAAGTTGAAATCCCCGGCCTCCAAGGGAGGGGAGGGCGTCAAACCCGTCACAGGAGTCGCCGGCCCGGACCGCGATCCGCCACGAGCGAAGTCGCCAGTGGCAATTCGCAGCGGGTGGCCATTCCCTGCTTGCGGGTGAGCAGCAACGCGATCGCACCGAAGGCGGCGAACTTCACCACGTCGACCGCAACGAGCGACCAGGGCGCGTCGGAGGCTCCCAGGCTGTCGCCGACGGTGTTGGTCAAAGCCGCGTAGATGAAGGTGATCACGTTGTTCGCCGCGTGCGCCGCGATCGGCGCCTCCAGCCCGCCGGTACGAACCGCGAGCAGCCCCGCCACCAGCCCGAACGCGAACCGGTCGAGGAACAGCGCCGGGCTCTCCCACGGCCAGATCCCGTGCGCCATCGTGAACAGCACGGTCGTCACCAGTACTGCGACCAGCGAGCTGCGCACCAGCGCGCCGACCGCCTGCAACAGGTAGCCGCGGAAGAAGTACTCCTCCCCCGCCGCCTGGAACGTCGACGTCAGCAACGTCACCGCGATCACGCCGGCCGCGTCGGAGGCGACGCCGTTGGATCCGCTGCCCAGCACGTCGACACTGCCGAGCTCGACGATGCCCAGCATCACCAGCTCGAGCACCACGGCCGCGACGCCGAACACTGCCAGCGGCCGCCAGCGCAGCTTGCCTGTCACCGAGGACAGCAGCCCGGGCGTCTGCTTGTTCAGCCTGGTCGCGACCAGCATCGTCAGCGGGATCAGCACGATCAGCGACAGGTTCGTCGCCAGCAGGCCGAGCCACGACACGGTCCCCTTGGGGTCGGTCCGGATCGACTGCTGGATCGACAGCACCAGCACACTCCAGAACATCCAGCCGACTAGCACGGTCAGCGCCCCGAGGAGCACGAACGCGGACGGCGTGACGTTGTTGCGCAGCAGCCGGTGGTACGGCTGCGGACCGGCGTCCCGGGGGTCGATCGCCGCCCCGGGTCCCGGCGTACCGGCGGCGGCCATCAGTCGGCCGGCAGGCTCGCGCGGGCCTGCTCGATCCGGCGGAGCGAACTCTCCCGCCCGAGCAGTTCCAGCGACTCGAACAACGGCGGCGAGATCCGGCGGCCGGAGATCGCGACCCGGACCGGGCCGAACGCGTTCTTCGGCTTCAGCCCCAGACCCTCGATCAGCGACGCCCGCAACGCGGCCTCGATCGGCTCGGTCTTCCACTCGCCGACCCCGGCCAGCGCCTTGCCGGTCGCCTCCAGCACCGCGCCGGCGTCACCGGTCAGCACCTTCGCGGCCGAATCGGGGTCGATCGAGAAGTCCTGGTCGGAGACGAACAGGAAGCCGAGCATCTCCGGCGCCTCGGAGAACGTGTTCATCCGCTCCTGCACGTGCGGCACGGCCGCGGTCAGCAGCGCGAGCTGCGCATCCGACGGCTCGGCCGGCAGGACGCCCGCCTTCGCCAGGAACGGCACCGCGCGGCCGGCCCAGTCGGCCGGCTCCAGCAGCCGCATGTGCGAGGCGTTGATGGCCTCGCACTTCTTCGGATCGAACCGGGCCGCGTTCGCGTTCACCTTGCGGATGTCGAACGCCTTGATCATCTCGTCCATGGTGAAGACGTCGCGGTCGTCGGCGATCGACCAGCCCAGCAGGGCCAGGTAGTTCAGCAGTCCCTCGGGCAGGAAGCCGCGCTCCATGTACTCGCCGAGGCCGGCGCCCGGGTCGCGCTTGGACAGCTTCTTGTTGCCCTCGCCCATCACGAACGGCAAGTGCCCGAAGCGCGGCGTCCGGCCGGAGCCGATGCCGATCTCGGCAAGCGCCTCGTACAGGGCGATCTGCCGCGGCGTCGACGGCAGGAGGTCCTCGCCACGCAGTACGTGGGTGATCTCCATCAGTGCGTCGTCGACCGGGTTCACCAGCGGGTAGAGCGGGTAGCCGTTCGCCCGGACGAGCACGTAGTCGCCCAGGTTCTCCGGCAGGAAGGTGATCTCGCCACGGACCAGGTCGTCGAAGGTGATCGGGCGATCGGGCATCCGCAGCCGTACTACCGGACGCCGGCCCTCCTCGATGTACGCCTGCACCTGCTCGGGCGTCAGCGCGCGGCAGTGACCGTCGTACCCGCTGTGCTGCCCCGCGGTACGGGCCGCCTCGCGGCGCTGGTCGAGCTCCTCCTGCGAGCAGTAGCAGTGGTACGCCCGGCCTGCCGCGAGCAGCTTCGCCACGACGTCGGCGTACGTGTCCATCCGCTCGGACTGTAGGTACGGGCCGAAGTCGCCGCCGGCCTCCGGGCCCTCGTCCCAGTTCAGGCCGAGCCAGGTGAGCGAGTCCAGCGTGTACTGCAGCGCCTCGGGGGTGTTGCGGGACTTGTCGGTGTCCTCGATCCGCAGGACGAGCTTGCCGCCGTAGTGGTGCGCGAAGGCCCAGTTGAACAGTGCGCTGCGGATGTTGCCGACCGTGAGCAGACCGGTCGGCGACGGTGGGAAGCGCACCCGCACCTGGTTCGGTTCCAAGCCACCGAGGACGTCTTCGTCGGTCGGGGCGGGCCTTTCAGTCACGCACGATCACCTTGTTCGTCAGAGTTCCGAGTCCTTCGACGCTGACCGCGACCTCGTCGCCGGGCAGCATCGGGCCGACACCCGCGGGGGTGCCGGTGAGCACGACGTCGCCGGGCAGCAGCGTCGTGAACGAGGTGATGTAGGCCAGCACCTCGGGGATGTCGAAGATGAACTGCGAGGTCCGGCCGTCCTGCTTCGGCTCGCCGTTCAGCGTGGTGGTGACCCGCAGGTCGGCCACGTCCAGGTCGGTGCTGATCCACGGGCCGAGCGGGCAGAAGGTGTCGTACCCCTTCGCCCGCGCCCATTGGCCGTCCGACTTCTGCAGGTCCCGGGCCGTCACGTCGTTGGCGATCGTGTACCCGAAGATGACCTCTTCGGCCCGCTCGCGGGGCAGGTCGCGGCAGATCCGGCCGATCACGATCGCCAGCTCGCCCTCGAAGTGCAGGTCGTTGGTCTGCTCGGGGTAGACGATGCCGTCCCGCGGGCCGACCACGCTGGTGTTCGGCTTGAAGAAGATCAGCGGCTCGGTCGGCACCTCGTTGCCGAGCTCCTCGGCGTGCGCGCGGTAGTTGCGCCCGACGCAGACCACCTTGCTGCGCGGGATCACCGGGGCCAGCAGCCGGACATCGGCCAGTTGCAACTGCTCGCCGGTGAACTGCACCGGCCGGTAGAGCGGATCCGAGTCGAGCACTGCGACGGTACCGGTGAGCCCCTCGGGGTCGTCGGTCTCGACGATGCCGTACTTCGGCTCGTCATCAACGGAGAATCTGGCGATACGCACGGGCCTGAGCCTACCGTCGTGCCAGGGTGAGACAGTTACACGGTGACGACTGACATCCGGCTGGCCAGGCCCGCGGAGTACGAGGACGTGGGTTCGCTGACCGTGGACGCCTACGACGCGGACGGCTTCATCCCCAAGGGATCCGACTACGGGCTGACCCTGCGCAACGCGGCCGACCGCGCCGCGAAGGCGGAGTTGTGGGTGGCTGTGGACGGTACAGATCTGTTGGGCACGGTGACTTTCTGTGTACCCGGCTCGGTCTACGGCGAGATCGGGCGGGACGGGGAGGGCGAGTTCCGGATGCTCGGCGTCTCCGCTGCGGCCCGTGGGCGCGGCATCGGTACTGCGCTGTCGGTGCACTGCGTGGATCGCAGCCGCGCCCTGGGCTTTCACCGTGTCGTCTTGTCGAGCGCCAGCTACATGACCACAGCCCACCGCATGTACGGCCGCCTCGGCTTCACCCGCCTCCCCGAACGCGACTGGTCCCCCCGCCCCGGTGTCGACCTGTACGCCTTCTCCCTGGACCTATGACCGTCGTACTGGACCCCGCTGACTGGCAACCGCTGCAGGAAGCCCATGCACGTCGGGTGGATGCCTTGCTGGCCGATCACCTGGACCGCCGGCGCCGCGGCGAGAAGCACCCGGTCGAGGACTTCCTCTTCACCTACTACCCCACCCGCCCCAAGCAATTGCGGGTTTGGCACCCCGGCCCCGGCGTCGGCCTGCGCGGCGCCCAGTCCTACGAGGCCAAACGCGGCTACCTGTACGCCGACGACGTCGCGCGACTGGATCCGGCCGAGGTCACGCGGCGCGCCGACAGCATCACCTGGATCGGAAAGTTGCTGTCAGCAACCGCTTCCCGCCAGCCCCAGTTCGGCTGTTTCGGCCTGCACGAATGGGCCATGGTCTTTCGCTCCGACGAGATCCGCCACGACTGGCCGTTGCGGCTGGGCGCCGAGGGCACCGACCAGGTCGTGAAGTCGAGCAAGATCGCCTGCTCCCATTTCGACGCCTTCCGCTTCTTCACCACCCCAGCCCGGCCGTTGAACGTCCTGCAACCAACACGCGAGTCCCAACCCGCCCTCGAGCAGGGCGGCTGCCTCCACGCCAACATGGACCTCTACAAGTGGGCCACCAAACTGATGCCCTTCACCCCCAGCACCTTGTTGCTGGACTGCTTCGAACTGGCCAAGGACATCCGCACCCTCGACATGCGCGCGTCCCCGTATGACTTCGCCACTTTGGGCTACTCCCCCGTCGAGATCGAAACCCCAGCCGGCAAAGCGCAGTACGCAGCGGCCCAACGCACCTTCGCCGGCCGCGCCCGCCCACTCCGCCAACAGCTCGCAGACCTCTGCGACCAACTGCTTCAGGGCGTGTAGGGCGTCCCGCCGAACAGCGCGTTGAACCTGGTGGCTGTGGACGGCTTGAGCTTGCCGTTGACGCGAAGAAGGGCGGAGTCGAACGTGTAGTCGTACTCCGTGCCCAGCATCGGGATCTCCTTCAGATTCTTCTGGATGTAGGCGGCGCGATCGGTCGCATCCTTCGCCGACGGCCAGATCTCGATCATCGCCCCACAGTCGGCGCTGGGCTCGTCGCAGGTCAGCGCCGAGTCGTAGAGCACGGCCGCGTCCAGATAACCGGTAGGCCGGCCGATCAAGTTGTTCGGATTCCCGATGCTCGGCCCGGCCTTCTTCCCCGACCTCCACCAGACAGCCTTGACCAGCCCCGCGATCCCATGGAGCGAGTACCTAGACGGCCTACGACCAACACCGAACCCCAGTGCCGGCCTTGGGAACCGTGCGGAGCCGACCATGAGTGCATCGCGAGCGCAGCAGTGGAACGACTTCCTCACCGCACTCGACCTCGTCGGCCAGCTCTCCTTTCCCACCGGAAGTTCGGTTAGCAAGCTGGCGTGAGCTCTTGTTCAAGGTTGTTGGATAAGCTTGAATAAGGGTGTGGCCAGGGTTGAGTTGCATCGGTGGCCGGGGCAGCCGGATGGGTTCACCCGGGCCGAGCGCTTGGGCGGGTCGTATGAGTTGTATTTTCCGGATCCGTTGGTTGGGCGGGAGTTCGACCTCAGCGATGAGGTGCTGGCCGCATTGGAGGATGCGGCTGGGGATCTGGCCCGGCTGGATGCGACTGCCGCGGTACTGACGAACAGTGAGGCGTTGGCTCGGTTGTTGTTGCGGGCTGAGGCTGTGGGGTCTTCGCAGATCGAGGGACTGGTGGTGGGGGCTCGGCGGCTGCTCAAGGCTGAGGCGTTGCGGGACAGTGGGCGGCATCATGATGTGACGGCCGAAGAAGTGTTGGGGGCCGTCGACGCGATGGTGTGGGTGACCGAGTCGGTGCGGATCGGGGACAAACTCGAGGTCGAGCATGTGCTGGAGGCGCATCGGCGGTTGATGGCGCATTCGCCGAATCCGGAGTTCGGGGGTGAGGTGCGTTATCTGCAGAACTGGATCGGTGGGCGGTCTCCGGCCGAGGCGTACTACGTGCCGCCGCCGGCGCATCTGGTTCCCGAACTACTCGCGGACCTGATGACCTTCATCCGCGAGTCACCGCTGCCGGTGCTGGCCAAGACCGGCATCGCGCACGCACAGTTCGAGACGATCCATCCCTTTGCCGACGGCAACGGTCGCACTGGGCGCGCACTGATCCACCTGGTACTACGAGCCGAGGGTCTCGTCGAACGCAGCGTGCCTCCGGTGTCGCTATCCCTTGCCACACACGCAACCCAGTACGTCGAAGCGCTCACCGCCTTCCGCCACACAGGCAAGGCGACGAACGCCCGCGCCCGAAGCGCCGCGAACGAATGGCTGCTGATGTTCGCCACCGCCTGCAGTCATGCGACCGCCGAGGCCGCCCGCTTCGAACGCACCGCCGCGGACCTCAAAACCACCTGGCGCGAGCGAGCCGCCCCGGTCCGCGCCGGCTCGGCCGTCGACCTGCTGATCGAAACCCTGCCCGCGGCCCCCGTCCTCACCCTCGCAGCCGCCGCCGAACTCATCGGCCGCTCCCAACAGGCTGCCAACCAGGCTCTCGCCCGCCTGACCGAGTGCGCAGTACTCCGCGAACTCACCGACGGTCGGCGGAACCGCGTGTACGAGGCGCCCGAACTGATAGACGCCTTCACCCTCCTGGAACGCCGCTTCGCCAGCCCCGCCTCCGACACCCGGGTCGAGTCGCCGAACCGACCGGTCCCGTCCGCCCCGGCGAGACCGGCCGACTGACCTACTCAACCCCGCTGTCCCGTTCAACCCCAATCTCCTGCTCAACCCCACTCTCCCGCTCACCCCGGACAAGTCGGGTCGCGGGAAGAGTCTGGCGGCCCCGTCCCCCGACGGGGCCGACAACCAACGATCAGCGACATGTCTTTCACCTCCGTCTCACCAGCGCTTCACGCCGGGCGGCTAGCAGATCGCTACCAGTGACACCAGCACCAACACGCTGTCCTGGTTGACTTTCTGGCTCCCGGCGTTGAACAATTCGAACACATGTTCGAGCGTTGGACCAAATCGGGGAGTGTGAGGATCTGTGATGCCGGAGCCGTTCGACTGGGAGATCTTGCAGCGGCCGTCTGCGATGGCGATGGTGCGCGGGCAGCTCGGCTTCAGCTGGATGGTGTTGTCCGGGCGGTTGGCGGCACTGACCGACGAGGAGTACTTCTGGCGGCCGAGCAGCGAGGCGCTGACCGTCGTCCGCCGGCAGTACGCGGGGCGGTTCAGGTCGCTCGGGTCGGGTGAGTGGGTCGCGCAATGGCCGGACGAGCCGGACCATCGCGGACCACGGACGATCGCCTGGCTGATCGCACACCTGACCGAGACGTTCTTCGAGCGGTGGGAGTGGACCTTCGGCGCGAGCCGACAAGGCCGCGCCGACATCACCCTCCACGGCAACGCCCAGGACGCCGTCGCCTGGCTCACCCACTGGGTCGAAGCCTGGCGAGACTCCATCGCCAACCTCGACGAGGACCAAGCCATGACCGTAGGCCTCAGCCAAGCCACCGAACTGGACGCCGCCGAGCCCTTCGGCCACGTGGTCCTCCGCCTCAACCGCGAGCTGATCCACCACGGCTCCGAGATCATGACCCTCCAAGACCTCCACGCCCTGGCGGCCTGACCGCACACCCCCGATCCCTGGTCGTCGAGGCGGAGGCCGCTCCATCCACCGCTCAGGAGCGCGCCTCGGCGACCAGGCCAACCGTCACACCGCCCACCCGATCCGCTCCCAAACCCTCGGGCGGCCAGAGGGTCGGCTGTCAGGAGAGCAGTTTGGTGGCGAGGTCCCAGACCTGGTCGAAGGCGTTGATTTCGGTGGGGTTGAAGCGGTTCTTGGTGACGGCTACCGAGATCCCGGTGGCGGTGTCCGCGTAGGCGGCAGAGCCACCGATGCCGACCATGCCGAAGACGGTCGGTGGAGCAGGGCGCATGCCGAGCTGGCCGATCGTGTAGCCGAGGCCGTACTGCGCCGGGCCGCCGGTCATCTCGTCCAGGCCGGTGGTGGAGAGGGCTGAGATCTCCTGCAGACGGGAAGGCGACAGCAGACGTACGCCGTCGACTTCGGACATCAGCGCGGCGTACATGCGAGCCATACCTCGAGCGGTGACGGTCCCCCAGGCCGGGATGTCGGCCATCGTCACGGCGGTGTTGTTGGCCAGAGCCGCATTGGGGAACAGCGATCGTGGGCCCGACTTGAAGAGCGGAAAGTCCGGCGGCAACGAAGCGAACATGGCCGCGCCGGCCGGGTCGTCCTCGAAGTGGGCAACACGATCGAGCTCCGAGGCCGGTACACCGAAGTACAACTCCCCCGCGATCCCCAGCCGGGCACCGATCCCAGCAGACAGCACCGAGGAGATCGGCTCGCCGCAAACCCGGCGGACGACCTCGCCGAGGATGAACCCGAAGGTGACCGCGTGATACCCGACCCGCGACCCCGGCACCCACCATGGCTCCAGCGAAGCGATCACCGAACACATCGCCTCCCAATCGCAGAACCGCGACAACGTCAGATCCGCAGGCACCGCCGGTACGCCGGCCGAGTGCGTCAGCACATGCCGGATCGTCGTCCCCTCCTTGCCATGAGCCCCGAACTCCGGCCACACCGAAGCCACCAATGTGTCGTACGACAACACCCCCTCCTCCACCAGCACATGGACGACGGTCGACGTCACCCCCTTCACCGTCGACGCGGCATAGAACAGCGTGTCCGACGCAACCGGCCGACCGGGAGCGGCCATCCCCGCCACGGCATCCACGATCAACTCGCCCCGGCGATAGACAGCGGCCTGCACGCCGTTCTCCGCACCCGACGCCACCAGACCCTCGATCGCGTCCACAACCTGCTCCTGCAATAACTCGTTCATACCAGCTCCTCGTTGACGACTCCCGGTACCGGGTCGGAGCCGCTGCGCCAAACTTGACATCGCACCCGAGATGCGTTTTTCACACAAGATGTGCGACACGCGGCGCGTCGAGACACTAGATGTGGGGTTCAGCGGGTTAAGGTCACATCACTGGTCGACAGGGGAATCCGGTGGAAATCCGGGGCTGCCCCGCAGCGGTAAGCGGATGAAGCAGTCCCGTGAGCCCGAATACCTGCGACCGGTGCGCGTGCCGCCGGCACGCGCTGTCCGAGACCTCGAGGGCGGGTCGCAGGGCGAGCAAGCGACAGGTCGTGCAACGCCGGTGTACCGCACCGGCGAGGAAGTCCCAGCAACTCGGTGCACCACCGGCCGGTCGGCGCAGCACAGTGGGTCGGTGCGATGGCGCCGCGCCGCGGGTGGCGCCGGGTAGAGCGGGCTGCGCGGCTCTGGTGCGGGAACTCGTCGTGCGCTTCCCCGGGGTCCCGGTCGTCAAGAGACTCGCGTGGAGAGAGCGCTTGTGACCATCGTTTCTGCGGGCAAGGCGGCCCAGGCCGCACCCCCGAACCAGCTCACCGTCGTCCGCCGGGACGGCAACAGCACCGCCTTCGACCCGACCAAGATCTCGGTCGCCCTCAGCAAGGCGTTCCTCGCCGTCGAGGGCAGCGAGGCCGGCGCCAGCCACCGCGTCCGCGACCTGATCGCCGACCTCACCGCCAAGGTGGTCGACGCGCTGACCGGCCGCGGCCGGCACAGCGTGCAGGTCGAGGACATCCAGGACCAGGTCGAGCTGGCGCTGATGCGGGCCGGCGAGCACCAGGTCGCGCGCGCCTATGTCCTGTACCGCGAAGAGCGCGCCAAAGCCCGTACGCCGGAGAACGCGGCCGAGCTGAGCACCAGCGACAGCACGAACAACACACCCGCCCGGCCCGTGATCAACGTCCGCGCCGCCGACGGCAGCACCACTCCCCTGGACGTCGACCGGCTCCGCGTCATCGTCGCCGAGGCAGCGGCGGGCCTCGACGCCGTGGATGCCGAGCTGATCCTCGACGAGACGCTCGGCTCCTGCTACGACGGCATCGCGCAGCATGAGGTCGAGCTCGCCCTGGTGATGGCGGCTCGCGGGTACGTCGAGACGGAACCGGAGTACAGCTACGCCGCTGCACGCCTCCTGCTCGACCAGATCCGTCGCGAGACGCTCGGCCGGGTGCACGGTGAAGCGCGGCAGGCGAGCCAGGCCGACATGGCCACGGCGTACGTCGACTACTTCCCTCAGTACATCCAGACCGGTATCGACGCGGGCCTACTCGACCCCGAGCTGGCCACGTTCGACCTGGCCAAGCTGGCTGCCGCGATCAAGCCCGAGCGCGACCTCAACTTCGCCTTCCTCGGCCTGCAGACCCTGTACGACCGGTACCTGCTGCACATCGACAAAACAAGGTTCGAGCTGCCGCAAGCGTTCTTCCTGCGAGTAGCGATGGGCATCTCGCTGAAGGAGGAGCACCGCGAGGACCGCGCGATCGAGTTCTACGAGCTGCTCAGCTCGATGCGGTTCATGTCGAGCACGCCGACCCTGTTCAACTCCGGTACGACCCGCCCGCAGCTGTCGAGCTGCTTCCTCACCACGGTCGACGACGACCTGTCCGGCATCTTCGCCGGCATCCGCAACAACGCGCTGCTGGCGAAGTACTCGGGTGGTCTGGGCAACGACTGGACCCCGGTGCGCGGGATCGGCGCCAAGATCCGCGGCACCAACGGCGAGTCGCAGGGCGTCGTGCCGTTCCTGAAGATCGCCAACGACACCGCCGTCGCGGTCAACCAGGGTGGCAAGCGCAAGGGCGCGGTCTGCGCGTACCTCGAGACCTGGCACATGGACATCGAGGAGTTCCTCGACCTGCGCAAGAACACCGGTGACGAACGTCGCCGCACGCACGACATGAACACGGCCAACTGGGTGCCCGACCTGTTCCTGCAGCGGGTCGAGTCCGGTGGCGACTGGACGCTGTTCTCGCCCGACGAGGTGCCGGATCTGCACGACCTTTACGGCGCCGCGTTCAAGACGGCCTACGAGAACTACGAGCACAAGGCCGACCAGGGCGAGATCCGGGTGTTCCGCCGGGTCAAGGCCGTCGACCTGTGGCGCCGGATGCTGACCGTGCTGTTCGAGACCGGTCACCCGTGGATCACCTTCAAGGACGCGTGCAACCTGCGCTCGCCGCAGCAGCACGACGGTGTGGTGCACTCGTCGAACCTGTGCACCGAGATCACCCTGAACACCACCGTCGACGAGACCGCGGTCTGCAACCTGGGATCGGTCAACCTGGTCGCCCACCTGACGGACACCGGTCTCGACGCCGAGCTTCTGAAGCGCACCGTCAAGACGGCCGTCCGGATGCTCGACAACGTGATCGACGTGAACTTCTACACCACACCCGAGTCGGAGCGAGCGAACCAGCGCCACCGCCCGGTCGGCCTCGGCCTGATGGGCTTCGCCGACGCGCTCTTCGCACTGCGCATCCCGTACAGCTCCGACGCCGCCGTCGCGTTCGCCGACAGCTCGATGGAGCAGATCAGCTACCACGCGATCGAGGCGTCCAGCGATCTGGCCGCCGAGCGCGGCCGGTACCAGACGTACGAAGGCTCGCTGTGGAGCCAGGGCATCCTGCCGATCGACTCGCTCGAGCTGCTGCGCCAGGCGCGCAACGGCGATCTGACCGTCGACACGAGCAAGCAGCTCGACTGGGACGCGCTGCGCGGCAAGGTACTCCGCGAAGGCATGCGCAACTCCAACGTGCTGGCGATCGCGCCGACCGCGACGATCTCCAACATCTGCGGGGTCAGCCAGTCGATCGAGCCGATCTACCGCAACCTGTTCGTGAAGTCGAACATGTCCGGCGAGTTCACCGTCGCCAACCCGTACCTGGTCGCCGACCTCAAGGCGCGCGGGCTGTGGGACCAGGTGATGGTCTCCGACCTCAAGTACCACGACGGCATCCTGTCCCAGATCGACCGGGTCCCGGCCGACCTGCAGGAGCTGTACGCGACCGCGTTCGAGATGGACCCGCTGTGGCTGGTCAAGGCCGCGTCGCGCCGGCAGAAGTGGCTCGACCAGGCACAGTCGCTCAACCTCTACATGACGGCGCCGTCGGGCAAGGCGCTCGACGAGCTGTACCGGTCGGCCTGGCGGTACGGGCTCAAGACCACGTACTACCTGCGCTCCCAGTCGGCCACGCACGTCGAGAAGTCCACGCTGCAAGGCACGGACGGCCGGCTCAACGCAGTACCAGTCGCGCTGCCTGAACCCACAGGTGCCGTTTGCTCAATCGAAGACCCTGACTGCGAGGCCTGCCAGTGACGACCACAGGATTGGGTGAGATCACCCTCGGAGCGGCCCGGATCGACGTCACCGACAAGGCGATGATCAACGCCCGGGCGGACGTCAACCAATTGCTGCCACTCAAGTACCAATGGGCCTGGGACAAGTACCTTGCCGGGTGCAACAACCACTGGATGCCGACCGAGGTCTCGATGCAGGCCGACATCGCGCTGTGGAAGTCGAAGGACGGGTTGACCGAGGACGAGCGGCTGATGCTGAAGCGCA
Source organism: Kribbella koreensis (assembly GCF_039525325.1). Taxonomy (NCBI): domain Bacteria; kingdom Bacillati; phylum Actinomycetota; class Actinomycetes; order Propionibacteriales; family Kribbellaceae; genus Kribbella; species Kribbella koreensis. The sequence goes on from NZ_BAAAHK010000001.1 coordinate 141,329, forward strand.
ACCTCGGCTTCTTCGCCACCGCGGAGTCGCTGGTCGCGAACAACATCGTGCTCGCGGTCTACCGCCAGCTGACCAACCCCGAGTGCCGGCAGTACCTGCTGCGCCAGGCGTTCGAGGAGGCCGTGCACACGCACACCTTCCAGTACATCTGCACGTCGCTCGGGCTGGACGAGGGCGAGCTGTTCAACATGTACCGCGAGGTGCCGTCGATCTCCGACAAGGACGCGTGGGCGCTCAAGTACACACAGCACTTGGAGGACCCCGACTTCAAGACCGGTACGCCGGAATCGGACACGGACTTCCTGCGCGACCTGATCGCGTTCTACGTGGTCTTCGAGGGCATGTGGTTCTACACCGGGTTCGCGCAGATCCTGTCGCTCGGCCGGCGCAACAAGATGGTCGGCATCGCCGAGCAGTACCAGTACATCCTGCGCGACGAGTCGATCCACCTGAACTTCGGCATCGACTGCATCAACCAGATCAAGCAGGAGAACCCGCACCTGTGGACCCCGCAGTTCCAGGCCGAGGTCCGTCAGATGCTGACCGAGGCATGTGAGCTCGAGGTCGCGTACGGCCGTGCCACCATGCCCAACGGCATGCTCGGCCTCACCGCGGACCTGTGCGAGCAGTACATGCACTTCGTCACCGACCGTCGCGCCGAACAGATCGGCATCGCCCCGATCTTCGGCGAGACCCGCAACCCGTTCGGCTGGATGTCGGAAATGATGGACCTGAAGAAGGAGAAGAACTTCTTCGAATCCCGAGTCATCGAGTACCAATCGGGCGGCGGCCTGAGCTGGGACTGAGCCTCGAGCGTCCGGGGAACCGCCTCCCGTGGTTCCCCGGACCTCCCGGTTTGGCATGCTTGCGGTCCCACACATCGCCCAGTGAGGACCAAAATGCCCAAGCGAACCGCGGCACTCGTCGTTCTCGCGGTGGCCGTAGCCGCCGCGGCCCTGACGATCGTCCTCGACTGGGGTTGGTCCGCCTGGATCGCCACCCTGGCGATCGCTGCCGTCGCGCTGATCGTTGCCACCTGGCGGTCCAGGCCGGTACTGCGAACTGCCGCGGTGGTTGCCGCCGTAGCCGTCGTCGCGGCCGGAATCCTCGTGGTCCGCGTCCCGCCGATCAGATCGGCGGGCTGGGAGTCCGGATCGGACGCACGCCTGATCGCGGCGGACGACCAGCTCGCGGTCCTGCTGAACCAGAAGACTCACGCGGTGCAGGGTCGTGCGATCTCCGATGGCCGCGAAGTGTGGAAGAACAGTTTCGGCAGCTCAGGCACGGTCCGGTCGCAGCAGCTGGGAACGGATGCTGTCCTTCTGTATGGCGACAACCAGGCCTCGGTCGTTTCGCTCGCCGATGGCAAGACCCGCTGGCAGCAGGACGTCGGACAGCAGGAGCCATTCACCACGAACGGCGATGTCGTCGTGTTCAGCGGCGGCAAGACGACGACGGGTGTCGAGGTACAGACCGGCAAGAAACTCTGGACCTACTCCGGTGAGGCGACCGCCGGGTCAGGTGGACAGAGCTCCTACAACGCGAGGCGTTGGGTACCCCGATCCGACTGGATCGTCATTCGCGGTGACTCCGAATCGGCGCCGGTCACCGTGCTCGACGCGCGCACCGGCCAGGTGGCGGCCACCGTACAGGTCAAGAGCAACGACTTCGTTGTCGCCGGCAAGAGCTTCGTCGAGTTCGGCTACACCAAGCTCGGCCGTCGGCTGGCCAAGGGAACTCCGCTCGCGGGCGGGAAACCCTGGCAGGCCGAGTTCGCACGCTCCAACAGCCAGGAGTCGCTGGACGTCGTCGACGGCAAGGCGCGAGCTCTCTACGACACCAAGGCCGTCTACCTCGACCCCGGGAGCGGCACCGTACGCGAGGTCCCCATCGAGGACGACTGGTCCGTGAACTGGTTCAACGGCGGCTTCGGCGGCCGGTACGTCGCGGTCGAGCAGCGCGACCGCGATCGATCGGTCGACGCCTGGGCAGTGGCCGACACGATCACCGGCAAGCTGGTGAACCTCGCCGGACGCGGACAGACAGTCGATCTGAGCATCGAACAGTTCTCGAACGACACAGCGATCTCACGCACCACCGTGGTCGACGCGGTGGGTGCCAAGAGCGACCGCTACGCCTGGATCACCGACGGCGTCGAACACGGCCAGATCTCAACCGCCGGCTCCCGCCAGCGCGTCGGGTCCGCCGCCGGCGTCGTCCAGCTAGGCCAACGAATCCTGGTACTCCGCAAGGACTGAAGTAGTCACCTTGATCTGGCTCAGCTGTGGGTTTCGGCCAGCAGGTTCAGTACTTCGGTGGTGGTGCCGGATTCGCCTAGGCGGGGGAAGATCCAGTCGAGGCTGTTGCGGTGGGCGGTCTCGTTGAGGTCGGTCATGGCGTCGGTGGCGAGGGTGATGTTGTAGCCGTGTTCGTAGGCGGCGCGGGCGGTGGATTCGACGCCGATGCTGGTGGCTACGCCGGTGAGGACGACCTGGGTGATGCCCCGGCGGCGGAGGTGGAGGTCGAGGTCGGTGCCGTAGAAGGCGCCCCAGTTGCGCTTCACCACGACGATGTCCTCGGGGTGGCCGGCCAGGTCGTCGACGATTCGGGCTGCGTTTTCGGCTGGTGTGCCGCCGGACCGGCGGACGCGTTCGGTGCGGCCGGGGAGGCTGTCGGCAGGAGTGGTGTCGACGCGGACCAGTACGACGGGGAGCTGTCTGGCGCGGAAGGCGTTGGCCAGTTCGACCGAGCGGGCGACCACCTCGGCGGTGGACAACGGCGTACCGGGGAGTGCGACGACGGCGTTCTGCAGGTCGATGACGACGAGCGCGGTCTTCGGGTCGAGGGTGGTGAGCGCCACGAGAGGCCTTTCAGGTGGGTTGGCCGATCCGGCGGAGGGAGCGGTCCAAGGCGGTGATGAGCAGCAGCAGAGAGCTGGTGATCAGGAGGAAGAACGACAAGTGATGGAGGCCGGTGGTCGAGGCGCCGGTCTTGAAGAAGGTGGCGTTGGCAGCGGCGGCGATGAGCGCGCCGAGGTAGGTGCCAGTACGGAGCAGGCCGGCCGACGAGCCCATCCGGGCCGGATCCGCCTGGTGGTAGAGCGCGTTCTGGTTGGCGAGACCGTTGAGTCCTTGCGGAAAGCCGGCCGTGACGCCGAGGGCGACGAGCAGCCAGAGAGCGCTCCCCGCATCGGCCAGCTGGAGGCCGGCGGCGGCGAGCAGCAGGATGAGGCTTCCGGCAACTAGTTTGGCCCGTACCTGGGCCCGCCGGCCCGTGATCGCGGTGATCACGATCGCGGCACCTGACATCGGCAACAGCACCAGCCCGGCCGCGGAGGCGCTCAGCGAGCGCGCCTCCTCCAGCCATTGGGCGAACCCGTACAGGAACGAATAGCTGACCACGAACGACAGCACCTGCCGCGCATACGTCGCGAGCAAAGGCGCGTTGCCGCCCAGCACACGCAAGTCGATGAACGGTTCCAGCGTACGAAGCTCCCGCCGGGCAAAGGCCGCGCCGAAGGCAATCGCCAGCACTGGCAGGTACAAGCGAGACACGGCCGGCAGCATCAGGAAGACCATCAGCGACACCAGCATCGCCGCGAACAACACGATCCCCGCATAGTCCAACCGCTGCCCAGCCCGTACGCCGGTAGCGCGCCGAGGCAGCCAAAACCAGCCGAGCAGGACGCAAGCGATCGACAGCGGCACGTTGATGGTGAAGATCAGATGCCAGCCACCCACCCCGATCAGAACGCCGCCGAGCGTCGGGCCGATCACCGCGATCACCTGGTTGGCGATCGACAAGGCGCTCAGCACGCCGGTCGGGCTCTCCTGGCCGGTACGGTCAGCCTCGCTCCGGATCAGCGACATCGAGGCCGGGTACGCGGCCGAAGTACCGAAGCCGAGCAGTACCCGCGAGGCGATCAGGAAGCCGAGATTGGGGGCCAACGCGCCCATCAGCCCGGCGATCCCGACCAGCGCGGTGCCGATCAGGTAGAGCCGGCGCGGTCCGTACGTGTCGACGAGCTTGCCCATCACTGGCTGGCCGACCGCCGTCGCCAGGTACAGGCCCGTGACCAGCCAGGCCGTCTGGGACGGCGGGATGCCGAAAGCAGCGCCGATCGGGATCAGCGCGACCGCCAGCATCGACGAGTTGATCGGGTTGAGGATCGAGCCGAGCATCATCGGCGCGATCAACTTCCGATCGAAACCCGCAGAGCTCACGCCTGGGTCACTTCATCCAACAGTGCGAGCGCCTGGATGATGGTCTGCCGCTGCTCCTCGGTGCACTTCTCCTGCAAGGTCGCGGCCAGCCATTCCTGCCGGACCTGTCGATCGCCCTGCAACCGCTCGACACCCGCCGTGGTCAGCGAGATCAGCTGCTTGCGACCGTCGTCGGGATCGGGGGTCCGCTGGACGAAGCCCAGCTCCACCAGGACCGCGACGGTGGCCGCCATCGACTGCGGGCGGACGCGCTCGGCAGCAGCGAGATCGCTGGCAGAGGCCACGCCGTGCTTGTCGAGCCGGCTCAGCACCGCCTCCTGCGAAGGCGTCAGATCATCGGACGCCGCCAGGGCCCTCAGCCGCCTGCGAAGGCGCCCGAAGGTCACCCGCACCTCGCTGGCCGCGAGCGCGGCGGACTCCGAGATCTCCATGCCTTCGACTCTAAACTCTTCAGTTCAGACTGTCCAGTTCAAACTGTCTATATTTATTGTTGGCGCGACCAACAATTGCGAGCTATCGTTGGTCGCACCAGCAAAGGAGAGCGTGATGATCGAGCCGTTCACCATCGACGTACCGCAGGCCGACCTCGACGACCTGACCCAGCGCCTGAAGCACACCCGCTGGCCCGACGAGCTACCCGGCGTGGGCTGGGACTACGGGATCCCGCTCGCCAGAGTGAAGGAGCTGGCCGAGTACTGGGCGACCGGCTTCGAGTGGCGCAAGCACGAGGCGCGGCTCAACGAGCTGCCGCAGTACACCACCGAGATCGACGGGCAACGGATTCATTTCGTGCATGTGAGATCAGCCCGAGAAGATGCGTTGCCGCTGATCCTGACCCACGGCTGGCCGGGCTCGTTCCTCGAGTTCGAGCAGCTCATCGAGCCACTCAGCGAGAACTTCCACCTGGTGATCCCCTCCATCCCAGGCTTCGGATTCTCCGGCCCGACGCATGAGAAGGGCTGGGGTGTCCCCCGGGTCGCCGAGGCCTGGGCGACCCTGATGAGCCGCCTCGGCTACGACCGGTACGGTGCCCACGGCGGCGACTTCGGGTCCGGGATCTCCCGCGCGCTGGCCGGCATCGCACCCGACAACGTGGTCGGCGTCCACCTCACCTACTTGCCCGGCCCGCCGCCGGCCGGCGTGACCTTCGACCTCGACGAGGAGGACACCCGGCGGCTGGACCGGATCAAGCAGCTGATCGCCAACCGCCCGGCGTACCAGTCCCTGCAGGCGACCCGCCCGCAGACGATCTCGTACGCCCTGACCGACTCGCCCGTCGGCCAGCTCGCCTGGATCGCCGAGAAGTACACCGAGTGGACCGACCCGGAGTCGGAGATCTCCCCCGACGAGATCCTGACCAACATCTCCCTCTACTGGCTCACCGGCACGGCCGGCTCAGCCGCCAGACTCACCAAGGAAACCGCCGGCATCGCGCCACCGATCTGCAAAGCACCGATCGCCGTCGCGGTAATGCCCCACGACATCACCCTGGCCGTCCGGGCTCACGTCGAGTACTTGTTCGACGTCCACCAATGGACCGAATTCGACCACGGCGGCCATTTCTCCGCCATGGAGGTCCCCGAAGCACTGGCCGCCGACATCACGACCTTCTTCGCAAGCCTCAGCAGTAGCTGACCTCGAGGACGCCGATGATCTTGTCGAGGCGGGCGGCGACCCGGCCGGCGTCGAAGCCGTTGCCTTCGACAACGATGCGCAGCGTGCTGGTCTCCAGGCACAGCTGGAGTTCGCGGACGTCGTACGGGTTGAGCTGGACCGCGATCCGGGCGAGCAGGCCGCGGGTCTCGACCACCTGCGCGGTGAAGGTGGTGAGGATCCGTTCCGGTACTACGTAGCCGACCGGTTCCAGGGTTGCCAGCGTGGTCATCGCACGACCTCCTTGTGACGAAGCAGACCGTAGGTGACGCCGTCGACCAGCGCCTCCCACGAAGCCTCGATGATGTTGTGGCCGACCCCGACGGTGAGCCACGAACCCTCGCCGTCGGCGGTCTCGATCAGGACTCTGATCACCGCGTCGGTGCCGTGACCCTGGTCGAGGATCCGGACCTTGTAGTCGACCAGGTCGAACTTGTTGACCACCGGATAGGCGCGCTCGATCGCCGCCCGCAAGGCGTGGTCGAGCGCGTTCACCGGGCCGTTGCCCTCGCCGGTGACGATCTCGCGATCGCCACCGGCGACGAGCTTGACCGTCGCCTCCGAGACCGCTTCACCGTCGGCGCGCGATTCTGTGATCACCCGCCACGACTCGACGTCGAAGAAGCTGACCCGTTCGCCCGCGACCTCTTCGGTCAGCAGCAGCTCGAACGACGCGTCCGCGGCCTCGAACGTGTAGCCGCGCGACTCCATCTCCTTCACCCGGTCCGTCACCCGGCTGACCAGGTCGCGGTCGTTGCCGAGGTCGAAGCCGAGCTCGCGGCCCTTCAGCTCGACGCTCGCCCGGCCGGCCATCTCCGAGACGAGCATCCTCATGTCGTTGCCCACCAGGGCCGGATCCGTGTGCTGGTAGAGATCGGGATCCACCTTGATGGCACTGGCGTGCAGTCCCGCCTTGTGGGCGAAGGCTGACACACCGACGTACGGCTGCCGGGTCGACGGCGGCACGTTCGTCACTTCGGCGATCGCGTGCGCGATCCGGTACGACTCGGCGAGCCGTCCGGGCGGGAGAAGTTCCATCCCGCGCTTGAGTTCGAGATTGGCCACGACCGCGAGCAGATCGGCGTTACCGGTCCGCTCGCCGTAGCCGTTGATGGTGCCCTGTACGTGCGTGCAGCCCGCCTCGACCGCGGCGATCGAGTTGGCGACCGCGCAGCCGCCGTCGTTGTGGGCGTGGATGCCCAGGCGGGCGCCGGTGTTCTCGAGGACGTCGCGGACGACGTCCTGCAGTTCGCGCGGAAGCGTTCCACCGTTGGTGTCGCAGAGCGCGACCACGTCGGCGCCGGCCTCGGCCGACACCCGGACCACCTCCAGCGCGTACGCCCGGTTGGCGCGGTAGCCGTCGAAGAAGTGCTCGGTGTCGAGGAAGACCCGCTGGCCGTGCTCACGCAGGTGCCGGACGGTGTCGGCGATCATCCGCAGGTTCTCGTCGAGGGTCGTCCGCAAGGCCCGCTCGACGTGCGCGTCGTGGCTCTTGGCAACCAACGTGACGACGGCCGCGCCGGACTCGCGGAGGGCGGCGACTTGCTGGTCGTCGGCTGCCGGCGTACCGGGCTTGCAGGTGGCGCCGAACGCGGCGAAGGTCGCGTGCCGCAGGTGCAGCTCGGTCCGCGCCCGCTGGAAGAACTCGGTGTCCTTGGGCACCGCGCCCGGCCAGCCGCCCTCGATGAAGCCCACACCCAGGTCGTCCAGGTGCTGGGCGATGGCGATCTTGTCGGCCACTGACAACGCCAGACCCTCCTGCTGCGCGCCGTCGCGCAGGGTGGTGTCGTAGACGTGGAACTCGTCGGTTGTGCTCACGGAATCGCCTTCCGGTGGGGGCTTCAGGCAAACAAAAAACCTCCCGCAAAGTGCGAGAGGTCTGCGCGCTCAGGTGCTGCTTGGCTGAGCGCGCTAGTCGATAATGATCTGGTAGCTCTTCATGACATTTGGCAGTCTGCCATAGGAATTCCGGCGCGCGGCCGATTGTCTCGAAAAGCGAACATCCAGTACGTCAGCCTGTACTACGTCGCTCACCGGAGTACTGAATTACGCGGTCAGCGACCACCCCGGGTCGTCCCAGGCAGCGTAGAAGTCCTCCCGGCTGAGCGGGCGAAGACCCCATTCGTCGCGGTTCAGCCCTTCCTCGGTGAGCGCTCCGTCCTCGTCCTCGAGCCGCTGCCACCAGTACCGCAAGACGTGCCGTCCTCGCCGACCTGCAACTGCCGGACGATGACCCACTCACGCTCGTGCCAGACCGCCTCGAACAGCCAGTCCGTGCCGTACTCGTCCGCGCGCGCCCCGAAGGTGCGGGCACCGGTCCCCCGGTCGAGGTCGCGGATCAGCTCCACAGACGCCCGATAGGCCCGCACGGTGTCCGGCTGCCAGCCGCGTTGTTCGGCCAGCTCCGCGTAGTACGCCTCAACCTCATCCGGAAAGCCGCTCATAACCTCGCCTTCGACTGGCTGCCAGTCCTTCGACCCTACCGGGCCGGCCCCGGCCGGGGCCTGAGAGGATCCTGATGAAATCCGCTGGGTCGAGAGGACACGATGAAGCAATCCCCGTTCCGGCTGGCATCGGTTGCCTGCGGCATCGCCGCGCTCCTGGTGCTGGCGCCGACCTGGTTCACCTTCCACGGATCGCCCGGGCACGAGGCCTACAAGGCCAGTGGCTTCGGGCTGACCGGGGTGATTCCCGGTCAGGACCATTCGCCGACCGGAGGCGCCGGCGTTCTGATGGTGTTCCTCTGCGTGGTGGCCGCGATCGCCCTGCTGGTGATCCCGCCCGACGACAAGGCCGCCATGGTGCTGGCCGTCGCCGGCCTGATCGCCACCGGCGTCATCCTCGCTGATCGGGGCCCCAAGATGGTCGGGGTCTCGGCGACCTGGGCCCCCTACGTCGCTGCAGCCGTCTGGCTGGTCGCGGTCGTCGTCTGCCGCCGGGCGCAGCCGCCCAGCAAGAAGCCCCGGCGACTCTGAGGTTCGCCGGGGCTCCTGCGCTGGCTTTCAGCAGACCTTGGTCATCCAGCCGTGGGTGTCGGTGGCGCGACCGTACTGCAGGTCGAGCAGGGCCGAGCGGACGGCTGCGGTGACCTTGCCACCCTCGCCGTCGGCCACCTGGACCTCGCCGCCGTTCCACTTCAGCGAGGCGACCGGGGTGATCACTGCGGCGGTACCGCAGGCGAACACCTCCTGGATCCGGCCGGACGCCGCCCCGTCGCGCCACTCGTCGATCGAGATCTTTCGCTCGGTGACGGTGTAGCCGAGATCGGTGACCAGCTTCAGGATCGAGTCCCTGGTGATGCCCTCGAGGATGGTGCCGGACAGTTCCGGCGTGACGACGGTGCTGTCGTCGAGGACGAAGTACAGGTTCATCCCGCCGAGCTCTTCGACCCACTTCTTCTCGACCGCGTCGAGGAAGGCGACCTGGTCACAGCCCTGCTCGATGGCCTCGGCCTGGGCGAGCAGCGACGAGGCGTAGTTGCCACCCGTCTTGGCTGCGCCCGTACCACCCGGGGCGGCTCGCGTGTACTCCTCGCTGAGCCAGATCCGGACCGGCTTCACGCCCTTGGCGAAGTACGAGCCGGCCGGTGAGGCGATCGCGCAGTACGTGACCTGGGCCGACGGACGGACGCCGAGGAACGGGTCCGAGCCGAACATGAACGGCCGCAGGTACAGCGAGGTCTCGCCGCCGGTGGGGACCCAGGCCTTGTCGATCTCGATCAGCTTGCGCAGCGAGTCGAGGAAGGCCTCCTCGGGCAGCTCCGGCAGCGCGAGCCGCTTCGCGGAGCGGTTGAACCGCGCCGCGTTCGCCTCGGGCCGGAACATGTGGATCGAGTCGTCAGGGTGCCGGTAGGCCTTCATCCCTTCGAAGATGGTCTGGGCGTAGTGGAACACCGAGGTCGCCGGAGAGAGCTCCAGCGGTCCGAAGGCGGTGATCCTCGCGTCGTGCCAGCCGTTGTCCCGGGTCCAGGTGGCGATCGCCATGTGGTCGGTGAAGTACTGCCCGAACCCTGGGTTCGCCAGGATCTGGGCGCGCTGGTCGTCGCTGGCCGGTTGGGTGTTTGGCTCAACGGTGAACTGCAAATCCGCGCTCATAAGCGCACCGTACCTGTTGAGGAAGTGGTCATGCGAGCCTCCGTTGTCAGCCCGCGGCGCGCTTCGCGATGGCGTCACCGATCTCGGAAGTCGTCCGGGCGGCGCCGGTCCGCTCCTCGATGTCGGCCGTGACGGCCGCCTCGATCGCCGCGGCCGCCTCGGTCAGGCCGAGGTGGTCGCAGAGCAGGGCGGTGGACAGGATCGCTGCCGTCGGGTCCGCCTTCTGCTGGCCGGCGATGTCCGGCGCGGAGCCGTGCACCGGCTCGAACATGCTCGGCGCGGTCTTGTCCGGGTTGATGTTGCCGCTCGCGGCCAGCCCGATGCCACCGCTGATCGCGGCGGCCAGGTCGGTGATGATGTCGCCGAACAGGTTGTCGGTGACGATCACGTCGAAGCGGGCCGGGTCGGTGACCAGGAAGATGGTCGCCGCGTCCACGTGCAGGTAGTCGACGGTGATGTCGGGGAACTCGGTCGCGACCGCGTCGACGGTCCGCTTCCAGAGATGACCGGCGTACACGAGCACGTTGTTCTTGTGGACGAGTGTGAGCTTCTTGCGCGGCCGCGCCTGCGCCCGGGCGAACGCGTCACGGACGACCCGCTCCACGCCGTACGCCGTGTTGACGGAGACCTCGGTGGCGATCTCGGCCGGCGTGCCCACCCGGAGCGCGCCGCCGTTGCCGGTGTACGGGCCTTCGGTGCCTTCGCGGACGACGACGAAGTCGACCTCGCCCGGGTTGGCCAGCGGCGAGCCGACACTCGGGTAGACCTTCGACGGGCGCAGGTTCACGTAGTGGTCCAGTGCGAAACGGAGCTTGAGGAGCAGACCGCGCTCGAGCACCCCGGACGGTACGGTCGGGTCGCCGACCGCGCCGAGCAGGATCGCGTCGTGGCCGCGGATCTCCTCGAGCTCGGCGTCCGGCAGCGTCTCGCCGGTCTCGTGCCAGCGCTTCGCGCCGAGGTCGTACTCCGTGCGCTCGAACGTGACGCCGTAGTTCGCGCTGACCGCGTCGAGGACCTTGAGCGCCTCGGCGGTGACCTCGGGACCGATCCCGTCGCCACCGACAACGGCCAGCTTGAACGACTTGTTGGTGCTCACTTCTTGGGTTCTCCCCCGTTGTCGCGGCGGTTCATGGCCTCTTGGACTGGTTGGGTCTCAGGCGTACGTGGGGCGGGACGGCGACGGCGGGCGGCCTTGCGCTCGCGTCCGTCGACGACCTTCCAGTTGGCCGGATACATGTCGTACATGCTGCTCTCCCGTTTGGTCTGGTGCTGTCACAAACGGCCGACGACTGGCACTACCGGGCGGGAGGTACGCCGAAACCCGCGCCGGGGAGGTCGGCCTTAGCGGACCCCGGCGCGGCAGCGAATAAGGCGTACCACGAACTGCATGATGGGTCCGAAGATACTCTGGCGTCCGACTATTTCGCCACAATGCGGGCATCCTGTCCCGGTATGTGAGATACCAGTGACACAACTGGACCAATGCTGTGCAACTCTCAACCGGTGAGTGCTCCCCCAGAACTGCCGCCGCTGGTTTCAGCGGCCCTCAGCCTGTCCGGACGCCGTGGATTCGTCAGCGCGACGCGCAACGAGACCGGCCGATTGCTCGCCACCCTGGCGGCTTCCCGGACCGGAACGCTCGGCGAGGTCGGTACCGGCTGCGGCGTCGGCTCGGCCTGGCTGCGGCACGGCGCCACCGACGACACCAAGATCGTCACCGCCGAGAGCGATCCGCAGCTGGCCCAGGTGGTCAAGGAACTGTTCGCCGACGACGGCCGGATCGAGGTCCTCTCGGCCGACTGGACCGCCCTGATCGAGCGCGGCCCCTTCTCCCTGCTCTTCGTCGACGCCCGCGAGGCCAAGCTCTCCGCCCGCGACGTGATCGCCGAAGCAGTAGAGCCCGGCGGCTTCGTAGTCCTCGACGACTTCACCCCGTCCGCGGTCTGGCCCCCCATGTACGAAGGCCGGGTCGACACGCTGCGCCAGGAATGGCTCCAGGACAAACGCTTCACCACCGTCGAAATCATGGTCGCCACCGACGCCGCAGTCCTCCTCGCCACCAAGCGGTAGGTACACCTCCGAGGGGCAATACTCCGCCCACGCCGGCTCGTACCTCGCCTGCTCCCCACCCCCAGCTACTCGTAGAGGTTGCATGATGGGCGGTGCTGGACCGCTCATCTGAACTTTGGAGTAGACATGCAGACATCGCTGAAGCTTTCGAACGGCACTGAGATCCCCACCCTCGGTCTGGGGGTCTGGCAGGTGCCGGACGGGCCGGTCACCGAGCGGGCGGTGGCCGCGGCGCTCGAGGCGGGGTACCGGCTGATCGACACGGCCCAGGCCTATGGGAACGAGTCGAGCGTCGGCCGGGCGATCCGGAGCAGCGGCGTACCGCGGGAAGAGATCTTCCTGACAACGAAGTTCCTCCCCAGCCGCCGCGACCCGCTGGCCGAGATGGAGAAGAGCCTGCGGCGGCTCGACACCGACTACGTCGACCTGTACCTGGTCCACTGGCCCCAGGGCGGCCCGACGGCGGCATGGCCCGGCATGGAAGCCGCCCACGCTGCCGGCCTGGCCAAGGCGATCGGCGTCTCCAACTTCAGCGCCGCCGAACTCGCCGAAGTGTCACGGACTGCCGAGGTCGCACCGATGGCCAACCAGTTCCAGTACAGCCCGTTCCTGGACCGTCGAGCCCTGGTCGACGCCTGTGTAGCCGCAGGCGTAGTCCCCCAGGGCTACAGCCCGCTGGGCACCGGCGAACACCTGGACGACCCGGTCGTAGCCAAAATCGCCTCCACCACCGGTCGCACCGCCGCCCAGGTCCTCATCCGCTGGTCCCTCCAACGAGGCGTCTCAGTAATCCCCAAGTCCTCCACCCCATCCCGCATCCAGGAGAACTTCGGAGCCCTCGACTTCGAACTGGACGAGGACGCGATGTCAGCCCTGGACGCCCTGGACACCACCGGCCACACCCCCGACGCGAAAGCCCCTGGCCAGAAGTGGTGGTCCTGACCGGGCCGACGTTGCCGGCCACGAAGATCGTCAAGGCGGTCCAGATCAGCAGGAATCCGGCCAAGCGTTCGGCGGGCATCGGTTCGCCGAACGCGAAGACGGCCAGCAGGAACTGCACGGTCGGCGTGAGGTACTGCAGCAGTCCGAGATAGGTCAGCGGGATCCGGCGGACGGCCCCGGCGAAGAACAACAGCGGAATCGCCGTGGCCGGGCCGGCGGCCGCCAGGAGGAGCGACGTCGACCAGCCCGCGTGCCCGAACCCGGCACGTCCGGCGTACTCGAGCCAGACCAGATACCCCACCATGAACGGCAGCACGACCGTCGCCTCGACCGCGAGTCCCTCGACCGCGGGTGTCACCGCTTTCTTCTTCAGTACGCCGTACGCCGCGAAGCTGAGCGCCAACCCGGCCGCCACCCAAGGCACGCGACCGTAATCGATCGCCAGCCACGCCACTCCAGCAGCCGCCAGACCGAGCGCGAGCCATTGCCCTCGCCGGAGCCGTTCGCGAAACAGAACCACTCCGAACAGGACCGTGATCAGCGGGCTGATGAAGTAGCCGAGCGAGGTCTCCACCACCCGCCCGTGATTCACGCCCCAGATGTAGAGGTACCAGTTGAACGCGATCACCGTCGCGGCAGCGGCCAGGTACCGCAGCGCGGCTGGCCGCTGCCTCAGCGCCCGCCACCAACCGGACTGCGGGCGCAACCACAGCAGCAACGCGATGAACACGAGGGTCCAGACGAACCGGTGAGCCAGCACCTCCACCGCACCGGCGCCGTCGAGAAGCCGCCAGTAGAGCGGCAGCAGTCCCCAGATCCCGTACGTCGAAGCGCCGTACAGGAGGCCGCGCTTCATTTCAGGACGCGGTACTTGAGGTGGGTGACACCGGGCGCCTCGACGGAGCGGATCTGTTCCAGCCGGACATCCCCGGTGGCGCCGAAGATGCGAGCACCACCGCCCAGCAGGATCGGTACGACGTGCAGCTCGAGCTCGTCCAGCAGTCCCGCGGCCAGGTACTGCCCGATGATGTCGCCGCCACCCCAGAGCATCACATCCTTCCCGCCGGCGGCCTCCTTCGCCTGGTCGAGGGCCGACTCGATCCCGTCGGTGACGAACCGGTACGTCGTACCCCCGGCCATCTCGACCGGCTCGCGCGGGTAGTGGGTCACCACGAACACGGGGTAGTGGTACGGCGGGTTGTCGCCCCACCAGCCCTTCCAGTCCTCGTCCACCCACGGGCCACCGCCGATCGGGCCGAACATGTTCCGGCCCATCACTGCGGCACCGATGTTCTCCCGCACCTCCTCGACGACCCGGTCACTCGCGTTGACCTCGCCGCCTTCCTTGTCGTGGCCCTCGCGCCAGCTCGCCAGCGGTACCACCCAGTCGTGCAGCCGCTCGCCACCCTCGCCGAGCGGGTTCTCCACGCTCTGGTTCGGGCCCGCGACAAAACCGTCCAGCGAGATCGAGATGTGGCACCTGAGCTTGCTCATCGTTCCTCCTCGGTTGTGGTTGTGATCCGAGCATGGAGGAGCGGAGAGATGACGTCTAATGCCAATATTCTGGCCGATCCATTGATATTCTCTATCAATGCTCAATCCGGTCCATCTCCAGATCCTGGCCTCGGTGGCGCGCCACGGCTCCGTGACCGAGGCGGCCAAGGAGCTGCACTACTCGCAACCGACGGTGAGCCACCACCTGGCCCGCCTCGAAGCATCGACCGGCGTCAAGCTCCTGCAGCGGGTCGGCCGAGGGATCCGGCTGACCCCTGAAGGTCGGCTGCTGGCCAACCGGGCCGCCGAGATCATCGGACGGATGGACGCGGCGGCCAACGAGCTGGCGGCGCAGGTCGGGCTACAGGCCGGCAAGGTCCGGCTGGCCGGCAACTCGTCCGTCCTGAGCACGATCGCGCCCAGAGCGGCCGGCATCCTGACCCGGACGTACCCGGGACTCGAGCTGAGCCTGATCGAGCGCCACCCCGTCGAAGCGTTGCAGCTGCTGCGTCACGGCGAGATCGACGTCGCCCTCATCTTCCGGTATGCCGACGCGCCCGCCGAGGACGAAGGGTTTCGCCTGGTCCGCATCGGCGACGATCCGGTCTATCTGATCAGCCAACGCCCGGACGACACTCTGGAGAGCCATCGCGACTCCGCCTGGATCGGCGGCTGCGAGCGATGCCAGGAGGAGCTCGTCACCGTCTGCCGGCGAGCAGGCTTCACGCCACGGATCGGGTCACTCAGCGACGACATGACCGTCGTACAAGCCTTCGTGGCCGCAGGCATCGGCGTCACCACCCTCCCCGGCCTCGCCCTCGAGGCGCACCGTCACCCCGACATCCACGCCACCAAGATCCCCAACCACACCCGCCAACTCCACGTCGCGACCTACGGCGATCCCCCCGATCCCCCCGCCGTCGCCGCCGTACTAGAAGCCCTGAAAGCCTTCGGACCAGCAGTACCAAGCTGAAAAGCAGGTGGGCCCAGGTGCTCCCGGTGGGAGGACCTGGGCCCTGGCCGGCCGCCATGCGCCTGCGGGCGGCAGGCCGGACCTGTTCACACAGTTTGCCCTTCCCCCGGGGCCCTAAGCGACCCCAGGGGTGTTTTAACTTCTCAGACCTCGAGGTCGACCGCGCGGGCGGTGTCGGCCTGTACTGCGGTCGCGATCTCGTCCAGGACCGCCGTCGGGATGCTGGAGTCGACGCTCAGTGCGACAAGTGCCTTGCCGCCCTTGCGGTCGCGGCTGACCTGCATGCCGGCGATGTTGATCTCGGACTTGCCGAGGATGCCGCCGACCTGGCCGACGATGCCGGGACGGTCCTCGTAGCTCAGGAACGCGAGGTGCGCCGCCAGCTCGACCTCGAGATCGAAGCCGTCGATCTCGACCAGCCGCTCGGACTGCTTGACGCCGACCAGCGTGCCGGAGACGGACACCTGCCCACCATCGGCGAGCGTGCCCCGCAGGGTGATCAGGTTGCGGTGCTCCGGGCTGTCGTGGTCGGTGACGAGCCGGACCTCGAGCCCACGCTCGGCCGCGAGCAGCGGCGCGTTCACGTACGACACGTTGTCCTCGACCACATCGGCGAACACGCCCTTCAGCGCCGCCAATTCGAGCACCTTCACGTCGTACTGCGTGATCTCACCGCGCACCTCGACATCCAGCTGCTGGGCGACGCCACCGGCCAGAGCGGTAAAGATCCGCCCCAACTTCTCAGTCAGCGCGATCCCCGGCCGGACGTCCTCGGCGATGACCCCGCCCTGGACGTTGACCGCGTCCGGCACGAGCTCACCCGACAGCGCCAGCCGCACGGACTTGGCGACGGCGATACCGGCCTTCTCCTGCGCTTCCTCGGTGGAGGCGCCCAGGTGCGGGGTGGCGACGACGTTCTCGAACTCGAACAACGGCGAGTCGGTGCACGGCTCCTTGGCGAAGACATCCAGCCCGGCCGCGGCCACCCGGCCTTCCTTCAAAGCACTGTAGAGAGCGGCCTCGTCGACGATGCCACCACGGGCGGCGTTGACGATGATCACCTCGGGCTTGACCTTGTGCAGCTGCTCGTCACCGATCAGCCCGATCGTCTCGGGCGTCTTCGGCAGGTGCACGGAGATGAAGTCGGACGCGGCCAGCAGCTCGTCCAGCGACGCGAGCCGGACACCCATCTGGGCCGCGCGGCCGGCCTGCACGTACGGGTCGTAGGCGATCACGTTCATGCCGAAGGCGGCCAGCCGCTGGGCGACCAGGACGCCGATCTTGCCCAGGCCGACGATGCCGACGGTCTTCTCGAACAGCTCGACGCCGGAGAACTTCGACCGCTTCCACTCGCCGTTCTTCAGCGACAGGTCGGCGGCCGGCACCCGGCGGGCGGCGGCCAGCAGCAGCGCGACGGCGAGCTCGGCGGCGCTGACGATGTTGGAGGTCGGCGCGTTGACGACCATCACGCCGGCCTGGGTGGCGGCCTTCACGTCGACGTTGTCGAGGCCGACGCCGGCGCGGGCGACCACCTTGAGCTTCTTGGCGGCGGCGAGCGCCTCGGCGTCCACCTTGGTGGCGGACCGGATCAAGATGGCGTCGACGTCGGCGATGGCCGGGATCAGCTCGGCGCGGTCGGCGCCGTTCGCGTGCCGGATCTCGAAGTCGGGGCCGAGTGCCTCGACGGTGGCCGGGGACAGTTCTTCGGCGATCAGGACGACGGGCCGTTGAGCGTCAGTCATGAGAGATGTCTCCTGCAGAAGCGGTTGGGGGCTCGAAGAGTCAGAGCACCGCGCTGTGCCCGCTGAACACGATGCTACCTGGTCCCCGATCCGGCCGCCCGGAGGGTCTCATCTCAGTCGCAGGGCTGCGGAGCCCGTACTGCGACCGCCCGGTCGACCAGCAGCCGGCCCTTCTCGCGGACCAACTGGTACCGGTTGTCGAGCCGGTTGCAGCTCTGGCCGAGCGCTCCGACGCTGTTCGGCGAGAACAGCACGCTGTAGTTCACCCGGGCGTTCACCGTCTCCCCCACCTGGGTCACCTCGATGATCCGGGGACCGAACAGATACGTCGTCTGGTGGTGCTCGGTGTCTTCCGCCAGGGTGAGGCTCTTGGCGAGTCGCGCCGAGTAGAGCGCCCGTAGGCCCACGAAATCGTGCCGGTTCGTGGTGGTCATGTAGGTGCCGATCAGCGTCTGTACCTCAGCCGCGAGCGGCGTGTTGGCCACGGTCAGCTCGGGCACGATCGCGGCCGACGGTCCGCGCGAGCGGACGCAGGTCCCACCGGGTTCCGGGGTGATGCCGGGTTGGCCTGTACCGGCGTACTGGCGCAGTTTTGCGAGCGGGACGATGGTGGCCTTGGGCACCGTGTCGCCGGTGATCAGGCCGACCACCCGGCCGGAGCGGTCCAGGGCGGGCCCGCCGAGTTTGGTTGCGTTGAGCACCGAGGTCAGCGGTGCCGGGTCCTTCGCCGAGCCGAGCGACAGGACGCTCAGCAGCCCGTTGGCGATGTAGGCGACGACGGCCCGGTCGGCGCCCCGCGGTGGCTCCTTCGACGCCAGCTGAGCCGTCGGGTTGGGGAGCTGGCCGATCATTCGCAGTACCGCGACGCCGTCCGCGCTGCTGCCGAGCACGTTGGCCCGGCGTACGTCACCGGTCGATGTCACCAGCGCGACGGACATCGGCTGCTTGATCGCCGAGGACGCGGTCAGTACCAGCCCGTTGTCGAGCAGTACGCCGCTGGCGATGCCGGTGCCCTCGCAGGTGGTGGCGAGGATCTTGACGACACTAGGACCGGACTTCCGGAGCACCTCGGCCGTGTCCAAGGTCAGGCTGTCCTCGCGGATCAGCCAGCCGGCGCCCGCGCCCAGGACGAGTACGAAGACGATCAGCGGGACGACGAACCGCGGCCGGAACTTCGGCGGCAACGGCGGCTGGGTGGTCACCCCTGGCAACCGCGGCGGCGGCGTCTCGATCGAGGTCAGCGGAGTCAGCACTCCGGCGGGGATGCGCCGAGGCGGCTTCGGCAGCTCACGCCTGCCGCTGTCCATCCGCTACCCCCTGATCACCCGCTCCGGCCCGTTGCGTCACTGATTGTGCCAAAGAAAAAGCCGACGCCCGGCCACCTGCGCGGCCGGGCGTCGGCGTACAGCCAAAGCGGGTCAGCGAGCGGCGCTGCCCTCGACGTAGTCGTCGTCGTGCGACTTGACCCACGCCATCAGACCGCGCAGCTCCTTGCCGACCGCCTCGATCGGGTGCTCGGCGCTCTTCTTGCGGAACTCGGCGAACTCCGGCGCGCCGGCGTCCTGGTCGGCGATGAAGCGGGCCGCGAAGGTGCCGTCGGTGATGTCGCCGAGGACCTCCTTCATCCGCTGCTTCACCGACGCGTCGATGATCCGCGGGCCGGAGACGTAGTCGCCGTACTCGGCGGTGTCGGAGACCGACCAGCGCTGCTTGGCGATGCCGCCTTCGTAGATCAGGTCGACGATCAGCTTGAGCTCGTGCAGGCACTCGAAGTACGCGACCTCGGGCTGGTAGCCGGCCTCGGTCAGCACCTCGAAGCCGGACTGGATCAGCTGCGAGACGCCACCGCAGAGGACCGCCTGCTCACCGAACAGGTCGGTCTCGGTCTCCTCGGTGAAGGTGGTCTTGATCCCGCCGGCGCGGAGGCCGCCGATGCCCTTGGCGTAGGACAGCGCGAGGTCCCAGGCCTTGCCGGACGCGTCCTGCTCGACGGCGACGAGCACCGGTACGCCGCGGCCCTCGGAGAACTCACGACGGACCAGGTGTCCCGGGCCCTTCGGCGCGACCATGAAGACGTCGACGCCGGCCGGGGGCTTGATGTAGCCGAACCGGATGTTGAAGCCGTGCCCGAAGACCAGCGCGTCGCCGTCGACCAGGTTCGGCTCGATGGCCTCCTTGTACAGCGACCGCTGCGCCGGGTCCGGGGCGAGCACGACGATCACGTCGGCCTCCTCGCACGCCTCGAACGGGGTGAGCACCCGCAGGCCCTGGGCCTCGGCCTTGGCGCGGCTCTTCGAGCCCTCCGGCAGGCCGACCCGGACGTCGACGCCGGAGTCGCGCAGCGACAGCGCGTGGGCGTGGCCCTGGCTGCCGAAGCCGAGCACGGCCACGTTGCGGCCCTGGATCACCGACAGGTCGGCGTTGTCGTCATAGAACATTTCTGCTGCCACTTGGAGCTCGTCTCCTTGATTTCTTGTGATGAGGTTTACAGCTCAGGCCTGGCGGGCGGGAGCGGGACGATGCCCGGGCGGCGGGTGCGGCACCGGGTGGGTCGGGTTGGCCGGGGCCGGCGCGCTGTTCGCAGTACCGGCCGGGCGGGCCTGCAGCGTCGGGGATCCGGACGCCACGTGTGGTGGCGGCACCGGGACCGGGCGCAGCGTGCGGTCGGAGATGGAGCGGCTGCCCCGGCCGATCGCGACCATGCCGGACTGGACCAGCTCACGGACGCCGAAGGGTTCCAGCACCCGGAGCATGGCTTCGAGCTTCTCGGGGTTACCGGTGGCCTCGATGGTGATCGCGTCCGGAGCGACGTCCACCACTTTCGCACGGAACAGCTGGACGGTCTCCAGGACCTGCCCGCGGCTGAGGGTGTCCGCCTTGACCTTCACCAGCAGCAGTTCACGCTGCACGGTGGCGGTCGGCTCGAGTTCGACGATCTTGATCACGTTGATCAGCTTGTTCAGCTGCTTGGTGATCTGCTCCAAAGGCTGCTCGTCCACGCTGACCGCGATGGTCATACGGGAAACCTCGGGGTGCTCGGTCGGGCCAACCGCGAGTGAGTCGATGTTGAATCCGCGGCGCGAGATCAGCGCGGCGACGCGGGCGAGAACACCGTGCTTGTTCTCCACCAGGATCGACAACGTGTGCTTGGACATTTACAGCTCCTCCCCGTCCCACTGCGGGGCCAGGTCGCGGGCGAACTGGATGTCGTCGTTGCTGCTGCCGGCCGCGACCATCGGCCAGACCATCGCGTCGCGGTGCACGACGAAGTCGACGACGACCGGCTGGTCGGTGACCGACATCGCCTTGTCGATGGTGGCGTCGACCGACTCCTTGTCGGAGCAGCGCAGCCCGACGCCGCCCATCGCCTCGGCCAGCTTGGCGAAGTCCGGGATCCGGGCCGAGTGCAGGTCGGTGTTGGAGTAGCGCTTGTCGTAGAACAGCGTCTGCCACTGCCGGACCATGCCCAGCGACTGGTTGTTGATCACCGCGACCTTGATCGGGATCCCCTCCAGCGCGCAGGTGACGAGCTCCTGGTTCGTCATCTGGAAGCAGCCGTCGCCGTCGATCGCCCAGACGGTCTTGTCCGGCCGGGCCACCTTGGCGCCCATCGCGGCGGGCACGGAGTACCCCATCGTGCCGAGACCACCCGAGTTCAGCCAGTGCATCGGCTTCTCGAACGGCAGGTAGTGCGCGGCCCACATCTGGTGCTGGCCGACGCCGCTGGTGTAGATCGCGTCCGGTCCGGCGATCTGGCCGATCCGCTGGATCACGTACTGCGGTGACAGGCTGCCGTCCTCCGGCTCGTCGAAACCGACCGGGTACTTCGCCCGGACCGCCTCGAGCTGCGCGCGCCAGGTCGAGTAGTCGGGGGTCTTGCCGTTGCTCGCGATCTCGCTGTTCAGCGCCGCGATCAGATCGACGACGACCTCCTTGCAGTCACCCACGATCGGCACGTCGGCATGCCGGTTCTTGCCGATCTCGGCCGGGTCGATGTCCGCGTGGATCACCTTGGCCTCGGGCGCGAACGAGCTGAGCTTGCCGGTCACCCGGTCGTCGAAGCGGGCGCCCAGACAGATCAGCAGGTCGGACCGCTGCAGCGCGCCGACGGCGGAGACCGAACCGTGCATGCCGGGCATGCCGAAGTGCAGCTCATGCGTGTCGGGCAGCGCGCCCCGGGCCATCAGCGTGGTGACGACGGGGATGCCGTGCTGCTCGGCCAGTTCCTTCAGCTCGGCGTGTGCCTTGGCACGGATCACGCCTCCGCCGACGTACAGGACCGGCTTCTCGGCGGCGGCGATCAGGCGGGCCGCCTCGCGCACCTGCTTGGGGTGCGGGCGGGTCACCGGGCGGTAGCCGGGCAGCGACAGCTCGGTCGGCCAGCGGAAGTCGACCATCGCCTGCATGGCGTCCTTGGTCACGTCGACCAGGACCGGGCCGGGACGGCCGGTGCTCGCGATGTGGAAGGCCTCGGCGATCGTACTGGCGATCTCGTTCGGGTCGTTGACCAGGAAGTTGTGCTTGGTGATCGGCATCGTGATGCCGCGGATGTCCGCCTCCTGGAAGGCGTCCGTGCCGATCGCGGCGCTGGCCACCTGGCCGGTGATCGCGACCATCGGCACCGAGTCCATGTACGCGTCGGCGATCGGCGTCACCAGGTTGGTCGCGCCCGGGCCGGAGGTCGCCATGCAGACGCCGGTCTTGCCGGTCGCCGAGGCGTAGCCCTGGGCCGCGTGGCCGGCGCCCTGCTCGTGACGTACCAGGATGTGGCGGATCTGGGTCGAGTCGAGCATCGGGTCGTACGCCGGGAGGATCGCGCCACCCGGGATGCCGAAGACGGTGTCCACACCGGCATGTTCCAGTGCGCGGATCAGAGCCTGTGCCCCGGTCAGCTGCTCACTCATGGTGCCTTCCCTTGGTCGTCACTGCTGCTTTGCTACTGCCAGACAAAAGAAAACGCCCCCTCCGCCGGGTGGGCTGAAGGGGGCGCGCTCGACTCGAAGGTCGCGTCAGTCGGCGCGCCGCACAAGTACGAGAAGAATCGATCGCATGCAGTCACCTTCGCCGACTCCTCTCGATCCGGTCAAGCCTGGCACTCATCCATCTCAGTGGATGAGATGCGTGTCTTACGTTTAAGCCAGTTTAGGAGATGCAGACAGCCCCCTGGGAGGCGGAGGTGACCAGACGCCGGTACTTCCCGAGCACGCCCCTGGTGATCGCGGGCTCTTTCGGGGTCCAGCCCTGGCGGCGTTTCTCGAGTTCTTCGGGCTCGACGTGCAGGTCGAGGGTCCGGTTCTTGACGTCCAGGGTGATCCGGTCGCCGTCGCGGACGAACGCGATCGGGCCGCCGTCGACCGCCTCGGGCGCGACGTGGCCGACGCAGAGTCCCGTCGTACCGCCGGAGAACCGTCCGTCGGTCAGCAGGAGTACGTCCTTGCCGAGACCGGCCCCCTTGATGGCGCCGGTGACGGCGAGCATCTCGCGCATCCCCGGGCCGCCCTTCGGGCCCTCGTAGCGGATCACCACGACGTCGCCGGCCTTGAGCGTTCCGTCTTCCACCGCGTCCATCGCGCCGCGCTCGCCGTCGAACACGCGCGCAGCGCCTTCGAAGACGTCCTCGTCGAAGCCGGCGCTCTTCACCACGGCGCCGTCCGGGGCCAGGCTGCCCTTGAGGATGGTGATCCCGCCGGTGCCGTGGATCGGCTTGTCCAGCGCGCGGATGATCGTGCCGTCGACGTCCGGCGGGGCGATGTCGGCGAGGTTCTCGGCCATCGTCTTGCCGGTCACGGTCAGGCAGTCGCCGTGCAGCAGGCCGGCGTCGAGCAGCGCGCGCATGACGACCGGGATGCCGCCGACGCGGTCGACATCGGTCATCACGTAGCGGCCGAACGGCTTGAGGTCGCCGAGGTGCGGGACCTTGTCGCCGACCCGGTTGAAGTCGTCGAGGGTGAGGTCGACCTCGGCCTCGCGGGCGATCGCGAGCAGGTGAAGTACGGCGTTGGTCGAACCGCCGAGCGCCATCACGACGGCGATCGCGTTCTCGAACGCCTCTTTGGTGAGGATCTGCCGTGCGGTGATCCCTTTACTGAGCAGATTGACGACCGCCTCGCCGGACCTGCGGGCGAAGCCGTCCCGGCGTCGGTCGACGGCGGGCGGCGCTGCCGAGCCGGGCAGCGACATGCCGAGCGCCTCGGCCGCGGAGGCCATCGTGTTGGCGGTGTACATGCCACCGCAGGCGCCCTCGCCCGGGCAGATCGCGCGCTCGACGGCGTCGACCTCGTCCCTCGTGATCAGACCACGCACACACGCGCCGACCGCCTCGAAGGCGTCGATGATCGTGACGTCCTTGTCGCCGAGCTTGCCGGGCATGATCGATCCGGCGTACAGGAAGACTGACGCCAGATCGAGCCGGGCGGCCGCCATCAGCATGCCCGGCAGCGACTTGTCACAGCCGGCCAGCAGTACCGATCCATCCAGCCGCTCGGCCTCCATCACCGTCTCGACCGAGTCGGCGATGATCTCGCGGCTGACCAGCGAATAGTGCATGCCGACATGGCCCATCGAGATCCCGTCGGACACGCTGATCGTGCCGAACTCGAGCGGATACCCCTGCGCCGCGTGCACGCCGTCCTTGACCGCCTTGGCGAGCCGGTCGAGCGACAGGTTGCAGGGGGTGATCTCGTTCCAGCTCGAGGCGACGCCGATCTGCGGCTTGACCCAGTCGTCGTCACCCATCCCAACAGCCCGCAACATCCCCCGCGAGGCCGTCGCCTCCAGCCCATCGGTGACCGTACGACTCCGCGGCTTGATATCAGGCGTGTTCGACATACCGCTCACTGTAAGAGCGAACCCCGAACAAGACTCCCGACCCCCTCCCCAGTACTACCCCATCTGCTTGGCAACCGCCATCGCGAAGCCGGCCACGCCTCCGGCGTACGCCCAGCGCACTCCGGTGTACGACAGCGCCGGGTTTGCGGCTTGGCGTAAAGCCCACATTCCGTAGTAAATGAATTACCAAGGGTTGCGAAGATTGGTAGCTATGTCACAGAGTGGCAGCTGTCCACTACCGACCGTGAAGGAGTTTCCATGCTTTTCAAGCTAGCTCCGGTGCTTCTGCTGACCAGCACCTTGCTGTCCACCGGCGCCGTAACGGCTGCGGCCGCACCTGCCGTCGACACCCGTACGGCGATCGTCGACGCCGCCAACGGTGAGCTCGGGCAGGGCGAGACACCGCCCGGCAGCAACTGCACCCCGTACGGTCCATGCGAGGCCTGGTGCGCGCACTTCGCCACCTGGACCTGGCGGCAGGCAGGCATCAACATCCCCAACTACGGCTTCACCGGCGACATCTACACCTGGGGCCAAGGCAAAGGCCGGGCCCACTCCACCAACACCGGCATGCAGCCCGGCGACATCGTGCTCTACGGCACCGGCCCGCAGAACACCGACACCAGCGTGCACACCGGCGTAGTAGTTGCGGTCGGCAACGGCAAGATCACCACCGTCGAAGGCAACGCCAGCAACGCGGTCCGAAAGTTCGGCCCCTTCGACCCGACCCACGCCAAAGCAGCCGGCCGCCCCGGCAACATCTATGGCTGGGTAGCCGCGCAGTAGTCCACCGGCAGCCATCCAACGTGCCTGGATGGCCGCCCGAACACTCAGCCGCCGGCGACGCTGGGGAGGATGAGGAGTTCGTCGCCATCTGACAGTAAGGTGTCGAGGGCGTTGAGGTCGCGGATGTTGTCGTTGCCGAGGAAGACGTTGACGTGACGGCGTAGAGCACCTTGGTCGTCGGTCAGGCGGCGGCGTAGAGCGGGGTGCTCGGCCTCCAGCGCGGCGAAGACCGAGGCGACGGTCGGCTCGCCGGAGACGTCGACCTCCACCCGTTCCGCTCCCCCGGCGAACGGTCTCAGAACCGTCGGGAGTTTGACCGCGACGGACATCAGCTCACCACCGCCGCGCGCACGGTCAGTACGTCGGGGAGATGACGCGCCACCTCGATCCACGAGTCCCCCGCATCGGCACTCGCGTAGACGCAGCCGTCGCGCGTACCGACGTAAACCCCGGCCGGGTCCGCCTGATCGACGCACAGTGCGTCTCGTAGTACCGGTGCATAGGACGGGACGTCAGGCAGACCGTTCGTGAGCGCCTCCCACGTCGAGCCGGCATCGCGGGAGCGATAGACCCGGCATTTCGCATCCGTCGGGATCCGGTTGCCGTCGGCAATCAACGGGAAGACGTAGACGGTCGACGGCTCGTGCGGATGCACCACGATCGGGAAGCCGAAGTCCGACGGCAGCCCGTCCGCGATCGACTTCCAGATCGCGCCACCGTCGTCGGAGCGATAGACCCCGTGATGGTTCTGTGCGAACAACCGCTCCGGTACGTCGGGATGCCCCGCAAGCTTGTGCACACACTGACCGAACTCCGGATCCGGGTCAGGCATGAAGTACGCCTTGATCCCGTGATTCGCCGGCTCCCACGACTCGCCGCCGTCCGCGGTCTGGTAGACCCCGCCCGTCGACATCGCGACGCTCATCCGTTGTGGATCGGTCGGATGCGGCAGCACGGTATGAATCGCCTGACCGCCGAACCCGGCGCCCCAGTCCTTGCGATGCGGGTGATCCCAGAGCCCGCGCACCAGCTCGAACCGGACGCCGCCGTCGGTCGACCTCCACAACGAGGACGGTTGCGCACCGGCGTACACGACTCCCGGTTGGTCCCCCGGCGCCGGCTGGATCTGCCAGACGCGCTCGAGCGACGCGTCCTCGCCCGCCGGGAACCCGATCGACCCCTCCGGCGGCTCGTCCCAGCTCTGCCCGAGGTCATCGGAGTGGAAAACGGCTGGTCCCCAGTGCTCGCTGGTGCCGCCCGCGAAGAGCCGCGGCCGATCGCCGCGCGTGTCGATGCCGACCGAGTAGATCCCTTGCATCTCGAACATCGGCCCGTCGAGCGTCCACTTGCGGCGCTCGGTGTCGCTGCGGCCGATCCACAGGCCCTTCTTGGTACCGATCAGCAGTACGGTCTCGGACATCGTCGTCCATCTCCATCGGTCTGCGCGGCGGCCCGCGCGGTCGGTCAGCGCGGCGGTGGCAGCCGCGCAACGGTTCAGGTCAGCGCGGCGGCCCCGCGACGACGTTGATCAGCGGTACGCCGGTGACGTACCGCTCGAGTTGAGCGCGTACGAGCCGGGCGACGCGTGGCGCGAAGGCCGTCGAAGCGCCTCCACGATGAGGGTTGATCAGGATGTTCGGCGCCGACCAGAGCGGGTGTCCGGCGGGCAACGGCTCGGGATCGGTCACGTCGACGGCGGCACTGATCCGCTCGGTGGCCAGCTCGGCGAGCAACGCGTCCGTGTCGACCACGACGCCGCGAGCGACGTTGACCAGCAGAGCCCCGTCCTTGAGCTGCGCGAGGAACTTGGCGTCGACCATCCCACGCGTCTCGTCGGTCGCCGGCGTCAGCAGCACCACGACGTCCGCACGCGGCAGCAGCTCGGGCAGATCCGTGATCGGGTGGACCCCCTCGCGGCCCCGTCGCGCGACCCGGGTGATGTCGCACTCGAACCCGTCCAGCCGCCGCTCCAGCGCCTCTCCGATCGAGCCGTAGCCGAGGATCAGCACCGTCCGATCGGCGAGCGAGTCGTCCAGCTCCTGATACGACGACGGCCACTCGCCGTGCTCCTGGTTCCTCACCGCCCGCGCCAACCGCCGGTACGACGCCAGGATCAGCCCGACCGCCAGCTCAGCCGTCGACGCGTCGTGCACGCCCCGCGCGTTGCACAAGGTGACGCCGTCGCGCAGATGCGGCAGCAGGTTCTCGAATCCCGCCGTCTGGGTCTGGATGACCTTCAGCGCAGGCATCGCGGCGACGACCTCGATCACCTCGGACGAGCCCATGTAGCTCGGCACGTAGAACTCGACAGCATCCAGCGCCGGCGGCTCGCCACCGGCGTAGTACTGCGTTTCGACGCCCGCAGGCAGCCCTCCGAGGAACCCGTCCGGGTCCTCCCACGGCAGCAACGCCTTCACCAATTCACCCATGCCCGGCAACCTACTCGCTCCCTCCGACAAGCCGAACCGGCTCGTCCTCCGCCCGCAACGTCGGAGCCGATGCCCGAGTCTCGACATCCCGCTCCCGCACTCCTCCTAGTAGACAGGACCACTGCACTGAGTGGTCCCAAAGTGCACTCTCGGTGTACCGCGGGTGCACTGAGAATTCCGTGCCGAGGACGTTTTGGAGTCGTACTCTGAACAGGTGCCTACGACATCGGATCTGGCCTCGACTCTCGATCACGATCAGGCCGTAGGGCGGCTGCGGTCGTCCTACCAGCGCATCCCGGCGGGAGCTCCGGTCCGCCTCGCAAAGCGCAGCTCCAACCTGTTCAGGCCCAGAACGACGCTGGAGACACCTGGCCTCGACGTCTCCGGGCTGACCGGGGTGATCTCGGTCGATCCGGCCGGCCGCACCGCCGACGTCCAGGGCATGTGCACCTACGAGGACCTGGTCGCCGCGACCCTCCCCCATGGCCTGGTGCCGATGGTGGTCCCCCAGTTGCGCACGATCACGCTCGGTGGCGCCGTGACCGGTCTCGGCATCGAGTCCTCGTCGTACCGGGCCGGTCTCCCGCACGAGTCGGTGCTCGAGATGGACATCCTCACCGGCGCCGGTGAGATCGTCACCGCGCGCCCGGACGGCGAGCACGCCGACCTGTTCCGCACCTTTCCCAACTCCTACGGCTCCCTCGGGTACGCGACGCGCCTGCGGATCGAGCTCGACCGCATCTCGCCGTACGTCGCTCTGCGGCACGTCCGGCTCGGCCTGGACGAGCTCGGCCCGGCCATCGATTCGATCGTTGCCGACGGCACGTATGCGGGCCAGCCGGTGGACTTCATCGACGGCGTCGCGTTCAGCCCCGACGAGGCGTACCTGACGCTGGGGCGAAACAGCGACACCGCCGTACAGGTGAGTGACTACACCGGCCAGCAGATCTTCTACCGGTCGATCCAGCAACGGTCGACCGATGCGCTGACCGCTCACGACTACCTGTGGCGCTGGGACACCGACTGGTTCTGGTGCTCGGCGGCGTTCGGCGCGCAGAACCCTTATATCCGGCGGATCTGGCCACGCCGGCTGCGGCGCAGCGACGTCTACCACAAGATCATCGGCCTCGAGAACCGCCACCAAGTTGCCGCCCGCATCAATCGCCAGCGCGGCAACCCCGACCGCGAGCGGGTCGTCCAGGACGTCGAGATCCCGGCGTCGCGACTAGCCGGCTTCCTGCGCTGGTTCGACGCCGAGGTGGGGATGCGACCGGTCTGGCTGTGCCCGCTGCGCCTGCGCGGCTCGTCGTCCTGGCCGCTGTATCCGCTCGAGCCAGCCGAGACCTACGTCAACGTGGGCTTCTGGGGCACCGTCGCGATCGCCCCGGGTGCCGCTGACGGCGACGTGAACCGTCGGATCGAGGCGGCCGTCGCCGAGTTCGACGGCCACAAGTCCTTGTACTCCGACGCGTACTACGACCGAGAGACCTTCGACCGGCTCTACAACGTACCGGCCCTCACGCTGGTGAAAGAACGCTACGACCCCGACGCCCGGCTCACCGGGCTCTACGAGAAGGCGGTGACGCGCCGATGACGGCAACGATCCCGACGCAGGTTTCGATCGCAGGAGCGCTCACGGCGGTGGCACCGGACGGACTCCCGTTCCGCTTCACCGCGTACGACGGCAGCGCGACCGGCCCCGAGGACTCCCCGATCCACATGCACCTGGCCACCGAGCGCGGCCTGTCGTATGTGCTGACGGCTCCCGGTGACCTCGGACTCGTTCGCGCCTACGTACAAGGCGATCTGGAGATCGAGGGCATCCATCCGGGCAACCCGTACGACCTGATGAAGATGATGCTCAACCAGGTCCACTTCGAGCGCCCGACCCCGTCGGAGGCGCTCCGCATCGTCCGCGGCCTCGGCTGGAGCCACCTCAAACCGCCGCCCCCGCCACCGCAGGAGCACCTGCCCAAGTGGCGCCGCACCTTCGAGGGCCTCCGCCACTCGAAGAGCCGCGACAAGGCCGCGATCCACCACCACTACGACGTCTCGAACACCTTCTACGAGTACATCCTCGGCCCCTCGATGACGTACACCTGCGCCGTCTACCCCACCGCCGACGCCACCCTGGAAGAAGCCCAGTTCGAAAAGTACGACCTGGTAGCCCGCAAGCTGGACCTCAAACCAGGCCAACGACTCCTGGACGTAGGTTGCGGCTGGGGCGGCATGGTCCGCCACGCAGCCCGCGAGTACGGCGTGAAGACCCTAGGCGTAACCCTCTCCGCCGCCCAAGCCGAGTGGGCCCAAGCCGCCATCAAACGAGAAGGCCTCGAGGACCTGGCCGAAGTCCGCTTCTCCGACTACCGAGACGTCACCGAAACCAACTTCGACGCCATCTCCTCAATCGGCCTCACCGAACACATAGGCGTCCGCAACTACCCGTCGTACTTCGGCTTCTTGCTAGACCACCTAAAGCCCGGCGGCCGCCTCCTGAACCACTCCATCACCCGCCCAGACAACCGCTTCCGCCCCACCGGCGCCTTCATAGACCGCTACATCTTCCCCGACGGCGAGTTGATCGGCTCCGGCCGCATCATCGCCGACGCCCAAGACGCCGGCTTCGAAGTCCGCCACGAAGAAAACCTCCGAGAGCACTACGCCCTGACCCTCAACGCCTGGTCCAACAACCTGGTAGCTCACTGGGACGAAGCCGTAGCCGAAGTCGGCTACCCCACCGCCAAAGTCTGGGGCCTCTACCTAGCGGCTTGCCAGGTGGGCTTCGAACGCAACAACACCCAACTCCACCAAGTACTAGCCGTAAAACTGGACGACCAGGCAAACGCCCACTTCCCCCTCCGCCCTACCTGGGGCAGCTAAGTCACCGCGCCCGACCGACCGGCTCAGCTTCTGCCGAAACCAACGGGCAGAGGCTGAGCCGCATCACCTCAGTCTTCGGCGATCGGCAGCAGAGGGAGTTGCTCGGTTCGGGTCACGTAGACGCGAACGGGGCAGTCCGGCATGTACTCAGGTGGCCGGTCCTCGAAAACCTGGTACCGGGCGCTATCGACAACCTCTGCGACGATCGCCGCCTGCCGCGATCGCGGCCGATGGACTCTGAAGTTGGCCAGATTCGGATGGCTGAGGTCGCAGAGCCAGAGGTACGGCGCAACGAACTCCGTCGTACCGTCGCCACACCGCCATTGCCAGCTCTGCTCGTCCTCGACCGCCCAGCTGGAAACGGCCACCATCCTCAGGATTGTGGATCCAGCCGGTACCGGCCCACCGAAATGCTGATGGATTCGGTCCATCTGCCGTACCGCCGCCAGGATGAGCTCTCGGTTCTTCTCAGCGAACGACAACCCGTCCAGGAAACCCAGTTGGCTGTACCGCGAGTAGATCGGCACCTCATCGAAATCCCCAACCTGACTGAACACCTGAGGGTCGGCAACCTGCTCGTGTTCCATCAACTTCTGAAACTCGTACTCAAAGCGCGAACTCACTCGGCACCGTCCAGCGCAGACCGGCGCTGCTGCTTGGCCTGCAAACCACCGGCGCCGTAGCGATCAGCGGGCGTGACCGACCAGACGTCTGACGCGGTCACGAAGTCTGAAGTTCGCAGAATCAGATCAGGATGCGCCCGCGGCGCGAATCCCAGGTTGTCGATGATGCGACGGGCGTCGGGTGTCGCTTGGGCTTCGATCTCGATCCAGTTCTGCATATCGCCGAATCCGAACTCGGTTCCCAAGATCAAGCTGTCTGCGTCGGACAGGCGCCGCAGCGCGAAGAGTCGGTCATCCGGCAGATTGGTCTCCCAGCGCTCCGCGAAGAGCTTGAAGTACCAGCAACTTGGCTCTCCGCCACCACGGAGTACACCCTCCACGGGACCGTCGTACCAGCCCAGGTAAATCAGTACCGCCAACTCGCCCCGTAGTGGAGTCGCCATTGCAAGGAGTCCGTCAGCCCTGGTCGAGGCGGAAGCGGAGGGTTTGGGCTGCTCGGGTCGGGATTGGGTCGTTCCAGTGTTCTAGGTAGTTGTCGGTGGTGGAGAGGGAGCGGGTTTCCAGTTTGTCTACGTAGACGGTGCCGTGGAGGTGGTCGGTTTCGTGTTGGACGATACGGGCTTGCCAACCTTCGAAGGGCTTGTGGTGGAGGGTGCCGTCGGGGTCTGTGTAGGTGGCGGCTACGGCGTACGGGCGGTTTACTACGCCGGTGTAGCCGGGCATGCTGAGGCAGCCTTCGTAGAAGCCTCGGCGTTTGTGGCCGTGGGGCTGGTACGACGGGTTGATGGTGGCGAAGAACTCCAAGGGGTAGCGGTGGCGGGCTTCGGCTACCTCTTCGGAGACGGTGGCGGGGTCTTCGAGTACTGCGATCCGGACCGGTACGCCGATCTGCGGGGCGGCCAGGCCCACGCCGGGTGCTGCCAGCATGGTGCGGCGCATCAGGGCGATGAACTCGGTCAGTACCTTGTCGTCGACCTGGCCGTCGAAGGGCTCGGCGGCCTGGCGTAGTACGGGATCCCCCAGAGACACGATCGGGGCAACACCGTCGCGATGCTCCTCCACCAGCTTCGTGATCTGATCCTTGATGTCGTTCATAGGCGGGCGGCCAACTCCTGAGGCTGTCTGGGTAGCTGCGGCGAGCGGCAGGGCCGCGGTACCGGCGAGCAACGTACGCCTGGTGATACTCACATAGCCCTCCGCTGTCGATTCGCTCGGACATCTATTGGATCAGATCCCGGCTCGGCGGTGTATTTCAGTCCAGAAGGGCTCTCGCCCTGGTTCTCGCGATGTGGCGGGTGCGTTTGGCGCGGGCGTGAGCAGCTAGTTCCAGGAGCGAAGTTGGGTCGGTGAGGGATTCCGCAAGGCGACGTTGGAGCCAGTTCGTGTAGTTGTCGAGGTCCTGAGCGAGGGTGGCGCAGGACGGCGGCGTGCGGAGGAGTCCGTACTCCGTACTGCGCTGGCTCGCGTACGCGCGTTCTGAGGAGGCCAACGTCGCCAGCCAGGTGGGGTGATCAGCCGTCGGGGTGAGGGAGAGCATGTGGACTACGAGGGCCGCGGCCAAGGTGCGGTCGGGCTCGGCGGTGGCGGCTTGGAGGAGGGTTGCGTGGTTTGCGGTGTCCTCGGCGGCAGTTCGGTAGAGCTGCCAGCGGCCGACGTCCGTGGTGAGGTCCGGGGTCAGGCCCGTTGCAGTGAGCAACGTGGTTCTCAGGGAATCCAGGTCGGGCACGGTAGGAGTCTACGAGGGGGCGTGCATAACGTCCTGGAGTTTGTGGCGTTGGAGTGGTCGATACCTTGGGGGCCTGGGGATGGGTTAGGGATGGGTGGTGGGCATGGGTAAGGGTCGCTGGGGTTTGGTGGCGGTTCTGGTGGCTGGGGTGGTTGCGGGCTGCGCGGACGGGGGTGGGGATGCGCGGCCGTCGTTGTCTACTGCCTCGCCTAATGGGCCTACCGGGACGGCGACTGGGAAGGCCGTGACGCTGGCGGTGGTGGGGGTGGTGGCTACTGGGGTGGAGGTGCCTTGGGGGTTGGCGTTCTTGCCGGACAGCAGTGCGTTGGTGACTGAGCGGGATTCGGGGCGGATCAAGCGGGTTACGGGGTCGGGGCAGGTCAGTGAGGTGGGGACGGTGGAGGGGGTTGATCCGTCGTCTGAGGGTGGGTTGCTGGGGATTGCGGTGGATCCGGGGTATCCGAAGCGGCCCTACATTTACGTGTACTACTCCAGCGGGGATGACAATCGGATCGCTCGGCTGACGTACAGCAACGGTGGGATCAGTGAGCCGACGGTGATTCTGGAGGGGATTCCGCAGGCGGCGATCCACAACGGTGGGCGGTTGCGGTTCGGGCCGGACGGGTTCCTGTACGCCGGGACGGGCGACGGAGCGGATCGGCCGAACTCGCAGAGCGATGACTCGCTCGGCGGCAAGATTCTGCGGATCACCACTGATGGCAAGCCTGCGCCGGGGAACCCGGGCGGACGGTTGTGGATCTCCAAGGGGCACCGCAACGTGCAGGGACTCGCGTTCGGCGGATCGCAGTTGTATGCCGCGGAGTTCGGGCAGGACACCTGGGACGAGTTGAACGCGATCACGCCCGGGTCGAACTACGGGTGGCCGGCCGCCGAAGGTGTCAGCAACCTGGATGGCATGGTCGATCCGATCGCCCAGTGGCCGACGAAGGACGCCTCCCCCAGCGGGATCGCCTTCGCCCAGGGCCACATCTTCATGGCGAGCCTCCGGGGTGAGCGCCTCTGGGCGATCCCCGTTGCCGACGGCAAGCGCACGGGCGACCCGGTCGCGTTCTTCACCGGCAAGTACGGCCGCCTGCGCACAGTCGAAGCAGCCCGCGACGGCTCCCTCTGGCTCACCACCTCCAACACCGATGGCCGCGGGGATGCCAAGCCGGGTGACGATCGGATCCTGCGGGTGACGGTCACCCAGTGAGCAGAACGTTTCCGATTGGGCGGACCTGGTACTAGTGGAGGCTCCGGCTAGAGAAAGGAACGGGTGTGCGGGTTCTGGCTCACGACACGGTGATCATCTCGACGGCGACGTATGCGGAGGCACAGGAGACTGTGCGTACCTTGCGCGCCTCGGGCATGGAGCGTGACAGTCTGGCAGTCGTGGGGGCCGGGCTGGTGCTGGCCGAGAGACCCGGTGGCCCGTCGACCGCGGCGCTGACCGCGCGGAGTTCCACGGCCGGGCTCGGGATCGGGTTGCTGGCGGCAGTGTTCGTGACGCTGGTCGCCGACACGAGCCTGACCGGCCTCGTCGTGGTCCTATGGGGTGCCGTGTACGGCGTGATCGTGGGCGCGCTGGCCGGTTTGTTCCGTGGACTGTTCAGGAACCGCCCCGATGCCGAAGCAACCGAGATCGTGCCGGTGCGCTACGAGGTGCGCTGCGCCGCAGCGGACGCTTCGGTGGCGAGAAGGCTGATCGGCATCGACCAGCCGACGCCCACCCGCAAGGCGGCTTGAGCCATCCAGCTATGGGCTGAGGTCCGGCACGATGTGCCGGACCTCAGCGCAGAACCTCAGATGCCGAGCGTGGCGTTCAGGAGTTCGCGGACCTTGGCCGCGTCGGCCTGGCCGCGCATGTCCTTCATGACTGCGCCAATCAGGGCACCGGCGGCAGCGGGCTTGCCGGAGTTGACCTTCTCGACGACGTCGGGGTTGGCCGCGATGGCCCGGTCGATGGCTTCCTGCAGGGCTGAGTCGTCCGACACCAGGGCGAGGCCGCGGGCCTCGATGATCTCGGTGACGGTGCCTTCGGACTTGACCAGGCCGTCGAAGACCTCGCGAGCCAGCTTGTCGTTCAGAGCGCCGGCCTCGACCAGCCTCTGTACTTCGGCGATCTCAGCCGGCCCGACACCGAGCGCATCCACGTCCTTGCCGGCCTCGTTGGCAGCACGGGCCAGCTCGCCCAGCCACCACTTCTTCGCGGCAGCAGGAGCGACGCCCAGCGCGACGGTCTGCTCGATCAGCGTCTGCACGCCACCGTTGACGACGTCGCGCATCTCCAGATCCGTGAAGCCCCACTCGGTCTGCAGCCGCAGCCGCTTGACCGGCGGCGCCTCGGGCAGCGTCGCCCGGATCTCCTCGACCCACTCGCGGGCCGGAGCGACCGGCACCAGGTCGGGCTCGGGGAAGTACCGGTAGTCGTCGGCATCCGACTTCTCCCGGCCCGAGGTGGTGACGCCGGTGTCCTCGTGCCAGTGCCGGGTCTCCTGGAGAATCTTGCCCCCGGCAACCAGTACGGCGGCCTGCCGGGTGATCTCGTAGGTGATCGCGCGCTCGACCGAGCGGAACGAGTTCACGTTCTTGGTCTCGGTTCGGGTCCCCAGCTGCGATGACCCCGACGGCTTCAGCGACACGTTGGCGTCGCAGCGCAGCGAGCCCTGGTCCATCCGGACGTCGGAGACGTCCAGCGCCAGCAGCAGATCGCGCAGCATGCTCACGTACGCCCGGGCGACAGCAGCAGCCTTGGCCGGCGGGACCTCGATCGTCTTGGTGACGATCTCGATCAGCGGGATGCCGGCCCGGTTGTAGTCGACCAGCGAGTGCGACGCACCGTGGATCCGGCCGGTCGCGCCACCCACGTGGGTGGACTTGCCGGTGTCCTCCTCCATGTGCGCGCGCTCGATCTCGATCCGGTACGTCTCCCCGTCGACGACGACCTCGGTCCACCCGTTGAAGGCGATCGGCTCGTCGTACTGCGAGGTCTGGAAGTTCTTCGGCATGTCCGGGTAGAAGTAGTTCTTCCGGGCGAACCGGCACCACTCGGCGATCTCGCAGTTCAGCGCGAGGCCGATCTTGATCGCGGACTCGACCGCCCGCGCGTTCACCACCGGCAGCGCGCCCGGCAGGCCGAGGCAGACCGGGCAGGTCTGCGTGTTCGGCGGGGCGCCGAACTCCGTCGGGCAACCACAGAACATCTTCGACAAGGTGTTCAGCTCGACGTGGACCTCCAGGCCCATCACCGGGTCGAACTGCGCCAAAGCGTCATCGATGGACAGCACATCAGCAACCACAGTCATCGGGTGACCTCCAGCTCCGGAGCCTTCGACATCAGCACGCCACCCCACTGATCGGCGTACGCCGACTCGAGCGCCGCACCGACCAGGTAACACAGGTCGTCGCGCATCACCGGCGCCATCACGTGGAAGCCGACCGGCAGGCCGTCCTCGTCCGCGAGGCCGACCGGGAACGACGCGGCCGCGTTGCCGGCCAGGTTCGACGGGATCGTGCAGAGGTCGTTCTTGTACATGGCGATCGGGTCGTTCACCCGGTCGCCGATCGCGAACGCGGTGGTCGGTGTCGAGGGCGACACCAGCACGTCGACATGCTCGTAGGCCGCCGCGAAGTCGCGGGCGATCAGCGTCCGCACCTTCTGCGCCTGGCCGTAGTACGCGTCGTAGTAACCGCTGGACAGCGCGTGGGTGCCGAGCATGATCCGGCGCTTGACCTCGGGACCGAAACCGGCCTCGCGGGTCAGGCTCATCACCTTCTCGGCATCGTTCTCGCCGTCGTCGCCGACCCGCAGGCCGAACCGCATCGCGTCGAACTTGGCCAGGTTGGACGAGGCCTCGCTCGGCAGGATCAGGTAGTACGCCGGCAGCGCGTACTGGAAGTGCGGGCAGGACACCTCGACCACCTCGGCGCCGAGCTTGGTGAGCAGCTCGACCGCCTCGTGGAAGCGGGCCTCGACGCCCGGCTGGTACCCCTCGCCGCCGAGCTCCTTGACGACGCCGATCCGCAGCCCGGTCACGTCACCGCGACGAGCGGCGTCGACCACGGCCGGTACCGGCTGGTTGATCGAGGTGGAGTCCATCGGGTCGTACCCGGCGATCACCTCGTGCAGCAGCGCCGCGTCGAGCGTCGTCCGCGCGCACGGGCCAGGCGTGTCGAGGCTGGACGCCAGCGCGATCAGCCCGTACCGCGAGGTGCCGCCGTACGTCGGCTTCACGCCGACCGTGCCGGTGAAGGCAGCGGGCTGCCGGATCGAGCCACCGGTGTCGGTGCCGATCGCGAGCGGAGCCTGGTACGCCGAAATCGCCGCCGACGAGCCACCACCCGAACCACCCGGGATCCGGTTGAGGTCCCAGGGGTTGTGGGTCGTCCCGTACGCCGAGTTCTCCGTCGAGGAGCCCATGGCGAACTCGTCCATGTTGGTCTTGCCGAGGATGACGATGCCGGCCGCCTTGAGCCGCTTCACGACCGTCGAGTCGTACGGCGGCTTCCAGCCCTCGAGGATCTTCGAACCCGCCGTGGTCGGGACGCCGTCCTGGGTCAGCACGTCCTTCAGCGCCAGCGGTACGCCGGCGAGCGGACCGAGCTCGTCCCCCGCGGCACGGCGTGCGTCGACGTCGGCCGCCTGGGCGAGAGCACCCTCGGTGTCGACGTGCAGGAACGCGTGCACGGCGCCATCGGTCGCGCCGATCCGGTCCAGGTGCGCCTGGGTGATCTCCACCGACGACGCCTGGCCCGAGCTCATCAGCTCGGACAACTCGACCGCGGTCTTCCGCGTCAGGTCACTCATCACGCCTCCTCGGTCAGAATCCGCGGTACCCGGAAACGCTGCTCCTCGGCCGCCGGGGCGCCGGACAGCGCCTGCTCCGGCGTGAGGCAGGGGACGTTCACGTCGGCGCGCATCACGTTGGTGATCGGCAGGGCGTGGGACGTCGGCGGGATGTCCTCGGCAGCCACTTCACTGACCTGGGCGACCAGGCCGATGATCTGCTCGAGCTGCGGAGCGAGGTGGTCGAGCTCGTCTTCGGTGAGCTCGATCCGCGCCAGCCGCGCCAGATGCGCGACCTCTTCGCGGGTAATCGATGGCATGAAGGATTCCAATGGTCTACAACGAGTTGCCGGCAGCGTGCGGCTCGCACCTACCTCTACGGACGCGCTCATCCTAGTGGGCCGGTATGTCCGATGTATTTCCGGTTTCCACAGGCCCTCTGTTCATCAGATGAGAGGGCCCGGCGTGTCACTTTGTTCCGCTCTGTAACATTGGCCGCGACAGGGCGTAACTTGCGTGGTATTCGGCTGGGAGATGATCGTTCGGTGTTCCTGCTGCGATTGATCATCCCGGACCGACCCGGTTCGCTGGGCACCGTGGCAACGGCACTCGGCGAGGTGAGCGCCGACATCCACGCGATCGAGATCGTGGAGCACCGGCGCGAGAACGGCACCGCCGTCGACGACATCGTGGTCGACCTGCCACCGGGCGTTCTGCCCGACCGGCTGGTCTCCGCCTGCAACGGCGTCCCCGACGTCGAGGTGATCTGGTTCTCCCGGTACGGCGCCGGTGGCGGCCTGCACATGGACCTCGAAGCCGTCGAGCAGATGACGTCTGCTCCGGCCGAAGCGGTCGACATCCTGGTCGAGCAGGCACCCGCGGTGCTGCACGCCGACTGGGCCGCCTTGCTGGACGGTACGGGCAGCGAGATCAAGGTGGCGCTGGAGACGAGTGCGACGCCGGAGTTCGGCGACCTTGGTGATCAGTGGCTGCCGCTGGAGAAGGCGACGACGCTGACCGCGCCGGACCACAAGGGCCTGGCCGAGTCGGTGCTGGTCGCCGCGCCGCTGGAGTCCAACCGCCGGGTGCTGGTGATCGGCCGTCGTGGTGGACCCGAGTTCCTCGGGTCCGAGGTGGCCCGGTTGAGCTACCTGGCCAACCTCGCCGTCACCATCCGCGCCACCGCCTAAGACCTGGACACGACGACGAAGGCCTCCCGAGCGATCGGGAGGCCTTCGTCGTCGTGTGGGTCAATCAGTTGAACTTGAAGTACCAGAGAGTCCAGGCGCCGGCCAGCAACAGCAGCAGGATCACGCCGATCGCGGCGACGATCACCACCGTCTGGGTGTTGTCGCCGTTACGCTCCGGCAGGTCGAACTGCGTCGGCCCCCACGGACCGCCGCCGTCCACCCGGTACACCGACTCAGGCGGCGGTTTGGCCACCTGAGTCTCCGGCCGCTTCTCCGGGTCGGACTTCATCACACCTCACACGTAGTACGACTCGTACTTGATCCTGATCGACTGCGACGAGTAGTCGTCGTTGCCCGTGCCGGTCTGTTCGATCCGCCAGCCGGCCACATAAGCAGCGTACGGCTTCCCGTCGGTGTGTGCCGCGAGGAAGGTCTTGATCGCCTCCACGTCCGGGCCCTTGAGCACGCCCAGCGCGTCCGCGATGGCGACCGGGATGGCCGCCTTGACCTCGGCGGGGTCGCCCGAGGCCTCGATGTCGAGCGAGCGGATCGCCTTGCTGCTGCCACCGAGCGGGAAGATCCGCTGGGAGCCGGATCGGCCCAGGTCCTTGCGGCAGGCCAGCGTGCACGCGTACTGCTTCGCCTTCAGCGCGGTGGTCATCTGCTCGACGGTGGTCGAGAACTCCTTGGTCGGCAGGTCGAACGACTCCATCCCGGACTTGCGGCCGGAGATCTGCACCGAGTCGCCGTTGTTGAACAGGGTGAAGTCACCCCAGGTGCTGTCGACCTTGGCGTCCTTCTGGCCGGTCTTCACCGCCGCCTGGATCTTCGCCACGTCACTGCCGCCGAAGGTGTCGTTGCCGATCGCCTGCAGCGCCGCGTCGAAGGAGACCGCGGCGTTGTTGACGTTCTCCCGGTTCATCGACCGGATCAGCGTGCTGACGATCGTGCCGTCGGCCTGGAACTGGAAGATCACCTCGGCCTGGCTGACCTCGTCGAACTTGAAGCAGCCGCGGTGCGCACCCTGGGCTCCGTTGAACAGGTCGCTGCACTGGAACCCGGCGCTCTGCAGCTTGTCGGTCGCACCCTGCGCTTGTCCGCCTGCCGCTGACTGGGTCGGCTGCGTGCTCGGGCTCGTTGTCGTGGTCTTGTCGTCGTCGCCGAGGAAGTGAATGCCGAGGAACACGACCAAGGCGATCACGACAAGCCCGATCAGGCTGCCGCCGACCAGCAGCGGCAGCTTGTCCTTGGAGATGCCGCCCCGCTTGCGTCCAGGTCCACCCTGCCAAGGCTGCTGCCCCTGCTGCCACCCACCCTGAGGCTGCTGCTGCCCCCACGGCTGCTGATACCCGGGCTGCTGCCCGTACGGCGGTTGCTGCCCGTACTGCGGGGGCGGACCCTGCGGAGGCTGCTGACCCCAGCCACCAGGCTGCCCCTGCTGAGGAGGCTGCTGCCCGTACTGCGGCGGCCGACCCTGCTGCGGAGGCTGCCCGTGCGGCGGCTGCCCGTGCGGGGGCTGGCCCTGCGGCGGCCGGGTCGGCGGATACGGCTGTGCCGGCGGCTGACCACCCTGCGGCTGGCCGGGCTGCTGCCATCCGCCACCACCCTGCGGTGGCTGGCCCTGCCCAGGACGACCACCTTGCGGTCGTCCTCCTTGCTGTCCGCCCGGCTGGCCCCCTGGCTGCCCAGGACCCCACGGTCCCTGTGGCGGCGTCGTCATATCTGCTCCTTAGAAAACCACGTCTAGAAGGTGAAAACTAACAGTCGGACGGATCAGCGGAGCACCTGGATCCGTCGACTCTCAGGCCTCCTCCGGCTCGCGATTCGTCGCCACCGCCGCAGCCGCCTCCGGCCCGTCCGTCAGCAGCACGACGAAGCCCGCCGCATCCAGAATCGGCACCCCCAACTGCACCGCCTTGTCGTACTTCGACCCCGGCGCATCCCCGACCACCACGAACGAAGTCTTCTTGGACACCGACCCAGCCACCTTGCCGCCGCGCGACACGATCGCCTCGGTCGCCTCGTCCCGGCTGTACCCCTCGACCGTGCCCGTCACCACGACAGACTGGCCGGTCAACGTCTGCTCGACCGTCGGCCCGGTCCGCACCTGCCGCAGCTCGACGCCGGCTTCCTTCCACTTCCGGACGATCTCCTGATGCCAGTCGATCTCGAACCACTCGATCACCGCGTGCGCGATCGTCGGCCCAACCCCCTCGATCTGCGAGAGCTCCTCCTCCGAGGCAGCCTCGATCGCATCGATGTCGTCGTACGCCGCCGCCAGCGCGGCCGCCGCCGTCGGCCCGACGTGCCGGATCGACAACGCCACCAACCCACGCGACAACTGTTGCGTCTTGGCCTGCTCCAGGTTGGCGAGCAACTTCACAGCGTTGGCCGACAGCGCACCGGCCTTGGTGGTGAAGAACGAACTGCTCGCCAGGTCCTCCTCGGTCAGCGAGAACAGATCCCCTTCGTCGGCGATCAACTCGCTGCTGATCAATGCATCGGCCGCCTTGAAGCCCAGCACCTCGATGTCGAAGGCAGACCGCCCAGCCAGATGGAACAGCCGCTCCCGCAACTGGGCCGGACACGATTGGGCGTTGGGGCAACGAATGTCGATGTCCCCTTCCTTCATCGGCCGCAGCGTCGTCCCGCAGGACGGGCACTCGGTCGGCATCCGGAACGGGTACGCGTCCTTGGGCCGCAGCTCCATCACCGGCCCGAGGATCTCGGGGATGACGTCGCCGGCCTTGCGCAGTACGACGGTGTCGCCGATCCACACGCCCTTGCGCTCGACCTCCTGCCCGTTGTGCAGGGTCGCGAACTCCACGGTCGACCCAGCCACCCGGACCGGCTCCATCACGCCGTACGGAGTGACGCGACCGGTACGGCCGACATTCACCTTGATGTCGAGCAGCTTGGTGGTGACCTCCTCCGGCGGGTACTTGTACGCGATCGCCCAGCGCGGAGCACTCGACGTCGAGCCGAGCGCGCGTTGCAGATCGACCTCGTCGACCTTGACCACCACGCCGTCGATCTCGTGGTCGACCGAGTGCCGGTTCTCCCCGTAGTACGCGATGAACTCGTTGACCTCGTCCAGCGTCGTGACCCGGCGGGCGCGGTCGCTGACCGGCAGGCCCCACTCCTTCAGCTGGTCGTACGCCTCCGACAGCCGGCCGACGTGATAGCCCTCGACCTTGCCGAGACCGTGGACGACGAAGCGCAGCGGGCGACTCGCCGAGACGCGCGGGTCCTTCTGCCGTAGCGATCCGGCCGCGCTGTTGCGTGGGTTGGAGAACGGGTCCTTGCCTGCCTCAACCAGTTGCGCGTTCAGCTCGGTGAAGTCCTCGACCCGGAAGTAGACCTCACCCCGCACCTCCAAGAAGGCCGGCGGCGAATCGGTGTGCAGCTCGTTCGGGATCGAGTCGATGGTGCGGGCGTTCAGCGTGATGTCCTCGCCGGTCCGCCCGTCGCCGCGGGTGGCGCCGCTGACCAGCCGGCCGTTCTCGT
Organism: Kribbella koreensis; assembly: GCF_039525325.1. Lineage (NCBI taxonomy): Bacteria > Bacillati > Actinomycetota > Actinomycetes > Propionibacteriales > Kribbellaceae > Kribbella > Kribbella koreensis. Next base: position 183,275 of record NZ_BAAAHK010000001.1, read on the forward strand.
AGACCAGGTCGAGCGCCAGGCCGTCCACCTTGAGCTCGCAGAGGAATCCGCTCTCGTGGATCTGCGCGACGGTCACCTCGCGCTCCAGCCGCTTCGCCCACGCCTCCATCTGCTCGGCGGAGAAGGCGTTGCCCAGGCTCTCCATCCGTTGCGGGTGCTCGACCGCGGTGAACAGCGTCGAGATCGGCACGCCGACCTTCTGCGTCGGCGAGTCCGGCGTCTGCAGCTCGGAGTACTGCGCCTCGATCGCCTGCAGCTCGTGCATCAGCGCGTCGAAGTCTTCGTCGGAGATGGTCGAGGTCGCCATGTAATAGCGGAACCGGTGCTCCTCGATCTCCCGGCTCAGCTCGGCATGCCGCTCCCGCACCTCCGGCGGCGCGGCAGGCTGGTCGGCGGCACTGGTCTCGGGGATCTCCGTACTCATAGACCGAACTTACCGCCAGCCAGGGACATTTCTAGGCCTCTGCGGCGTCTCCGACGACTTGTGCCGTACGACCGAGAAGTTCGAGTCTGGCGCGGGCATCGGACGGTGACGGGGCGCCCGCGAGGCCGCACGCTGGGGTGATCACGACGTCGACCAGAGACTTCTGGGTCAGGCCGATCTCGTGCCAGCGGCGGGTCAGGAGGCCAGCCGCCTGCTCCGGCTTGGGCACAGCTCCAGTAGTCGGTACTACGCCCGCATACAGCGTCGTCCCGTCCTCCACTGCGAAGGCAATCTGCTCCCACGCGGCATCGGTGAGCAGGGAGACATCTACTGCCACTCCCCCGGCGCCTGCCTTCCGGAACACCTCAATAGGCGGCCGAGCCGCACAGCAGTGGACCACTGTCAGAGCAGGCGCCACAGCCTCGATCACCCGGCTCAGCAGATCCACAGAGCCCGGCCCATCGACAGAGCGATGCTTGCCCCACCCACTGGCAGTAGGAACAGCCCCAGCCAGTACTGCGGGCAGCCCCGGCTCATCAAGTTGCACCACCAGCGAGGCCCCCGGCACCCGTCGCCGAAGCTCAGCCACATGCTCCTGCAACCCATAAGCCACCGCCTCGGCCAGGTCGCGCCGAGCGCCGTGGTCGGCCAGCACCTTGTCCCCGCGCGGCAGCTCTACGGTTGCAGCAAGCGTCCACGGCCCGGTCAACTGGACCTTCAGCGGACCCTCATACCCCTCCGCCAGCTCCTCCAGGACATCCAGGTCCTGCTGCAGCAGCGACCGAGCCCGGCGCTGGTCGAGGCTGGCCCGCGGGTCGTTGCCGCCCGTCAGCCGCCACCCGGCCGGCTGCAGGTCGAGGGCGAGGGAACCGATGACCCCAGCGGCCCTGCTCACCATGTCGCCGTACGGGCGGGCCGGTAGCTCCGGGAGGAACGGGATCGTCACCCCCTCCAGCACGAACTTCGCCCACTCGCGCATGTCCTCGCCAGGCAGCGAGCCCATCGCAGTGGTCGCCGCTGGGCCGAAGGGACTGCTCACGTGGTGTTCCTGTTCCTTTGGAGATACCTGGTGATGCGGCCGGGTGTCCGCGAAGCAATTGCAGAAGCGCCGGTGGTACGGGTAGGCCGCCTGACCAGCTCGCCGCCGCAGTTCGGGCAGACGTGTTCCATCGCCTCGGAGCATTCCGGGCAGAAGGTGCACTCGTAGCTACAGATCACCGCGTCGGCCGTCGGACCGAGCTGCGCGGCACAGCGCTCGCAGGTCTCCTTCATCCGCAGCACGGGAGCTCACACCTTCTGAGTCGCGCGCTCGACCGAGTCGATGGTGGCTGACCCGATCACCCGGGTGCCGTCGTACAGGACGACCGCCTGGCCGGGTGCGACGGCGTCTGCGGGCTCGTCGAAGGAGACCAGCACCTGGTCGCCCTCAAGCCGTGCGGTGACGGCGATCTCCTCGCCGTGCGCCCGCAGCTGGGCCTTGACGTGCAGGGTCTCCGTGGGGACCGGGCCGCACCAGCGCGGGTTCGACGCGGTCAGGCTCTCGACGGCCAGCTCCGCCCGCGAGCCGACCGTGACGGTCCGCTCGACCGGGGAGATGTCCAGCACGAAACGCGGCTTGCCGTCGGCTGCCGGCGTACCGATCTTGAGGCCCTTGCGCTGGCCGACGGTGAAACCGTGGGTGCCCTTGTGCTCGCCGAGCTTGTTGCCCTGGGCGTCGACGATGTCGCCGGGCGACTCGCCCAGCTGCTTGGCCAGGAAGCCCGGGGTGTTGCCGTCGGCAATGAAGCAGATGTCGTGGCTGTCCGGCTTGGCCGCCACCGACAGCCCACGCCGCTCGGCCTCGGCCCGGATCTCGGTCTTCGGGGTGTCGCCGAGCGGGAAGAACGCGTGCTTGAGCTGCTCCTGGGTCAGCACCCCGAGCACGTAGGACTGGTCCTTGGCCGGGTCGACCGCGCGGTGCAACTCACGGCCGGCCGCAGTCTCGACGATCTGCGCGTAGTGCCCGGTGGCGACGGCGTCGAAGTCCAGGGCCAGCGCCCGCTCGAGCACCGCGCTGAACTTGACCTTCTCGTTGCAGCGCAGACACGGGTTCGGCGTACGGCCTGCTGCGTACTCCGCGACGAAGGGCTCGACCACATCTGCGTGGAACCGCTCGGCCAGGTCCCAGATGTAGAACGGGATGCCGATCACGTCCGCAGCGCGGCGGGCGTCGCGGGAGTCCTCGATGGTGCAGCAACCCCGTGCACCACTGCGGTACGACTGCGGGTTGCGGCTCAGTGCCAGGTGCACACCGACCACGTCGTGCCCGGCCTCGGCCATCCGCGCCGCAGCGACCGCGGAGTCGACTCCGCCGGACATGGCTGCGAGTACCCGCATCAGTGGTTCCTTCCTACGTTCTGCAATCCGGCGGACATCGCCCGCTCGACAACGGGCCCGATGTTGTCCAGTACGGCGTCCACGTCGGCCCGGCTGGACGTGTGCCCCATGGTGAAGCGCAAGGACCCGCGCGCCCGCTGGTCGTCGTACCCCATCGCCAGCAGCACATGGCTCGGCTCGGCGACGCCGGCGTTGCAGGCGGACCCGGTGGAGACCTCGATGCCCCGCGCGTCGAGCAGGAGGAGCAGCGAGTCGCCCTCACAGTCCTTGAACGACAAGTGTGCGTTACCCGGCAAGCGGCGTACCGGATCACCGGACAGCATCGCGCCCGGGACAGTACTGGTGATGCCCTCGATCAGGGCGTCGCGCAGGGCCGTCAGCCGCGCGCCGTGCTCGGCCTGGTGCTTGACCGCGTGCTCGATCGCCGCCGCGAACCCAGCCGTCGCCGGGGTATCCAGGGTGCCCGAGCGAACGTCGCGCTCCTGGCCGCCGCCGTGCACGATCGGCGCCAGCTTGGTCTCCTTGTGGACGACCAGCGCGCCGATCCCGAACGGGCCGCCGACCTTGTGAGCACTCACCGTCATCGCGTCGACGCCCAGCTCGGCGAAATCCACCGGCACCTGCCCGACCGCCTGGACGGCGTCGGTGTGCACGGGGATCGCATACGGCTTCGCGAGCGCGGCCACCTCGCGGATCGGCTGCAGCGTGCCGACCTCGTTGTTGGCCATCATCAACGTGACGAAGGACACAGACTCAGGGTCCTTCTCGATCGCCCGCTGGACGTCCTCGGGCCGCACCCGGCCCAGTTCGTCGACCGGCAGCCACTCGATCTCGGCGCCCTCGTGCTCCGCGAGCCAGATCGCCGGATCCAGTACTGCGTGATGCTCGATCCCGCTGAGCAGGATCCGCCGCCGACGCGGGTCCTCGGCCAGCCGGGCCCACCACAGCCCCTTGAGCGCGAGGTTGTCCGCCTCCGTACCGCCCGAGGTGAACACCACCTCGCTCGGCTGGGCGCCAAGCGCCTCCGCGATCGTCTCCCGCGACTCCTCGACCGTGCGCCGCGCCGCCCGTCCGGACCCGTGCAACGAGGAGGCGTTCCCGGTCCGTCCGAGGTGGATCGCCATCGCCTCGATCGCCGCGGGCAGCATAGGTGTCGTCGCGGCGTGATCGAGGTAGACCGTCCGACGGCCTGAAGAGGTCATAACACCCTCAAGGGTAAGTCCTGCCCGCTTGTTCCCGAACTGCGCCGTTTATTCCCGGCCAGGCCGGCTATTTTCTGCTCACCCGCCGCGGATCTGCTCCAGCCAGGCGTGATCGGGGTGCAGATGATGGACCATCTCGGCCAGCCAGGTACGTCTGGCCGCTCCGAGCAGCGGGACGCGGCGGCCAGATCGGCGCGATCCTTCGGGCGATCGCCCTTGGCCTTGTAGGCGAGCGCCATCTCCGGATTCATGTACCGGATGCCGTCGTCGGCGATCCAGGTCACCTCGTCGAGCGCGTAGTCGAGCGACGGATCCCGGCGGAAGATCCAGCGCCCGTCGCGATCCGGGTTCAGCACCACGTCGTACTTCCAGGGAGCCAGCGCATGCTCGCGCAGCCACACCTGGTCCGCGTTGTCCGGCATCTCCGGCCTGTCGGGTGAGATCGGGAAGATCGCCCGGCTACCTGCCGACCACACGTGGTACCGGCCGTCCGCGTAGTTGACCAGCTCCGGCACGTGCCGTCGCCAGAACGACACGTCCAGATCGTCGTGCGGCCGGGAGACGCCGGTGAACGCCTCGACGGCCCAACCGCCCGCGACCCACCAGTCCAGCCCGAGTCCGCCGAAGAACTCGGCCGCCTCTTCCCTGGTCGCAGGTTCGACCGGGCCGTACAGCCGCTGGAAGGCCAGCTCCTCCGGTTCCAGGCCGTCGGCGTACCAGTACCTCTGCTCCATCGTCCGATCCTGACACCTCGTCGGTCCGGACGAAAACGGGCTCGTCAGTTGTCGGTTGCGACGAATACTCCGACGGCGGGCGGTCCTAGCGTCGGCACATGGCGACCCTGAGCGAAATCGAGACGTGGCTTCAAGACCGGCTGCCGGCGTTGCTCGCCGAGCACCAGGTCCCCGGTACGGCGGTCGGCGTGCTGTTCGGCGGCGAGGTGATCGACCACGCTGCCGGCGTACTGAGCAAGGCGACCGGCGTACCGGTCACCCCCGACACGGTGTTCCAGATCGGCTCGATCACGAAGGTCTGGACGACGACGCTGGTCATGCAACTGGTCGACGACGGCTTGGTCGACCTAGACACACCGCTGCGCGACTACCTCCCGGAATTCGTGATCAGCGACGAAACAGCGGCGGCCGTGATCACCGTCCGCCAGCTGCTCAGCCACACGTCCGGGTTCGAGGGCGACATCTTCAACGAGACCGGCAAGGGCGACGACGCGGTCGAGAAGTTCGTCGCCAGCATCGCCGACGTCACCCAGCTCTTCGCGCCCGGCGAGATGTTCTCCTACAACAACGCCGCCTTCGCTGTCCTCGGCCGATTGATCGAGGTACTCCGCGGCAAGCCGTTCGACACGGTCCTGCGCGAGCACCTCTTCACCCCGCTCGGCCTCACCCACGCGGCGACCGACCCGTACGAGGCGATCCTGTACCGCGCCGCGGTCGGCCACATCCGGCCCGCCCCTGACGCCGAACCGGTACCCGCACCGATGTGGGCGATGACGCGAGGGATGGCCCCGGCCGGCGCGATGCTCGCGATGCGGCCACGCGACCTGCTCGCCTTCGCCAAGTTCCACCTCGACTCGGGGACAGCAGCGGACGGTACGCCGGTACTGAGCCCCGCGAGCGTCAAGGCGATGCAGGAGGAGCAAGTCAAGCTGCCGAAGCTCGGGATGATGGGCGACTCGTGGGGGCTCGGCTGGGAGCTGTTCGACTGGGACGGCACGACAGTGATCGGCCATGACGGCGGCACGATCGGACAAAACGCGTTCCTGCGCGTAGTACCGGAGCATGGGCTGGCGGTCACCGTACTGACCAACGGCGGCGACACGATCGAGCTCTACAAGACCGTGGTCGGCCATGTGGTCAAGGAGCTTGCCGGGCTGGACCTGCCCGCGCTGCCCACTCCGCCGGCGACGCCTGCGCCGATCGATGTGGACCGGTTCGCCGGCACCTACAGCTGCGAGGTCGTCGATGTGACTGTGCGGCAGGACGAGGACGGCAAGGTCTGGCTGGACCAGACGCCCAAGGGGATCTTCGCCGAGCTCGGTCCGGCGCCGGACCCGGTCGAACTGGTCGGGCGGAACGAGGAGAGCCTGATCGCGCTGAAGGCCGAGAACGGGGTCCACATTTCTTATGTGTTCGTAGGGAACGAATCGGGCGGTCCGGCCCTCTTCATCCACAGCGGCCGGGCCATCCGCCGCGCCTCAGCCTGATCCCTCTCGGAGGCACCCATGAAATCCGCATTCACCGCTTTGGTGCTGGTCGCCGGCTTGTCCTTGTCCGCTTGCAGTTCGGGCGAGCCGACCACGGCCGGCGTGGGTAAACCGGTCGAGGGACAAACGCTGACCATGGCGCTCGGCTCCGACCCCGGCAACCTCGACCCGCAGTTCACCTCGTTGTCGATCACCAAGCAGGTCGACGCGTTCCTCTACGACTCGCTGATCAACCTCGATCAGAACGGGCAGCAAGTGGCGGGCCTCGCGGAGAAGTGGGAAGGCACGACCACCACGGCGAAGTACACGCTGCGCAAGGGTGTCACCTGTCTGGACGGCAGCCCGCTGACAGCGACCACGGTCGCGGAGAACCTCAACTTCGTCGGCAACCCGGCCAACAAGTCGACCAGGATCGGTGTCTTCGTCCCAGCCGGCGTGAAGGCGGTCGGCGACGATGCTGCCGGCACCGTCACCGTGACGGCCCCTGCCCCGGACGCGTTCCTGGTCCGGAACATCGGCGGCCTGCACATCGTGTGCGCCAAGGGGATGAAGGACCGTTCCCTGCTGAAACAAGGCTCGGACGGCACTGGGATGTACAAGGTCGCCGAGGCCGTGCCTGGTGACCACTACACGTTGACCCGGCGCAAGGATTACGCGTGGGGGCCGGGCGACTTCAAGGCTGACCAGCCGGGCCTGGCGGACAAGGTGGTGCTCAAGGTCGTCGCCAACGAGACCACCGCGGCCAACCTGCTGATCTCCGGTCAGGTCAACATCGCCGCCATCTCAGGCCCGGACAAGCAGCGGCTGCAGGCGCAGCAACTCTTCAACCGCAGCGCCGGTACTCCGCTCGGCGAGCTCTGGTTCAACCAGAAGCCCGGTCTGCCGACCGCCGATCTCGCCGTCCGTAAAGCACTCACGCAAGCCCTCGACCTGACCCAGCTGGGCAAGGTGATCACTGCTGGCACCGGCAAGCCGACCACTAGCTTCGTCGTCCCTGGCACCGGCCCCTGCAACGACGACACCGTCACCGGCAACATCCCGGGCCATGACCTCGATGCGGCCAAGGCGGCTCTGGACGCGGCCGGCTGGAAGGCGGGTGCGGGCGGGATCCGGGAGAAGGGCGGCACCAAGCTCTCCCTCGTCTTCTACTACCTGACCAACCTCGGACCGACGATCCAGTCCGGTGCGGAGCTGCTGCAGAAGGCCTGGGGTGAGCTCGGTGTCGACGTCTCACTCAAGGCGGTGTCCACCGCGGAGATCAGCACCGTCGTCCTGGCCGGCCAAGGCACCTGGCACGCCGGCCTGATCCCGCTGACGGTCAACCTGCCCAGCCAACTGGTCAGCTTCATGTCCGGCACAGGCCCCCCCAACGGCGGCAACTTCGCCTCCATCAAGAACCCCGCGTACGACGCCGCGGTCGCCAAGGCATCCAAGATCGCCGGTTCGGACGGCTGCGCCGACTGGGCAACGGCCGAACGCGCTCTCCTCAAGGAGGTCAACGTGGTCCCGTTCGTGAACTCGACCGTCCCGATCTTCGCCAAGGGCGCCACCTTCGAGCTCAGCGACGGCGTCGCCCCCCAGACCATCCGGATGCTCGGATGACCACAGCCACCAGCGTCCCGGGGGTCGGTTTCACCACCCATCCCTGGGTGCGGTTCGCCGTTCGCCGACTCGGTCGGCTGGTCGGCTCCGTCTTCGTACTGGTCAGCGCGGCCTTTCTGATGATCCATCTGATCCCCGGCGATCCGGTCCGGGGTGCACTCGGCCCCGCGGCGGCGCAGAGCCTCGTTGACGCGCAGCGCGAGTCACTGGGGCTCAATGACCCGCTCTGGTTGCAGTACGTGCATTACCTACAGCACCTGTTCACCGGCAACCTCGGTACTTCGATCACTACCGGTCTGCCCGTCTCGGACGTCATCCGGGATCGGCTACCGGCCACTGTCCAGCTCGCCTTTGCTGCCTTCGTGGTGGCGATGCTGATCGCATTGCCTGTCGGGCTGGCGATGGGTGTGCTCACGCGAGCCGGGCGTCGGCCGCGCGCCGAGCTGAGCTTCACCTCGACGACGGTCATCCTGGCTGCGATTCCTGAGTTCCTCCTAGCGGTCGGGCTCGTGTACGTGTTCGCAGTGAAGCTCCACTGGTTGCCGGTGGCCGGGCGCGGGGGCTTCTCGTCCTACGTACTGCCGGTGATCTCGTTGGCCATCGGCCCAGCTGCTGTACTCGCACGCATCTGCCGGGTGGAGCTGCTAGCGGTGCTGCAGACGGACTACCTGCGTACTGCCCGAGCCAAGCGACTCCCTGCAATTGCTGTCTACGTGCGGCACGCACTGCCCAATGCAGTGACGGCCACCATCACGCTGGGCGGACTGCTGCTCGGTGGGATGGTCGCCGGGACCGTACTGGTCGAGAACGTCTTCGGCTGGCCGGGACTGGGCAGCACGATCGTGTCGTCGATCCTGTCCAAGGACTACCCGCTCGTGCAGGGCGTAGTGCTCGTCTACGGCGCAGGCGTCCTACTGGTCAACCTGATGGTCGACGTGATTCTCGCCCTACTCGACCCCCGATCCACGATCAGGGAGAGCTGATGAGGAAGCGCTGGATCGCAGTACTTCGTACACCAGTCGGCTTGGGCGCCGGCGTGCTGCTGCTGGCGGTGCTCCTGCTGGCGCTCTTCGCTCCGATCATCTGGTCCCACCAGGCAAGTGCGATCGACACCGAGCACTTGCTGGAAGGGTCCTCGTCAGCGCACTGGCTCGGCACCGACAATCTCGGACGCGACATCTTCTACCGGGTGCTGGTCGCCTCACGGACGTCGATTCTGCTCGCGCTGGCGGCGATCTCCATCGCTGTGCTCACCGGGCTCGCATTGGGTTGTGCGCCGGTGCTGCTCGGGCGGCGGGCCGGCCGGTTGACGACCGCGGTGGTGAACATCGCGGTCGCGTTCCCCGGGCTGCTGCTCGCCCTGTTCTTCGCGGTGATCTTCGGAGTCGGCGCGAAGGGTGCGGTCCTGGCGATCGGCTTCGCGGGAGCGCCGTCCTTCGCGCGGCTGACGCAGACGTTGGTCGCGGGGATCGCCGAGCGGGACTTCGTGGCGGCCGCGCGGATCGCCGGAGTCGGGCGATTCCGGATTCTGGCGCGGCACATCCTGCCGAACATCGCCGAGCCGCTGGTGGTGAACGCCACGATCGGCGCGGGCGGTGCATTGCTTGCCTTTGCCGGCTTGTCGTTCCTCGGATTGGGTGTGCAACCACCGGCGTACGACTGGGGACGGCTGATGGGCGAGAGCCTCAACAGCATCTACGTGCATCCGGCCGCGGCGTTGGCTCCCGGGGTCGCGGTCGTCGTCGCCGGGTTGGCTTTCAACCTGTTCGGGGAGGCCGTGGCGAAGTGCTTCGGGGTACCGGTCCTGAAGAGCTTTGCGCCGGTTGTGAAGGGAGCGCCCGAGCGCTTGCCGGAGACACGGCCCGCGGCGGCTGTGGGCGACGATGCCGTGCTGGTCGTCGAAGACCTGCACGTGAGCTTCCCCGGCGCGGCTGGGCCGGTGACGCCGGTCCGCGGCATCAGCTTCTCGATCAGCCGGGGCGAGATCGTCGGGGTGGTCGGTGAGTCCGGGTCGGGCAAGAGTCTCACCGCGCTGGCCGTTGCGCAGTTGATCGAGCCGCCTGGGGAAGTACGGGCTGCTGAGTTGTCCTTTCTCGGGGCGCCGTTGCTCGGGCGGTTGGCGGTTCGCAGTACTGCGGCCGCGCGGCGACGGCTGTTGGGGACGTCGTTCGCGATGGTGTTCCAGGACCCGATGACGTCGTTCAACCCGACGAAGCGGATCGGGACGCAGCTCGCCGAGGGTGCTCGCGAGCATCAAGGGCTGACGCGGCGGAGTGCGATGGCGCGGGCGGTTGATCGGCTGCGGGCGGTTCGGATTCCGGAGGCTGAGCGACGGGCGCGGCAGTACCCGCATGAGTTCTCGGGCGGGATGCGGCAGCGGGCGATGATCGGGATGGGGCTGATGGGCACGCCGGCGCTGATCGTCGCGGATGAGCCGACGACTGCGCTTGACGTGACCGTGCAGCAGCAGGTGCTTCAACTGCTGGAGACGATTCGTGTCGAGGACGACGTCGCGGTGCTGTTGATCAGCCATGACATCACCGTCGTGGCGCAGGTCTGTGATCGCGTGCTGGTGATGTACGCGGGGCGGATCGTGGAGGACCTGCCGGCCGGTGAGTTGGCGGCGGGGGCTCGGCATCCGTATACACGCGCGTTGCTGGACGCAGTACCGGATCTGGAGACGCCGCTGGACGAGCCGTTGGCGGTGATACCGGGGCGACCGGTCGATCCTTCGGCATTCCCGGCTGGGTGTGCGTTTGCGGCTCGGTGCGAGTTTGCCCAGGACCAATGCCTGGTTGAGGATCCGGCGCTGATCAGTCACGGTCCGGCACATCAGGTGGCCTGCTGGCACCCACAAGGGACGGCAGCCACGGGTACTGCGGCCGGCGCGGGCGCCTGGCAAGCTCGGTATCTGGGCGGCGAGTCGATCAAATCGATCCGGACGGGGCTGCGATGAGCGAACTGCGTTTCGAGGGCGTGACGGTCCGGTTCGGCACAGGCAGTCGCACGGTGACCGCCGTCGATGGAGTCGACCTGACGGTGCCCTCCGGCCAGGTGGTCGGGCTCGTCGGTGAGTCCGGTTCGGGCAAGTCAACGCTGGCCCGGGCCGCGGTCGGCCTGACGACGCCATCCTCCGGCCAGATCCTCCTTGATGGCGTACCCCTACGTCATCGCCCCGGCCGGCGCCGCCCACTCCAGATGGTCTTCCAGGACCCCTACTCTTCCCTCGACCCCCGCATGACCATCGGCAACACCATCGCCGAAGCCATCCCCCGGCCGTTTCCCGACCGTCACAAAGAAGTTCGTCGCCTGCTGGAGCTGGTTGGGCTGGACGGAGAGCGGGCTGATGCGTACCCGGGGGCGTTGTCGGGTGGGCAGCGGCAGCGGGTGGCGATTGCCCGGGCGTTGGCCGGCCAGCCGGACGTGATCATCGCGGACGAGATCACCTCGGCGCTGGACGTGTCGATCCAGGGCACCGTGCTCAACCTCGTTCGCTCCCTGCAACGCGAGCTCGAGCTGTCGATGCTGTTCATCTCGCACAACCTCGCCGTCGTCCGCTACGTGAGCGACCTGATCGCCGTGATGTACCTCGGCCGGATCGTGGAATTCGGGCCGGCCGCCGAGGTCCTCGGCAATCCCCAACACGACTACACCAGAGAACTTCTCGCGGCCGTACCCCGCCGCGGCACGACCTCGCTACCCACGCTTTCAAGGAGGACTTCCTCGTGACCCGACGTCTGCGCATCGACGACCTTTCCGAGTTCGCGGTACCGGAGCAGGCGGCCCTGTCGCCGGACGGCTCCCAGATCGCCTACGTCCTGCGAACCACCGACCTCAAGGAAGACAAGACGCTGCGGAGCCTGTGGCGAGTGCCGGCGTCCGGTGGCGAGCCCCAACAGGTCACCCGAGGCACCGGCGACAGCACCCCGGTCTGGTCACCGGATGGCTCGCAGTTGGCGTTCCTGCGGGCCAAGGACGGCCCGGCGCAGCTCTGGGTACTACCGGCCGCTGGTGGCGAGCCAGAGCAGCTCACCACGCTCCCGCTGGGAGCAGGCGCAGCGCGGTGGAGTCCGGACGGCACCCGGATCGCCTTCAGCGCACCGGTCGACATAGCTGCGGCTGCGGGCGAGGACGATGAGGCACGCGGTCGCCGCGGCCATGCACCGATCGTCAGCGAGCGCCTCGACTACCAGGCCGACGGAGCCGGTTGGTTGCGCACCATGCGCCAGCACGTCCATTTCCTGGAGGTCGGCTCGAAGAAGGTCCGGCAGGCCACCGAGGGCGACTGGCACGCCGGTGATCCCGCCTGGTCGCCCGACGGCACCAAGGTCGCCTTCGGAGCCGGCACTGCGCCCGATGCCGACCTCAACCCGACAGCACCGGCCCATGTCCTCGATGCGACGGATGAGAAGGCCAAGCCTCAGCAGGTCGGGCTAGCGGAGGGCTTGGCCGGTCCGGTGCTCTGGACGGCTGATGGCTCGGCACTGCTGATCGTCGGCAACCTGAGTGGGCCGGTGGGACATGCTGGGTTGCTGCGGCTCACCTTGGACAGTGGCGAGCTGGTGAACCTGGCGGCCACTCTCGATCGAAACGTGATGCCGGGCGGTCCGGCATACCCGGGAGCCCTTCCTTCGTTGAGCTCTGACGGCAGCGCGGTCTACTTCTGCATCCGGGACCGCGGGTGCAGTCACCTGTACTCGGTGCCTGTTGCGGGTGGCACGCCGCAACGCGTGCTGGGCGAGCCGGGGCAGAACGTGTCCGGCCTCAGCGTCGCGGGCGACGTGGCGGCCGTCGTGCTGGTCACCGAGACGTCGTACGGCGAGGTCGTCACGCTGGACCTGGCGAGCGGCGAGGCGACTGCGCGGACGTCGTACGGGGAGAAGTTCGCCGACGTGGAGCACTTCGCGCGGGTGGAGCGGGAGTTCACTGTCTCGGACGGGACCGTGGTGCCGACCTACCTGATCCGCGATCCTGCGGCGACCGGCGCGCAGCCACTGCTGCTCGACATCCACGGCGGCCCGCACAACGCCTGGAACGCGGTGGCCGATGAGGTGCACTTGTACCACCAGGAGCTCGCTGCGCGCGGCTGGACTGTGCTGCTGGTGAATCCGCGCGGCAGCGACGGCTACGGCGAGGCGTTCTACAACGGAGTGGTCGGCGGCTGGGGTACGTCAGACGCCAAGGACTTCCTCGAGCCGCTGGACCAACTGGTTGCCGAGGGCATCGCTGATCCTCAACGACTTGCCGTCGCCGGCTACAGCTACGGCGGCTTCATGACCTGCTACCTCACGAGTCGCGACGACCGCTTCGCGGCAGCTGTCACCGGTGGTGTGGTCAGCGACCTGACCAGCATGGCCGGTACTTCGGACAGCGGCCACTTCCTCAGCGTCTACGAGCTCGAGTCGACGGGCGACGTCAGCGCGATGTCTCCGTTCAGCCGGGTCGACAAGGTGAAGACGCCGACCTTGGTGCTGCACGGTGACGCGGATGTGCGCTGCCCGATCGGCCAGGCGCAACAGTGGCACACGGCGCTGCGCGAGCAGGGGGTGCCGACGCAATTGGTGCTCTACCCGGAGGCGAGCCACCTGTTCATCGTGGAGGGGCGGCCGTCGCACCGGCTCGACTTCAACCGGCGCATCCTCGACTGGGTCGAGCAGTACGCCGGCGACGCGGCCGGGCCTCGGCATGCGCGGATCGACGCTTCGCATTGGCAGCGCAGGTTGAGCACTTTGGCGGCGAAGCACGGCGTACCGGGTGCCACGCTGGGGATCCTGCGGGGTGACGAGCTGGTGGAGGCGGCTTTCGGCGTGCTGAACAAGAACACCGGCGTCGAGGTGACGACCGATTCGCTGTTCCAGATCGGCTCGATGACGAAGGTCTGGACGGCGACGCTCGCGCTGCAACTCGTCGACGAGGGGCTGCTCGACCTGGACGCGCCGATCATCGAGGTACTGCCCGAGCTTCAACTGGGCGATCCCGACGTCGCCAAGCAGGTGACGATGCGGCAGCTCCTCACCCACACCAGCGGGATCGATGGGGATGTGTTCACCGACACCGGGCGCGGTGACGACTGCTTGGAGAAGTACGTCGACGGGCTGGCCGAGGTCGGCCAGAACCATCCACTGGGCGCTACCTGGTCGTACTGCAACTCCGGCTTCTCGCTAGCGGGTCGGGTGATCGAGAAGCTCACCGGCAAGACCTGGGATCAGGCATTGCGCGAGCGGATCATCGTCCCGCTCAAGCTCGACCACACCGTCACCCTGCCCGAGGAGGCGCTGATGTATCGCGCTGCGGTCGGGCACGAAGGCGAGGGTGGCGAGGAGCCTTCGGTCGCTCCGGTCTGGGGCTTGCCGCGATCGCTGGGGCCGGCCGGGTTGGTCACCTCTACCGTTGCGGATGCGTTGGGCTTTGCCCGGCTTCACTTGTCCGGCGGGCTTGCACCGGACGGGACTCGGGTGCTCAGCTCGGAGTCGGTGGCCGCGATGGCTGAGAAGCATGCGGAGCTGCCCGACAAGTACTCGCTCGGCGACTCGTGGGGGCTGGGCTGGATCCGGTTCGACTGGGACGGTCACCGGCTGATCGGGCACGACGGCAACACGATCGGACAGGCCGCGTTCCTGCGGGTGTTGCCGTCCGAGGGGCTGGCGGTGACGCTGCTGACCAACGGCGGCAACACGCGGGACTTGTACGAGGAGCTTTATCGCGAGATCTTCCTCGAACTGGCCGGAGTGGCCATGCCGTCGCCGCTGTCCGCGCCTGCGGAGCCGCCGGTTGTCGACATCGAGAAGCACGTCGGCCGGTACGAGCGCGCCAGTTCTCTGCAGGAGGTGTTCGTGCGCGACGGTGAAGCGGTACTGCGGATGACGCTCACCGGGCCGCTGGCCGCATTGACGCCGGAGCCGTCGCACGAGTTCGTGATGACACCGGTCGACGAGACCGGCGACCTGTTCGTACTCCGGCAGCCGGGGTCGCTGACCTGGATTCCGCTGACGTTCTACTCGTTGCCGACTGGTGAGAAGTACCTGCACTGCGGGGTTCGCGCCACTCCTAAGGTGGGCGGATGACATCACTCGTGGATCAGATGCAGGCTGCGTTGCCGTCGATGCTGGCGGATCTGGAGACGTTGGTGACGTGTGAGTCGCCGTCCTCGGATCTGTCCGCGGTTGCTGCTAGTGCCGCCGTGGTGGCGGCGCTCGGGACGGAGCGGCTCGGCGTCGCACCGGAGTACGTGGTGGTCGATGGCGTCAACCATTTGCGTTGGCGGCTCGGCGATGGACCGTCGCGCGTGCTGGTGCTCGCGCATCACGACACGGTGTGGCCTATCGGGTCGCTTGCCACGCATCCGTTCGTGGTTGAGGACGGCGTCCTGCGGGGGCCTGGGTCGTTCGACATGAAGACCGGGTTGGTGATGGCGTTCCATGCGCTGGCCGCGCTGCCTTCGGCGGCCGGCGTGACGTTGCTGGTGACCGGTGACGAAGAGCTGGGTTCGCCGTCGTCGCGTGCACTCATCGAGGAAGAGGCGGCAGGGTGTGTTGCCGCTTTGGTGCTCGAGGCGTCGGCGGAGGGTGCCCTGAAGCTCGAGCGCAAGGGCGTCTCCAACTACGAGATCCGGATCGTCGGACGCGCGTCGCATGCCGGGCTCGAGCCTGAGCTCGGGGTCAACGCGAGCATCGAGGCCGCGCACCAGATCCTTGCCGTCAGCAACCTCGGTGACCCTTCGGTTGGCACCACCGTCACGCCCACTCTCCTGACCTCCGGGACCACGCGGAACACCGTGCCCGCTGTGGGCAGCTTCCTGATCGACGTACGGGCGCGCTCGGTCGCCGAGCAACTCCGGGTGGACGCGGCGCTGCATGCCTTGAAGCCGGTACTTCCCGAGGCGACGCTCGAGGTCATCGGCGGCCCGAACCGGCCGCCGCTGGAGCGCAAGATGTCCGAGGATCTCTATCGACAGGCGTCGGACCTTGCTGCCTCACTGGGCCTACCGCCTTTGCGGGACATCTCCGTCGGCGGCGGCTCCGACGGCAACTTCACCGCAGGCGTCGGTACTCCGACCCTCGACGGCCTGGGCGCCGTCGGTGGCGGCGCCCACGCTGACGACGAACACGTGGTCGTCTCCGAGATCGCCCCACGGACCGCCCTGCTGGCCGCCCTCCTCGCCGACCTACTGGACAGACCATGACCGCCCCTGAGGTGGAGTCGGTCGTCTCCGAGGCTGTGCGGGACGGGTTGGCCGCGGCTGCTTCGGCCGGGGTGAAGATTCGGGAACTGCGGGAACTGGCGGACCTCGATGAGGTCTATCGCCTGTACAACTCGATCTGGCGCCCCGACCCGAAGAACCCACCGGTGACCACGGAACTCCTGCGAGCCCTCACCAAAGCAGGCAATTACGTAGGCGGCGCCTACGACGGCAACACCCTCATCGGCGCCTGCGTAGGTTTCTTCGGCGCCCCCGCCGAGGTGACCATGCACAGCCACGTAGCCGGCGTCTCCAGTGCCGCCCGCGGCCGCAACGTCGGCTTCGCGCTGAAACTCCACCAACGAGCCTGGGCCTTGGAGCGCGGCGTCACCGCAATCTCCTGGACCTTCGACCCCCTGATCCGCCGCAACGCCTACTTCAACCTGACGAAGCTGGCCGCGCGCCCCACCGAATACCTCACCAATTTCTACGGCCCCATGGCCGACAGCATCAACAACGCCGACGACTCCGACCGCCTCCTGGTCAGCTGGCAACTCGACGCGGACGCCGTCCAAGCGGCCGCCCGCTCGAGCGTTCGCTCCCGCCCGACCTCGGCCGTCGCCGACAGCGGCGGCCACGCGTCCGGCTCCGCCTTTTCCACCTTGAGTGGGCACCTTGCCCAGATGTTGCGGGAGGCAACGGTCTTGCTGACCAGCGGCAGCGACGGGCGACCGGTTGTTGGCGAGTCCGCCGGAGATGGGGGGACGGTGCTGGTCGGCGTACCGGCTGATGTTGAGGGGTTGCGCGGAAATGATCCGGGAGCAGCGAAGGAGTGGCGGCTGGTGTTGCGGGAGGTGCTGGGTGGGTTGATGGCGGATGGGGCCCGGGTGACCGGGTTCGATCGGGCTGGGTGGTACGTGGTCGAACGTCCTGGAAAGGGGCTGGTGTGATGAAGCTGACCGGAGTCGAGTTGCGGCGGATCTCGTTGCCGTTGGTGTCGCCGTTCCGGACGTCGTTCGGGACCGAGACGACGCGCGACGCGTTGCTGGTCCGCGTCGTGTCCACCGAGGCGGAGGGGTGGGGCGAGTGCGTCGCGATGAGCGGGCCGCTCTACTCATCGGAGTACGTGGACGGCGCGATCGACGTACTGCGACGCTTCTTCGTACCGGCCTTGGGTGCTGTCGAACGCCTATCGGCCGTCGGCGTCGCGCCGGCGCTGGCCAAGTTCCACGGCCACCGGATGGCGAAGGCCGCGCTCGAGACCGCCGTACTGGACGCCGAGCTGCGAGCCGAAGGCCGCCCGCTGGCACGCGAACTCGGCGCAGTCCACGACCGCGTCCCCTGCGGCGTCTCGGTCGGCATCATGAACTCGATCCCCGAACTACTCGACGCAGTCGGCGGCTACCTCGACGAGGGCTACCTACGCATCAAGCTCAAGATCCAACCCGGCTGGGACATCGACCCGGTCGCCGCGGTCCGCGAACGCTTCGGCGACGACATCCTGCTGCAAGTGGACGCCAACACCGCCTACTCGGTGTCCGACGCCCGCCACCTCGCCAGACTGGACCCCTTCAACCTCCTCCTGATCGAGCAACCCCTCGACGAGGAGGACATCCTCGGCCACGCCGAACTCGCCCGCTCGATCAAGACCCCCGTCTGCCTCGACGAATCCATCACCTCAGCCCGCGCAGCCGCCGCCGCGATCACTCTCGGCGCGTGCTCGATCATCAACATCAAACCCGGCCGAGTCGGCGGCTACCTCGAATCCGTCCGCATCCACGACGTCTGCGTAGCTCACGGCATCCCCGTCTGGTGCGGCGGCATGCTCGAAACCGGCCTCGGCCGAGCCGCCAACGTTGCGCTCGCAGCCCTCCCCGGCTTCACCCTCCCCGGCGACACCTCCGCCTCGAGCCGCTACTACCAAACCGACATCACCACCCCGTTCACGCTCGACAACGGCCACCTCCCCGTCCCCACGACCCCCGGCATCGGCATCGACCCCCTCCCCGACCAACTGGCGGCAGCAACCACCACCACCGAGTGGCTCCCGCTGTAAGTTGTCGGAACGGACTAAATCAGGGGCTGAAATTGTGCACCTGGACGAACTAGACTGGGTTCCCGGCTTCTAAGTTCGGAAAGGTGCTGCCTTCCGTGACGAATCGACCACGTGCAAGCCTCGGCCGGGTGCTCGACGATCTGGGCGCCACCCTGCTCGAACTCGTCCACGGTGACCCCGACCAGCCGGCCGAGATCGGTGGCGTCGTCATCCACGACCCACTCGACGAGCCGGTGCTCCCCCGCCACGCGCTCGTCCTCGGCGTCGGTCTGCAGGAACCTTCGGTCATCTCCTGGGTACTGCGCGACCTCGGCCGCCAGCAGGCCGCCGGACTCGTCGTCCGCTCCCCGATCGCCCCCGACGAGGCGATCACCAACGCGGTCACCGAGTCCGGCGTCGCCCTGCTCGGTCTTACCCGAGGCGCCTCCTGGGACCAGCTCGCAGTACTCCTGAGATCGCTCCTCGCCGACGGCGACGTCGGAGTGGCCGAGCCGGAAACCCTCGGCGGGATGCCCTCCGGCGACCTCTTCGCCCTCGCCAACGCGGCCGCCGCCCTCCTCGACGCGCCGATCACCATCGAGGACCGCAGCTCCCGCGTCCTCGCCTTCTCCAACCGCCAGGACGAAGCCGACCCCGCCCGGGTCGAGACCGTCCTCGGCCGCCAGGTGCCGCAGCGCTACTCCCGGCTGCTCAACGAGCGAGGCGTATTCCGCGACCTGTACCGAACCGATCAGCCGGTCTACATCCCCCCATTGCCTGTCACCAAAGGCGAAATCACCCTTCCCCGCGTCGCTGTCGCCGTCCGTGCCGGCGACGAGATCCTCGGCTCGATCTGGGCCGCCGTCCGCGACCCGCTCAGCGAGGAACGCACCCAGGCACTCTGCGACGCGGCCAAGCTCGTCGCCCTTCACATGCTCCGCATCCGCGCCGGCGCCGACGTCGAGCGCCGACTCCGCGCCGATCTGGTCAGTACTGCGCTCGAAGGCGGCGCCGGAGCCCGCGATGCGCTCGATCGTCTGGGCCTGACCGACCAGCCTGTCGTAGTACTGGCTCTGGCTGTTCCCGTCTCCGACTCGCTGGTCGGCGAGGCCGGGTTGGCCACCGAGCGGCAGCGGCTGGCCGACGCGTTCGCGATGCATCTCGGTGCCGTCCATCCGCGTTCGGCCGCCGCGCTGGTCGGCGATGTCGCCTACGGGTTGATGCCAGTCCGCGCCGATCGCTCGGATGGCGAGGAGAACGCAGTACGGATCGCCAAGGACTTCCTCGACCGGATCGGCGAACGCGTCACCGCGACGATCGGCGTCGGTCCGGTGGTACGCGAAACCTCCCGTCTCCCCCACGCCCGCGCCGGCGCTGACCGGGCTCTCCGGGTACTCCGAACAGCCCGCGGCTCACAGCGGGTCGCCCGGCTGGCCGACGTACATGTCGAATCGCTCCTGCTCGAACTGCGAGACCTCATCGAGGCCCGTGGCGATCAACCGACAGGCCCGATCGCGCGCCTGGTCGCGTACGACCGCGAGCACAACACGAACCTGGTCGAAACCCTGCGAGCCTGGCTGGACGCCTTCGGCGACGTCATCGCCGCGGCCGCCGCCGTCTACGTGCACCCCAACACCTTCCGGTACCGTCTCCGCCGCCTCGCCGAAGTCGGCGCCCTCGACCTCGACGACCCCGAAGCCCGCTTCGCCGCCATGCTCCAACTCCGCGTCGTCAGCCCACCTCGGCCTTCTCGAGGTGCGGCCTCAGCTCGGCTTGCGGAGGACGCCGGTTCGTAGTTGCCAGTGTTCGCCGGCGCGGAGGTGGGAGACGAAGGCCCGTTGCAGCGAGGTCTCTTGGGGCACTCGATCCAGGTCGTCCTCCGTGAGCGGGCCATCGTCAGGTACCGAGAGATGCAGGCCGAGCCGCATCATCTCGCGGTCGCCCTCGCTCGGGTCCTTCATGGGCAGCTGCGGGAGCAGATCGAAGCGCCGCTGGAATCGGATGATGTTGGAGTCCGCGGACAGGTAGTCGGCGAGATCCGGATCGAGAAGCCACGAGTGACAGACGAACGCGGCGACGGGCTCCTCGGGATAACACCGCTCGAACAGCCGTGTCGCCTGGGCAACCGACTCCTCGGACGCCTGCGCATCGAGCCGCCCGGTCGGCGGGATGTGCATCATCAGTACGTGACCTGAAACGCCGTCGCCGATCCCCAGCTGAGCCCGCGTGAAAGCATGCCGCCCGATCTCGAAATCCGTCCCCCGGAACCGCAACGGCGGACTCCACAACGGAATCAGCCCCACCCCCGCCCGCCCGAAGATCTGCCGATGCGTACTCATCACCCCACCCAGCGCCGACACCGTCGCCCTGGTCACCGCCTCCGGCACCCCACGCCGCGCATGCACCTCAACCAACCGAGAAACACAAGCCAGCAACGCCCAAGCCCCCCGCAAACAACCCCGCCGCCGAAGACTCCATCGGCACCGCCGGCCAAGCCTCAAACCCAGTAGACGGAACCGCCATCTCCATCTCCCGCACAACACTCTCCGCCAACGCAGCCGTAACCGCCCACCACTCCGGCTCTCTCACAGCATCCGGCCGAGCCGCCAGCATCTCCTCACGATCCTGCCCACCAACCCCACAAAACTCCATCAACCCAACAGCCTCCTCCCCCGGCAACACCAACCCCGCGCCCACATCCACACCGGCACCCGCGCTCATACCCGCGTCCACATCCGCCATCCCGCTCCCCTTCGTCGAGATCACCGCTCCCTCGACCCCACCACGGGCCGCCCCCGGCCCGCACGACTCCTGTGACCCACCTCACGCCCGACGCCGGCGCGGACGGCAAGCCACCCGGCGGACCCGGGTAGCGCCAGGGCTACCGGAGCCGTAGCGGGCAGGTGATGTCCGACGGCATGACTGGACGGTGTGCTTGAGGGAGTGGATCTCGACGACCCTGCAGAGGTGGGACATGAGGCTTGAGCGAAGCACGCCCGGGCGGCGCGGAGTACTGGCGATGGGCCTAGCCGCCGCGACGGCGCCCTGGGTGACGTCCGCAACGGACGCGGCAGCCGGCGGGACGGCGACACAGGGCCGGGCGGCCCAGGGCACGGCGACGCAGGCTGCGGGAGCGCAGCCGGATGGTCCTGGGATCGCCGAGCTTGCCCATCAGATGGTGGTGGGGCGGATTTCTGCTGTGGAGCTGACTCGGTATTACCTGGAGCGGATTGAGAGGATCGATCGGCGCGGCCCTGGGTTGCGGGCCGTGATTGAGGTCAATCCTGATGCGATGCGCGAGGCGCGGCGGCTGGATGCGGAGCGGCGTACACGTGGGGTTCGTGGTCCGCTTCATGGGTTGCCGATGTTGATGAAGGACCTCTTCGATACAGCGGATCGGATGCACACGACGGCCGGCTCGCTCGCGTTGGAGGGCGGACGGCCAAAGGTGGATTCGGCCGTGGCGGCGAAGCTTCGGGCGGCCGGTGCGGTGTTGCTCGGCAAGACCAACCTGAGTGAGTGGGCCGGCGGCATCTCGATTACCCATCACCCCGGCTGGAGCGCCCGCGGCGGCCAGACGCGCAACCCGTACAAGCTCGACCGATCCCCAAGCGAATCCAGCTCCGGTACGGCGGTAGCGGCCGCCGCGAACCTCTGCGTCGCGGGGATCGGCACTGAGACCAACGGCTCGATCGTCGACCCGGCCGCAGCCAACTCGGTCGTGGGTGTGAAACCCACCGTGGGTCTGATCAGCCGCGCCGGCATGATCCAAGGAGTACCGAGCCAGGACAGCGTCGGCCCCATCGCCCGCACCGTCCGCGACGCCGCGATCGTGCTCGGCGCGTTGGCCGGAGTCGACGAGCGGGATCCGGCGACGAAGGCGAGTCGCGGGCACTTGCACCTGGACTACACGCAGTTCCTCGACGACGACGGCTTGCGGGGCGCGCGGATCGGCGTACCGCGTGAGGTGTACTTCGGGTACAGCAGCCACGCCGACGAGATCGCCGAGCAGGCGATCGAGGTGATGCGAAAGGCCGGCGCCACAATCGTCGACCCAGCCAACATCCCGACAGCGCAGCAACTCGAGGACACCGAGACCTCGATCGTCGTGCAGGCGTACGAGGCCAAGCGAGCGATCAACCGATACCTGTCCACAACTCCAGGCGACCACCCGCGCAGCCTGCCCGAACTGATCGCCTTCAACCGCGAGCACGCCGACCGCGAGCTGCTCTACGTGCGCCAAGACGGGCTGGAGGCCATCCAGGCGCTCGACTTCTCCGACGCGGAGTACCGCGCGGCCTTGGCCACCAACCACCGGCTGTCCCGCACCGAAGGCATCGACGCCGTACTACGCCAGCACCGCCTCGACGCCCTCGTGATGCCGACCAGCGCACCCCCGGGCAAGATCGACCTCATCAACGGCGACAACTACCTGGGCGGCAGCTCCACCCCCGCCGCACTGGCCGGCTACCCCGCCATCAACGTCCCCGCCGGCTTCGCCTTCGGCCTCCCCGTCGGCATCACCTTCATCGGCACAGCCTGGTCCGAACCAGTACTCCTTCGCCTGGCCCACGCCTACGAACAAAAATCCCAAGCCCGCCACACCCCCACCTACCGCCCAGCCGACATCGGCCTCTAACCCAACACACGAACTCGCGAACGCCGGAACGTCTGGCACCGCACGCTCGCCGGCGGCGCGGACGACTCGCGCCGATGGCGGCGGCGACCGGCTACTGGCTCCGCGCGAGGCGAAGCGGCGGGGTCGCCTCCGACCAGACGCCGCTGGCCGAGCGGGACTGGCAGCAGCCGCGGTATGAGATCGCCGACCCGGTCGAACGAATCAGGTTCGCCAGCGCCACCGGCCTGATCATCAGCAACTCGCGGACGACAGCGCCCGGTCGGCGGGGCCGGACCGGGCGCTGATCACTTCATCTGGTTCAGATGGTTCAGGACTTGCGCTTGGTGACCTCTTCGGTGGTGGCGGGGAGGACCTTGTGGAGGTCGCCCACGACGCCGAAGTCGACCAGCTCGAAGATGGGGGCTTCCTCGTCCTTGTTGATGGCGACGATGGTCTTCGAGGTCTGCATGCCGGCCCGGTGCTGGATGGCGCCGGAGATGCCCGCAGCGATGTAGAGCTGCGGCGACACGGTCTTGCCGGTCTGGCCCACCTGGTAGGCGTGCGGGTACCAACCCGAGTCGACTGCCGCCCGGGAGGCGCCAACCGCTGCGCCCAACGAGTCGGCGAAGGCTTCGATCGGGCTGAAGTCACCACCGGTACCGCGGCCACCGGAGACGATGATCGCGGCCTCGGTCAGCTCCGGACGACCGGTCGCCTCGCGGGGCTTGGAGTCGGTGATGCGGGCCGTCTTCGCGCCGTCGGAGATCGTGACGTCGAACTCCTCCACCTCCGGCGAGGTCTCGGCCGCTTCCGGGGTCGCAGCGTTCGGCTTGACCGTGATGATCGGCGTGCCGTGGGTGACCTTGGCCTGGACCGAGTAGTTGCCGGCGAACACGGACTGCGTGGTGACCGGGCCCTCCTGCACGTCCACGGCGTCGGTGATCAGGCCGGAGTCGAGCTTGACCGCCAAGCGGGCGGCGATCTCCTTGCCCTCGGAGTTCGAAGAGATCAGGATCGCGCTGGGCTCGATCTTGGCCGCGACCTGCTGCAGCGCCTCGGCCTTGGGTGCCACCAGGTACTGCGTGAGCTCGGGGTCGGTCAGCGCGATCACCTTGGTCGCGCCGTACTGGCCGAGGGCGGGCAGTGCGTCCTGCACGTTGTCGCCGATGAAGACGGCGACGGGCTCGCCGAGGCGGCGCGCGATGGTCAGCAGCTCAGCGGTCGTCTTGCGGACCTTGCCACCGGTGTGGTCGACGAGAACGAGAACGTTCGACATGAGTTTGCTCGCCCCTCAGAGGAACTTGTTGGTGGACAGGAACTCGACGAGCTGGGCAGCGCCGCTGCCGTCCTCGTCGGTGACGATCGTGCCGGCCGACCGCGGCGGGCGGGCGGTCACCTCGGTGACCTCGGTCCACGCCGAGGAGGCGCCGACCTGGTCGGGCGAGATCTCCAGGTCGGCCAGCGACCAGGTCTCGACCGGCTTCTTCTTCGCGGCCATGATGCCCTTGAACGACGGGTACCGCGGCTCGCCGGACTGGTCCGACACGGACAGCACGAGCGGCAGCGTGCCCTCGATGGTGTCGCTGGCGGTGTCACCGTCCCGGCGGATCGTCACGGTGTTGCCGTCGACGGTGACCGACGAGCCGAGCGTGACACCGGGCAGCCCGAGCCGCTCGGACACCATCGCCGGCACGACGCCCATCGAGCCGTCGGTCGACGCCATCCCGAAGACGATCAGGTCGGCCTCGAGCTTGCCCAGCGCCTTGGCCAGGATCAGCGAGGTCGCCACGGCGTCGGAGCCGTGGATGCCGTCGTCGTTCACGTGGACGCCGGCGTCGGCGCCCATCTGGAGACCCTTCTTGATGGCGTCGGCAGCCTGCTCCGGCCCGACCGTGAGGATGGTCACCTCACCGTCGCCGGCTTCCTTCACGGTCAGCGCGGTCTCGACGGCGTACTCGTCCAGTTCGGACAGCAGCCCGTCGACCCCGGCGCGATCCACCGTGTTGTCCTCGGAGCGGAAGCGGCGATCCGCCGTGGCATCCGGCACGAACTTCGCGCAGACGACGATCTTCATAGCGTGTGGGACCCCTTCTGGTTAACGGTCTCTCCCAGCCTGCCACGGATGTTACTCGCGAGAAACATATGACGCGTGCGAGTCCCATCACAGTTACAGTCACCTGGTGACCGAGACGTTACCGCTCACCGGTGAGAGAACAGCCCCCGGGATCTGGCATGAGAACTACTGGTTCGCGCGCCACGAGGCTGCCTATCGCTGGATCACGGCGAATTGGCTGACATCCGAGACCCGCCGCGCCCTCGACGCCGGCTGCGGCGAGGGGTACGGCGCGGACCTGTTGCACCGGGCCGGAGCCAGGCAGGTGTTCGGTCTCGACTATGAAGGTACGACGCTTCGCCACGTCGCCAAGGCTTATCCACAAGTCAATCTGGTGCAGGGCAATCTCGTCCAGACCGCCTTCGCCGACGACGCCTTCGAGTTGCTCGTGTCGCTGCAGACGATCGAGCACCTGTGGGAGCAGCCGCGCTTCATCACGGAGTGCGCGCGGATCACAGCGCCCGGCGCCACGATCGTCCTGAGCACTCCGAACCGGCTGACCTTCCCGAGCGGCAACTGGTATCACACCAGGGAACTCACCGGCCCCGAGTTCGTCGAGCTGGTCGAAGCGGACCTGGAGGTCGTCGAGACGCTCGGCCTCTGGCACGGCGACAAGCTGACCGCGTGGGAGCGGCAGCACGGGTCGTGTGTGGACGCGCAACTCGCGTCGGACCACACCCAGTGGCCGGCCGACCTGGTCCAGCTGGTGAAGGAGACCAGGTACGACGACTTCGTGATCCGGCCGGGCGACCTCGACGACAGCCTCGACCTCATCGTCGTCGCCCGGCCGCGGACCACGTAGGCGGACCAGCCAATACGGGGGCCGCGGCCTGACGGCGTACAGGTCAGGGACGGATAAAGCGTTCGGCGATCTTGCCGATGATCAGGTAGACGAGCGCCGCGATCCCCCAGTTGACGAGCAGGGTGTTCTTCGCCGTCTCGAGCCGGAAGAGGTCCTTGAACGGGCCCACCAGGTCGTGACCGCGCTCCAGCACCCACTTCACGATCTCGTTGCTCTGGTTGGCCTGGTCGAGCGCGGTGAAGAGAGCGCCCAGGGCAAGCAACGCGGCCGCGATGACTGCGATCAGCCAGACCAGCGAGGCCAGCAGGTTCCGGAAGCGCTTGACGCCCGACCCCACCGCGGACAACGCGGCCTTGCCCGAGCCGGAAGAAGACGTCGCGGTCTTCTTGGCCGCGGCGGCGACAGGTTTGACGCCGGTCTTGGGCGTGGTCGCGCCCGGTACTGCGGCAGCGCTCGGCGCGGCGGGTTGCCGGGTGACCGGCTTCGTCACCGCCGTATCGTCCTGAGGCGACTCGGCGGCGGCCTTCTCGCGGGCCTTCTGCTCGGCGACGATCTCGGCCGCCGTCTTCGGTTTCGCGGGCTTCGTCGCGGTCGCGGTGGTACCGCGCGCGCTGGACGCCTCGGCGGACGTCGCGGTCGCGGGAGTCTCCTCAGCCTCCACGTCCGGTGTCACCGCCTTCTCGGCATCGGCGGTCTTGGCCGCCTTGTCGGGTTGAGTACCCACGTCGTCCATCTCCTCAGCCGGGATCGGTTCCTCGTCCGTCACCGGTGCCGGGACCGGCGGTTTCCTGCGTCGGTTGCCCGGTACCGGGCGCGGCGACAGTTTGCGCCGCACCCTCCAGATCGGTGCGGACGGCACGCCGTCCGCTGACTCCAACGTAGCCAGATCCACACCGTCCGTCACATCCGCCACCACGATCGGCACCGGATCGACCGCCCGGTGCCGCGCGTCGGTGATCGAGCCGTCGGCGGCCGCCTGGTCCAGGATGGACCCCTTGTCCGCCTGCTCAGCCACGCTGCGTCTCCTCTTCGGCTACTTCCGGGACATAGTGCACGACTGGCGAGTAACTTGAGAACCCCCTGGTCATATCTGCCTTATCACCAGTTGTCCCGACGCTGTTACCCCTCGCGTCCTCTTCCACTGCAAAAGTCAAAGGATTCTCTGTCGGCGAGCGTTGGCCGGACGCGGCGGACGGCTTCGCCTGGGTCGGGTCGGCCTGCGCCGAGGAGGTGGTTTCCGAGCCTCCGTCTGCACTGGGTGAGCCGAGCGGGCCGGCCTCGCTGGAGCGGCGCGGCTCTGCCGTCGGTGCGGTGTGACCGGCTTCGCTGGAGGGGCGCGGGGGTGCTGTGGGTGGGGGGTGGCCGGCTTGTAGGCGGGCGGTGGTTTCGGCGTTGGATTTGGCCAGGTCTGCCAGGTAGGCGCGGCGAGGGGCGTCTGCCTCGTAGCGGGTGCGGCGGTCGCGGACCACCTCGGCGGGGACGCCGACGGCTACGGAGTACGCCGGGATGTTGCCTCGGGCAACGCTGTTGGCGCCGATCACCACGCCGCGGCCGATGTCGGCGCCGCGTGTGACGGTGACCTTGGTGGCCAGCCAGCAGTCGGGACCGATCCGGACCGGTGACTTGACCAGGCCCTGGTCCTTGATCGGGAGGTCGAGGTCCTCGGTCTTGTGGTCGAAGTCGCAGATGTAGGTGCCGTCGGCGATCAACGTCGACGCGCCGATCTCGATGTCGAGGTAGCAGTTGACGGTGACGTCACGGGCGAAGACGACCTTGTCGCCGATCCGCAGGGTGCCCTCATGGGCACGCAGTCGCGTCTCGTCACCCAGATGCACCCACTGCCCGAGGATCAGCCGCCCGTGCCCGGGCCGCGCGACGATCTCCAGTTTCTTGCCGAGGAAGACGAATCCCTCGGTGACGACATGGCGGTGCCGCAGCTTGAACCAGCCGAAGCGCCAGTAGCGCTTCAGGTAGTACGGCGTCCACGCCCGGTGGCGCACCACCCAGCGCAGATTCGCCGCCGTCAGCAACCGCATCCGTCCAGTATGTACACCGCTACTGGGCGACACCTGTGATGGACACGTTGTAGTAGAGCTCATGGGGTACGACCTGAGACAGAACCTTGTCGACCTTCGACAGTTGCAGCCAGGACTTGTACGCGAACATCCGCCACCCGAACCCGAGCTTCTCCTCCGGTACGGCGGCCTCGAACGTCCTGATCGGCC
Source organism: Kribbella koreensis (assembly GCF_039525325.1). Lineage (NCBI taxonomy): Bacteria > Bacillati > Actinomycetota > Actinomycetes > Propionibacteriales > Kribbellaceae > Kribbella > Kribbella koreensis. Next base: position 211,072 of record NZ_BAAAHK010000001.1, read on the forward strand.
ACCCGACCCAGGCCGCGAGCAACTCCTCGGTCACTGTCCGTACGTCGACAGCGCCGGCGCGCGACGCCATCCGGGCCAGCGTGTCCGGATCGAACGTGTGCAAGTCGACCACGGCCTCCAACGCGGCCGCCCGCGACGACTCGTCCAGCTCCGACTGCGGCCGGCGCCAATGCGACAGCGCCGGCAGCTTGGTCACATTGGTCGTCGCCCACCACGTGAACCGCGACAGCCGGCGCGCCACGAAGTCGCCGTACCGGGTGGGCTCGCCGCAGATGACGAAGCGGCCGCCCGGTTTGAGCACCCGGAGCATCTCGCGGAACGCCAGCTCGACGTCCGGGATGTGGTGGATCACCGCGTGCCCGATCACCAGGTCGAAGGTGTCGTCGTCGTACGGCAGCTTCTCCGCGTCCGCGACCTTGCCCTCGATCGCGAAGCCGAGCGTGTCCGCGTTGCGCTTGGCCGCCTCGACCATGCCCGGCGACAGGTCGGTGACATGCGCCTCGGCCAGTACGCCGGCCAGCTTCAGGTTCAGCGTGAAGAAGCCCGTGCCGGCGCCGATCTCGAGCGACTTGGCGTACGGCCAGCCGTCGGACCCGGCGACGTCGGTGAACCGGTCGCGGGCGTAGTCGACGCAGCGTTCGTCGTACGAGATCGACCACTTCTCGTCATAGGTCGACGCTTCCCAGTCGTGGTAGAGCACCTGGGCGAGCTTGTTGTCGTTCCACGCGGCCTCGACCTCTTCGGCGGTGGCAGCGGGCTTCGAAGCAGACGTGGTCATCAGATTCCCTTGAACTCGGCCTTGCCGGGGCCGTTCTCGACAAAAGACTTCATCCCGATCGTGCGGTCCTCGGTGGCGAACAGGGCCGCGAACTGCTGCCGCTCGATCTCCAGCCCGGTGTGCAGGTCGACCCCGAGCCCGGCGTCGATCGCCTCCTTGGCCGCGCGCAGCGCCAGCGAGGCCGCCTTGGAGAACTGCGAGGCCCAGGCAACAGCGGCGTCGTACACCTCGGCAGCCGGTACGACCTTGTCGACCAGCCCGATCTGCAGCGACTCGGCCGCGTCCACGAAGCGGCCGGTGAAGATCAGGTCCTTGGCCTTGGACGGCCCGATCAGCCGCGAGAGCCGCTGCGTGCCACCGGCGCCGGGGATGACGCCGAGCAGGATCTCGGGCTGGCCGAGCTTGGCGTCGTCCGCCGCGATCCGGTAGTCCGCGCACAGGGTCAGCTCGCAGCCGCCACCGAGCGCGTAGCCGGTGATCGCCGCGACGGTCGGCTTCGGGATGGCGGCGACCGCGTTCAGCGCGGCCTGCAGCGGACCGGAGCGCTTGACCATGTCGGCGTACGACATGTCAGCCATCTCCTTGATGTCCGCGCCGGCTGCGAAGACCCGCTCGCCGCCGTAGATCACGACGGCCCGCACCGCGTCGTCCGCGGTCGCCGCCAGCGCGGCGTCGCGGATCTCGTCCTGGACCTGCACGTTGAGCGCGTTCATCTTCGGCCGGTCCAGCCGGATCGTGCCGACCCCGTCGGCCACGGTCAGGTTGACGAACTCACCCATCACAGCTCCTCAGTCTCAGCACTACCCGCCGGTCACATCCCCGGGCACGGTACCGGACCACTGCGAATACTCGTACTACCGGGAGGTCCCGGTTACACGTCGACGGGCTGCCCGGCGGCTACCGATCGACGGGCGGCGTCGACGATGCGCAGGGTCCGCAGGCCGACTGCACCGTCCGGCTGCGGGACCACAGCGGGCGCAGTACCGGGCACTGCCTTGCCAGAGGCCCGTACTGCGCTCAGAAACTCGCCAAGCATCATCGAGTCGAGGTCGCCGCCTACTGAGAGGAAGACCTCACCGGAAGCGTCCGTACCGCCCACATGCGACTGGAACGGCGCTATCTCCACCGAGCCCTTCGTACCCGTCACCTGCAGCGTCACGCCACCCCAAGTCGGCCCGTTGTCGGGCACGCTCCAGGAGCAGTCGATGGTTGCCAGTAGCCCGTTGTCGTAGGTGATGGTGACCAGGCCGCCGGTCTCCACCTCCACACCCTTGTCCTGGTGCAGCACGTGGTTGGCCACAGCATGGACCCTTACTGCCTCCGCGCCACCGGTCAGCCCGTCGATCAGGTCGGCGCAGTGGACCGTGTGGTCGACCATCGCTCCCCCGCCGGCCAGCTTGGCGTCCGTGAACCACTGCCGCTGGGCATAGGGGATCTTCCCGTTGTTAGTCCCCATAACTGCGAACACGTCGCCCAGACGACCTGCCTCGACCGATGCCCGCAGCCGCCCGTACGACGGCGCGAAGCGCACCGGGTAGGCAGTCATGAGGATCACGCCGGCTGCCTCGCAAGCGGCGAGCATGGCTTCGCCGTCGGCTACCTCTGTCGCCAGTGGCTTCTCGCAGAGCACGTGTGCGCCTACTGCGGCGGCTCGCTCGACCAGGCCGCGGTGGAGTGCGTTCTCCGCGGTCACCACGACGGCATCCGGGCCCCAGGCGAACAGCTCGTCGTAGGAGTCGACGTAGGGGATGCCTAGTTTGGCGGCGAAGTCAGCGCCTCGGGGACCAGCGTCGGGGGCGGCCGCGCCATCGGGGTCCGAGGAGAGCACCTCCACGTCGGGCAGTGAGTTGAGCAGCCCGGCGTAGGACGAAGCGTGAGTGTGGGCGAAGGAGGCGATCGCTACCTTCAGGGTCATGCGGGTACTCCTGCCGGGTCGAAGGTAGTCATGTCGACAGTGCGACCAGTCGTCATCGATACGCGGGCCGCCTCGGCCAGGTAGACCGCCGCCGTGCCATCTGCAGCAACCACTCGGGGCGTGGAGCCGTTCTTGAGGGCAGTGGACAGCTCGCGCAGCTGGGTCAGGTACGGGCTCTCATAGAGAGTCGACTCGGGGATCAGCAGGTCTCCGCTGTCCGACTCTCCCTGAAGCTCCTCGGCATAGCCGGTCTCCTTATCCGAGGTGTACTCGAGCAGGCCAGTGGAGCCGGCAATGGAGAAGCCGGTCCGGAAGGGCGTCCCCGGCACACCCCAGGTCGCCCGCAGGTGGCTGATCGCGCCACCCTCGTGGGTCAGCGTCACGTGGGCCGCTACGTTGACCGGGCTGATGCCATCCACGTTCGGCGGACTCTGTACGGCGTAAACGCTGGTCACCTCGCCGCACAGCCAGCGGGCCTGGTCGAGGTCGTGCACCATCAGGTCCATGATGACGCCGCCGGAGCGGGCGACATCGCGGTACCAGCCGGCACCGGCCGGGGAGGACGCCTGCCGGAAGAAGCGGGCGACGGCTACCTTGCCGATCCGCCCCTCGAGGACTGCTTCGTGCGCAGCGACGTACTCCGGGAAGTACCGGACCACATGCGCCGGGTAGATCCGTACGCCCGCCGCAGCGGCCGCTTCGGACAGCTCGTGCGCGTCGCTGGCCCGCAGTGCGAGCGGCTTCTCGCAGATGACGTCGCGGCCGGCCTTGATCGCGGCCAGTGCGATCTCCTTGTGCGTCGCCGAGGGCGTGACGATGTCGACGAAGTCCACCTCGGCGAGCAGGCCGTCGAGCGTCGGGGCGAACTCCAGCCCGTACCGCGCGGCGAGTTCCTCGGCGCCGGCGGCCGAGTGCACCAGCACCCGCGCGCCGAGCGCCTGCCAGGCCGTGACGTGAACGTGCGCGATGTTGCCCGCGCCGATCAGCCCGACCGTCAGGTCAGAGTCAGACATGGAGTTCCTTCACTAGGGCCGCGTGGTCGGGAGTAAGTTAATAACACTCCCTGCATATTTGTCAGGACTTGTATCAGGTTTCGCTCCCAGGCAGCGCGGTTTGACCTGTCATGGGCACAATGTGCCGGTGACCGAAGCCACCGCCGCCCCGAATGCGCTCGGCCCATCGCCCGATCCGGACCTCCGGCTGGGCGCGGTGGTCCAGTCCGATGGCACGACCTTCACCGTCTGGGCGCCCGCCGCCGAGCGGGTCGAGTTGGCGCTGATCGACGAGCAAGGGGGCCAGCGCAATCTGGACCTCGCGCACATGGGCGAGTATTGGACCGGGTTCGTCGCCGGGGTCGGGCACGGGCAGCGGTACGGGTACCGGGTGCACGGGCCGTTCGACCCGACGCACGGGCTGCGGTTCAACCCGGCCAAGCTGCTGCTCGACCCGTATGCGCGGGCGGTCGACGGGGAGCTCGACTTCGCCTCGCCGCTGATCTACGACTCCTCGGAGGGCGACTCGGCCGGGCATGTGCCGGTTGGGGTGGTTGTCGCGTCGTCGGAGCCGCCGCCGCCGATCAGCAGGCCGGTTCCGTGGACCGAGACGGTGATTTACGAGCTCCACACCAAGGGGTTCACCAGGCTGCATCCTGACGTACCGGAGCACCAGCGCGGCACGTACGCCGGACTGGCCCACCCGTCAGTCATCTCCTACTTGGTCGACCTCGGGGTCACCTCGGTCGAGTTGCTGCCCATCCACCACTTCCTGACCGAGCCGGCCATCGCGGCGCGCGGGCTGCCCAACTACTGGGGCTACAACACGCTCAACTACTTCGCGCCGCATGCTCCGTTCTCGTCATCCGGGTCGCTGGGTGAGCAGGTTGCCGAGTTCAAGGCAATGGTCGCCGCGTTCCATGCCGCGGGGATCGAGGTGATCCTCGACGTCGTCTACAACCACACGGCCGAGGGTGGCTTCGATGGGCCGACGCTGAGCTTCCGCGGGCTCGACAATCGCGCGTACTACCGGCTGACGCAGGGCGGCACGATGTACGACGTCACCGGGACGGGCAACTCGGTCGACACGTCGCATCCGCAGGTCCGCCGGCTGGTGATGGACTCGCTGCGGTACTGGGTCGAGGAGATGGGCGTCGACGGGTTCCGGTTCGACCTGGCGGTGACGCTGATCCGCAACGAGCGCCACGAGGTCGACACGGTCGGGCATCCGTTCCTGGCGGAGGTCGCGGCGGATCCGGTGCTCGGGCGGGTCAAGCTGATCTCCGAGCCGTGGGACGTCGGGAACTTCGGCTATCAGGTCGGCAACTTCGGGACGCCTTGGTCGGAGTGGAACGGGAAGTACCGCGACAGTGTGCGCGACATCTGGCGCACGTCGTCGTACGGCGTACAGGACCTCGCGTACAGGCTGTCCGGATCGAGCGATCTCTACGGCGACGACGGGCGGTACCCGTATGCGTCGATCAACTTCGTCACCGCGCACGACGGATTCACCCTGCGCGACCTGGTGTCCTACGACCACAAGCACAACGAACTCAACCGCGAGGACAATCGCGACGGGACCGACGACAACCGGTCCTGGAACTGTGGTTTCGAGGGCGAGACGGACGATCCCGGCGTCGTCGCGTTGCGCAAGCGGCAGATGGCGAACCTGATGGCGACGCTGGTGCTGTCGACCGGCGTACCGATGATCACGGCCGGCGACGAGTGCGGGCGGACGCAGCACGGCAACAACAATCCGTACTGCCAGGACAACGAGACCTCGTGGTTCGACTGGTCGCTGCCTGGTGTCTGGTCGGATCATTTCGCGCTGACCAAGAAGCTGCTCGCGTTGCGGGCCGCCCACCCGACCCTGCGCCAGTGGCACTACTTCTCCGGCCAGCCAGTCGTGCCCGGCGGCCGCAAGGATCTCTCCTGGATCGCCCCGCACGGCGGCGAGATGACCGAAGCCGACTGGCACGACGGAAACCTCCGCACCATCGGCATGTTCCTGGCCGGCGACGCCATCCGCGGAACCGATGCCGACGGCAACGTTCCGGTCGACAACTCCTTCCTCCTCGCCCTCAACGCCACCGCCGAAACCCGCGACGTCGTAGTCCCCGACGCCTCCTGGGCACCGGCGTACGAGGTAGTCCTCGACACCAGCTCCAGCGGCGCCACCGAGGTCGTCGCCGGCGCCGTCGTCCCCCTCGCCCCTCGGTGTCTGGTACTGCTCCGCGCGCTCTGAAAATCGCTCGCTGGGTTGTTCATCTTCATCAGGTACCTTCGCTGGTCACCAGCTGTTCACCTCCGGGTCACCTCGTGTGTTCCGGCGCCGAGGTGATGACCAGAGGGGGGCCAATGGCTTTACTAGGTGCTGCCGAAAGGCACTACGAACGTAGTGAGCACGATCACGCGACGCCGATCGGTGTGCTGCATCAGATGGTGGTGCGGTGGGGTGACGCCGACCGGACGACGGCGCGGCGCGCGTTCCGTCGGTGGTGCGACGGGGTTGCCTATGTCGACGTACAGGCGCGGACGTACGCGGAGTACTGGACTCGTCAGAACGAGACAGCGCTCGCCGGCGACGGCCCGCTCTGGGTGGTGCTCGGCGACTCGACCGCCCAGGGCCTCGGGGCGACGACCCCCTTGCATGGGTACGTCGGCCAGACGGTCAACGTCCTGAACGAGTCTGGCGGCCGACCGTGGCGCGTGCTCAACCTCTCCCGTGCCGGCGCCCAGGCGGCTCACGTCCTCCACGACCAACTCCCGATGCTCGACAAGCTCGGCATCGAGCCAGACCTGGTGACCTGCGGAATCGGCAGCAACGACATCCTCGGCACCGCACCGAAAGTGGTGCACAGCAACCTGCGCCAACTCATCCAGCGCCTCCCGTCTCCTTCGGTCGTGATGGACCTGCTCCTTCCCAACCGCTTCTGGGGAATCGGCAGCCTCTGCAGCCCGTATGTCGCCGGCATCAACCGCACAATCCATGCCGCCGCTGCCGAACGAGGCCTCCCGGTCGCCGAACTCTCCCGCCACGTCCGCCCACCCTGGCGCGGCAAGCTGGCCCCCGACCTCTTCCACCCCAACGACCTCGGCTACCGCCCCCTGGCCAAGGCCCTCCTAGCCGCAATCCCAGCCACCGTCGCCCACTGACTAGGTCCGGGCCTCAAGCATTGCCTTCAGGCGGTTGAGGGACTTGGTGCTCTCGCGGCGGACACCGATGGGGATGAGCGCCGCGCGGCCTGGCACCCGGACTCCGCCGGTGAGGGCTACTCGCGTACCGCCGCCTGGTTCTTCAGCGACCGCCATGCCCATCAACAGGAAGCGGCTCTGCAACCAGCACCACCCAGGGCGAATGGTCCCTCGCAGCCGGGCCCGCATGCCGTAGTGGCTGCGAACCTGCAACTGCACCTGGTCCCCGTCACGCTCGATCCACTCGATCTTCTTCATGTCGGTCTGGAACTCGACGAAGGTCCTGCCGTCGCCCCAGATCAGATCCCACGCGTGGGCAGGCGTGGTGTCGTACACGCGTTCGGTCACGGTGGCGCCGGGGATGCCGGCTGCCAGCGCGCGCAGCCGTCGTACGGAATCCAGCTGAACGTCCGGCCAATCGTCGGTCATGATGCCCATGCCTTTCGGAAACTTGCCCGAGCTCGGTGGAGGCGGGACTTCACCGTTCCTGCCGGTACCGCGAGCAGCGCCGCCGCTTCGCGTTCGTCCAGCCCCTCGAGATCCCGCAGAACGAGTAGTGCGCGATGCTCGGGCGACAACCGTGCCAAGGTGTCGCGGATGTCGACCGCGAGTTGCGGATCACCGCGAGCCGGTACTTCCGCCAGATCGGCGGCGACCTGGCGCTCGTCCTGTTTCGCCACCCGGATCGCCGCGCGGATCGCGATCGCCCGGACCCAGCCGAACAACGCGGCCGGCTCCTGCAGCGTGCCGAGCGACTTGAACACCGCGACCAGCGCCTCCTGGGCCGCGTCCGGCCCGTTGCTCAAGGCGATCGGTGCGCAGATCCGTCCGACGTACGGCGCCAACTGGTCGAGCAGGTCGTGCATGGCGAGCGTGTCACCTCGCTGCGCCGCGCGCACCAACTGCTCGGGTTCATCGATCACTGCACGAACTCTTCCAGCAACGGCGTCACCCGATCCGCACAGTCCAGAGTGAGGGCATGCCCGCAGCCCGCCAGTGTCCGGACCGTTGCATGTGGCAACAACTTCGCGAAGCGCTGCGCTTGCGCGACCGGCAGCACTGTGTCCTCCTCGCCCCAGATGATCAGCACAGGTTGCCCGGTGCGCGGCAAGGCCGCTTGAGTGACGCGCCAGTCGAGGCCGCGCTCGAGCGCGTACATCGCCCGGACGTTGTCACGATACGTGCCCGGCACCCACATCTGGTCGACAAGCGCCGGAGTCACCAGGTCCTTGTGGACAAAGAGATCCCGGACCGCTGCCTGCACGGCTGACCGACTGGCACCGAGCTTCGCGAGTAGTTCACCGGCGAGCGGAAACTTCAATGCCTCCCAGCTCGCGGGGTCCGGCTCAGCCAGCCCGGAAGGCGCCAGCAGGAGCAGCTTGGACACCCGCTCGGGATGCTGCTGCGCATAGGCGAGCCCCCAGCCACCGCTCCAGGAGTTCCCGCCCAGGACGACCTGGTGCAGGTCGAGCTGGTCCAGGAACTCCCCCAGCGCTCCCGTCATGGCGTCCAGGTCGAAGGCGAACCCATTACCGTGCAGTCGGGTCTCCCCTTGACCGGGGAGGTCCACGACATACACGGCATGGGTCTTCGACAGAGCGTCCAGTTCAGGCTGCCAGGCCGAAGCCGGCGAGGCGCCTGGCGACAGGAGCACGACGGGTGCGCCGGTACCGCGTTGCAAGTAGTGGAACGTTGCCAGCGGCGTTTCGACGTACCGGGAGTCTCTAGATGGCTGGGGGCTCGGCTGGGCCGTTGGCTGATAGCCGTAGGCCAGCAAGCTGACTAGTACTACGCCGAGAACGGGCAGTGGAATGACTAGTCGCTTGAGCCACTTGGCCTGGAGCAATCTGACGTCGATCGCCAGGAGAGCCACGCAGGCCGGTGTGTAGAGCAATAGGTTGAGCCAGTGGAACGCAGTACCGGCGTCTGTCTCGACGAAGGCCCAGGCGACGCCGAGAGTTGCTCGCGCGGCCAGGCCGGCTGCGAGTCCGGCCACTACGACTCTGGCCAGGGCGGACCGGTCAGACCGGAGTACCGCGACTGCCAGGAGCAGGTGGAACGCCGCCAGTGGCAGCACTATGTGGGGAGCGAATGACGCTTCCCCACCGATGACCGCTCGGGAGAGTGATCGCTCGTCGGGCGCGGGCCAGGTTGCGCCAGTTGCCCAGTAGACGTGAGCCGCCGCAAGCAGGATGTGTACCGCTGCGGCGAGCTTTCGGATCCCCATCTCGGCCCCTCCTCAGATGTGTGAACATCGAGGAAGAGGAGCCGTTCGGCCGAAACGTTCCCTGCGAGGTGCAGGTTTTTTCAGGCCTCGGGGGTCTTCGGGCCGTCGGCCAGCAAGAGATACAGCGACCGGCGAGCCTCGGAAAGGATCTTGGCTGCCGCTGCGCGCTGTTCGTCCGAGCCGCTGCGGGCTACCTGGCGAGTGGCTGAGTGCAGCTCCTCGAGCAGTCCACGCAGGTCGTTGGCGGGCTCTGCGGTCGCGAAGCCGGCGAAGGGGTCGGCGGAGGTCTCGCGACGCTCCTCGACGTACTGACGGCCGGCGTCGGTCAGCGTGACGAGCTTGCGGCCGGCGTCCGCGGTGACGGTCACAAGGCCCTCGTCTTCCAGCTGGTTGATGGTCGGATAGATCGCACCGGGGCTGGGGGTCCAGCGTCCGCCGCTGCGGTCGGCGATGGCCTGCATCAACTGGTAGCCGTGCATCGGCTCCTCGCCGAGCAGGATCAGGACAGCCGTTCGGACATCGCCGCGAGGGGCGCGTCCGCGGCCTGAGCCGCGGCCCGGGCCCCGACCACCGCGTCCGCGGTGCATCGGCATGCCTTCTCCCATCCGCGGTCCACCGCGGCGGGGGTGTCGGTGACCGCCTCGGCGGCCTCTGATTTCAGTGTTGGGGGTGTTCATGGGTTCCTCCTCGATATTGTTCATGACACTAAAGATATATCGTTACCGTCATGATCGCAAGGCCTGTGGAGAAACTTTGCCCCTGCCCCTGGGGCAAGGTGTTCACTGACGGGCATGGCAGAGGCACGGGAGATCGAGGGCGAGCTGACGATCGGCGAGTTCGGCCGGCGCTCAGGGCTGTCCCACAAGGCATTGCGGCTGTACGACGTATCGGGGCTGCTCGCTCCTAGCCGGATCGCTCCGGGGACCGGCGCCAGGCTGTACTCGACGAGCCAACTCGAGCGGGCCCGGCGGATCAGCGTGATGCGCCAGCTCGACATGCCGCTGGCCACGATCACCGAGGTGCTGTCCGGGTCGGACGAGGACGGGCTGATCCGGCTGGACCGGTGGTGGGCAGCCGAGCAGGCGACCAACCAGGCCCGGCACGCGACTCTGGAGTATCTGCGGGATCGGATGCTCCGGTCGTCCGACGCTGGGTCGTCGACCAGTCCGGGGTGGCCGGCTCGCGACGTACTGACGCGTTCGGTGCCCGCGGCCAAGGTGGCGGCCATTCGCGCCGACACCGATCAACAGTCGCTGATCGGCGTGATCGTCTCGTCCACGCTGGAGATCCGGGCGCACCTGGCGCAGGCGGGTGCCGAGCTGACCGGCGGCTCATGGGTGATCTATCACGGCCCGGTGACGCCGGAGAGCGAGGCGACCGTCGAGGTCTGCGTGCCCTTCACCGGCGCGGTCGAGCCAGGCGGGCCGATCGCCATCCGGGTCGAGCCTGCGCGCACCGAGGCCTACTGCACGATCAGCAAGGACGAATGCGCGTATCCGCGGATCATGCTCGCCTACGACCTGCTCGACAACTGGATCCGCCGATCAGGTCGTCCGACGACCGGGGCGGTCCGCGAGATCTACCACCACGACTTCCAGTACGTCGACGGGCCGGCCCTGGTCGTCGACATCGCCCAACCGATCGAAGGAACAGCACGATGAACTACGCGGACCAGACTCCCTACAGCGACCCGGGTGTGCACGCGGGGCTGTTCGACGCACTGTCCTCCGACATCGCCGGACTGACCGCGGTGATCCGGAACCTCTTGATCCACTACCGCGGCGGCGGGATCGAGTTCACCGGAGATCGCTACCAGGAGATCAACCATCGCTGGGTGTCGGCGATGCTGACCACCGACCAACGCCGCAACGGCACCGCACTGGCCGTGCCACGGGAGCCCTTCGACCGGATCGTCGGGTGCTGCCGCGACTACACCTTGATGACGGTGTCCGCCCTGCGACACAAGGGGATCCCGGCGCGCAGCCGGATCGGGTTCAGCCGGTACTTCGCCGACGGGTTCAACCACGACCATGTCGTCGTGGAGTACTGGAACGGCGAGCGCTGGGTGATGGTCGACGCTCAGCTCGACCCGGGACCGCACTGGAAGTTCGATCCACAGGACATGGTTCCCGGATGGTTCCGGTCGGCGGCTGAGGTGTGGCTGGGGTATCGCTCGGGCGAGCTGGACGGTGACGACTTCGGGGTAGATCCGGGGCTGCCGATCAAGGGCGGATGGTTCATTCGGAACTATGTCTTCTTCCAACTGGCACACCTGCAAGGTGATGAGCTGTTGCTGTGGGACAGCTGGGGTGCGATGACCGGCTCGCTGGACGGCGCCGATCTGGAGCTGGCGGACGAGATCGCGACGCTGCTGGTCGCGGCCGACAACGGAGACGACGCAGCGTCCGGCGTACTGGCTGCTCGTTACGCGGCGGATCCCCGGCTGCGCCCTGGCGACCAGATCCTGCAACTATCACCGGCCGGCGATCCCCCGGTAACAGTCGACCTCAACCGTCGCGTGGTGGTGCCCTAGGCGCCGCAGCTTGTCGTCCGTCGCGATGGCGGCTTCAGGCGGAGGTGGTGGTATTTGCGGGCGGGCGTGGGGCCTTGGGGAGCATGGTGATGGCTACGGCGGCGAGGGTCAGGGCTATTGCGATCCAGGTGGTGGCGGGTGGGCGGTGGTCGGTGAAGGTGTCCAGTAGGACGGCGCCCAGGAGTTGGCCTACGACGCTGGCTAGGCCGAAGACGAGTACTCCTACCCGGCGGACAACGGTGGTTGCGATGGCGATGATGGAGACGCCGATGAAGCCGCCGCAGTAGAGCCAGGGTCTGGTTGGGAGTTCGCCAGGGGTGGGGCCGCGGAAGAGGAATTCGATCGGGAGCGCGATGCAGAGCGTGCAGCCGGCGACGGTGAAGTTGACGAGTGCGGCGGCCCACGGTGAGCCGGCGATGGCGCCGACGCGGCCGTTGAGTGCGGACTGCAGAGCCAGCGCCAGGCCTGCGATCACGGGAAGTGCGAGAAGCCAGAGGTTGCTGTCACCTGTCAGTTGGTCGTGACCGGCGATGGCGACGGCGGCGACACCGGTGGTTGCGCCGATGACGCGTGGGGTGGTGATCGCGCGCGGGCCACCTGGTCCGAGGCCGGCGCGATCGACGGCGAGGCTGCCGGCCGACGTACCGCCGACGACGGCGACCACGAAGATGCCGACGCCGAGGGAGCCGACGCTGACGCCTTGGCTGACGACATACAGGGCGCCTCCGACCCCGCCGAGACATTGCCACCACCGGAGGCCTTGTACTCGCAGCGCCTCACGGAGTTGACGTAGTGCTCGCCGGCCGCCGCGCGAGGTCGGGACGATCGCCAGCAGGACGAGGATGCCGCTCGCGGTGGAGATCATCGAGGCGACAACCCCGTCACCGAGACTCGCCCCCAGCCCACCATTGAGCCGAGCCTGCGCCGCCAGCCCAACCCCACCCACCGCGGCCAACCCAACCATCGGCAACTGCTGAATCTCCCGAACCCTCACCCGAGGGATCCTCCCACCCAGACACGGGGCAGGTGGGATTAGTGGTGGACGCGGTAGCGGATGTGGGTGGCTTCGGGGGTGTCCACGACCTTGAGGATGTCGAGTTCGATTCTGTCGGGGAGGATGTCGAAGAGGCGGCGGCCGTTACCGAAGAGGACTGGGATCTGGTGGATCTGGAGTTCGTCCAGGACACCTGCTTCTAGGGCGGTCTGGGCCGTGTAGGCGCCGTGGACCATCACCCGTCGGTCGCCTGATGCTTCCTTCGCCTGCGCCATCGCACTGGCGATTCCGTCGGTGACGTAGCTGACCTTCGGGTACTTCGCCACCGACGGCGCCGGAGGGCGATGACTGGGCACGAAAATCCGTACGCCGCCGTTCCGCTCACCACCCCAGTGATCGACCTGCTCGACGGTGTTACGCCCGGCGACGATCGCACCGAAGTCACTCATCTCCTCGATCACATCCCGCGCCGGCCCCTCGACATTGCCGAACTCCCCATCCGGCCCGATGAACCAGTCGTGCAACCGCATGAACCCGTCCCCACCCGGATTCGCCGGCGTGTCACCCGGCCCGGCGATGAACCCGTCCAGCGACATCGACATGTACAGAACCGAGTTACCCATGACCGATCCCCTCAGCTTCCCGAGCGCGGCCGTTCCGCCCTCTCTCCCTCCATACGAGCAACACACCCCGACATCGACAATCGAGGTGGATCGGTGCCTAAGAGTTTTTCTTGGGTTGGGCGGGCGTGGTGGTGGCTTTGCGCTGGATTGATTCGGCTAGGTGTTTGATGCGGTGGAGGCGGGCGTCCCAGGCGGCGGTTACCGAGGTTAGTTGGGTTACTGCTCGGGCCAGCTGGGCTTCGTTGACGTGGTAGAGCTTTTCGCGGCCTGCCGAGCGGGACTGGACCAGGCCTACTCGGTCGAGGACGGTGAGGTGTTTGGCTACCGCCTGGCGGGTGACGGGGAGTTGCTGGCCGAGGGTGGTGGCGGTGCCTTCGCCGGTGGTGAGGAGGAGGTCCAGCATGCGCCGGCGGGTTGGGTCGCCGATGGCGGACCAGAGGTCGTCGTCGACCGTGGTGGGGCTCATGAGTGTGCCTCCAGCGTTGCGACGTACACGGGGAGCCGGGGCAGGAAGTAGTCCCAGCCGGTGGCGTGGTCGTTGTACTGCGCTTCCAGTACCGCGGCCTCCCAGCCCATCTCGCGGAAGCCGGTCTCCGTCATCTTCACCAGCGTGCCCTCGCCCGACGGGATCAGGTCGAAGGTGACGAGCAACGAATTGCCCTCCTTCGCCACGTCGCCGGCCGGATGGGTCCAGCGGAACGAGAACATCCGGGGCGGAGCGGCGTCGACGACGGTGAACTGGACGACTTGGCCGCCCGCAGAGGGGTCGCCGAACACGATCTCCCCCTCAGCACCCGGCGTCGCCTCGTACCGGGCGTCATCCGGCCACCACTCCTTCAGGTGCTCGGGACTGCTCACCACGTCGAAGACGATCTCGGGTGAGGCGCCGACGTAGATCTCGCGTTCGAGCGTTCCGAACTCCATGCCATCCTCCTGCAATCCTTGGTTGCGGATCACCCTAACCCGCGATCACCGCGATATGCAACAGATGGTTGCGCATCGCGGAAACTCCGGCTAGTCTCATGTGCAACCAAGGGTTGCAGATGAGGAGAGATCATGAACAGCACGACGGTTCAGGAAGTATTCGGCGCACTGCTGGATGCGGCCGGTACGGTCGCATCCGCGGGCGATGCGGTCGTCACGCCGGCCGCCGGCGAGTGGAATGCGGAGCAGGTCCTGGCCCACGTGACGATCGTCAACGCCACCACCATCGCGGCGGCAGCGTCGATTGCCGCAGGCACCGTTCCGGCGTACGACAACCGGATCGCTCACGACCCCTGGACGCTCGAGCACGTCATCGCGGTGACGGGCGGGATCGCAGGACTTCAGGACCGCGTTCGCCGTCAAGGACAAGCCCTCTGCACCTTCTACGACGACGGCTTGAGTGGGGACGAGCTGGACACGATGGTGCCGACGCTGCTCGTGTCGCACGACAAGATCCAGGTCAACCAGCCACTGCCGCTGCGGGCGCTGCTCGACGGCCTGGTCGACTCCGAGCTTCCAGGGCACACTCGGCAACTGCTGGCGTTGCTCCCGAACAGCACTCACGGTGAACGGGCAGCGTGATATCTCTGAAAAGTGTCCACCAGAGTCGCACTCGTCACCGGCGCCAATCGCGGTATCGGCGACAGCGAGCGGTTGCTGCCGGTGAAGCTGGATGTGAGCGACCCCGATGACGCAGAGAGGGCGGCCGACTGGGCCGCAGAGCAGGTCGGGCAGGTCGATGCGGTGATCAACAATGCGGCGATTCTGTACGACCCAGCCGAACGCGCGATCAGCGAGATGACCGGCGGCGCGCCGGCGTACAACGTCTCCAAGGCCGCACTGAACGCGTTGACGCGACTGCTGGCCGGAGAACTGCGCCGCGATCGCATCCTCGTCAACGCGATCTGCCCCGGATGGACCGACACCGACATGGGGCAAGGCGGCCGACCCGTCGGTGACGGCGCCCGGAGCGTGCTCTGGGCCGTCAACCTCCCCGACGACGGCCCCACCGGCGGCTTCTTCCGCGACGGCCGACCACTGCCGTGGTGAATGCCTTGCCTGCAACAAACAACGCGGGCCCCGCCTAGTGAGGTAGGCGGGGCCCGCGTTCAGGTGCTCAGAATTCGGAGCCTGCGGGAAGGTCCGGGGTTTCCGGGTCTTCGGGGTCCGAGGGACCGGCTGCCAGACCCAGTTCTGCTGGGCTGGCGAGCATCGGGTTCTTCGGGAGGACTCGGACCGTGTAGCCGAAGGGGCCGGTGCGGTCGAGTTTGAGTTCGCCCTCGTAGCGGTGGCGGTTGCCCTCGTACGTTTCGGCCAGCGTCAGCGACACCCGGACCGGGTCGGTGATCTCGTCTTCGGAGTTCACCCGGCCGTGCAGCGCTTCGACGTCGATGTCGCCAGGCGTCAGATCGCCAAGGGTTACGAAGGCACGGATGCCAACGGTCGTGCCGAGCTGCGGCACATCGCCGAGGCCCTGCAGTTCGACGTGGTCGACACGGATGGCCGGCCAAGCTGCCCGGACCTGCCGCTTCCACGCCGCCAGCGCGCGAGCGCCCTCGTACGTCGAGTTGAGCCGCCGCGAAGACTCGGCCGCCGGGACGTAAAGCTGCTGGACGTAGTCGCGAACCATCCGCGTCGCCAGCACCTTCGGGCCGAGCTCCTTGATCGTGTGCCGCAGCATCTCGATCCAGCGGCCCGGGACGTCACCGTCGTAGAACCGCGGCGCGACCTGCTTCTCGATCAGGTCGTAGAGCGCATGCGCCTCGAGGTCGTCACGACGATCCGTGTCCTCGATCCCCTCGGCCGACGGGATCGCCCAGCCGAACTCGTCGTCGTACCACTCGTCCCACCAACCGTCGCGGATCGAGAGGTTCAGCGCACCGTTCAGAGCAGCCTTCATGCCGGACGTGCCGCACGCCTCGTACGGACGCAGCGGGTTGTTCAGCCAGACGTCGCAGCCCGGGTACATCGGCTGCGCCAGCGCGATGTCGTAGTCAGGCACGAAGACGATGCGGTGCCGCACCTCGGGGTCGTCGGCGAAGCGAACCATCTCCTGGATCAGCTTCTTGCCACCCTCATCAGCCGGGTGCGCCTTGCCCGCGATAACAATCTGGATCGGCCGAGTCGGGTGCAGCAGCATCGCCTTCAGCCGCGCTGGGTCGCGCAGCATCAACGTCAGCCGCTTGTACGACGGTACGCGCCGCGCGAACCCCATCGTCAGCACGTCCGGGTCCAGGATCGAATCGACCCAGCCCAGCTCAGCCTCCGAAGCACCGCGGTTCACCCACGACGCGCGGACCCGGGCCCGGGTGTCGTCGATGAAGCGCTGCCGCAGGATCCGCTTGGTCTCCCAGATCTGCGCGTCGGTCGTCTTGTCGAGGCCTTCGAAGATCCCCTCGCCGTCGACCGCGGTGTCCGTGTTGGCGTACGTCAACTGGTGGATCTCGCGCGCGACCCAGGTCGGCGCGTGCACGCCGTTGGTGATCGACGTGATCGGCACGTCGGTCGGGTCGAAGCTCGGCCACAGGCCGGCGAACATCCCCCGGCTGACCACACCGTGCAGCTTCGACACGCCATTGGCCCGCTGCGCCAGCCGCAGACCCATGATCGCCATGTTGAAGACCGACGGGTCGCCGTTCTCGAAGTCCTCCGCGCCGAGCGCGAGGATCCGGTCGATCGGCACGCCGTCGCCGAACACGTCCGGCGAGAAGTGCTGCTGGATCAGCTCGACCGGGAACCGGTCGATCCCGGCCGGGACCGGGGTGTGGGTGGTGAAGACGGTGCCGCCGCGGGCCACCTCGAGCGCGGTGTCGAAGTCCAGCGACTGGTCGGTGGCGAGCTCGCGGATCCGCTCGACGCCGAGGAAGCCGGCATGGCCCTCGTTGGTGTGGAAGACCTCCGGCGCCGCGTGGCCGGTGACCCGGCAGAACTCACGGACGGCCCGGACGCCACCGACACCCAGGAGGAGCTCCTGCAGCAACCGGTGCTCGGTCGTACCGCCGTACAGCCGGTCGGTGACCTCGCGCTCGGCGGGCTCGTTGTC
Organism: Kribbella koreensis; assembly: GCF_039525325.1. NCBI lineage: Bacteria > Bacillati > Actinomycetota > Actinomycetes > Propionibacteriales > Kribbellaceae > Kribbella > Kribbella koreensis. The sequence continues at coordinate 228,356 of NZ_BAAAHK010000001.1, forward strand.
CTCCATGTCGGCGTCGAGCATCAGCAGCGGCACGCGGCCGACCTGGGCGACCCAGATCTGCGCGCACAGCTTGCGCTCGCCCGGCAGGTTCACGCTGATGGTGGCCGGCGCGTCGCTGGCATCACGCAGCAGGCTGATCGGCAGACCGTCGGGGTCCACCAGCGGGTACCGCTCCTGCTGCCAGCCCTCACGGTTCAGCGACTGACCGAAGTACCCGTGCCGGTAGAGCAGACCGACACCGATCAGCGGTACGCCGAGGTCGCTCGCGGCCTTCAGGTGGTCACCGGCCAGGATGCCGAGACCACCGGAGTACTGCGGCAGCACATGGGTGATGCCGAACTCCGGGGAGAAGTAGGCCACCGAGCTGACCGGCGAACCGGCCTCGGCCTGGAACCACCGGTCGTCGGTCACATAGCCGTTCAGGTCGGCGACTGCCAGCTCGAGTCGCCGCAGGAAGGCGTGGTCGTTGGCCAGCTCGTCGAGCCGGGCCGCCGGTACCTCACCGAGAAGCCGAACCGGGTCACCACCGGTGCTGCGCCACAGCAGCGGGTCGACGGCCTCGAAGACGTCTTGCGTCTCCGGGTGCCAGACCCAGCGCAGGTTGTTCACCAGGGTGCCGAGACCGGTCAGCGGCTCGGGCAGGACAGGGCGGACGGAGAATCGTCGTATCGCTCGCACCGGGACACCGTACCGGCCCGGAGAGCCGACAGCACCCCCGGGATGCATCGATCTTGCAACGCGAGCAAGAACTTGCAGGACCAGACCACTAACCCCAAAGGTTCACTCTGTATCACCCCGTGAGCAAGTGATCCACAGTTTGATCCAAACCGTGACGCCCGCATGGCGCGTCACTGGTCTGGGAACCGATAGCGTGAGTGTTGTACTTCCCTGTTCCTGCTACTGCGGAAAGCGAAGGTTCGTTAACTCCATGACTGGGCGCATCCCGATCACCGACGTCACCCCGACCGTCGACGCCGGAGCGTATCCGGCCAAGTCGTCGGTGGGCGAGACCTTCACCATCGCGGCCACCGTGTTCCGCGAAGGCCACGACGCGGTGAACGCGAATGTCGTGCTGACGTCACCGTCGGGACAGACAAGACGGATGCTGATGACGCCGGTCGGTCAGGGCACGGACCGCTGGACGGTCGACGTCACCCTGCAGGAGCAGGGAGCGTGGACGTTCGCCATCGAGGGCTGGAGCGATCCGTACGGCACCTGGCGGCACAACGCCGAGATCAAGATCCCGGCCGGGATCGACGTCGACCTGATGTTCGCCGAAGGCGCTGCCTTCTTCGATCGCGCCGCGGCCGGCGTACCGCCTGCGGTACGGGTGGACCGTTCGACGCTGAGTGACGCCGCGCAGGCTTTGGCGAACGGCGCACTGCCGGCCGAGGCGCGACTGGCCGCGGGCATCTCGCCGCAGGTCCGCTCGGCGCTCGGCCGCTACCCCGTACGCGAGCTGATCACCTCCTCCGAGACCTACCCGGTGTGGGTCGATCGCCAGCTCGCCTTGTACGGCAGCTGGTACGAGTTCTTCCCCCGCTCCGAAGGCGCCTACTACGACGACGAGAAGCAGGAGTGGGTGTCGGGTAACTTCAAGACCGCCGCCAAGCGCCTCGACGCCGTCGCCGCGATGGGCTTCGACGTGCTCTACGTCCCGCCGATCCACCCGATCGGCCAGTCGTACCGCAAGGGCCCGAACAACACCCTCGACCCGAAGCCGGGCGACCCCGGCTCCCCCTGGGCGATCGGCAGCTCCGAGGGCGGGCACGATGCGATCCACCCCGAGCTCGGCACCTTCGACGACTTCGACGCGTTCGTCGGCCGGGCCCGCGAGCTCGGCCTCGAGGTCGCCATCGACTTCGCCCTGCAGGCCTCGCCGGACCACCCGTGGGTGACCGAGCACCCGAAGTGGTTCAGCGTCCGCGCTGACGGCTCGATCGCGTACGCCGAGAACCCGCCGAAGAAGTACCAGGACATCTACCCGATCAACTTCGACAACGATCCCGAAGGCATCTACGCCGAGGTACTGCGGATCCTGAAGCTGTGGATCTCGCACGGCGTCACCGTGTTCCGGGTCGACAACCCGCACACCAAGCCGGTCAACTTCTGGGAGTGGATCCTCGGCGAGATCCGCAAGACCGACCCGGACGTCATCTTCTTGTCCGAGGCGTTCACCCGGCGGCCGATGATGCAGGAGCTGGCCAAGGTCGGCTTCCACCAGTCGTACACGTACTTCACCTGGCGCAACGAGAAGTGGGAGCTCGAGGAGTACCTGGTCGAGCTGACCAAGGAGACCGGCCACTTCCTGCGGCCGAACTTCTTCGTCAACACCCCGGACATCCTGACCGCCTACCTGCAGTACGGCGGCCCCGGCGCGTTCAAGATCCGCGCCGCGATCGCCGCCACCTCGTCGCCGGCCTGGGGCGTGTACGCGGGCTTCGAGCTGTATGAGCACGTCGCGCTGCGGCCGGGCTCCGAGGAGTACCTGGACACCGAGAAGTTCCAGCTCCGCCCCCGCGACTGGGATGCCGCCGCCGCGGAGAACCGCACGCTCGCGCCGTACCTGACCCTGCTCAACAACATCCGCCGTCGCCACCCGGCCCTGCAGCAGCTGCGCAACCTCAGCCTGCACCAGGTCGACGACGAGCAGATCATGTGCTTCTCCAAGCGCGTCACCGGCCCCGACGGCCACAGCGACACCGTCATCGTCGTGGTGAACACCGACCCCCACTCGGTCCGCGAGTCCCTCGTCCACCTCGACATGGCCGCGCTCGGCATGCGCCCAGAGGACACCTTCACCGTGTACGACGAGGTCACCGGCGCCACCTGGCGCTGGGGCCAGCAGAACTACGTGAAGCTCGACCCCAACGGCGACCCCTGCCACATCCTCGCCGTCCGCCGCGGCCAGGCCTGATCACCTGACATCATCGCCCTCACACACATGAAGTGGGGGCGACGATGTCGGTACTGAAGGAAGAGTCAGCGGATGCACGCCGAAGGACAGGCTGGCTGATCCCGGTAGTGGCCTCCGCCGTCGTGGCCAACTACTGGCCGTCGAACGCGGACAACCCGGTGCAGCGGTCGGAGCAGTTGTGGCTGGGCGGTCTCGGATTGGCCGGGGTCGCGGTCGGTTTGCTGTGGCAGTGGTTCAGCCCCCGCGCACTGGCCCCGCGGTTGGCATTCGCCGCCGCTGCCTTCGTCGTGCTCGCGATCCTGATGTTGTTGCCGCTCGGCGGTGACTGGACTCACGACGAGCGGCAGGTGTACCTCGGCTTCGGGGTGATCTCCGGCCTGGTCCTGTCCCATTGGTGGGCCTGGATGCACACCGCCGACGAATGACTAGAGCGGGACGGTTTCCGGGTACTTGAGCCCGGTACCGGTGTTGAGGGCGACGACTTGCTCGCCCGGCTTGATCCAGCCGGACTCGCGGAGCTGCCGGACGGCGGCGAAGTTGGCCGCACCCTCGGGACAGATGAACGACCCCTCGAGCGAAGCGACCCGGCGCTGGGCGGCGAGGATGTCCGCGTCGTCGACGGCGACCGCACAGCCGTCGGTCTCCGCGATCGCTTGCAGGACGAGGAAGTCGCCGAGTGCCTTGGGCACCGTGATGCCGAAGGCAACCGTGTGGGCATCCGGCCAGGGCTCACTCGACGGTAGGCCCTTCTCCCACGCCTGCACGATCGGCGCGCACCCGGTGGCCTGTACTGCGACCAGGCGCGGCAGCGGCCCGTCGACCCACCCCAAAGCCTTCAACTCCAAGAGCGCCTTCCAGATCCCGATCAGCCCGACTCCCCCGCCGGTCGGATAGAGAATCACGTCAGGCAGCTTCCACCCGAGCTGCTCGGCGATCTCGAGCCCCATCGTCTTCTTGCCCTCGATCCGGTAGGGCTCCTTCAACGTCGACACATCCTGATAGCCCTCACGAGACTCCAACTGCGCCCGGATCCAGGCACCCGCGTCACCGATCAACCCGTCGATCAGCTTCAGCTCAGCCCCGACCACCGTCACCTCGCGCCGGCAGATCTCCGGCGCCGCCAGCGGCATGGCGATCAGCGCCTCCATGCCGGCCCGAGCCGCATAGGTCGCCCAAGCGGACCCCGCGTTCCCATTCGTCGGCATAGCGATCTTCCGAACGCCGACCTCCAGAGCCCTCGACACCCCAACAGCAGCACCGCGCGCCTTGAACGTCCCGGTCGGGATCAGCCCCTCGTCCTTCATCAGCAACCGCTCGACGCCCAGCTCCCGCCCATAAGCAGGCAATGGGAGCAGCGGCGTCATCCCCTCCCCCAGGCTGACCACGTTCTCCACGGATCGGACCGGCAGCAGTTCGTGATACCGCCAAAGATCAGCCGGCCGCGAGGAAACGGAGTCCTTGGTCAACCCGGCGCGCACCTCGTCGAGGTCGTACCGGGCAAGCAGCGGCGATCCACACGTACACAGTCCGATCACCTGATCGGCGTCGTGGATCAGGCCGCACTGAGGACATTCGAGGTGACTCAAGCTGGAGAAGCGCACGACTTCAGAGGCTACCCGGCACGCAATCCCGTGATCGCCGGGTTCTGGTGGTCGGTGAGCCGGAAGCCGGTGCCCCGGACCGCGTCGATCGTGACCGTGGTGCCGAGCTCGTCCAGCTTCCGGCGGACCCGCTTCACCAGCGAGTGCACGTCCGCGGTACCGCGCAGATGCCGGTTCCGCCAGACCGCTTGATGCAGTCCCTCGTACGTCCAGACGCGCAGCGGTTCGGTCATCAGCCAGGTGAGCAGATCGTGCTCGAGATCGGTCAGCGGCACCTCGCGGTCACGCCACTGCGCGACCGACCGGGCCGAGTCGATCGTCAGTACGTCGGCCTCCGGTCCGTCTCGCTCGGTACGCCGGCCAGGCACCTGGCGCGCGGGCGACTCAGCCACCGACTCGGGCTCGGGCGGTTCGGGGTGCTCCGGTGGTACCGGAGGTGAGGGCTGCGCGGGCGTGATCAGCTTGCGCAGCTCGTCCAGGCTGGAGACCAGCAGCAAGGGTGCGACGTCGTCGACGAGCTCCGCCAATCGGACTCGCTCCTCCAAGGAGGCCGCCACTGCGATCAGCAGGGGGAACGGCTCGGTGGCGGAACTGGTCAAGTCGGGGGCGCCGTCGCTCGCGGTGGGGACACGGGCGGTGACCATCCGATTACGATGTCAACCTCTGCCTCTAATCGTCAACGCATTGACAAATATTGGCGAAACTTGCCTCGAAGCAGCCAACCGTCTGTCACATCTTGCTCACCAGGTGTGCTTGTTCTGACGTTGGAATGACACATAGGGTCCTCGGCAGGCTCGCCGCGTAACACGTGGCGACCTGGGGGGCACGGAGTGTTCGCAGAACCGGTTCACCAACCACGGCGCCTGCGAAGCCCTGCACCTCTGCACCATGACTCGGGGGAGTCGACTCGGGGTCGTACAAGTGAGGGGCTGCAGAGATGTCACATCAACGGAAGAAGGGGCTCGCCAGATCACTGGTGAGCGCCTTTGCGGCGGTGGCGGTCGTCACCACCGGGCTGGCCGCCTCCGGCCTGGCCCAGGCCGCACCACCTACCAAGCCGAGCGGCACCACTGCCGCGCCGGATTCGAAGATCAAGCCTGACCTGATGTCGAAGCTGGAAGGCAAGGACGCCAAAGAGGCGACCGACTTCTGGGTCCGGTTCAGCGACAAGGCCGACCTGACCGCCGCCAGCAAGATCACCGACTGGAACCAGCGCGGTACGGCGGTCGCGGCGGCGCTGAAGAAGACCGCCGCGGAGAGCCAGGCCTCGGTGAAGACCGAGCTGGACGCTCAGCACGCGACGTACAAGACCTACTGGGCCACCAACGCGATCGTCGTCAAGGGCGGCTCGCTCGCGATGGCGCAGAGCATCGCCGGCCACGCCGAGGTCGAGGGCGTCTACAACCCGGTCAAGTACGAGGTGCCGCCGGTCACCAAGGGCACCCAGCAGATGGAGATCAACGCGGTCGAGTGGGGCATCGCCAACGTCAAGGCCGACCAGGTCTGGGCGCAGTACGGCGACAAGGGCGCCGGCATCACGGTGGCCAGCATCGACACCGGGGTCCAGTACGACCACCCGGCGCTGGTGAACCAGTACCGCGGCAAGCTGGCCAACGGCACCTTCGACCACAACTACAACTGGTTCGACGCCGCGGGCAGCTGCTCGGGCGCTCCGTGTGACAACAACGGTCACGGCACCCACACGATGGGCACCATGGCCGGCGACGACGGAGCCGGCAACCAGATCGGCGTCGCGCCGGGCGTCAAGTGGATCGCCGCCAACGGCTGCTGCCCGAGCGACGAGGCACTGATCAGCTCCGGGCAGTGGATGCTCGAGCCGACCAACCTCGCGGGCGCGAACCCGGACGCGAGCAAGCGGCCGAACGTCATCAACAACTCGTGGGGCAGCACGCTGCCGTCGAACGACCCGTTCATGGAGGACGTCACGCTCGCGTGGACGGCGTCCGGCATCTTCGGCGTCTTCGCCAACGGCAACAGCGGCTCCGGTTGTAACACCAGCGGCTCCCCCGGCAGCTCGACCAGCAACTACTCGGTCGGCGCCTATGACGTCAACAACACCATCGCCTCGTTCTCCGGCCGTGGTGCCGGCCAGAACGGCACGATCAAGCCGAACATCTCGGCCCCTGGCGTCAACGTCCGGTCGAGCCTGCCCGGCAACACCTACGGCGCGTTCAACGGCACCTCGATGGCCACCCCGCACCTCGCGGGCGTCGTCGCGCTGCTGTGGTCGGGCGCACCGAGCCTGAAGGGCGACGTCGCGGCCACCCGCGCGCTGCTCAACGGCACCGCGATCGACTCCCCGAACGCGCAGTGTGGCGGTACCGACGCCAACAACAACGTGTTCGGTGAGGGCCGCGTCGACGCGCTCGCCCTGCTGAACGCTGCTCCCGTCGGCGACACCGGCACCCTGAACGGCAAGGTCACCGGTACCGGCGGCGCCGGCATCGGCGGCGCGTCGCTCACCATCAAGCAGACCGGTACGCCGGACAAGGTGCTCACCACCTCGGCCGACGGTTCGTACTCGACCGTGCTGCCCGCCGGTGACTACTCGCTCGCCGTGACCGCCTTCGGTTACGTCGGCCAGACCGGTACGGCGACCATCACCGTCAACACCACCACCACGAAGAACTTCGCCCTGACGGCGGCTCCGACGGTCAGCGTCGGCGGTACCGTCACGGACGGCTCCGGCCACGGCTGGCCGCTGTACGCGAAGGTCAGTGTCCAGGGTCCCGGTGGCGTGTACGACTACACCACCCCGACCAACGGCCGTTACTCCTTCAAGGTGCCCGCCAGCGCGGCGTACACGCTGACCGTCGAGTCCCAGATTCCGGGGTACCAGACGACCAGCGTGCCGATCACCGTCGGCGCCGGCAACCTGACCAAGAACGTCGCCGTCCCGGTCCGTTCCGACGCCTGCCTGACCGCTCCCGGCTACCGCAACGGCTCCGACGGTCTCTACGAGACCTTCGACGGCCAGGTCGCGCCGAGCGGCTGGACCGTCGTCGACAACAAGGGCAACGGGCAGGTCTGGAAGTTCACCGATGTCGGCAACCGCGGCAACCTGACCGGCGCGGCCGGCGGCTTCGCGATCATCGACAGCGACAAGTACGGCGCCGGCAACTCGCAGGACACCTCACTGGTCAGCCCGGTGGTGGACCTGAGTGCGGTCACCGCGCCGAAGATCAAGTTCAACCAGGACCTCAACTGGCTCGGCGGCGAGAAGGCCGATGTCGACCTCTCGATCGACGGCGGCGCCACCTGGACGAACGTGCTCCAGCAGGCCACCGCGGACGCCCGCGGCGTCAAGGAGATCGCGATCCCGCAGGCGGCCGGCAAGTCGGCCGTCCAGGTCCGCTTCCACTACTACGACGCCTCGTACGAATGGTGGTGGGAGGTCGACAGCGTGCTGATCGGCACCACCGTCACCTGCGAGCCGACCGGCGGCGGTCTGGTCGTCGGCAACGTCAAGGACACCAACACCGGCGGTTACGTGAACGGCGCCGTCGTCACCCGTGACGACAAGCCCAGCGAGACCGCGACCAGTGTCGCCACCCCGGAGGACACCGGCCTAGCCGATGGCTTCTACTGGCTGTACTCCGCCGAGGACGGCACGCACGGCTACACCGCCAAGGCCGGTAACTACACCAGCTCGCAGGCGAACGTCGATGTCGAGGCGGACTGGGTCACCCAGGCCGACTTCAGCCTGAAGGCCGGCCGCGTCTCGGTCGCTCCGACGGCACTCGACGCCAGCCTGAGGCTTCCGGGCGGCAAGGTGACCAAGCAGTTCGTGGTCACCAACACCGGCACCGCGAACGTCGACCTGAAGTTCGGCGAGCGCGACGGCGGCTTCACCCTGCAGAACGCGAACGGCAGCACCACCACCAAGACTCAGGTGCTGAACAGCACCGGAGCCCCGCTGCAGCGGCTCGAGGTTCCGACCTCGTTCGGCAGCAAGCTGTCCGGCAAGATGGCGGTCAAGCCGGCCGCACCGGGTCCGCTCGCGGCCCCGTGGACCAACATCGCCAACCTCCCGAACGTCGTGATGGACAACCGGGTGGTCAACCTGGACGGCAAGATCTACTCGATCGCGGGTGGCGACGGCAGCGCCTCCACCGGCAACAGCTACGTGTACGACCCGGCCACCCTGGCCTGGACTCCGATCGCCCCGCTTCCGGGCGCCCGTAACGCCGTCACCGTCGGCGCCGTGGGTGGCAAGCTCATCGTCAGCTCCGGCTGGGGTGCGAGTGGTCCGGACGCAGCGACCTGGTCGTACGACCCGGCGGCCAACGCCTGGTCCGCCGTGGCCGCCAACCCGACGCCGCGTGCGGCCGCCGGGCAGGCTGTCCTCGACGGCAAGCTGTACGCAGTGGGTGGCTGCACCACCTCGGCGTGTCTCCCGATGTCCAACTCCGTGGTCGCCTACGACGCGGCGTCGAACAGCTGGGCCACGCTGGCCAACTACCCGAAGTCGGTGGCGTTCGCATCCTGCGGCGCGATCGACGGCAAGATCTACTGCTCCGGCGGTAACGACGGGTCGGCGTCGCAGAAGTCCAGCTACGTCTACGACCCGGGCGCGAACTCCTGGTCCCCGATCGCCGACTCCCCGGCCGACCACTGGGCGGCGTCCTTCGCCGTCGCCGGTGGCAAGCTGCTCGTCGTCGGCGGAGTCCAGGGCGGTGCCGTCACCAACGCCGGGTTCGCTTTCGACCCGGCGGCCGGTACCTGGGCCGCGCTGCCGAACGCCAACCAGCCCCGCTACCGCGGTGGTGCGGCTTGTGGCTTCTACCGGGTCGGTGGATCGTCCGGTGGGTTCACCCCGACTGTGGAGGGCGAGGTTCTTCCCGGCCTCGAGAACTGCTCCGAGTCGTCGGCCGACGTCAAGTGGCTGAGCCTGGACAAGACCGAGGCCAGCCTGGCCCCGGGTGAGAAGGTCACCGTCAAGGTGGCTCTGAACGCCGCTGTCGACCAGCCGGGCACCTACACGGCCGCGGTCACCATCGGCGAGAACACCCCGTACAGCGTGGACCCGGTCGACGTGAAGCTCACTGTCACGCCGCCGACCACGTGGAGCAAGCTGGCCGGTACCGTCACCGGGGTCGCGACCTCCGGTACCACCGCACCGCTCCCCGGAGCCACGGTCGAGGTCGACTCGTGGGCGTCGGAGTACACCTTCATCACCGACAAGGACGGCGGCTACGCCTACTGGCTGGACCGCCGCAACAACCCGCTGACGCTGATCGCCGCCAAGGACGGCTACAAGCCGCAGACGCGGACGACCAAGCTGATCAACGGAGAGACCGTCGTCGAGGACTTCGCACTCAAGGCGACGAAGTAGTAGTCAGGTAAAGAAAACCGCCCCCATCCGGGTCACCGGGTGGGGGCGGTTCTTTTGCTGCCTCAAGCCGTTTCCAGCTCGAGGTCTTCCGCAACGTGGCTGTAGGGGCGATCCATCAGCAGGGAGGCTGTGTCTTCGTCGACCTGGAGGCGCTCGGCGATCCCGCGCACGACATCCGACACCATTTGCTCTGCCATATACGTCTAACGCACGGAAAGCCAATTGGTCACACGGGTTCGTCAGACCGCCGGCAGCAGATGGAACCCGACGCCCCGGACGGCGTGGATGGTGACGGTCGCTCCGAGGCTGGCCAGCTTCTGGCGGAGGCGCTTGACCACCGAGTGGATGTGCGATCCGTGGCCGAGGTGCTCGTTGCCCCAGACCGCGTGGTGCAGGCGCTGGTACGTCCACACCTTGCCCGGCTCCGCCACCAGGCAGTGCAAGAAGTCATGCTCCAATCGGGTCAGTCGTGCCTCCCGATCCTTGTAGCGCACGACCCGCCGGTCCACGTCCAGCTCCAGCGCGTTGTCCTCGGCAGCGGGAGCCACGGTCAGCGGCGTCGGTACCGGCTTTGACGAGATGGGCACGGCTGCCCCGATCTGGGCAGTCACCCCACGCACGCTCATCGCCGGCACGACCGCGGGAGTCAGTACTACGGGCGCCGACTCCGCCGTGGCGGTCAGCTCCAGGAACGCCCGCGCCTGCTCCGCGCTGGACACCAGCAACAACGCGTCGGCACCACCGAGCAGCCGGGCGAGCTGCACCCGCTCGGCGGTGGACGTCGCCACCCCGATGATCAACGACGAGTCCGGCAGCCTCTCCATGGAGCCCCTCCTGTCAAACGCTTGCCGGGGGTCATGCAAGGGACCAGTACTTCGAACCGCGAGGGTTAAGTCAAGGGATTCCCTGCGTCCCCGGATGGCACAAATGCGACCTGTCCGACACCGGCCACGAACGGGCACCGACGGTCTACGCAGCGCCACAAAACACCCGGTCCACCGTCGCTCACAGTCGCGGCCCGGAAACCGGATTGCCGAGCAATACAAAGCGTCCGGGGCCTCTGCAGGACGGTGCAGAGGGCCCCGGACGCGGGATCGCCGACCAACAGGCGCAGTCGGATCAGGCGATGGCCGGATGGATCAGAAATCAGCCGACGGTCTTGACCGCGGTGATCAGGGTGCCGTTGCTGGTGTCGCCCGACAGCTCCCAGAAGAAGGCGCCACCAAGGCCCTGGGTGTTCGCGTACTGCATTTTGCTGCGAATGGTGGCGGGCGTGTCATAACCCCACCATTGGCCGTTGCAGAACGCGTACGCCGTACCGCCGACTGTCCCCGTGGACGGGCAGCGGGTCGAGATCAGCTTGTAGTCCTCGATCCCGGCTTCGTACTTGCCCGGCGCGGCGCCAGTGGCACGCCCACCCGGTGCGGCCTGCGTGACACCTGTCCAGCCGCGGCCGTAGAAGCCGATGCCGAGCAGGATCTTCGAGGACGGGATGCCCTTCGTCTTCAGCTTCTGGATCGCCGCGTCGCCGTAGAAGCCGGCCGTGGGGATCCCGGAGTACGAGGTCAGCGGCGAGTGCGGAGCCGTCGGGCCCTGCGCCGCGAACGCGCCGAAGTAGTCGTACGTCATCGGCATGATCCAGTCGAGCTTCTGCGCCGCCGTCGCGTAGTTGGTGGCGTCGATCTTGCCGCCGGTGGTGCCGTCGGCCGTGATCGCCGCCGTGACGAGCGCGGACGAGCCGAACCGGTTGCGCAGCGCGGTGATGATGTTGTTGAACGCGTTCGGGCCGGACGTGTCGCAGCTCAGGCCGCAGGCGTTCGGGTACTCCCAGTCGATGTCGATGCCGTCGAAGACATCGGCCCAGCGCGGGTCCTCGACCAGGCTGTAGCAGGAGTTCGCGAACGCGGTCGGGTTCTGCGCGGCCTGGGTGAAGCCGCCGGACCAGGTCCAGCCGCCGAACGACCAGACCACCTTGATGTTCGGGAACTCGCGCTTGAGCTTGCGCAGCTGGTTGAAGTTGCCGCGCAGCGCGCCGGTGTCCCAGGTGTCGGCGACGCCGTCCACCGAGCTGGCCGCGTCGTAGAACCTGTCGTTCGCGGCGTACGCGTCACCGATCGTGCAGCGCCCGTTGGTGGTGTTGCCGAAGGCGTAGACGATGTTGGTCAGCTTGGCGGCCGACCCGCTCGTCTTGATGTTCTTGACGTGGTAGTTGCGGTCGTAGACACCCCACTCGGTGAAGTAGCCGACGACCTTCTTGCCGGCGGCAACAGTTTTGGCGCCGTCCTGCAGAGGCGCGACTGCGGTCGGCGCGGCCGTCTCGCGCGGTGTCGCAGCGACCGCGGCCGGTACGACACCAACGGCCAGCAAGGCCACCGCGGCGAGCAGAGTGGGCAGGGGGCGGACTCTCATGTGTTCCTCCAAGGGGGGCGAAAGAGGGACTGAGCGCACTCTATCGAGTACTGGGAGTTAATAAAAGGAGGAACCTGAATAAAAGTGTTCGCCTGTTCACGTAAAACTTTGGCGGGCTGGTATGCGCGCCCGGAGCGGTACGGAGTAGTCTCCTCGCGCACGGTCACCTATGACCGCTCTTGACGGAGGAACAGTGCCCGGACTTGCACGGCGGCGGCCTGGTTTTGTTTGGCTGCTTGCGGCCGTACTCGTTCCTGTCCTGCTCGCCGCGGTGGTGATCAGCATCAAGGCCGGGCCGACCGAGGACGATCTTCGGCAACGGTCGCTGGAGGCACTCGACGCCCGCGGTATCACCGGCGTACGGGTCGACTTCTCCGGACGCGACGCGACGGTCGTCGTACCGGCCGGGGCTGATGCGGCCGAGGCGCAGAAGGTGGTCGCGGCCGTCGATGGCGTCCGGACCGCGCACAGCAACCAGCAACTCGTTGCCAACCCGACGAGCGCACCATCAACCGGTACCGCCGAGGAGCCGGCCGGTACGACGTCAGCCGTGCCCTCGGCACCGCCGACCGTCGCGCCCTTCGAGCTCAGCCGGACGGACCAGGCGATCACCGTTCACGCCGTCGTGCGGGATCAGGAGACGAAGGACAAGCTCGTCGCCGAGGTGCAGGCGTTGCTCACCGAGGGCACCGACTTCACCGACCAGATCAGCATCGACGAGAAGACGGCGCTGCCGAACCCGACCGCGCTGTCGGCGCTGCTGCACGCGCTGTCGACCGCGACCGGCGATGCCGCGATCAAGTACGACGGCGACAAGGTGACGTTGAGCGGCAAGGTCGCCGACCAGGCCACCAAGGCGACGGCGGCACGCGCGGCCGCTGCCGCAGTACCGGGTGCCGTGATCGCCAATGAGCTGAAGGTGCCGGCACCGCCGAAGCCGCAGGTGAGCGAGGCGTGCCAGACCTTCGAGGCCCGGCTCGCGCGCTTCAACGCGGAGAACAAGCTCGTTTTCCTGTCCGGCACCGACACCGTGAACGACGCTTCCCGCGCGTCGGTGACCAAAGCGGCGAAACTTCTGCTGAGCTGTGCCAGCTTCGACGTCGAGGTGAGCGGCCACACCGACAACCTCGGCAACCCGGCCACCAGCCTGCCGCTGTCACAGCAGCGCGCGGACGCCGTCAAGACAGCGCTCGTCAAGCTCGGCGTACCCGCCGGGCGGATCACCAGCCGCGGGTACGGGGAGACCCGGCCGGTGGCGTCCAACAGCACTTCCGCCGGCCGGATCGCGAACCGCCGGGTCGAGATCCGAGTTCTCTGACGCTCCTTAGGGGAATCTTCATGAGTTGGCTGATCGCGCAGGTCTGGTTCCTGCTGCTCGCCGCGTTCGTCCTCGGCAGCGCCGCCGCCTGGCTGCTCCACCGCCTGCTGCCGGCCGGCCCGAAGGGTGCACGCTGATGGCCTACCTGTTCCGCCACAACTGGCTGTGGCTCCTACTGGCGTTCCTGATCGGCGCAATCATCACCTGGTTCCTCCTGAACCGCCGCGAACCCCCACCAGTGGAGGCGCCGGCCGAACAGGAAGAACCCGTCGAGGAGAAGACTCTCGTCGCGGCAGGAGTAGCAGCAGCAGGTGCTACTCCCACGCCAGCACCTCAACACTTCGAAGAACCGGTCGCCCTCTTCGACCAAACCCTCCACGAACCAGAACCCGAGCCCGAGCCTGAGCCCGCACCCGAGCCGGCGCAACCCGCGTTCTCGGTGCGCATGGATGCCGGCGAGCCGACGCTCTTCGACGACGCGGGATCGGCGACAGGTGAAGTACAGGCGAAAGCCGAGCCCGTTCCGCCCGGACGATACGGCGAAGGCTCGGCCGATGCGGTTGCTCACCAGGGGCCGCCTGACGGGTTCACCATCAAGGGCAATGCGCAGTCGATGCTCTTCCACACCCCGGATTCGCCGTACTACGGCCGCACCAAAGCCGAGGTCTGGTTCCGCACCGAAGCCGACGCCGAACGCGCCGGCTTCACCAAGTACGTCCGCAAGCCCCGCAAGTCCGCCCGCCCCACCGACTGACCCTTTCGCGGTAGGGCAAATTAACGACCGAAACCGGTGAAGGCAACGCGTTCCAGATCACGGTTTCGGTGAGGATTAGCGCGATCAGGCCCCCATTTGCTTGTACTGGCAAAGGGCCGTCACACTGAGCTGGACGTCGGCGCGGACCGCCCATCCTGACCCCCGTCGTTGCACATCACCGGACACCTTCGGCGGCCTGACCGTCCCCTTTTGAGAACCCGCGAGCGGGGTAAGGGAAAACAGTGCAGGCCGAAAAAGTGTCCACCCGCGTAGTACCGCTAGGTTTGGACCGAGGGGATGACACCCGATGGAGGTGAGCGTGACCGACATGCTGCCGGAGCAGCACCACGGACTGACGAAGAGTGACCCGCTGTGGTTCAAGCGGGCCGTCTTCTACGAAGTGCTGGTGCGGTCCTTCAAGGACTCGAACGCCGACGGCATCGGCGACTTGCAAGGCCTGACCGAGAAACTCGACTATCTCGAGTGGCTCGGCGTGGATTGTCTGTGGTTACCGCCGTTCTACCCCTCACCTCTGCGTGACGGCGGCTACGACATCTCCGACTACACGAACGTGATGCCCGAGGTCGGCACGATCGCCGACTTCGCCGCGTTCATGGACGCGTGCCACGCGCGCGGCATGCGCGTGATCGTCGACTTCGTGATGAACCACACCTCGGACCAGCACCCCTGGTTCCAGGAGTCCCGCACCAACCCGGACGGCCCGTACGGCGACTTCTACGTCTGGTCCGACAACGACGAGGCCTACTCGGACGCGCGGATCATCTTCGTCGACTCCGAGACCTCCAACTGGACCTGGGACCCGGTCCGCCAGCAGTACTTCTGGCACCGGTTCTACTCCAACCAGCCCGACCTGAACTTCGAGAACCCGGCCGTCGGCGACGCGATGATCGAGGCGCTGAAGTTCTGGCTCGACCTCGGTGTCGACGGTTTCCGGCTGGACGCGGTGCCGTACCTGTTCGAGGAAGAGGGCACCAACTGCGAGAACCTGCCCAGGACGCACGACTTCCTGCGCCGGGTCCGCAAGGAGGTGGACGCGAACTACACCGACCGCGTCCTGCTGTGTGAAGCCAACCAGTGGCCTGGTGACGTGGTCGAGTACTTCGGCGACCGCGAGTCCGGTGGCGACGAGTGCCAGATGGCCTTCCACTTCCCGGTGATGCCGCGGATCTTCATGGGCGTGCGGCGCGAGTCGCGGTTCCCGATCTCGGAGATCCTGGCCCAGACCCCGCAGATCCCCGACACCTGCCAGTGGGGCATCTTCCTGCGCAACCACGACGAGCTGACGCTCGAGATGGTGACCGACGAAGAGCGCGACTACATGTGGGGCGAGTACGCCCAGGACCCGCGGATGAAGGCCAACATCGGCATCCGCAGAAGGCTCGCGCCGTTGCTCGACAACGACGTGAACCGGATGGAGCTGTTCACGGCGATGCTGTTGTCGCTGCCCGGCTCGCCGATCCTGTACTACGGCGACGAGATCGGCATGGGCGACAACATCTGGCTCGGCGACCGCGACGGCGTCCGGACGCCGATGCAGTGGTCCCCCGACCGCAACGCGTCGTTCTCGACGGCCACCCCGGGCAAGCTCAGCCTGCCGGTCATCATGGACCCGGTCTACGGTTTCCAGGCGGTGAACGTCGAGGCCGAGATGGAGAACGCGTCGTCGCTGCTGCACTGGACCCGCAGGATGATCCAGACCCGCAAGCAGCACCCGTGTTTCGGGATGGGTACCTTCACTGACCTAGGCGGTTCCAACCCGAGCGTGCTGTCCTACATCCGCGAGTTCGGCGACGATGTGGTGCTCTGCGTGAACAACCTGTCGCGCTTCCCGCAGCCGATCGAGCTGGATCTGCGGCAGTGGCAAGGAGTGGAGCCGGTCGAGCTGCTGGGCGGGGTGCACTTCCCGACCATCGGTGAACTGCCGTACCTGCTGACGTTGGGCGCGCACGGTTTCTACTGGTTCCGTCTGCCGGTCAACAAGGCTGCTGATCGTGAGGAGAGCTCTTCGTGACTTCCCATCTGGACCAGGTCCAGTCCTTCTGCGCCAACCAGCGATGGTTCGGTGAGAAGGGACACGACGTCCACGTCGATGCGATGGCCACCTCCGCGTGGCTGTCGGACGAGGGCGTCTGGCCCGCGGTCCGGATCGGGTTCGTCTACTGCGCCGGCCCGCCCGGCGCGGAGAACGCAATCCGGGTTTACCAGCTCCCGCTCAGCTACCACCAGGCGCCGGTCGACAACCTCGGCCATGCCCTGATCGGTGACTGGGCGGAGCAGGACCTCGACGACACGAGGGTCTGGGTGTACGACGCGCTGCACGACAAGGAGGCCACGCCGTACTGGCTGGACGCCCTCACCCATGGGCGGCAGCTGGCCGGTCTGGAGTTCCACCCGGTGCACGCGCCGGAGCGGACGACCGTCGTACCGGAGGACGCGCAGTCGCTCGTCCTCACGGTCGAACAGAGCAACACGTCGCTGGTCTTCGGCGACACCGCACTGCTGAAGGTGTTCCGCCGGCTCGAGCCCGGGAGCAATCCCGGGGTCGAGATCGAGTCGGCGCTCACCGAGGCCGGCTCCGACCTGGTACCCGAGGTGCTCGGGTCGGCGCGAGGCTCCTGGCCGCGCGCCGGCGGCGGCACCGACTCCGGTGAGCTGGCGATGATGACGGCGTTCCAGAAGAACGCGACCGACGGCTGGTCGTACGCGACCACCTCGGTCCGGGACCTGTATGCCGAGGCCGACCTGCACGCCGAGGAGGTCGGTGGCGATTTCGCGGGTGAGTCCCAGCGACTCGGCGCGGCCACCGCGCAGGTCCACGCCGAGCTGGCGAAGGCACTCGGCACGGACATCTGGGAGCCGGCTCAAATGGTCGAGCACGCGGACGCGATGCGCCGCCGGCTCGAGAAGGCGATCAAGGCGGTGCCCGAGCTCGCCGAGTTCGGGCCGGGGCTGACCCGGGCGTTCGACGCGCTCGCGGACTCCGGCGTACCGGTGACCGTGCAGCGGATCCATGGCGACTTCCATCTCGGGCAGGTACTGCGCACGATCGACGGCTGGAAGCTGATCGACTTCGAGGGCGAGCCGGCCAAGTCGCTGGTCGAGCGGCGCGCGCTGGACACCCCGATCAAGGACATCGCCGGCATGCTCCGGTCGTTCGACTACGCGGCCCGCTCGCTGCTCGCCGACCACCAGGGCGACCAGCAGATCGCCTATCGCGCGGCCGAGTGGGCCAACCGCAACCGGCGCGCTTTCTGCGACGGCTACGCGGAGATCTCCGGCACCGACCCCCGCGACCAGAACGTCCTGCTGAGCGCGTTCCTGGCCGACAAGGTCATCTACGAAACCCTCTACGAAGCCCGCAACCGGCCGAGCTGGCTACCCATCCCGCTGGCCGCGGCCGCACAACTGAGCGCTACGTAATACCCAATTTTTGACCAAGTAATCTCATCCTGCGAAGAATTACAGAGCGTGGGTGAGTTGTCGCTGTAATACTTGGCGGTATGCCCCCCGAGCCGCAGCTTGAGATCCTCGTGCTCGGACCTCTCGTCGTCAGCCTCGGGGGCGTGCCGCGGCCGGTGGATCGGCCGCTGGAAAGGGCTCTGCTCGTCCGGCTCGCGCTGGCCGACGGGCTGCCGGTGCCGGATCAACGGCTGGCAGCAGATCTGTGGGGAGACGTCGAGCTCGCGCGTCCGACCGAGCGGCTGCGGGTGCTCGCGTCACGGTTGCGTGCGGCAATCGACTCCCCCGAGTCGCTCACCCGCGCCAACGGCGGTTACGCGTTGTCCGCGCGGTTGACCGACCTCGTCGCAGCCCGCGCGGCGGCGGAGCGGATGCACGTCGCAGTACGGGCTGGTGATCATCACGCGGTGCGTGCGGCCGCCGGTAATGCGCTCAGCCAGTGGCGTGGTCAGTCGCTGGCCGACCTCAGGAGCATTCCGTACGCCGCGATCGAAGGGGAGCAGCTCGATTCGTGGCGGGTCGACCTGCAGGTCGAGCGGCTCGACGCCGACCTCGCGCTGGGTGCCGCCGCCGAGGCAGGCCGAGAGTTGGAGGCGCTGGCTGCCGAGAATCCGCTGCATGAGCGGCTGTGGTGCCTGCTCGCGCTCGCGTTGTACCGAACGGGTCGGCAGGCCGATGCGCTGAGTCGCCTCGCCAAGCTCCGGTCCAGGTTGTCGGAGGAGCTCGGCGTCGATCCGGCGCCGGACACCGCAGCGATGGAGTTGCGCCTGCTCCGCCAGGATCCGACCTTGTTGCTCGCACCGCCCGAACCCGCCGTCGTGCATGCCGCACCGGCCGCTCTGCCTGCGCCGGTCCAGCTCCCCTCTCCCCTGACCAGCTTCGTCGGCCGCCAAGGCGAGCTCAATTCCCTGGTACGCCGAATCGCCACGCCCGGCCTCATCACGCTGACCGGAGGCCCCGGCAGCGGCAAGTCGCGACTGACCGCCGAGGCCGCCCGGCTGGTCGCGAACACGGGCCGCTCGGTCCGCTTCGTGGAGCTCGCTCCGCTGCACCGGCAGAGCGCCGTACTGGAGGCCATCACCGGAGACGATGCCGGAGGCAACGATCCGCTGGCCGCGGCTGCCGTGTCGCTGGACGGTGCCGTGCTGGTGCTCGACAACGCCGAGCATGTCGTCGAGCCGGTCGCGGAGATCGTCTCCGGGCTGCTCCGGCGGGCGCCCGGGCTGACCGTGGTCGTGACGTCGCAAAGGCCATTGCAGCTTGGCGTCGAGGACGTCGTCGCGATGGGTCCGCTGGATGCGATCGCCGCGGCGCAGCTCTTCACCGAGCGGTGTGCAGCCGATGCTCAAGGGGCGGATCCCGAGCAGGTGGCGGCGATCTGTTCGGCTGTCGATCGGCTGCCGCTGGGAATCGAGCTCGCGGCCGGTCTCACCCGCACGCTGACCGTGCCACAGTTGTCCGATCGGCTCGAACAGCGGATGCGGTTGCTGGTGGCCGGTTCGCGGGACGCGCAGGCGCGGCACGCGAGCCTGGTGGCGGCGCTGGACTGGAGTCATCAGTTGCTTGGTGACGCGGAGCGCGCAGTACTGCGTCGTGTGGCGATCTTCGCCGGCGGGTTCACGTTGGAGGCGGCCGAGCAGGTCGCGCTCGATCCGCGGGATGTCGCGCCGGCTTTGACGGAGCTGGCCGACCGGAGCCTGCTGACAGTGGAAGCCGTGAACGGGCGGCGATTCCGGCTGCTGGAGACCGTACGGGACTATGCGCTGGCCAAGCTCGAGGACGCGGGCGAGACCGAGGCTGCGCGCAGTGCTGAGCTCGAGTGGGCGATCAACCGGGTCCAGACGATCGGGCAGGACAACGACGATTTCGCGACCGCGGAGTCGATCGCCGAGGTCTTCTCCGAGTGGCCGAACCTGCTCGACACCCTGGACCGGGCCGTCGGCACTTCACGTGAGGTCGTCGGGCTGCGGCTGGCGCTCTTGTTGCACACCCCATGGCTGGTCAGAGGCTGGTACGGCGAAGCTGCCCGGCACTTCGAGGCCTTGTCGGGTGCCGAGGGCGCGACCCAGCCCGAGCGAGTGACCGCGTTGAGCAATCACGCTTTCGTGCTGACGATGCTCGGGCAGTTCGAGCAGGCGGCGGCGTTGCTGACCGAGGCCGAGCAACTCGCCAAGCAGCTGAACGACGACACGCTCACGCTGACCGTCCTCTACTACCGCGGCATCGTCGAGATCGAGCGCGGCCACCTGCGCGATGCGCTGGGCCATCTGCTCGCCGGCCAGGAGCTGGCCGCAGCCAGGCCGAGCCAGGAGCGGCGGCTGTCGGCGTTCACTGATGCGCTGGGCACCCTGTACCTCTACACCGGACGGCCTGCCGAGGCGGTCGAGCAGTACGACGTCTGTATCGCCGCCGACCGGGTCTACGGCGACGAACACGGTCTGTCCCGCGGCCTCAGCAACCTGGCCGGCGCCCTCGTCGCGCTCGGCCGGCTACCGGAGGCACTCGATGCGGCGAACGAGTCGGATCACTATGCCCGGCGGCTCGACGACCGGCAGATCCTGCCGCTGAACGACGTGATCCGCGGGTCGGTGGCGCTGGCGAAGGGCTCGATCGAGGACGCGGAGAAGTATCTGCGCTCGGCCGTCGAGTACGCCGTGGCCGACAACAGCGGGATCACGATGGCCCACATCGACCTGGCCGACGTGCTGATCCTCGAAGGCGAGTTGGCGGAGGCGGCCGACCTCCTCGACGCCGTCTTCGCCGAGGCCCCGGCCAACAGCACGCCCTGGCTGGCGGCCCGAGCCGCTGCCACCGCCCTCGCCACCGCCCAAGGCGACCTCCCCCGGGCCCGCGCCCTCCTCACCGAAACCACCACCGACTACACCGCCTCCGGCTTCGGCTGGCCCCGCTACACCGCCCGCTTGGAAGGGCTACGGAAGACGCTCGCCGAATAGCAGTTGTGTACGTGCTGGTCAGACGGGTACGGGGTGCAGTAGTTCGCGGTTTCATCGGGCAGGATGGGGTTTATGGATTCGAGCAAGAGCGATCAGGTGACGACGCCGATCTCCGAGGCGATGACGGAACCTCCCGCTGAGGTGGCTGAGTCGGCGGTTGTGGAGACGGGCGACCACTCGGTCGCGGGGGCCGGTATGCCGGGGTCGTATCCGGGTCCGGCTACTGACGACGCGGTGCCGGGGAGTCTTCTGGACAAGGCGGTTCCGGTCGAGCGTGGGGTGCTGGAGCGGCTGGTCTCGGGGACGTACCACGATCCGCATCAGGTGCTCGGGCCGCATCTCGGCGACGGTGTGGTGACGCTGCGCGTCCTGCGGCCGTTCGCTTTGAGTGTGACCGCTGTCTTCGACCACGCGAGCGTCGAGCTGGAGCACGAGTTCGAAGGTGTCTGGGTCGGCGTGCTCGACGTCGACAAGGTGCCCGACTACCGGCTCGAGGTCACCTACACCGACGGCCCGGCGCTCGAGGTCGACGATCCCTACCGGTACCTGCCGTCGCTCGGCGAGATGGACCTGCACCTGATCGGCGAGGGCCGGCACGAGCAGCTGTGGACCGTGCTCGGCGCCCACGTCCGCCGCTACGACGGCCCGACCGGCACCGTCACCGGTACGTCGTTCGCCGTCTGGGCGCCCAACGCCCAAGGCATCCGGCTGACCGCCGACTTCAACTTCTGGGACGGCCGCGCGCACCCGATGCGCACGATGGGCTCGTCCGGCGTCTGGGAGCTGTTCGTCCCGGGCATCGGCCCCGGTACGCGGTACAAGTTCGACATCTGTGGCCGCGACGGCGTCTGGCGTCAGAAGGCCGACCCGATGGCCAACCTGGCCGAGGTGCCGCCCGCCAACGCGTCGGTCGTGCACGAGTCCACGTACGAGTGGAACGACGCCGCCTGGCTCGACCATCGCGCCGCCTCACAGGCGTACGCGGAGCCGATGAGTGTGTACGAGGTGCACCTCGGCTCGTGGCGCAAGGGCAAGTCGTACCGGGATCTCGCCGACGAACTGGTCGGCTACGTGGTCGAGATGGGCTTCACCCACGTCGAGCTGATGCCGCCGATGGAGCACCCGTTCGGCGGTTCGTGGGGGTACCAGGTCACTTCGTACTTCGCCCCGACCTCGCGCTTCGGCGACCCGGACGACTTCCGCTTCCTGGTCGATTCGTTGCACCAGGCAAACATCGGCGTGATCGTCGACTGGGTGCCGGCGCACTTCCCCAAGGACGCCTGGGCGCTGGCCCGGTTCGACGGCACTCCCCTGTACGAGCACCCGGACCCGCGCCGGGGCGAGCAGCCCGACTGGGGCACGCTGGTCTTCGACTTCGGCCGGCCGCAGGTCCGCAACTTCCTGGTCGCGAACGCGGTCTACTGGGCCGAGGAGTTCCACATCGACGGCCTGCGCGTCGACGCCGTCGCCTCGATGCTCTACCTGGACTACTCGCGCCAGGAAGGTCAGTGGGTGCCGAACCAGTACGGCGGCCGCGAGAACCTCGAGGCGGTCTCGTTCCTCCAGGAGATGAACGCGACGCTGTACAAGCGCGTCCCCGGCGTGATCACCGTCGCCGAGGAGTCGACCTCGTGGCCGGGCGTCACCCGCGCGACCCATCTGGGCGGCCTCGGCTTCGGGTTCAAGTGGAACATGGGCTGGATGAACGACTCGCTCAGCTACCTCGAGCACGAGCCGATCTACCGCCAGTACCACCACCACGAGCTGACGTTCTCGATGATGTACGCGTACTCCGAGAACTTCGTGCTGCCGATCTCGCATGACGAGGTCGTGCACGGCAAGGGGTCGCTGCTGCGCAAGATGCCCGGTGACCGGTGGCAGCAGCTCGCCAACGTGCGGGCCTTCCTGGCGATGCAGTGGGCGCATCCCGGCAAGCAGCTGCTCTTCATGGGGTGCGAGTTCGGCCAGGAGTCGGAGTGGTCCGAGAAGGGCGAGCTCGACTGGTGGCTGCTGGACCACAGCGACCACCGCGGTCTGCAGCAGCTGGTCAAGGATCTGAACGGGAACTACAAGGACACCAAGGCGCTCTGGGGCACCGACCACGTGCCGGAGCGGTTCTCCTGGATCGACGCGAACGACGCCGGCAACAACGTCTTCTCCTTCGTCCGGTACGGCGACGAGGGCCAGCCGACGCTCGCCTGCGTCGCCAACTTCTCGGCGGTGCCGCATCACGGGTACCGGCTCGGGCTGCCGTTCGCGGGTCACTGGCAGGAGTTGGTGAACACGGACGCGGAGGTCTACGGCGGTTCCGGGGTCGGCAACTTCGGCGGCTTCGAGGCCGACGGCGAGGGCTGGCACGGGATGGCGGCCAGCGCGGAGATCTCGGTCCCGCCGCTGGGCACGATCTGGCTGCGGTACGACGGCTGACCGAAAGAAAGCGGGTGAGGTTGCGTCCGCCCCGACGCGACCTCACCCGCCTTCTTAGGTATAGACGCACAAGAGGTCGTAAAAGTTAGCTCGATACCTGAAAATTTCCTGTGAATCGGTCCGGCGGCCGCCATGGTGTGAAATGCGTGCCCGGGCGATCACCAGCCGTGAGAATTTCAGGCATCCTGAGCTCGTTGCCGATGGTGCGTCATCTCGCCGTGCCGGGGGTTCGGTGCTGGGCGGAGGACAACGGGTAGCGTTCACGGGGTGACAGCTGTGCCTGGTGTGCCTCCTCAGCCGACCTTGACCGATGGTGAGCTGACCCTGCGGCCGTGGCGGGACGAGGACATCGACGTCGCCCACGGGCTGGCGGACGACGAGATGGTGCGCTGGTTCTCGTCGACCCCGTCGCGCTCCGGTTTGGCCGAAGCGGTCGAGCGGTGGCGGGCGCAGTACGCCGACGACCGTGCGGTGGTGAACTTCGTCATCGAGCTGGCCGGCGAGTCGGGTCCGGTCGGGACGGTTGAGGTTCGGCGACTCTCGCCTGGTGTCGGTGGGGTGTCGTGGACTACCTACAAGCCGTATCGGGGGCAGCGGGTCGCGCAGCGCGCAGTACGGATGCTGGTGATCTACGCCTTCGGTGAGCTCGGGCTGGATCGGCTGCAGGTCGAGGTCGATCCGGAGAACCGCGCTTCGGCACGCATCGCGATCCGCTCCGGCTTCCGGCGTGAGGGTTTGCTGCGCGGCGGCGCTCTGCTGCAGGGCGAGCGGCGAGACGTCGCCGTCTACGGCCTGCGCCAGGACGACCCGCGCGCCGACACGTTGTCCGGCTGGACCGCCTTGATGGACTCCGTACTTCCGAAGAAGCGCGTGATCGCGCATGTCGTCGTCCGCGACACCGGTGGCCGGGTCCTGCTCTGCAAGGTCAGCTACAAACGCGATCTCGAACTCCCCGGCGGCGTCGTCGAACCGGACGAGGACCCGGCGACGGGTGCCCTGCGCGAGATGCAGGAAGAACTCGGCTTCCAGCTCCCCCTCATCGGAGTCCTGGCCATCGACTGGCTGCCCCGCTGGCAAGGCTGGGGCGACGCGATCGAGATCCTGTACGACGGCGGCACCCACGACCCGTCCCTGCTGGAGTCCCTGACGCCAGACGGCTTCGAGATCCTGGGCGTCGACTGGTACTCCCACACTGAGCTCGCCGACCTCGTCTCGCCCCTCAACAGCCGGCGCCTACCGTTGGTACTGGCCTCGCCGGATGTCCTGCACAACCTGCGCGACGGACACCCGGTCACAGGGCAGCTCGAAGATCCTCCCGCTTGAGGTTCTCGACGCACCAGGTGTAGTGGCCGTCGGCACCGGTCGGGCTGTAGATGGTGGCCGTGCAGATGGCGTAGGCGGCGCGATACAGATGCATCCGCTCGCGCGAGTGCCCGAGCCCTTCGAACCGATCGAACAGCAGGTCGTCGATCACTCGAGCCTCCGGCCCGTACATGTCAAAGAACCCAGCGGCTGTCGCGGCATCAAAGGTGTTGTCACCTGCCGTCGTGAAGAACCCCCAGTCGAGCAGAGCCGCCTGGCCGTCGCCGACCAGGATGTTCGGAGTACAGAGGTCGCCGTGGACTATCTGCGGCTTGTCTGGTTGTACTGCGGCCAGCCCGGCCAACACCTTCCCCAGCAACTCGTCGAATCCGTCGACGTCCTTGGTCAAGTACTCGCTCGATCCAAGCGCCCGCTGCCGCACCAACTCCGCCAGCCTTATGCCCCACTCACCGGCTGCCGGCTCCACGCCGCCCAACAGCGGCAGCGCTGCCGCTGCCGGACCGGCCGTGGTCGTCTCCAGTGCTGTGACGATGTCGACGAACAGCTCCGTTCCTTGCTGCCGGCTCACCGCGCCATTCTCCAGCGCCTGCTGAAGCGGCGTGCCGGTCAACTTCTTCTCGATGCTGACCGCCCTGCCACCGATGTCGTCCACGACAACGATCTCCGGTGTGCGAAACGGCAACCCCTGCTGGCTCAACTCACCGAGAAACGCCTGCAGCGGCCGCACCTCACTCACCGACCGCTCGAACCAGATCTTCCCGGCCAGTCCATCGCCGAGGTCGTAGACAGCACCTTCCATCCCTTGGCCGATCAGTGTGACCGGGGCGGCGGCGCGCTCTTCGAAGTACTGCAACTGCGGCGGCGTCGGGGAGAGACCCATGCCGTCAGTCAAGCACGCCTTCCGCACAGTGGTCGCGTCAATTGGCGGGGAGAGCAGCGCGGTCAGCTCGGCTGGAGAGCGGCCCGGCGGCGGGTCAGGAAGCGGCGCTCGGTGTCGTTGGCGGTCAGGGCGATCGCTTCGTCGTACGCCGCGATGGCTTCGTCGGCGCGATCGAGGCGCGCCAGCACATCGGCGCGGGTCGCTGGAAGGTAGGAGTAGCTCTTCAACGCCGGATCCTTGCCGAGGGCATCCAGTTCTTCGAGGATCGCGGTCAGGTCGGCGCCGGGGACGAAGCTGTGCGCGGCGGCTCGGTTGAGGGCGACGATGGGCGACGGCCAGCGGAGCAGCATGGCGTCGTACATCCGCACCACCTGATGCCAATCGGTCTCCTCCCACGACGGCGCAGTCACATGCAACCCAGCCACAGCCGCCTGCAACGCGAACCGTCCAACCCCCCGCTCCCCGACACCACCGGCCGCCTGAGCGGGACCGCCGGGCTGGGTGCTAGGGGTGGCGCGTTGGAGGGCTGCGGTTGCTCGGGAGACGCCTTCGGCGAGGAGTTTTACGTTCCAGCGGTGGCGGTCCTGGTCGGCCAGGAGGACCAGTTCGCCGTCTTCGCTGACTCGGGCGTCGCCTCTTGCTTGGGTCATTTGGAGAAGGGCCAGGAGGGCTTCTGGTTCTGGTTCGGCGGGCATCAGGCGGACCAGGAGGTGGGCGAGCTCCAGGGCACGGCCGGTCAGGTCGGTGCGGGTCAGTTCGGGGCCGGTGGCTACGTGACCGGCTGTGTAGACGAGTTGGACGACTGTGAGGACGACATCCAGGCGGTCGGCCAGTTCGTCGTCGGCGGGGATGCGGTACGGGATGCCGGCGGCGGCGATCTTCTTCTTCGCGCGGGTGATCCGGGCAGCGGCCGTCGTCTCGCTGATCAGCAGACCGGCGGCGACCTCGCGGGTGGTGAGGCCGCAGATCAGCCGTAGAGTCAGCGCGATCTGCGAATCCCGTGCCAGCGCCGGGTGGCAGCAGGTGAACACCAGCCGCAACGGATCAGTCGGCCGCTCGCTGTCCCCCGGCGCCACCGGATCCTCGATCAGCAACGGCAACTTCCGCCGCAGCGTCGTCTCCCGCCGCAACCGATCCAGCGCCAGCCGCCGCGCGACCGTCGTCAACCATCCGGCTGGGTTGTCCGGCACCCCATCGGGCCACGTCCGCAACGCCTGCACGAACGCGTCCTGCGTACAGTCCTCCGCCAGATCCAGATCCCGGGTCAACCGCACAGTAGAAGCAAGCACCGTCGACCAACACGCCCGATGCGCCCGCTCCACCAGCCCCGCAACCTCCCGCGCCGTAGACGCTCCCGCCTCCACCCACTCACCTCCTCCCAGAGAGATCTTTCGAGGCTGGGCACGCCGCCGCGAGATGGCGGCGGCGAACCCAGGCGCGCGTCAGGCCGGTGGGGTGGAGTCTTCGGAGGTGTCCATGACGGGGCGGACCTCGACGTTGCCGGAGGGGCAGATCTTGGCGAGGGCCAGGGCCTGGTCGAGGTCTTTGCACTCGATCAGGTAGAAGCCGCCGAGGGCCTCTTTGGTCTCGATGAACGGGCCGTCGGTGACGATCGGCTCGCCGCCGTCGGATTGCCTGACCGTGCTCGCCGTGGTCGAGCGTTCCAGTGCCGCGCCGCCGAAGATGCTCGCGCCGGCCGCCTCGACCGCCTCACCGAAGGCATTGTGCAGCTTCATCGTCGCCTGCCAGGCCTCCGGCGTGATGTTGTCGTAGAACTCTTCGGAGTCGAACAACAGGAACATGTACTGCGCCATCTCTGGCTCCCTTGTCTCGGGGTTCTCTTGGACATCTTGCTGACGAACGACACCGGAAGGAATCGACAACACCCAGGATGAACTTTTTCGCCTACTGTTGACCATGTACTCAACAGGACCCCAGGAGGAACTCATGGTGCACCTGGACGTACTGATCGTCGGCGCCGGCCTGTCGGGGATCGGCGCCGCCTACCGGCTGCAGACGCAGGCGCCCAGCCACTCGTACGCCATCCTCGAAGGCCGCGACGACCTCGGCGGCACCTGGGACCTCTTCCGGTACCCCGGTGTCCGGTCCGACAGCGACATGTTCACGCTCGGCTTCCCCTTCCACCCGTGGAAGGCGGCGAAGGCGATCGCGGACGGCCCGTCGATCCTCGACTACCTGCACGAGACGGCAGCGACGTACGGGATCGACAAGCACATCCGCTTCGGGCAACAGGTAGTACGGGCGTCCTGGTCGTCGGAGGATGCGCTGTGGACGGTGGAGACGACCAAGGAGTCGTACACCTGCTCCTTCCTCTATGTCTGCAGCGGCTACTACAACTACGACAGCGGGTACGTCGTGGACTTCCCCGGCCTCAAGGACTTCCAGGGCGAGGTCGTTCACCCGCAGCACTGGCCTGAGGATCTCGACTACACCGGCAAGCGCGTAGTGGTGATCGGCAGCGGCGCAACCGCCGTAACCCTGGTACCAGCCATGGCACCCGCCGCTGCGCACGTGACCATGCTGCAGCGCTCCCCCAGTTACGTCGCCTCACGCCCTGCCGCCGACGCGTTCTCCGACAGACTCCGCGCAGTCCTGCCGGAGAAGCTGGCCCACCACGTCATCCGCGGCAAGAACGTCGCGCTCAGCAGTCTCGTGTACGCCGCCATCCGCCGCTGGCCCGCACATGCGGCCTGGGTGCTCAACAGCACCGCCGCCAAGCAACTCCCCGCGTCCATACCGGCTGACCCGCACTTCACCCCGCAGTACAAGCCCTGGGACCAGCGCTTGTGCCTCGTACCGGACGCGGACCTCTTCCGAGCCCTGCGCGACGGTACTGCGTCAGTGGTGACGGATGAGATCGACACCTTCACCCCTGATGGCATCCGGCTGCGCTCCGGTGAGGAGTTGCCCGCAGACGTCGTGGTGACCGCCACCGGCCTACAGATGGCGGTCCTCGGCAAGATCGAGCTGACTGTCGACGGCAGCCACGTGGATGTTCACGACACCTTCGTCTACAAAGGCATGATGCTGAGCGGCGTACCCAACCTGGCCTGGTGCATCGGCTACACGAACAACTCCTGGACGCTGCGCTCCGACCTGACCTCGCAGTACGTCTGCCGGCTCCTCAACCACCTGGACGCGACCGGCACCACCATCTGCGTCCCAGAGATCGACCCAGCCGAGTACGACGCCCCACCGCGTCCCGTGGTCGACCTGACCTCCGGCTACATCCGCCGAGCCGCCAACATCCTCCCCCGCCAAGGCTCCACCGGCCCCTGGCGCCTCCGCCAGAACTACCCCCGAGACCTGCTAACCCTCCGCTACCGCCACCTCAACGACGGCGCCATGCAGTTCAAACCGACCCGCAAACCGGTCGACTTGACCCGGTAGCGCACGCAGGATGGGCCGGTGGACACGACCGCTGCTCGCTACGAACAACTGACGGAACGCCTGCTGAGGCTGTACCGCGAAGGCAAGCAGCGCGAGGCGCTGGACCTGCTCGATGCCCGGGGCCCGGACCTCGCGCCCTGGGCGGCTGAACTCGCGCACTTCGAGGCGTGCATGCGCGGCTCGCTCGGTGATCCGGATGCAGCGCTGGAGGTTCTCCTGCGGGCCAGTGCGGCCGGCGCCTGGTGGCATCACTCGCTGCTGGTCCAGGACGACGATCTCGCGGCGCTCCGCGAGGTACCTGAGTTCAAGCAGTTGGTCGAGTTGTCCCAAGGGCGCAAGGTGAATGACAAGCCTGCCTGGACGATCGACCTGCCCGCCGCCGAGCAACCGGTGACGGGTGTGGTCGTCGCGCTGCACGGCACCGGCCAGCGCGCGACGCGGGCTGCCAGGGACTGGGCTGCTGTGGTCGGGCTCGGCTACGCGCTGGTCTGCGTCGACTCGTCGCAGCTGATCTCCCCGCAGTTCCGCACCTGGCTCGAGCGCGACCTGGTCGTCCGGGACATCGCCGCCGCCCTGGACGCGCTCCCCGACGAACTGCGTGGACTACCGGTGATCGCGGCCGGCTTCTCCAGCGGTGGACGCGCTGCCCTCGACTGGGCACTCACTGCTGAGCCGACCGCGGTAAAAGGCGTCATCGTGCTGGCACCCTCGCTCGGGGACCTCCCGGTGACAGCGGCAGGGCCGTTGTCACCGGCAACAATCCTAGTGGGCATCGAGGACCACACACTTCCCGCCATCGACCGGGCCTCGGATCGGCTCGCCGCCTTCGGCATCGACATCATCCGCATCCCCGGCCTGGGCCATACCGCCCCTGAGGATCTCGACAGGCGCCTGAAAGCACTGCTCACTGTCCCTACCGACAGGACATAGTCGTTCCCCGACCCTGCCGCCACGCTCAGGATGCGATCGGGATCGGCCGAATCGGCACTATGTCCTGTCGATCGGGACAGCCACCGGTGGCGGTGGGCCGACGTAGCGGGCGGATGGGCGGATGATTTTGGGGTCTTCGGATTGTTCGAGGATGTTGGCGGTCCAGCCGATGACGCGGCTGGTGGCGAAGGTTGGGGTGAACATGGCGCGCGGTAGGTCGCAGAGGGACATCACCACGCCGGCATAGAACTCGACGTTGGCGTAGAGGTTGCGGCCCGGCTTGAGTTCGGCCAGTACTTCGACGATGCGCTGCTCGACCGTCGTGGCGAAGTCGACCAGGTCGCCGCCGAGGCCGCGGGCGATGTCGCGGAGCATGAGCGAGCGCGGGTCCTCGGTGCGATAGACCGCATGGCCGAACCCCATGATGCGGTCCCCCGCCGACACCTTCGCGCGGACCCAGTCGTCGATGCGATCCGGCGTACCGATCTCGTCGAGGCTGGCGAGTGCGCGGTCCGGGGCGCCACCGTGCAGAGGACCGGAGAAGGCGCCGATGGCTCCAGCGACGGCCGATACGACGTCGGCGCCGGTCGAGGCGATCACGCGGGCGGTGAAGGTCGACGCGTTGAACCCGTGGTCGATGGTGGAGATCAGGTAGTGCTCGATCGCCCGCGCCTTGGCCTCAGTCGGCTCCTGGCCTGTCACCAGGTAGAGCCAGTTGGCCGCAGTGGAGAGGTCAGCACGCGGTTCGAGCGGCTCCAGTCCCTCGCGTAGGCGGTACAGGGCCGCGAGGATCGTCGGGGTGACGGCGCAGACGAGCATGGCGTCGGCCTTGCGGCGTACGGGGTCTGCATCCCACACAGGTGGGAGCTCGCGGGCGGCGGCGAGCAGGGACAGCGCAGTACGGAGTCCGGCGAGCGGGTTGAAGGCTGAACCGGCAGCGGCGATCGCTGGAAGTGCAGCCTGTACTTCGGCCGGCAGCACGCGCAGCGGCGCGATCGTGTCGCTGAAGGTCGCGAGCTCGGCAGCGGTCGGCAGCCGGCCCTCGTACATCAGGAACCAGACGTCCTCGACCGTCTTGGCCCGGGACAGCTCGATCGCCGAGTACTGCCGATAGTGGTAGAACCCTTCGTCACCACGAACATCGCCGAGCCGGGTCTCGGTGACGACGACATTGCGCAGCCCAGGCGGTACTTCGATCGGTCCTTCGACTGTGATTGACATGATTTCAGCGTTCAAGCGCAATCAACTATTGTCAATGTTGATCCAGTCAACATCAGTGGTCCCGGGAGCGCGCGATGACGCAGCAAGGTGACGAGAATTACCTGACCACGGCCGAGGTCGCGCGCCGCTTACAGGTGAAGCCGGAGACGATCTACTCGTACGTGAGCCGCGGCCACCTCACCAGCGTCCGTGCTCGCGGCCGGCGCGGCAGCCTGTTCGCCGCCGACGAGGTCGAGCGGTTGGCGAGCCGCTCGGTCGAGCACCCCGGGGTCGTCGAGCGGATCGAAACCGAGCTCACCCTGCTGAAGAACGATGAGCTCTACTACCGCGGCCACTCGGTGCGCGACCTCGTCGAGGAGCAGTCGGTCGAGTCGGTCGCCAATCTGCTGTGGAACGGGCAGTTGGAGCCGGCCGCGTTCGTCGCAGAGCCGACCCTCGTCGACCTTGCGCGGGCGAGCGTCGCAGTAGCGCCGGCCACGGCCCGCAAGGTGGATCAACTGCGGATCGCAGTGGCGGTGCTGGGAGCGGCCGATCCGCTGCGGTTCGATCTGGCCAGAGAGTCGGTGGTCGCGGCGGCGCGCGGGCTGCTCGGCGTACTGATCGAAGCACTGCCTGGGCCGACCGGGGAGGGCAGCGTCGGTGATCGATTGTGGCCGAAGCTCTCGACGCAGCCGGTGAAATCCGGGCTACTCGATGCGGCGTTGATCCTCCTGGCCGACCACGGACTCGCCGTCTCCACGATCGCGGCTCGAGTCGCCGCCAGCTCCAGGGCCAACCTGTACTCCGTGGTGTCGGCCGGACTCGGCGCGCTGGACGGGCAGTACCACGGTGCCGCCCCGACCCTCGCCTACGAATTTCTCGGCCGGGCCCTGCAGGATCCGATCCGGGTCTTGTCCGACCGGCTCCGGTCAGGCGAGCCGGTCCCGGGCTTCGGTCACCGGATCTACCAGCAGCGTGACCCCCGCGCGGAGACCCTGTTCGGCCTGATGGCTGATGAACCGATCCTCGAGCAGCTGACCACCATCACCCGCAGAATCCCGACCTTCCCCAACAGCGATCTGGCCATCGCCACGATGATGCACGCCCACGACTTCCACCCCGACGCGGGCGAGGCCCTGTTCGCCATCGCCCGCATCATCGGCTGGACGGCCCACGCCTTGGAGGAGTACGCCGAACCAGGGCTGCGGTTCCGCGCGTTGGGGGTCTACACCGGGCGGGAGGGGGATCTGTGAGTGGCGACTGCGTCGGCGGTGATGTCGAAGGACTGTTCTGAGAGGGTGTAGTCGCGTTGGGCTACGCCGATGAACAAGGCGTCCAGGACCAGCATTTGGGCGTGGCGGGCGGAGAGGCCGCCGGTTCGGAAGGTGACGTCTCGGGCGGCGGCTGTGGTGAGGACCAGCTCGGCTGCTCGGGCCAGGGATGAGCGTGGATAGTTGGTGATGGCGACCGTCAAGGCGCCTTGGTGGCCGGCTCGGCGTAGGGGTTCGAGGACTTCCAGGGTTTCGCCGCTGTGGGAGATGCCGATGGCAACGTCTCCGGCGCCCAGCAAGGCAGCGCTTGTCAGGGCGTTGTGGACGTCGCTCCAATTGGTGGCACCGCGGCCGATTCGGTGCAGGCGTAGGCGGAGGTCCTCGGCGACGCAGGCGGATCCGCCGACGGCGTAGAGGTCGATGCGGCGGGCGTCCGAGATCGCGTGGACTGCTTTGCCCAGTGCGTCGACGTCGAGTTCGGCGACGGTGTCTTCGAGGGCTCGGGCGTCGGCTTGGAGCAGGGTCCGCAGTACGTGGTCGAGGGTGTCGTCGGGGCCGACCTCGGCGCCAGTTCCTTGCTCCCAACTGGTGCTGCTGCGACCGCTTTCGGCCGCGAGGGCCAGGCGCAGTTCGGCGTACCCGCTGAGTCCGAGGGCCAGGCAGAACCTCGTCACACTCGGCAGCGAGGTGCCGCAACGCGCGGCGAGTTCCCCGATCGTCGACGACGAGACAGCCGCCGGATCACGCAGTACCTCGGTCGCGACCCGGACTTGAGCCGGCGTCAAGGCCGGCAGCAGACCGTGGATCCGAGCTTCGAGACTGGGCGGCGGCGACTCCACAAGACTCATATGAATGATTCTCAGAAGCCCCGCCGCCAGCTGTCAATAATTCACACCAGCCCGATCAGAGCCGATGCAACAACACCTGACCGGTCCGCCATGCATGCACAAGTCGGACTGGAAGCGGTTGCCGCGGCGTGTCTGGGCGGATCGCGCGGGTTATGCGTGCGTGGCGGGTCGGTCAGGCGGTCGGTTGGCCGGGTGTTCGGCGGGAGAGGGACTCGATCACCAGGAGGAGGGCTGAGTGGTCCAGGGAGCCGTGGCCTTGGGCGCGGGCGGCTGCCATTAGTTGGGCAGTGACGGCGCCTAGGGGGATGGCAGTGCCAGCCGCGCGGGCGGAGTCGATGACTATGCCCAGGTCCTTGTGGTGGAGGTCGATGCGGAAGCCTGGTTCGAAGGTGTGCGCGATCATCCCGGCCGCTTTGCGGTCGAGGATTCGGTTGCCCGCGAGGCCGCCGGCCAGTACTTCGACCGCCGGCTCCAGCTCGACCGAGTGGGCCGCGAGGAAGGTCAGCGCCTCGGCAACCAGCCCGATGGTCCCCGCGACAATCAGCTGATTGGCCGCCTTCACCGTCTGCCCCGCCCCGGCCGGACCCACATGGACGATGGTCGACCCCAGTACCTCGAGCACCGGCAACGCAGCCTCGAAGTCCTCCGCAGACCCACCAACCATGATCGACAACGTCCCGTCGATCGCGCCCTGCTCTCCCCCACTCACCGGCGCATCCAGAGCCCGTACGCCGACAGCCCCCGCCTCCGCAGCGACATCACTGGCCGCCGCGGGAGCGATAGAGCTCATGTCAATCAGCAATGCTCCCCGCCCGGCCGAAGCCAGCACCCCATCGTCACCGAGTACCACCGCCAAGACATCCGGCGAATCCGGCAGCATCGTGATGATCACGTCCGCCTCCGCCACCGCCTCGGCGACAGACCCCGCCAACGTCCCCTCGAAGCTCCGCGGACTCCGGTTGTAGGCCCAGACGTCATGCCCGGCCCTCACCAAATTCGTTGCCATCGGCAACCCCATGATGCCCAGCCCGACGAACGCGATCCTCACTGCTCACTCCTGCTCAGTTGTCGTTGAACGTCCACCGACCGGATCACCCGCGCCGCCCGCTCGGCCAAACCCTGCAGATCCCCGCCCGGCAACAGCGCATCCCGCGTCAGGTCCCGACTGATCCCGACCACCGCGGCACCCGCAGCCAAGTAGTCGCCGGCCTCGTCGATCCGCACCAAACCGGTAGGCATCAACGCGATATCCGGCAACGGCCCGACCAGCTCGGAGATGTAGTCGACCCCACCCACCGGCCCGACCGGCGAAACCTTCACCGCCTGCACCCCGAGCTCCCACGCCGCCACGATTTCGTTCGGCGTCAACGCCCCCGGGATGAAAGGCACACCCCGAGCAGCCGCCGCAGCCACCAAAACCTCAGAGGTCACCTGGCTGACCAGAAACGAAGCCCCCGCATCGATCGCCAGATGCACCTGCTCCAAAGTCCGCACAGTGCCGGCACCGACGAGCAGGTCCGGCAAGGCAGCACGCGCGGCAGCGATCGCCGCAACAGCGCCCGGCGTCGTGAGAGTGAACTCCACCGCCCCGAACCCCGCGTCGGCGAGTACCGCCGACACCTCGAGGAACCGGTCGGCGCCGGCAGCCCGCAGTACGGCGACCACCGGGCGGTCCGACAACTCGTCACTCAGCTGGATCATCATTGCCCCTTCGAAGGCCGAAGCGACGCCAGCGCCGTCCGCACAGCGGCGAGACGACGGTCGGACGCCAATCCGGCGTGATAGATGTGCAGATCGGTCGCACCCGCCGCAAGCAGCGACTGCCAATGCGCCGCCAAAACCTCGGCGTCCGGCGGTACGGGCGGTAGCGCGGTCACATACGCGCCGACCCGATCGCACCCCAGCCGGCGCAGCTCCGAGACTCGGCGCGACCCCGCATCAGTCAGTTCCCAAGCAGGAGCGATATAGCTGTCGATGCCGTCCGCAACCGAGTCCACGACTGCAGCCGGTCCGGTATCCCAGGCAGCAACCGAAGCATGCAAAGAGATCTCCCGTACGCCGGAAGCCCGCGCCTCAGCAACCACCGCATCCCGCAAGTCCCGGACCGCCCGCCGGCGCACTTCGAGCACCACCTTCGCCTCCGGCCCCAGCGCGTCGTCCACAGACGAGGCAACCCCAACCCCCGCCCGCACCAACGAGGCCAATCGCTCGACCTCCAAGCCCGCAAGGACATAAGAAGCAGCACAGGCAGAGCAGAAGCAGATCGAGAGCAACGCCTGGTCGACAGCAGACCAGTCGGCGCCAGCGGTCTTCTCGTGCGTCGACTGGTGGCTGAAACCGAGCGGCCCACACGCTTCGAGCACCATCGCCTCGACGCCCGTCAGCCGGGCGACCTCTCCGACCAACACGTGCGCGTAGGCCAGTACGTCATCAGAGGAAGGGCAAAGCGCATAGTCATACACATCGCCAAAGGCGTTGCGGACGCAAACAGCCGGATCGAGCCGCCCAACCGCGGAGTTGTGAGTCAGTACCACCCAAGCCTTCACCGGCAGCGAGAGCTGAGCAGCCGCCCGGTTGAACGCATCCTCCCGTGCCCAACCAGCTCCACCAAGCGGCATCAAGGCACCCCAAGCCTCCGGTCGTACCGGGACATACAACGCACTCGACGCCTCGACGACCCGATGCCGCGGATGCCTGGGAGTCGCGGCACGCACTGAGTGATAAGCAGCCGCAAGCACCACCGACGAGGCACCCAACGAGGCCAGCAGGTCAGGCGCCGCCGGATCTCCGTTCACATCCCACGGATAGGCATACACCGACGCCATCAGAACCTCGGCAGCGTCGGATCGTACGCCGGATCGACCAGCCGCATGTACGCCGTATCGGCGCGCGTGGTCCGCCCCGACTCGACGTACCGCCGATTCAACTCGGCCAGCTTCGCCTCGTTCAACTCCACCCCGAGCCCCGGCCCGGCCGGTACGGCGAGAGCCCCGTCGACGAACTCGAAAGGGGTCGTCACCACGTCGTCCAGGCTGTTCCACGGGTAATGCGTGTCGCACGCATAGGCCAGGTCGGGCGTCGCCGCGGCCACGTGCGTCATCGCCGCGAGCGAGACGCCGAGATGTGAGTTCGAGTGCATCGACATGCCCAGACCGAAGGTGTCGCAGATCGCGCCGAGCTCCCGCGTGTGCCGCAGCCCACCCCAGTAGTGGTGATCCGACAGCACGATCTGCACAGCGTTGAGCCGCACCGCTTCGGGCACCGTCTCAGGACTGATGACGCACATGTTGGTTGCCAACGGCATCGAAGCGACCGCTGCCACCTCAGCCATCGCCGCGGTCGTCAGCGTCGGATCCTCCAGGTACTCGAGCACGCCGGCCAGCTCGCGAGCGACGTACTTCGAGGTCTCCACCGACCAGGCGCCGTTCGGGTCGATCCGCAACGGCATCCCCGGAAACGCCCCGGCGAGCGCCCGCATCGCGGCGATCTCCTCGTCCGGAGGGAACACCCCACCCTTGAGCTTGAGCGACCGAAACCCGTGCAGATCGATCATCCGCCGGGCCTGGTCGACGATCCCAGCAGGATCCAGAGCCTCGCCCCAGCCGTCGGCAACCGCGTCCGGATGACCAGCCCATTTGTAGAACAAGTAGCCGCTGTACGGGACCTCGGAGCGGACGGCACCGCCGAGCAGGTCGACCACCGGTACGCTGAGCAGTTTGCCCTGGGCGTCGAGGCAGGCGACCTCGATGATGGAGAAGACGGCTCGTTTCTGCAGCGGGGTGACGTCGGGGCCGAGGACCGCAGCGACGATCAGCTCGATCGCGCTGGTGTCGAAGACGCTCTGGCCGATGATCGCCGCGCGGACCAGCTCCAGCCGGTCGAGCACCTCCCGCTCCCCTGAGCCCTCGCCGAGCCCGACCAGCCCGCCGTCGACGACCAACTGGACGACGGTACGCAGCGCCAGCGGTTCGTGGACGCCGGTGGAGTTGAGCAGGGCTGGGTCCGCGAAAGCCAGTGGCGTGATGATCAGGTCGGAGATCTTCAAGGAATCAGCCCTTCGTCGCACCGGAGGTGATCCCGCGGATCAGCGACCGTTGCATCAGCAGATAGACGATCAGGCTCGGCACCAAGGCGACCAGCGCGCCGGCCAGCAGTACGCCGGGGCCCACCTGGCCGTCGGCACGGAGTACGGACAGAGCGACCGTGAGGGTGTAGTCGGTCGGGTTGTCGGCCGCGATCAGCGGCAGCAGGTACTGGTCCCAGATCATCATGAAGCCGAAGATCGTCGCGACCCCGAGCACCGGCTTGGACAGCGGCAAGACGATCACCCACAGCATCCGCAGCTCGCCGACGCCGTCGAGCCGCGCGGCCTCCTCGATCTCGGCCGGGATCTCCTTCATGAACTCGGTCATGATCAGGATCGTGAAACCCCACAACGCGACCGGAAGGATGACACCGAAGACCGATCCCTTGAGGCTGACCCCGAGCAGCGGCAGCGACGCGATCACCTGCGACAGCGGAACCGCGATCACCTCTTCCGGCAGCATCATCGTGAGCAGGAAGAGCAGCATCACGACGGTCGCGCCCTTGAACTTGCGCCGCGACAACGCATACGCGGCAAGGATCGAGATCGCCAGCTGAAGCAGCAGTCCGCCGCCGACGATGACCAGCGAGTTCGCCAGGTAGTGCCAGACGCCCTTCTCCCCCGCGATCTTCATCGGCAGCAGCGTCGGGTGATTCGGATAGAGGCTGAGCTGGGTCGAGTCCGTCGTCTCGTTGAACGCGCCCGAGACGATGGTCAGGAACGGCGCCGCGAAGATGGACACCACCACGACGCACAGCGCGATCCGCAGCACCTTCGAGACACTCAGCCGGGGCGACCAGCCCAGTGCCGTGTCGAACTGCGACGACATACTCATCTGGTCCTCCTGGTGGCCAGCCGCATTCCGAGCGTCAGCAGAACGGTCACCAGCAACAGCAAAGTCGAGGCCGCCGAGGCGACACCGAGATCGTTGCGCTGAAAGCCCAGCGAGAACACGCGAGTCATCCACACCTCGGTCGAGCCCGCCGGTCCGCCGCCGGTGAGGACGAACACCTCGGTGAAGATCCGCAGGCTCCGGATCGCCGCCAGCGTGAGCAGCACCGAGATGGCCGGCCGCAGCCCCGGTACGACGATGTACTGGATCCGTTGCCAGCGGGACACGCCGTCGACGGCGGCAGCCTCGTACAAGGTCCGGTCGATGCCGGTCAGCCCGGCCAGGATGATCACCATGTTGTACGGCGCTGCCGTCCAGATCCCGACGATCATCACCGACACGAGCGCCTGGTCCGGATCGCTGAGGAACCCGAACGGCCCGAGCCCGAACCAGCCGGCGATCTCGTTGATGAACCCGGTCCCGGAAGGGAAGTAGAGGATCCGCCACACCTCGCCGATCACCGCGACGGCCGTCACGACCGGTAGGAAGATCGCCGTTCGCAGCACCCACAGGGTCCGTGACGAGCCCTCCAGCAACAGCGCCAGCAGGAAGCCGAGGAACAACGCGCCCACGGTCTGCCCGATGCCCAGTACCAGCGTGTGCCCGAGGGCGCCGCGGAACCGCGAGTCGGTCAGCACGGTCCTGTAGTTCTCCAGCCCGACCCACTCGTCGCCGAGGAACGGCTGCACCTTGAACAGGCTCATCCGCAGGCCCTCGACCATCGGGATGAACTTGAACGTCAGCGCGAACAGCAAGGCCGGTAGCAAGAGGGCCCACGGCAACCACACTGGACCGCCGAGCAGGCCACGCCGGGCAGCGACCACTGGCCGCGCCCGGCGTCGCAGTACCGGGATCGTCGTCACCCGAGGACGTCCTGCGCCTTGAGCTCGTCGTTGAGCGCCGTGTCGAGCTTCTTCAGCCCGGCGTCGAGATCACTCGTGCAACTCGACATCATCGCGTTGATCGCCTCGCCGGTGGCCTGCCGGATCGGCTGGTACTTGATCGACCAGACGAAGGTCTTGGAGTCGTTCTGGTACTGCTTCTGGATCGCGTCCCAGCGCGGATCGTTGAGCACCGTGTGGACGTCGACGGTCTTGTTGACCGGCAGCCGGACCACCGGGTACTTCGATTCGGCCGCCTTCATCCCGATCTCCTGCCCCTCCGGGCTGATCAGGAACGCGGCCAGCTTCTTGGCATCGTCGGACTTCTTCGAGCCCGCCCCGAAGTAGATGTTCTCGCCGTCGCCGAGCGTCGTCGTACCGACCGGGCCCTTCGGCATCGGGACGACCTCGTACTTGTCCTTGCCGAGCTGCTTGTCGTAGCCGCCCATCGCGTACGGGCCGGTCAGGTAGATGCCGGCCTTGCCCTCCTGGAAGAACGGCGCCTCGCTCGTGGTGAGGTTGAGCGATCCGGGGACGACGTTGCCCGGCGTACAGAACTGCTTGCGGATGAACTCCAGCGCGGTCTTGGTCTGCGGCGTGTTCACCACCGACCTGTACTTGCCCTCGCCGGCCGGCGCGATGATGTCACCGCCTGCCTGCCAGATGTAGCTGACGCCCCACCAGCCGATGTAGCCGTTCTTGCTGGAGCCCGGCACCACCATGCCGTACGTGTCGTTCTTGCCGTTGCCGTCGGGATCCTTGGTGGCAAAGGCGGTCGCCAGCGCGGTCAGGTCGTCCCAGGTCTTGGGCTGCGGCAGTCCGAGCTTCTTTCGCCAGTCGACCCTCACCAGGGTGCCGAAGGCTTGCCGGCTGAACGGAACCGCATAGGTCTTGCCGTCGAGTCCCTTGTTCTGGGCCCAGGTCGCGGCGTCGATCGAGTCGCCGCCCTCGATCTGAGAAGCCTCGACCGGCGTCGTGTAGCCCTGCCCCTGATAGGTGCCGAGCAGGCTGGCGTCGTTGATCCACAGGTCGGGCAGCTTCTTCGACGACGCCTTCGTCTGCAGCTGGGTGTCGAACTCGAGCACGCCCTGGTAGTCGACCTTGATGCCGGTCTTCGCGGTGAACGCGGCCAGGATCGCCTTGTACGTCGTGGCGCCCTCCGGCCCGCTCCTGCTCCAGAACTCGAGCGGTTTACTCGCGTCGCTTGCTGAGTCGTCGCCCCCGCAGGCGGTCAGCGAGCCGACCAGGGTCATCGCGGTGAGGGCCGCGAGGGTCCTCGGCGCCGATGTGAGCCTCATGGTCAGTCCCCATCTCTTTGATTCACATTTGTGAATGCTGTTCATACTGGCGTAACAGTTTGAAACGTATTAGTTTGTTCACGGATCTGTCAACGGCCGAAGGAGTGACGAGAGTGCTGATCGCGATCACCGGAGCGGCGGGACTGGTGGGGACGCTGGTCCGGCCCCTGCTGCGCCGCCCGGGCCGCGTCGTCCGGCTGACCGACATCGTCGCGATCGACGAGCTCGGCGACGGCGAGGAGTTCCAGCCGGCGTCGATCACCGATCTGGAGGCGATGACGGCGGCCTTCACCGGCGCGGATCTCGTCATCCACCTCGGCGGCCATTCGGCCGAGCGCCCGTGGGAACAGATCCTCGAGACCAACATCAACGGCGGGTACGTCGTCCTCGAGGCAGCCCATCGGGCCGGCGTACCGCGTGTCCTGCTCGGCAGCTCCCTGCACGCCACCGGCTACGTCGCCGCCCGCGACGCCGCAGCAGCGCCCGTCCTCCAGCCACGACCCGACACGTACTACGGCGTCGGCAAGGTCGCCCTCGAAGCCCTCGGCAGCCTGTACGCCGATCGCTTCGGTATGACCGTGGTGTCAGCGAGGATCTGTACCGTCGCCGACACGATCGGCACCGGTGGCCGGACGCTGTCGACCTGGCTCTCCCCCGCCGATCTCGCCCGGCTGATCGAGACCGTGTCTGAACTCGACCGGCCTGGGCACCATCTGATCTGGGCGGTCTCGGACAACACCCGCAGCTGGTTCTCACTCGAGGCCGGCAAGGCGATCGGCTTCCATCCGCTCGACGACGCCGAGAGCCGGATCGGGCCTGACACCGACGTACGAGAAGATCGCGACGCCCTGCTGGCCGGGGTGTTCGCCGATGCGAACCATCCGCTGGGAGGCACCTGGTGACGACCGAAGAGATCCGGCTGGTCAAGTCGGCCGAGCGCACGCTGCGCATCCTCGAAGTGCTCGGTGACGCGCGCGGGCCGATGTCGGTGACCGAGCTCCACAAACGGACCGGGTACCCGCGCTCCAGCCTGCACCAGCTGCTGCACACGATGATCGCGACCGGCTGGATCGAGTCCACCAACGAAGGCGCGATGGTCGGCATAGGATCCCGCGCGCTTCTGGTCGGTACTGCGTACCTCGACCGCGATCCGGCGCTGCCGCACGCGATCCGCACGCTGGAGGCGATCCGCGAGGACAGCGGCTACACCTGCCACTACGCGCGGCTCGACGGCGCCAGCGTCATCTACCTCGCCACCCGCGAAGCGATCGCTCCGGCCCGGGCGACCAGCCGCGTCGGTCGCCAGTTGCCGGCCCATGCGACGTCACTCGGCAAGGCGTTGCTGTCCGAGCTCACCGCCACGGAGGTCTCGCTCGAGTTGCCGGCCGACCCGCTGCCCGCGTTGACGGTCAACACCGTCGGCACGCATGCGGCGCTGGCCGAGGAGCTGGCCGAGACCCGGCGACGTGGGTACTCCGTCGAGCGCGAACAAAATGTGATGGGGCTGGGCTGCGTCGGCGTACCGGTTCCTTACCGGATTCCGGCCACCGACGCGATCAGTTGCTCGATCCCGATCGCCCGCTGCACCGACAAAGAGGTGCAGCGGGTGGCCGCGATCATCCGCGACCATGTGCAGCGCCTCGCGACGCTGCTGCGATCGGAAGGTATCCGCTAGAAGAGAGCGGCCATCAGCCGGCGACGCGCCTTGACCACGCGCTCGTCGTCGGCGCCGACGACCTCGAACAGCTCCAGCAGGTGCAGGCGAACGGCGTTGCGGTCGTCGCCTGCGGTCACCTGGATCGTCTTGATCAGCCGCGCGAACGCGTCGTCGACGTGACCGCCCATCAGGTCAACGTCGGCGACCAGCATCTGCGCCTCGATGTCCTCGGGGTTGTCCGCGGCGCGCGTCCGCACCTCGGCCGGCACGTCGCGAGTCCGCTTCACCAGCTGGACCCGGGACAGCCCGGCCTTCGCCTCGGCGTCGGCCGGGGTCTCCTTCAGCAACGCCTCGTACGCCGCGATCGCACCGTCCAGATCTCCGGCGGCCACCGCGTTGTCGGCAGCTTCGTACCGCGGGTCCGGCTCCGGCTCGGCGGCCTCGTCGGCGGGGCCGGCCGGTCCGACCGGGTCAGTGCGGCCGGTGATGCCGTTGGCGACCGCGACGGTCAGCAACTGGTCTAGGTACTGCCTGGCTTCCGGCTCGCCGACGGCGCCCTGGAAGAGGGGGACGACCTGACCACGCAGTACGGCGATAACGAGCGGCACCGTCTGGACACCGACCGCCTGGGCCAGCTGCGGGTTCGCGTCGATGTCGATCCGGGTCAGCAGGAACTTGCCGGCGTACTCGGTCGACAGCTGGATCAGGACCGGGCTGAGGGCGAGCGACTGGTCCGAGCGCGGCGACCAGAACTCGACCACCACCGGGACCTGGAGCGAGCGCTCGATCACGTCCGCCTGGAAGGTCGGCTCGGTCACGTTCAGCACGTACGCGCCGCCGGCTCCGGGCGCTCCGCCTGGGGCCCCTGGCGCCCCGGGGGCACCAGGCGCTCCGGGTGCGCCGCCGGGCCGCGCAGGCGGCTTGCGCAGGGACGACAGGTCGATCGCTCCCGGTCGGGAGAAGTTCGGCTGGCTCACCGCTGTCCTCGCATTCCGTGCTCACTGCTTACGTTCATGGCTCTATCCTCCCCGACGCGCCCGAACGGTGTGGCGCTCGGGTGGCCAGCAGCAGCCGGGCCAGGCCGCTGCGGGTGCCGGCGACGGCGATCCGGGTGCCCGGCTGGACCACTTGGTCGAAGGCCGGCGCCCAGTCCCAGGGAGTGCCGGCCTCCAGCCGGGCAAGGACTCGCAGGCCGCCGCTCTCGTCCAGCTCGCCGAGTCGTTTGCCGACCGCAACCGAGTCGCGCTCGACGGTGACCTCGGTGAGCAGCAGGACGCGCCGGCCGGCCGGGACGGTCGTCTGGCTGCGACGGTTCGCCACGGCAGCGGCGATGGCCGGGGCCACCAGCATCGACACCGACCGGCTGTGACCGAGGCCGAGCTGGCGCTCGACCCGCTGGGCCAGGTCGTGGTCGAACATCCGCATCGTGATCCGGGCGTCCGGGTTCAGTTCGTGGACGACCATCGCCGACTCGAGGTTGGTGATGTCGCCGTTGGTGATCGCGAGCACCGACTGGCAGCGGGGAACCCCGGCCGACCTGAGCGTCTCCTCGTTGCTGCTGTCCCCGATGATGACCGGGACGCGCAGGCGGTGCGCCGTCTGTACGCCGGGAGCGTTCTCGTCCTGCTCCACCCCGACGACCGCGACGCCGCGCTCGACCAGGATCTCCAGCACGCGTGCGCCGACCGTACCGAGACCGCAGACGATCACGTGGTTGCGTGGCCGGCCCCGGACGCCGCCGATCACCCGGGACAGCCGGGCGCCGATCAGCGAGTCGACGATCACGGCGGTGAGCAGGGCCATCAAGACGATGCCGGTCAGCTGGACCACGACGGCCGCGATCTTGGCCCAGGGTGAGGCGTTGGAGAAGGTGTTGTCCTCGATCCCGGCCGACGTCACGGCGCCGGCCGCCAGGTAGAGCGCGCGGATCCACTCGACGTTGGCGATCCAGTGGGTCAGCGCGGTCCCGGCGATCACCAGGCCGGCCATCACGGCGGCGATGGTCCGGACCCGCCGGT
This sequence comes from Kribbella koreensis, assembly GCF_039525325.1. Taxonomy (NCBI): domain Bacteria; kingdom Bacillati; phylum Actinomycetota; class Actinomycetes; order Propionibacteriales; family Kribbellaceae; genus Kribbella; species Kribbella koreensis. Next base: position 272,265 of record NZ_BAAAHK010000001.1, read on the forward strand.
CGAGGATGTCGCGGGTCGCCACCAGCCAGCCTGCCCGGCGGACGTCCTTGGTCCGCCAGACCGGCCTGACGCCGGTACCGAGGACGATGTCGCCGTCGGGGTCCGAGTCTCCGGTCGGCAGCAGCTCAGGGGTTGCCGATGAGGTGGTGTCGGCCAGCCTCGTGAGGTGCGGATCGCGGATCAGGTCAGCAGGGCCGGCGACCATGCGCCGGCCACCGAGCTCGACCCAGGTCAGCTCGTCGTCCTCGAGTGCGTCCGCGACGAAGGCGGGAGCGGCCAGCGACGGGCCGGAGATGACGACGCAGTCGCCGAGCAGCTCGTGCAGCTGGCCGCCGAGCCGGGGGTTGACCATCTGGATGACGATGCGCAGCTTCGCGTCCATGTCGCGCGCGGTCAACGCGGTGTGGACGTTGCGGACGTCGTCGGCGTCCAGGAGCACCAGGGCCCGCGCACTGAGCGCCGAGTCGTCCGCGGTGTCGATGCCGGCGCGGCGTAGTACGGACTCGCTGATCACCCGGACGCCCATCACCTGGGCGCCCAGCTCGCCGATCCGCTCGTAGTGCCTCGAGTCGGGATTGACGATTGCGGTCACGTGCTCGCCGGAGCTCACCAGCTCGGTGACCACCCGGAGCATCGTCCGGTCGGAGCCGATGACGACCACCCCACGGTCGTCCACCGATGGTGTGCCGTCCGGCTTGCTGCCACCATTGCCACCACCACCGCCCCGCTTGCGCGGTGGTTTGGCCCCGTTGCCGCCCTGGCCGGCCGCTCCGTCGGGGTCTGCCGCGATCTCCTCAGAAGCGGGCGGGTTCTCGGTACTCGCCCCACTCGATCCGAAGAACGTGACAGATCTCCCCCATCGTGGCCTCCGCACGCGCCGCCTCCAGCATGGGTTCGATCAGACTGCCGGTCCCTCTGGATGCCTCGACCAGCGCCGTTAGCGTACGACGCACCAGGTCCTCGTCGCGTTGCGTCTTGCGCGCCGCGAGCACCCGGCACTGCTCGACCTCGACCTCGTGGCTGACCCGGAGGATCTCCAGCTGGCCGGCCACCGTGTCGGTCTGGGTGTTCACCCCGACGATCTTCTTCTCGCCCTTCTCCAGCTTCTGCTGGTACTCGAAGGCCGCGTCGGCGATCTCGGCCATGAACCAGCCGTCCTCGATCCCGCGCAGGATGCCGCCGGTCATCGTGCCGTCCGGGCTCATCTCCTTGATCCGCTGGAAGATCTCCTCGGCCTCGGCCTCGATCTGGTCGGTGAGCGCCTCGACGTACCAGGAACCGCCGAGTGGGTCGGCGACGTTGGTGACGCCGATCTCCTCCATCAGCACCGACTGGGTGCGCAGGGCGATCTCGGCCGACTGGTCGGTCGGCAGCGCGAGCGTCTCGTCGAGCGCGTTGGTGTGCAGCGAGTTGGTGCCGCCGAGGACCGCGGCCAGCGCCTCGACCGCCGTACGGACGACGTTGAGCGTGGGCTGCTGGGCGGTCAGCGAGACGCCGGCGGTCTGGGTGTGGAATCGCAGCCACTGCGCCTTGTCGGTCTTGGCGCCGTAGACGTCACGCATCCAGCGGGCCCAGATCCGGCGGCTGGCACGGAACTTGGCGATCTCCTCGAAGAAGTCCAGGTGGGAGTCGAAGAAGAACGACAGGCCGGAGGCGAACTTGTCGATGTCGAGGCCTCTGGACAGGCCGAGCTCGACGTAGCCGAAGCCGTCGGCCAACGTGTAGGCCAGCTCCTGCGCGGCCGTCGAGCCGGCCTCGCGGATGTGGTAGCCGGACACGCTCAGCGGCTTGTACGCCGGGATGTTGGCGGCGCAGTACTCCATCAGGTCGCCGATCAGGCGCAGATGCGGCTCCGGCGGGAACAGCCACTCCTTCTGCGCGATGTACTCCTTGAAGATGTCGGTCTGCAGCGTGCCGTTGAGCTTGGTGATGTCGGCGCCCTGCCGCTCGGCGGCGACCAGATACATCACGAAGGCCGGTACTGCGGGCCCGGAGATCGTCATCGAGGTGGTGACGTCCTGCAGCGGGATGTCCTTGAACAGCCGCTCCATGTCGATGGCGCTGTCGATCGCGACGCCACAGTGACCGACCTCGCCGAGCGACTTCGGCTCGTCGGAGTCGCGGCCCATCAGGGTCGGCATGTCGAAGGCGACGGACAGGCCGCCACCGCCGGAGTTGAGGATCATCTTGTACCGCGCGTTAGTGTCCTCCGCGTTGCCGAAGCCGGCGAACTGGCGGATCGTCCAGGTGCGGCCGCGGTAGCCGGTGGCGTGCAGACCACGGGTGAACGGGAACTCGCCCGGCCAGCCGATCCGCTCCATCCGCGGGTCGTCGGTGCCTGCGGGCGGGCCGTAGACGGGCTGGACCTCAGTGCCCGAGAGGGTGGTGAAATCGGCCTCGCGGCGCCGCGACGCGTCGTACCGCTGCTGCCATCGGCTCTGCCCGGCGGCAATCTGCTCGGCGTCCATCACGTCCTCCTGGGGTTGGTCTCCCACCCAAAGTACTTGGACGTCCTACTAAATACCACTTCGTGCATAGGTCTTGCATAGGTTCTGGTTCTACTCCGCGAAATCCCCGGCGGTTTGGCGCAGTGGGAGCAGGACCGACCAGAGCATTTTGAGCTGGTCGTCGGTCAGGCCGCTCAGGGCGAAGTCGGCGGCGACGAGGTCCTTGGTGGCGCGCTCCACCAGGTCGCGGCCCTCGTCGGTGATCTCGCAGAGGATCGCGCGGCCGTCGTCGGGGTGCGGCGTCCTGGTGACCAGGCCGGCCGATTCCAGGCGTCGGACGATCGACGTGACCGACGTCGGGTGCACCTGCAGGCGCTCGCCCATCTTGCCCAGCGGCAGCGAGCCGCGCCGGGAGAAGGTCAGCAGTACGAGCGCCTCGAACCGGGCGAACGTCAGGCCGTGCTTCTTGAGGATCTCGTCGAGTTCGGCGATCACGATCTGCTGGGCGCGCATCAGCGACGTCACGGCACGCATCTGCTCGACGGCACCCCAGCGGCGTCCCCACTGCCGGGAGGCCTCGTCGATCGGGTCGAACGGCAACGGTTTCTTCCTCGCCATGCCGTTACGTTAACCGGTCGGCGGCGAGTGTCGGACGAATCTGTCGGTGGTTGATGAGATCGTTCTCTTCATGTCTTTGCCGCCCGAACGCGCCGCCTTCTACCTCGCCTGCCTCCAGGCCGACTCTTCGCGCCTCGCCGAGGTGGGCCGGCTCGGCCTGCCGGCCGAGGTTCCGAGCTGTCCCGGCTGGACGGTCGAGACCGTCCTTCGCCACGTCGCGCAGGTCTACCTCCACAAGATCGAGATCCTCCGCCTGGGCTCTCGCCCGGAGCCGTGGCCGCCCGCGGGGATCGACGATCGCGACGCCCTCGAGCTGTTCGACGAGGCGCGGGCCGCGATAGTCCCCGCCCTGTCGGAGGCCGGCACCGAGCTGGCGACCTGGACCTTCTCGCCCTCGGACAGCACCTCTGCCTTCTGGTACCGCCGGATGGCGCTCGAAACGGCCGTCCACCGCATCGACGGCGAACTCGCCCACGACGTCGTCACCCCGGTCGACCGCGCGCTCGCCCTGGACGGGATCGACGAGATCCTCACCCTGAATCTCGGCGGCCCCTGGTGGGAGGAGGGTGATACCAAGCACCCGGTGGACGCGACCATCAGGATCACCTCCGCCGGTCGCTCCTGGACCACTCGCGTCGATGCGACCAGCGCGACCGTCGTGCCCGACGCCGAAGGCGAGGTGGACGCGGAGGTCTTCGGCGAGCCCGAGGACCTCTTCCTGTGGCTCTGGGGCCGCCGCGATCTGAACATGGAGCAATCCGTCGGCGACGACACCGCCGTACAGGAGTTCCGTGCCCGGGTCGCCGAAGCCAGCGACTAGACGCGACCGATGGCCATCAGGTGATTGGTCATGTCGCGGATGCCGGGGAGGTGGCCGGTTCGGCGTACCAGGGTGAGCGCTGCTTGAAGTAGCGCTTCGTCGGCTGAGACTTGCTCCAGCGCGAAGCCCGCTGCGCCTTCGATCGCGTGCAGCTCTCTTTTGCTGAGGCCGGCCGCTTGGAACTCGGCGTCCAACTCCTCCGCTGTATGGAAGTGCCCAGCAGGAAAGCGACCGCCGGGTGTTGGGGTGCCGGATTCGAGGGTGTTGATCCAGGCTTGTGGATAAGGCCTCGGCGGAGTCTTGCCGAGGCTGACCGCCGCATGGTGGATGAAGCGCGGGATCGCGGCGGCGAAGATCCAGCCGCCCGGTACTACGACGCGCACCGCCTCACTCAGTGCTTGCTGGCGGTCGGTTGCTTTCTGCAGGTGGTAGAGCGGGCCGAACAGCAACGCGACGTCGAAGCTGTTGTCGGCGAAGCGCAGATGCCGGGCGTCCCCGACCTCTGCTTGAAAAGTCCCGTGCCGCCGGGCCTTCACCACCTGCTCCTCGACCGGGTCGACGAGGGTGACGTGATGGCCCGCGGCGGCGAGCGGCATCGCGTGGATGCCGGTCGCGCCGCCGATGTCGAGCACCCTGGATCCGGCCGCGATCCTGGTGCCGACGAGTTCCTGAACCCGGACGAACTCGAGTGCGCTCTGCGCAGAGCGGGTGGTCAGGCGTGCGTCCTCATCGAAGACACTCGAGTAGTAGTGCTGGATCCCCGCGTCGATCCCGGCCTGATCATCCATGGCCGAGAAGTCTAGGGACTACTGGTCCTGGACGAGCCCGAGGACGTTGCCGTCCTGATCGGTGAACGAGGCAACCAGGCGGCCGCCGCCGACATCGCGCGGCGAGTCCTTCACGGTGCCGCCGGCCGCGGTCACCTCGGCCAGCTTCGCCTCGATGTCGTCCACGTGCCAGTAGGCCAGCTGTCCGTCGGGGCTCTGCGGTCCCTGGGGTACCAGACCGATCTGCTGTCCGGCGGTCTCGAAGCCCACGTAGTACGGCGACTCCACCTGCGGCCGGATCCCCAGCAGCGCGGCGTACAGCTCGGTCGCCTTCGCCAGGTCCGACACCGGGTGCAGCACGGTCTTGATTCCCTGCGTCTCGCTCATCATCACTCCAGATCTAGTGGCTTGTTCCTTGACCACCAACCTAGATCCGCACGGTCGGCAAAGCTTCTTGATTCCTGACCGGCTTGTCAGTCAGTCCGTCACTCGGTCAGTCGTGGTCCGGGTCGTCGGTCCAGTTGCCGCGCTCGGAGTTGAAGATCGACTTGCTCGACGTGCCGGCGACCCGGGTGGAGGTCGTGTGGTGGCTCGGGGCCGTGGTGGTGGTCGTGGTGACCTCCGCCGCGGAGTTCATCCCGATCGGGCCCGTACCGTCGTCGTCGGAATCGTCGTCGTCTCCCTGGACGACATCGACACTGGCGGAGGCTCGCAGGCCGGTGCGCTGGATGACTCGCTGGATCGTCAGGTCACGGTCGTCGGGCCGGCTGACGTACTTGATCTCGCGGAAACCCTGGTCCTGCGCGGCCGACTCGAAGACGAAGTGGCCGTAGCCGAACATCCGGCCGATGATCGGTTTCTGCAGCGTGATGTCGAGGATTCGCGCGATCGGCGTCGTCGCGACGGTCTGCGAGAAGACGCCGCGGATCCGCATCACCCGCATGTTGGTGACGACGAACCGATCTCGATGCTGGGTGAGGAACTGCCAGAACGCGTGCCCGACCAGCACCAGCACGATCACCAGCAGGACCGGGGCACCTCGCGACCAGGCGAGCATCACCACCAGTAGCGCGGTCGCCAGGAACACTTCGAGCATCGGCACCGTGAACACCACCCAGTGGTGCCGCACCTCGTCGATGACGACTTCGCCCTCGTCCGAGATCAGATGGCGCCTCACCTTGGGATCGAAGATCCTGAAGAGGCCTATTCCGGCCATCCACTCACTCCCCTGTCCACGCCGCTGTCGGCCCCGTTACAGCTAAGTGTCCCGCACGAATGCTCGATACGGGACACCTGAGCTGAAGGATCAGTTGAACAGCGCGGACAGGAACGTGATCATGCTCCCGAACGCATCGCCGACGGCCGAGAACGCACCTCCTACAGCATCTGCGGCGTTCTCCGGCTGAGTGAACAGATAGAACGCCGCAAAGGCGATGACCAGCCAGATCAGCAGCTTCTTCGGCATGTCACCACTCCTCGTTCGCAACCAACATGGTCGACTGTGTTTGTATCACGGATAGTCACCAACTGTCACTGACTGAACACAGCCCACCGCACAATGCTCACCAGCTTCAAGATCCATTCTGTAACGGATCAGGGGGCACGGCACCCACCGGCGCGCCGCCGTGAGACGAACGAACCCCAGAACCCCGAATCCCCCGGTTACTTGCCCGTTTTCGGATGTGACACAGAGTCGCCAAGTGTGTCAGTGGCAACGAATTCAGCCGTTAGCGGATTGATCGGTTTCCGTCCAGACTCCGGCTAGCCATCGAGGCCCCGGCCCCTACGGGAGCACGAGCCGGCGACGCCGGAGATGGCGCGGCATCAACCCACCACGTCCCACCCGGCCAACTGGCCGACCACTCAGGTGGTCGCACCGCGCGACGTAGGAGAGGCGCGTGGGGGAAACAGCTAGAGGGCGTCCAGGAGTTCGTCGGCTGCGGAGTACGGGTCGGTGTTGCCGTCGGCGACCTTGGCGGCCAGGACGTCCAGGCGGGCGTCGCCGTGGAGGTGGGCGAAGCGGGAGCGCAGGGACGTCATCGCGATCGCCTCGATCTCGTCGCGGGCCCGGGTCCGGCGGCGGTCGGTGAGGACGCCGTTGGTGCGCATCCACGCGAGCCGTTCCTCGATCGCGGTCACCACCTCGTCGACGCCCTCGTTGCGTGAGGCAACTGTTTTGAGGATCGGCGGGACCCACGCGCCGGGCCCGCGCTCGGCCAGCGCGAGCATCGCGCGCAGGTCGCGGGTGACGTTCTGTACGCCGTCGCGGTCGGCCTTGTTGACGACATAGATGTCGCCGACCTCGAGGATTCCCGCCTTGGCCGCCTGGATGCCGTCCCCCATCCCGGGCGCCAGCAAGATGATCGTCGTATCGGCCATACCGGCGATCTCGACCTCCGACTGCCCAACCCCGACCGTCTCCACCAGCACGACATCGAACCCCGCCGCATCAAGCACCCGCAGCGCCTGCGGAGTAGTCCACGCAAGCCCGCCCAGATGCCCACGAGACGCCATCGAGCGGATGAACACCCCGGAGTCGGTCGCGTGATCCTGCATCCGCACCCGATCCCCCAGCAAAGCACCACCGGAGAACGGCGACGACGGATCGACAGCCAGTACGCCGACCCGCTTCCCCGTCGCCCGGTACGCCGACACAAGCGCCGAAGTCGACGTCGACTTACCAACCCCCGGCGACCCGGTGATCCCGATGATGTGCGCCTGCCCAGCATGCGGAGCAAGCGCCGCCATCACCTCACGCAACAGCGGCGACTCGTCCTCCACCAACGAGATAAGCCGCGCGACAGCCCGCGAGTCCCCATCCCGGGCACGCTCCACCAACTCGGCAACCGGGGCAGTCCGTCGCGGCATCAGCATCTCTGTCAGTTCGGGGATAGATCAGACCAAGCTACCTGCAGCCACCCGGCGCTGTCGGTTCAGCTCTGTTGCGGTACTCGGACGATCAGTGCGTCGCCCTGGCCGCCGCCACCACACAGGGCGGCAGCACCGGTACCGCCGCCGCGGCGCTGGAGCTCCAGCGCCAGGTGAAGTACCAAGCGAGCGCCGGACATACCGATCGGGTGGCCGAGGGCGATGGCGCCGCCGTTGACGTTGACCTTGTCGAGGTCGACGTTCAGCTCGCGTGCGCTGGCGATACCGACAGCCGCAAACGCCTCGTTGATCTCGATCAGGTCCAGTGCGCCCGGCTCGATGCCTTCCTTCGAGCAGGCCTTGACGATCGCGTTCGCCGGCTGGCTCTGCAGCGAGGAGTCCGGCCCGGCCACAGAACCGTGCGCACCGATCTCGGCAAGCCAGGTCAGCCCCAGCTCCTCCGCCTTCGCCTTGCTCATCACGACGACCGCGCAGCCACCGTCAGAGATCTGCGACGCCGATCCCGCGGTGATCGTGCCGTCCTTGCCGAACGCCGGCCGCAACCGCGACAGCGTGTCCAGAGTCGTGTCGCCGCGCACACCCTCATCGGTGTCGAAGACAACCGGGTCGCCCTTGCGCTGCGGTACCTCCACCGGCACCACCTCGTCGACGAACACCCCGTTCTTCCAGCTCTCCGCCGCCAGCTGATGCGACCGCGCGCTGAACTGGTCCTGCTCCTCACGAGTCAGCTTCAGCCCGGTCTCGTTCGCCTGGTCGGTCAGCGCACCCATCGCCTGATCGGTGAACGCGTCCCACAGACCGTCGAAGGCCATCGAGTCGACCAGCGTCGTGTCGCCGTACTTGAAGCCCTCGCGCGACTTCGGCAGCAGGTGCGGCGCGTTCGTCATCGACTCCATCCCGCCGGCCACCACCACGTCGTACTCGCCCGCGCGGATCAGCTGGTCGGCCATCGCGATCGCGTTCAGGCCGGACAGGCAGACCTTGTTGATCGTGATCGCCGGCACCGACATCGGGATGCCACCCGCGACGGCGGCCTGGCGAGCGGCGATCTGGCCGGCGCCGGCCTGCAGCACCTGGCCCATGATCACGTACTCGACCTGCTCCGGCGCGACCCCGGCCTTGGCCAGCGCGCCCTTGATCGCGAAGCCGCCGAGCTCGGCGCCGGTGAAGCCCTTGAGGCCACCCAGCAGCCGTCCGATCGGGGTCCGCGCACCGGCGACTATGACAGTTGTGTTCTGTGGGCTGCGAGTGGTGTCAGACATGCATTCCACGATACCTGCGTGCGCACTGGTACGTGCTTGTCGATCGGGTCACACTCGGTTGGAAACAGCACCCCACTAGGTCAATCTGGGCCCATGGACGTCACCGGAACGCAGACCCTGTTCGAGGCGATCGACCACGTCGGCATCGCCGTCGCGGACTTCGACCAGGCGGTCCGGTTCTACGCCGACACCTTCGGCATGACGGTCGCGCACGAGGAGATCAACGAGGACCAGGGCGTCCGCGAGGCGATGCTCTCGGTCGGGGACAGCGGCTCCTCGATCCAGCTGCTCGCGCCGATCTCGCCCGACTCCCCGATCGCCCGCTTCCTGACCCAGCGCGGCCCAGGCATCCAGCAGCTCGCCTACCGGGTCCGCGACATCGACGCCGTCTCGGCCACCCTGCGCGAACGCGGCGCCATCCTCCTGTACGACGAAGCCCGCCGCGGTACTGCGGGATCGCGGGTCAACTTCCTGCACCCGCGCTCCACCGGCGGAGTGCTGATCGAGCTCGTCGAACCGGCCTCCTGAGCGCCGCCGGGTCACCGTCGGCGGACCGTGCGTGACGAAGGACTCGTCGAGCCGCTGGACGGCCGATTCGGTACTAGTCTGGTGGAGTGCTGATCGACAGCGCCCCAGACCCTGACGCACCAAGCGGTAGTCGATCCGGTTTCCAGCATGATGCCTTCGTCTATGCCGACGACGAGGAGTTCGTGCACCGGGCAGCTCCGTTCCTTCGGGACGGCCTGATCGCCGGCGAGGTCGTGCTGGCCGCGCTCCCCGAGGAGCGAATCGCCTTGCTGCGCAAGGAACTCGGCGACCTCGCCGACGAGGTCACCTTCATCGACATCACCGTGGCCGGCCGCAACCCGGCGCGGATCATCCCGCTGTGGGCCGACATCCTGCGCGAGCACGACGGCCGCCCGATCCGCGCGCTCGGCGAACCGGCGTACCCGGGCCGGAGCGCCGCGGAGTACGCCGAGGCCAAGCTTCACGAGGCCTTGCTCAACGTGGCCTTCGAGCATTCCGGGCCGTTCCGGCTGCGCTGTCCGTACTCCGTGACTCTCGGGCTCGATCCAGCGCCCAACCACCCAGCCTTGGCCTGCCAGCCCGCTCGGGACTGGGACGACGTCGCGCTCACGCTGTTCGGGGCGCCGCTGGCCGGAGTACCGGAGACGGCCGAGCAGCGGGAATTCGGGTTGGCCGAGCTCACCGGCGTACGCCGATGGGCGGCCGACCGGGCGCGTTCGTACGGGCTGCCTGCGGATCGGGTGGACGATCTGGCGCTCGCGCTGCACGAGATCTGCACGAACAGCGTGCGCTTCGGGGGCGGCCGCGGGACGCTGTCGCTGTGGACACAGGACCGCTCGCTGGTGCTCGACATCGCCGACCGCGGCCGGATCGGCGACCTGCTGGTCGGGCGAGTGATGCCGCCGACCGACAGCCTCGGCGGGCGAGGCGTCTGGCTCGCGAACCAGCTCTGCGACCTGGTCCAGATCCGCTCCGGCGAGACCGGGACCCAGGTCAGGTTGCACGCCCGGCTCGATTGACATCGAAAGCACTCGGGGCGGTAAGACCACTAAACCCAGTGGACTGGAAAAGTGACGGTCGTCTCAACGGCTGCGACGTGCCTCACAGATGCCTGCCAAAGGGGCATACTCGTCGGTAGATTCTCGCTTTCACAGCGGCTCCACCTACCTGGAGGTACGACGTGAAGGACATCCTCGACGCGATCCTGGCCGGCGACACGCCTGCCGAGGAGTTCGGGCGGCTCGAAGTCCCCGAGCACTATCGCGGGATCACCGTGCACGCCGACGAGGCCGGGATGTTCGAGGGGCTGCCGTCCCGCGAGAAGGATCCGCGCAAGAGCCTGCACCTGGACGACGTGCCGACGCCGGAGCTCGGGCCGGGCGAGGCGCTGATCGCGGTGATGGCGAGCGCGATCAACTACAACACGGTCTGGACGTCGATCTTCGAGCCGGTCTCCACCTTCAGCTTCCTCAAGCGGTACGGGAAGCTGTCGCCGCTGACCGCGCGGCACGATCTGCCGTACCACGTGGTCGGCTCGGACCTGGCCGGCGTCGTCCTGCGTACCGGGCCGGGCGTGAACGCGTGGAAGCCGGGCGACGAGGTCGTCGCGCACTGCCTGTCGGTCGAGCTGGAGTCTCCGGACGGGCACAACGACACGATGCTCGACTCCGAGCAGCGGATCTGGGGTTTCGAGACCAACTTCGGCGGGCTGGCGGAGCTGGCGCTGGTGAAGTCGAACCAGTTGATGCCGAAGGCCGCTCATCTGACCTGGGAGGAGGCCGCGTCGCCGGGGCTGGTGAACAGTACGGCGTACCGGCAGCTGGTGTCGTCGAACGGCGCGAACATGAAGCAGGGCGATGTCGTCCTGGTCTGGGGCGCGTCCGGCGGGTTGGGGTCGTACGCGACGCAGTTCGCACTGAACGGCGGGGCGATCCCGGTCTGTGTCGTGTCGTCGCCGGAGAAGGCGGAGATCTGCCGGGCGATGGGCGCGGAGCTGATCATCGACCGGTCGGCCGAGGGGTACAAGTTCTGGGCCGACGAGCACACCCAGGACCAGAAGGAATGGAAGCGGCTGGGTGCGCGGATCCGCGAGCTGACCGGTGGCGACGATCCGGACATCGTGTTCGAGCATCCGGGGCGGGAGACGTTCGGCGCGTCCGTCTTCGTGGCGCGCAAGGGCGGCAAGATCGTCACCTGCGCGTCGACGTCGGGTTTCATGCACGAGTACGACAACCGGTACCTGTGGATGAACCTGAAGAGCATCATCGGCTCCCACTTCGCCAACTACCGCGAGGCCTGGGAGGCGAACCGGCTGATCGCCAAGGGGATGATCCACCCGACGCTGAGTCGCGCCTATTCGCTCGAGGAGACCGCGCAGGCGGCGTACGACGTCCACCAGAACCTGCACCAGGGCAAGGTCGGCGTCCTCACCCTCGCACCGTCGGAGGGTCTCGGCGTCAAGAACCAGGAACTCCGCGAGAAGCACCTCACCCAGATCAACCGCTTCCGCAACCGCTGACCGACGGTTGTCCACAGCCCTGGTCCACCCGGTTGGCGCTGGGGGGCCACGTTCTGACAGGCTCTGCTGACAGGGGATTTATCCGAGCCGCCAGAAGGGACTCTTTGGGATGGCTGACGAGTCGAGCCTGCCGTTTTTCGATCGTACTGCGACCGCCGCGGGTGGCTTCCCCGTGGGACGTCGCGGCTACGACAAACAGGCGGTGGACGACTATGTCCGCGCGCTGGAGATGCAGCTCGCCGACGCCCGTGGCCGGCTGGAGGAGGCGCAAGCCAACTCCGCTCCCCTGCAGCGCCAGCTCGACGAGGCCAAGCGGCAGCTCGAGGCCAGCGCCAACCCGTCGTACGCCGGACTCGGCGACCGGGCCGCGCAGATCCTGCGGCTCGCCCAGGACCAGGCGTCCGAGGCGCTCGAAGAGGCTCGTCGTGAAGCCGACGAGCTGCGCAGTACGGCCGCCAAGGAGGCCGCCGCGACCCGGTCGACCGGCGAGCGTGAGGCTCAGGACATCCGGACCGTCGCGCTGAACGAGTCCGACAGCATGCGCCGGACCGCCGAAGGCGACGCCGCCGAGATCCGCCGGACCGCCGAGACCGAGGCCGCGGAGGTGCTCGCGGCTGCCCGGCGCAAGGCCGAGACGCTGCAGCTGACCGCCGAGTCCGAGTCGAGCACGATGAAGAACGGCGCGCTGCACGAGGCGGAGAAGATCCGTACCGCGATCCAGCGCGAGTCGGCCGCCCTGCGCGCGCGGCTCGCCGACGAGCGCGAGCAGCAGGCCAAGGAGCTCGCCGACAAGCACTCCAAGATCGCCGCCGACACCGAGAACCTGACCACCCAGATGCGCGAGGCCGCCGAGGCGTCCGAGCGGCGGGTCGCCGAGGCGACGGAGCAGGCGCGCAAGATCCGCGCGGAGGCGGAGGAGTCCGCCGAGCGCACGCTGTCGCGCGCTCGTCGCGAGGCGGAGCAACTGCTCACGACTGCTCGCACCCGCTCCGAGGCCGAGCTGGCCAACGCGGCTGACGAGGCTGAGCGGTCGCGCACGATCGTGGCCCGCGAGACCGAGCGGCTCGCCAAGCGGCGCGACGGGATCCTGGCTCAGATCGCTGGGCTGAACGACATCGCGAGCAACATCGCGCGGCAGGCTGCTGAGCTGGATTCCGAGACGGCCACGCCGTACAGCAACCCGTTCGCGGCTCCGCCGGTGTCGCCTGCTCCGGCTGCACCAGCGGCGACGGCCGGTGGGGCGAGTGGCAGTCCGTTCGGCACACCGGCGTACGACGAGACGCCCGCGACGTACGTCGGCGGTCCCGAAGAGCCGACGGCGACCTACTCCACCGACTCCGCGCCGGCCGCGTTGGAGCCGGAAGAGGCTGAGCTCGGGCGCGGCGGGAACCCCTTCGCGGGTGGCAACCCGTTCGTCGGGTCGCAAGCCGGTAGCGCGCGGGTCGACGAGACGCGGATCGACAGCAGCCTGCGGGTGGACGCGAGCAGCATCGACGAGCTGCGGGCCGCCGAGAAGAAGCCGCTGCGCGACGAGACCCGGATCGACGAGTTCCGGCTCTCCGATCTGAAGTCCAGCTCCTCATCCTCATCCTCAGACAATGACGCCGACGCTGACGCCGACGCCGCGGACCTCGACGACGTGAAGGCGACCGGGGACGGCAAAGCCACGAAGGATGAGAAGTGACGCCTGCCGGCGACCAGGATGCGACAGGCAACGCGGACGGCAAGACTCAAGTAACCGAGATCGAGCGGGCCACCCGCGAAGCGAAGGCCGCCGCGGCCGAGGCCGAAGCGGCGGCTGACGACGCCGAACAGTCCGCCGAGCACTCCGAGACGGCCGCCGAGCAGTCGGAGGACGCCGCCGAGCAAGCCGAAAAAGCTGCCGCAGAAGCGAAAGCGGCGAGTGAGGACGAGCAGAGCCTCGTGGGTGAACTACTGATCGACGAGCGGCACCCGTCGGAGGGCATGGGCGCGCCCGGCCCGCCGCTGCGCCGGTCGAACCCGTTCGTGTTCGGCTTCTTCGCGGTCCTCGGCGGCCTGGTCGCGTACGGGCTGTGGCACGCGCTCGGCCAGGCCAAGTCGGTGCTGATCCTGCTCGTCGTGTCGATGTTCATCGCGGTCGGCCTGAACCCGCTGGTCGAGTGGTTCATGCGCCGCGGGCTCAAGCGCGGCCTGGCGGTCGGCGTCGTCTTCTTGCTGATGATCCTCGCGGTCACCGGCGTCGGCTTCGCGATCGTCCCGGTGGTGACCGACCAGATCGACGGGCTGATCAAGAACGCGCCCGATTGGCTCGACCTGCTGACCAAGTCGAAGACGCTGAACAGCCTCAACGACAAGTACCACTTCATCCAGAAGGCCACCGACTACATCCAGGACCCGGCGCTGGCCCAGAAGGCCTTCGGCGGTGTGCTCGGCGTCGGCAAGGTCGTCGCGAACGCGCTGTTCTCCGCGTTCACGATCCTGATCCTGACCCTGTACTTCCTGGCGTCGCTGCCGACGGTGAAGCGCGCGGCGTACAGCCTGGTCCCGGCCAGCCGCCGGAGCCGGTTCTCGATCCTCGGCGACGAGGTGCTCGGCCGGGTCGGCGGCTACGTCAGCGGCCAGTTCCTGGTCGCGCTCTGCGCCGGCTGCTTCATGTTCATCTTCCTGGAGATCGTCGGCCTCGGCCAGTACGCCGTGGCGCTGGCGATCTGCGTGATGTTCACCGCGTTCATCCCGATGGTCGGCGGCCTGATCGGCGTCGTCCTGGTAGCCCTGATCGGCTTCACCGACGGCCTCTGGGTCGGCGTCGCCTGCCTGGCGTACGGCATCATCTACCAGCAGATCGAGAACTACTTCGTCGCGCCGCGCATCATGCGCCGCGCCGTCAACATCCCCGGCGCCGTCACCGTCATCGCAGCCCTCTTCGGCGGCGCCCTCCTAGGCGTGGTCGGCGCTCTGATGGCAATCCCCACCGCCGCCGCCATCCTCCTGATAGTCCGAGAAGTCTGGGTCCGCAAAGCCGACGCCTCCTAACCCCCGCGGAGGAGCGAGCCACTCACCTTCGCGCGTCGGCCACCCCATAAGCCCGCCCGCTGCCCGCGCCTGCTCCTCCGCCACCCGCTCGTCGCCAAGCCTCCCGCTCCTCCACCACCCGCTCGTCGCCAAGCCGCCCGTCGGTTAGCCGCACACCACCCGGGCTTCCCGCCACAGCCAGATAAGCTTCCCGCCCCCTCGCATGCGCCGGGCTTCATGGCCTCCGCAACCAGCTTGACGAAAGCCAACTGGCTGCGCGCGCACCCGATTTTGGCCTTGGCGCCATTGGAGCAAGGCGGCACATACGAGAGCCACCCCACGCGAAGCACTAGGCAGCGTTGCCCCGAGCCGCCCCACGCGGAGCACACGGCAGCGTCGCCCCACGCGGAGCAGACGGAGCACATGTAGCGTTGCCCCCCGCCCCCCGCCCCACGCGGAGCACGCGGAGCACCCGGAGCACCCGGAGCACCCGGAGCACCCGGAGCACCCGGAGCACGCGGCAGCGTTGCTCCATCCGCCCCACGCGGAGCACCCGGCGGCGTTGCCCCATCCACGCAGATCGGTCTCCAGCCCCCGCACGCGCCGTATTCATGGCCTCCGCAACCCGCTCAAACGAGCGGCCACCTGTCGAGCCCAACCAATCGCCTCGCCACCATCGGGCTGCACACGCGAGCCGCGCGTGTTGCACCGGAATCGGCGACACCCCCGAGTGACGGTGACACGCGGGGACTCCTACGCCCGGTGATGGCATGCGCGGCCGGTTTGTGTGTCGCCTGTGCTGCTGTTCGACTTCGTTCGAGTTCGGGGACACCGAGGTGGGCGCGCGGCGAGGCTGGGGCGGAACGTCGGCCGCTCCTATTTGGCCGACCGTGAATCGAGACAGGAAATCAATACGTGATCGCCCTTGGCTGGCACGGCCCACGCCACTCCCCAGATGCTCCCGAGCCCTCCAGCGCACCCCGCACCGGCCCAGACTGCGAAGGCGTGAGCTTCATACCGGTTGCCGAGCCCGCCGAAGCCGGCCCGACCCCCGACCTCGCAGACCAACGAGCCGACCGGCCCACCACCGCTCTCCCCACAGATCCCAAGTCATCACCCCAACCCCCACCACCAACCCCCTACAGCTAACCCCTCCCCCAGGCAGCACCCGGACCACCCCCCACCCGGGTGCTGCCTCCCTCACGATTGCCCCAATGCCGACGTGGCGGAGAGCACGGCCACCGCTGGCGCCCGACGCGGCGCACGCCCCCTCGACCTCTCACAGGCGTACAAGCTGAGCGACTCCTCGCAGGAAGCACAAGCCGGGGCGACGCCTCCCGCGGAGGACGAGCATGTCTGACACCTTGCCCGGAACACGAAACCGAGGGGGACGCTCGCACGCAGGATGAGCCTGAGCTACCCCTCGCACGGACGACGAGCTCGGACGACGCCTCGCACGAGCCCGCGTTACGCCTCGTCCGGACGACGCTTCGCAGGTAGCGCAAGCCGGACTGACCGCTCGCGCGGAACACGGGCCGGCGCGGCGCCTCGCGCACACGGCGGAGACGCTGGCCGCTTCCACGCGGACCTGGCGTTCATCGATGTAGTCGCCGGTGCGAAAAGCAGCCTGCTTTGCGCACCGTGTGGCCTGCGAGGCTCGGGTGGCTGGTGACTGGTGACTGGTGACTGGTGGCTGGTGGCTGGTGGCTGGTGGCTGGTGGCTGGTGGCTGGTGGCTGGTGGCTGGTGGCTGGTGGCTGGTGGCTGGATGGATTGTGGTGGTGCGGGGTGGGTTAGGTGAGGCGGTGGGTGCCGGTGTGGTCGACGTGGAAGGTGTAGCCGTTGGGGGTGGTCCAGTGGAGTGCTCCGTTGTTGGTGTGGTGGACGGTCCAGCGGCCGTGGGTTTTGACGCGGTGGTGGTACCGCGTTGCGGGGGTGAGGTTGGTAGTACTGGTTTGGCCTGGTGGTCCGTGTGGGTCGTAGGGCTGGATGTGGTCGAGGTCGGTGTGTGGGGTGGTTTCGGTTGTGCTGTAGGGGAATCGTTCGGCGGGCTGGGCGAGTTTGACGCGTTCGCGGATGCGGGTGGGGATTTCGTAGGCGTTGACATCGAGGTGCTGGTTGAGGTCGATGACGGGCTTGAGGATCACCTGCCGGTGGCCGAGGAGTTCTTTGAGCTGTGCGGCGAGGAGTGATCCGTGGTCTTCGATCCGGATGAGGCCGTCGCCGGTGAGTAGTGCCTGGTCGGTGATGTGGGCGTACAAGACGATGCGTCCGGGCCGGGCGGCGCCGGGCCAGGTGCTGCCGGCGGCGTTCTTGATCGTGGCGAGCTTGCTGGCCAGTTGGTGCCGCGAGTACGGGTCGATGGCCGCCCTGGTGTCGGCGGTCGGCGAAACGATCGGGCTTGCGAGTTCCTCGCCGATGCTCGGGTGAGGCGCGTGCCGGTCTGGTTCGTCGTCGAACGCGGGCTCGTCCCAGTCGCTGGGCGGCTGTTCGTTCAGTACTGCGGGCAGCTCCGGCTCGCCTCCGGAGGAGTCGGCGGCGCGTTCTGCGGACGATGCTCGGGCCGGACGCATCTTGTCTCTTGCGGAATCGTCAGCTGGTTGTGCAGCCGATGCTCCGGGCAGCTCCGACTCGTCTGCCAAGTAGTCGTCAAATCGCTGCGCAGCCGATGCACCGGACGGCTCCGACTCGTCCGCGGAATAGTCGTCAACTCGGTGCGCAGCCAACGCACCAGGCAGCTCCGACTCGTCTCCGGAGCAGTCGTCAACTCGCTGCGCAGCACATGCACCAGGCAGCTCCGACTCGTCTCCGGAGCAGTCGTTAGCTCGCTGTGCAGCCGATGCACCAGGCAGCTCCGACTCGTCCGCGGAATAGTCGTTAGCTCGCTGTGCAGCCGATGCACCGGGCAGCTCCGACTCGCCTGCAGAGCAGTCGTTAGCTCGCTGTGCAGCCGATGCTCCGGGCGGCTCCGATTCGTCAGCGGAATAGTCTCTGGCTGGCTTCGCGGTGGATGGTCGGGGTGGGCAGAGGTCATCTCCCGGGGACTTATCTGCAGGCGTGGCGGGCGATGGGCCGGGTGGATTCGGCTCTGCTTCAGATGTGTGGTCAGCGGGGTCGGTGACAGATCCGTCGGGTGGGTCCGGATCGACTTGCGTGGAACTGGCGGTCCGCCGGTCGGCTGGGGCTTTGGGCAGGTGCGGCTTGACCTCCAGCGAGCTGCCGGCTGTCGGGTCCGGTGCGTTGGGTGGGGCGTGCTCGGTGTCGGAGGGGGCGTGGGGTGGCTTCGGGGCGTCGGTTCGGGGTGGGTTCGGCTCGGCTTCGCCGGTGGTGGGATGGGTGGCCAGGTAGCGGGCGGCGTTGAGGAGTTCGTAGGCGGCGAGGGGGTCGGCTAGCCAGCCGAGGGCTTTGGCGCGGCGGTCGTTGAGGGGGTCGGGGTCGCCGAGCTGGCGGAGGGCCCAGGCGACGTCGGTGATGCTGGCGTCGATGGCGATGACGTCTCCGGAGGCGGCTTTGACCCAGATGGTTTTGGTGCCGTCGTCGTCGGAGGGCTGGACCCAGACGCCGCGCTGGCGGGCGTGGTCTTCGGCGGCTTGCCGGGCGGCGGCGGGGTCGGCTTCTTTGACGACGGCGTCGACGATTTTCTGCAGGCGGTAGGCCGAGAGGGTGTCGATGACGGCGACGACGCGTTCGTCGACGAGGGCGGCGGCTTCGGCGGAGAGTTTCAGGCAGGCGCGGGCAACGGCTCTGGCGCGCCAGACGATGGCGTCGCCGTTGAGGGTCTTGGCCCAGATCCGGGGCAGGCGGTGGCGCAGGGCGAGGGCTTCGCCGATGTAGGAAGCGGCGGCGCCGCTGGACATTTTGAGTAGGGCGCCGAGTTCGGCGGGGGCGAACTCGGCGATCGGTGGGCAGCCGTCGCCGCCGTGGACGACGAGGCGTTCACCGCTGTGGTTCGGGGTGGTTCGGTCAGTGGGTGGCAGGGTGGCGTGGAGGTCGGCGAAGTGGAGGGTGGCTTGGAGTTTGCCGAGGGCGGCCTGGTTTTCGGCCGTGTCGTATTCGACGGCCGCGTCGAGGGTCGCGGCGGCGTCGTAGCCGACCCATCCATCATCTTCGAACATGCGTTCGATTCTAGTAGATGAATTGGTTGTCACGAAATCGAGGATGGCTCACTTCCCCTTGTCCACAAGGGTTTCCGGCACCGAGGGGCGGCCGGCATACGGTCCGGAGGTCGCGGCGAGAGGTCGCCTGCCGTGCCCTGGGGGCACGGGTGAGGCGCGGCGCGGTCAGCCGGATGGCCTCGGCAGGGGCGTGGGCTACCGAGGGTCGGGGTAGTTGGTCAGGTCGGTGCGGAGGGCCAGACCGGCGGTGCCTCGGGGGATGTCGCCTGCTGGGTCAGCGCGGACGGCAGGAACCGCAAGTCGGTTTCACGATCTCGGGGACGACGGCGCCCGGTTGCTGCCGAGCAAGCGGGCGCAGCACGCGCGGGTTCAGCAGGCGCAGCACGCGTGGGTTCAGCAGGCGCAGCACGCGTGGGTTCAGCAGGCGCAGCACGCGTGGGTTCAGCAGGCGCAGCACGCGTGGGTTCAGCGGGCGCAGCACTCGCGAAGCAGGCGAGCGGCAGCACGCGCTGCCATGGGTGGGTGGGAGCGCGGAGCGTAGCGGGACGCGTGGGGGAACCACAGTTGCCCGGGATGCTTGGTTAGGCGGGGTGGGGGCGGTGTTTGGCGGCTAGGTGGGCGGCTCTGTGGAGGGAGTCCAGGACGTAGGTGGGGACCTTCAGGCCGTTGCGGTGGGCCCAGAGCATCTCTAGTTCGAAGCGGCCTATTTGCTGGGCGTAACGGGTCAGTTCGTCGTCGGTGGCGGAGACGGCGATGCCCAGGTGGTGCATGACGTCGCCGAACTGGGCCCATTGCTTCTTGGTGTAGGCGCCTACCGGTTCGAAGGTGTAGCGGCGGAGGGTGCGGACGATCCACTTCTGCCACTCGGACATCTCCGACCACAGGCCCTGGGCGGCGATCTTGTAGTAGGCGAAGTGGCCGGGCTCCTGGCGACGGATCGGGGCGACGACCGTCATCGCGACGGCCTTCTCGCCCAGGTCCAGCAGGCCTTGGTAGAGCTTGTTGTACGCGAGGATGGCCGACTGCTCGGTCGCCACACCGGTCAGGTAGTACAGCATCCGGCTGACGTCCTGGATGGCGCTCCAGCGGCCGAGCGCGCCGAGCACCTTGTAGCTGAACGCCAGCGAGGTGAGGTCGGGCTCGGATTCCGGCAGACCCGCCAACTGCTGCAACCGGTCCAGCAGGTAGCCGTGATGGGTCTCCTGCGGCAGCCACACGTCGGCGTAGAAGTGTTTGTCCACGGGCGGCGGGTCGGGCAGCAACAGGTTGAGCTCGAGCACGTTCCGCTCGACTTCCAGCTCCACCCGGGACATGTACGTGAGCACAGGACCGAATCGCTCGGCCAGCAGCTCCGGCCGGACCATCGAGTAGTCGGCACTGTCCACCGGGATCGGCGGGTGCTCCTCCGCGAGCCGGTCGACGTGCTCGGCCAGCCGCGCCTCCACCGAGAAGGGCTTCCGCGGCCGACGGCGCCACGGCGGCGTCATCGCGGCGCTCATGGCCGGGCCACCCTGGTCGTCCGCACCTGTCGCGTCGTCCTGTTTTCGCAACCTCTCATGACGATTTTCACCCACCCCCAGGCCTCAGATCACCTTCAGCCGGTCTGACCTCTGGTAAGTACTACCTTACTTTCCAGGGGGTAACATCACCCACTGCCTTTCACCCTGTACTACGTGATCCCCCGCACGTACACTTCCGCAACTCAACGTCAAGGGACCACAGCGATTCGGAGCCGGTCAACCTCCGGATGGGTGCGACTGCTCAGTGCCGGACCAGCCCGCCGACGGCGAACGACGCGAGATGCCCGGTACCAGGCGCCTCCACCGCCAGGCCGACGCCGACGTCGATCACCACCGACCGGCTCAGCCCGGCGATGTCCGGCAGCGGCGTCCATACCGACTCGGCGGTCTCCCCGTTCGGCTCCGGACGCAACGAGCCGCCGGTGATGCGGACCGCGTAGAAGACGCCGACGTTCTGGTGCAGCGTCCCGTTGGTGCTCTCGGCGGCGGAGATCACTCGCGAGTCGACACCCAGCAGGCGCTCGACGACAGCCGTGCAGCCGGTCTCCTCGGCGACCTCACGGATCACCGCGTCGTACGGATCCTCAGCATGCTCGACCCGCCCGCCGGGCAGCGTCCACCAAGTCCCCTCCCCCTTCGGCGATACATAGCGGGCGAGGAGTACCCGCCCGTCGTCGATGCACACCGCGTACGCCGCCAGCCGGAAACTCATGGCCGCACCCTACGCAGAGAAGCGGGCGACTCAGACGTGTGCGCCGGCGTTGATGTGAAGGACTGCGTCGACGTGGTCGAGCAAAGGTTGGTCGAGTGGGAAGTAACCCTGCTGCGGGCTGATGTCTGTGCGCGTCCGGGCAGGCTGGAGTGCAACTGAGGGCGTGAGACCCCAGGTGCTGAAGGTGCGCTGAAGGCCGCCCTCGTAGGTGTCGGCGGCCGGCTCCATGAGTCCGAGCGTTTCGCTCCGGCCGAGGCTGCCGGCGATGACCGTGTAGCGCTCCCCCAGCAACTCGGCCACGATCGATCCGGCGGAGTACCAGTCGCGGTTCGGATCGGTCATGCGTTGCACGAGGGCGTTGTGCGCGAAGACCAGCGTCGGGCCGCGCTGCCCTTCGATGCTGCGGATGTCCAGCAGGTTCTGGGCCATGAGGGAGTCGCGAGCAGCCATCAGCCGCGCTATCCGCACCGCCTGCGAGCCCGGTACGGAGGCCTGCTTGTGGTACCTCAGCAGGCCGATCCCGGTAGTGAGATAGGTACGAGCCCGGTACCAGTCAGCGCGCGAGGTGGCCGCGATGCGTTCCGGCGCACGGGCATAGAGCGTGGTGAGCAGATCGTCAGCGATCACGCGCAGCTGCAAAGCCGAAGCGGTGTCGCCGAGCGACTGGGCAGGATCGAGGATCGCCTCATCGCGGCTCCAGGCCTTGTCATCACCAAGCAGACGATCCAGCTCGAGCTCGAGGCCCAGGTAGTCGCGCGCATGCTCCAGATAGATCCGCGGGCTGGCAGCGCTCGTGTTCTCCGTGGACGCATCGAAGCCGTGAAAGGAAACCCGCTCGTCGGCCGGCCGACCTGCGTTGTACTCCCGCAGCCAACCCACCAATCGCCGATTGGCCGTCAGCTCACCGAACCGATGCGAGAAGCCCTCAGTCATCACGGTGTCGAGGTCCCCCGCGCCGCCCTGGACGAAGTCGTCGACCAGCAGCCCGCGCACCCGATCGGATTCCAGCGCGATCGACCGGAACCCCTGCTCCACAAGTACCGTGAACAACTCGTTGCGGAGCAGCCCGAAGGCCGGTTCCTGATGTGTCGGCTCGCCGAGTCCCAGCAGCTCGCCGGGCGGCGGTAAGAAGTCCTGAATGTCTTTGCTCATGTCATTGAATCTTATCGTTGAAGTACTCGATGAAGACTTATCAATGAGCCAGCTCCGTACGCATTCCATAAAGTCTCAAATGCGGCGAAAGTTCAAAAATATGCTCGTGCCCGAACACGAGTGACGCGTAGTGTCGGCTGCGACGGGATTCCTGCCGAGGGGGAAAACGTGAGTCAACCTGAGTCTGCTGTTCAGCCCGAGTACCCGGACAACATCGACGCCGCCGTCTTGAAGATCGCCGGCGTCGTGGTGCTCGGGGCCATCATGTCGATTCTCGACATCACCGTGGTCAACGTCGCACTGCCGACCTTCCAGGACGAGTTCGGTTCGCCGGACAGTCCGGTCTCCTACTCCACCGTCGCCTGGACCGTCACGGCGTACACGCTCGCGCTCGCGACCGTGATCCCGCTGACCGGCTGGGCCGCCGACCGGTTCGGCACCAAACGCCTCTACATGATGGCGATCTTCCTCTTCACCGCCGGATCGGCGCTCTGCGCGACGGCGACGAGCATCGACATGCTGATCGGCTTCCGGGTCCTGCAGGGTCTCGGCGGCGGCATGCTGATGCCGCTCGGCATGACGATCATGACCAGGGCCGCGGGGCCGCACCGGATGGGGCGGTTGATGGCCATCCTCGGCGTACCGATGCTGCTCGGCCCGATCCTGGGACCGATCCTCGGCGGCTGGCTGATCCAGGTCGCGAGCTGGCACTGGATCTTCCTGATCAACGTGCCGCTCGGCGTGATCGCGCTGATCTACGCCTGGCGCGCGCTGGCCCCGGACGTCGCACACAGGTCGGAGTCCCTGGACATCCTCGGTGTCGTGCTGATGTCCCCAGGGCTCGCGCTGTTCCTGTTCGGTATCTCCTCGCTGCCCGCCGAGGGTGGCGACTTCGGCGCCCCGCGGGTCTGGGTGTCGATGCTGATCGGCATCGCGCTGATGCTGGCCTTCGTCTGGCACTCCTTCCGGCCGCAGCATCCGCTGCTCGACCTGAGGCTGTTCCGGGACCGCAACCTCACCGTTTCGATCATCACGATGTTCCTGTTCGCGGCCGCCTTCTTCGGCGGGCTGCTGCTGGTACCGACGTACTTCCAGCAGATCCGTGGCGAGTCGACGCTGCACGCGGGCCTGCTGGTGGCGCCGCAAGGGCTCGGGGCGATGGTGACGATGCCGATCGCCGGCCGGCTGGTCGACAAGATCCCGGTCGGCCGGATCGTTCCGGTCGGGCTCGCGCTGATCGTGGTGGGCATGTTCGGTCTGACCCAGATCACCGCCACGACGTCGTACGGGCTGATCATCGCGATGCTGGTCGTGATGGGCTTCGGGATGGGTGGCACGATGATGCCGCTGTTCACCACGGCACTGCGGACGCTGTCCGGGGCCCAGGTCGCGCGCGGCTCGACACTGCTCAACATCAGCCAGCAGATCGCCTCGTCCGTGGGCGTCGCGACGATGTCGGTCGTGCTGACCAACCAGCTCAACGACTCGCCGATCATCCCCGGTACGCAGGGCGCACCCGGCCTGGGCGACGGACTGCGCGAGACCCAGGCGGCGATCCTGTCCAACACCCGACCGGAGATTCTCGGCGCACTCCACGTCGATCCGGCGTCGATCGCCCGCGGTCTGGTCGACGCCGCGTCAGCCTTCGCGCACACCTACTGGGTCGCCTGGGTCCTGGTCACCATCACCTTGATCCCGGCGCTGATGCTTCCCCGCAAACGCCAGGCCTCAGACCTGGTCGAAGAGGGTGCGCCACCCCCGATGATCCACTGACCGTCAGGCCAGGAACGGAGTCACCGCAGCGAGGAAATCGTCGAGGCGTTCGGCATGCACCCAGTGGCCGGCCTCGGCGATTTCCGCGTACTGAACCTGCGGGAAGTAGCGCTTGATGACGTCGCGGTGGTCCTGCTGGACGTAGTCGGACTTGCCGCCGTAGACGAACAGCGTCGGGCCGTCGTACGAACCCTCCTCGTCCTCCGGCCAGCCGGAGATGGCGGGGAGGGCTGTCTCGATGACGGGCAGGTTCGGCTTCCAACGGGCACCCTGGTCGTCGAGGATCAGGTTCTGCAGCAGGAACGCCCGGGTGCCGGGTGAGTCGACGGCGTCGACGAGTTGGGCGTCGACGTCAGCGCGGCGCTGGACGTTGGACAGGTCGGCGTTGCGCATCGCCCGGGCGTACTCGACGAAGGCCGGCGGGTACGTCACCGGAGCCGCGTCGACGACGACCAGACGCTCGACCACCTCGGGGTGCCGGAGCGCGGTGAGCATCGCGGTCTTGCCGCCCATCGAGTGACCGACCAGGCCGACCGGGCCGACGCCGAGGCCGGTGATCGTCTCGAACACGTCCTGCGCCATCTCCGGATAGCTCATCGTGCCGGTATGCGGCGAGCTGCCGTGGTTGCGCAGATCGAAGGCGTAGACCCGATGCCCCGACGCCAGCCGTCGCGCGGCCGTCATCCAGTTGCGTCCCGATCCGAACAGCCCGTGCATGACGACAACGGGTGACCCGCTCTCGCCGTACGCCGTAACCGGAAGCTTCATCGACAGCCTTTCTCAGCGGTGGCGTTGCCAGCAGGCCTTGTGCCAGTGGCGCCGTTCGTCCAGGGACTGGCCGCCGCCGATGGCGGACAGCAGGCTGGGGGTCTCCGGCCAGACGACCACGTGCGGCGTCGCCGGCGGGATCATCTGGTCGCAGCCGGGGCAACGGTAGGACTTGCCCGCTGCCGAGCCGCTCACGTGGCGGACCATCCAGTCGCCGTCGGAGCGCGATTCCCGCGTCTGGTGCCCACCCATCAGCGGCCGATCGCTGACCGGTCGCGTGTGCTTCGAGGGCTTCTTCTTACGGGACACCATGACGACGCCAAGGGTATCGGCCGACGCCAGCCGTCAGCACAGTGGGCCGCTGGGGTCAACGGATTTGAAATCGGACAGACCTGTCTGTATGTTTCTGGTATGAGCATCGGCGTGGTGGAGAAGCGGCCGGCGGCCCGGGAGCGGATTCTGGCGACGGCTGATGAGCTGTTCCGGGTCCACGGGCTGCGTGGGGTCGGGATCGATCGGATCATCGCCGAGTCCGGCGTTGCGAAGTCGACGCTGTATGCGCACTTCCCGTCGAAGGACGAGCTGATCGAGGCCTATCTGGTGAAGGCTGACGAGCGGTGGCGCGGATATCTGCGGCAGGCGGCGATCGCGGCCGGATCCGATCCCAAGGAGCAGCTGGTCGGGCTGTTCGACGCTGTGGACGATGCGTATCGGCGGCATCAGTTGTATGGCTGCCCGTTCATCAACGCGGCGGCGGAGAGCGAGCCTGGTAGCCGGGCGCACGCGGCGACGCTGCAGCACAAGAAGGCGGTGCGGGAATGGGTCCGCTTCCTCGCCGAGGGTGCCGGGGCCGATGATCCGGTCGGGCTCGCTACGTCGATCACGTTGCTGATCGACGGCGCACTGGCCGCCGAGCGGCTCGAGCAGGACCCGGCACTGCCGGCCGCGGCGAAGGCGACCGCTCGGGTTCTCGTCGACGCTGCTTGCCGATGAATCAGACAGACCTGTCCGTTTGGAGAATAGTAATGCGCGCAGTGGTGCTCGAGCAGTTCGGCACTCCCCTGGTACTACGAGATGTCGCCAAACCCACACCCGGACCGGGCGAGGTGCTGGTCCGGGTCGTCGCCAGCGGCGTGAACCCGCTGGACACCAAGATCCACGCCGGCAAAGCAGCCCACGCCCAAACCCACCTCCCAGCCATCCTCGGCCTCGACGCCTCCGGCGTCATCGAAGCAGTAGGCCCGGAGGCACCCGCCGCAAGCGGCGCCGGGTTCCCCGTCGGTGGCGTGGGCGGGCCAGGCGGTCCCGGATTCGCAGTTGGGGATGAGGTGTTTGGGCTGGTTGGTGGTGTTGGGGATCAGCAGGGGACGTTGGCTGAGTTTGTTGCAGTGGATGCTCGGTTGCTCGCACGGAAGCCGGCTGCCCTCAGCTTCCGGGAGGCGGCGGCGTTGCCGCTCGTGTTCATCACGGCGTGGGAAGCGTTGGTGGATCAGGCAAAGGTTCGTGCGGGGCAGAGGGTGCTGATTCACGGTGGTGCGGGTGGTGTCGGGCAGGTGGCGATTCAGCTGGCCAAGGCCATGGGAGCCGAGGTGTTTGCGACCGGCTCTCCCGGCAGTCGGCGAGCGATTGAAGAGCTCGGCGCCACGAGCATCGACTACACGAGCACGACCGTCGAGGAGTATGTGGCCAAGTACACGGACGGCGCTGGGTTCGACATCGTCTTCGACACTGTTGGCGGTGAGGTGCTCGACAGCAGCTTCAAGGCTGCCAGGCGGTATGGCGGGCATGTGGTGAGCGCGCTTGGGTGGGGCACGCACTCGCTCGCACCGCTTTCCTTCCGGTCCGGCACCTACTCAGGCGTCTTCACGCTCCACCCGCTGCTCACCGGGGAAGACCGCGCACATCACGGCGAGATCCTGCGGGAGGCCGCCGCCTTGGCAGAGCGCGGCATGCTGCGGCCGCGCCTGCATGACGGCGACTTCACGCTGGACACGATCGCCGAAGCCCACGCCGTCGTCGAGCAGGGCCAAGCGTCCGGCAAGGTCGTAGTGGACCTCTAGGCCCGGCAGGGCGCAGGTGGGGTCGGTGCTAGGGCTGGCGGGCCAGGGCGTAGGCGGCTGTGCCTATCAGCTCCATGGAGACCTGGAGGCGTTCCAGAGAGACGTTCTTGGCGATGGTGTCTTCTGGGGAGTGGTAGGGCGGCTCCAACGACGCGGGGGTCAGTTCGCCTCGCCAGGAGAAGTTGGCGGCGGCGATTCCTGCCTCTTGGAACGACTGGTGGTCGCTGGAGCCTCGGAGTACTGGGCCTACCAGTTGCGGGTCGTAGCCGAGGCGTTCGGCCGAGGCTCGTACGGCGGTGGTGGCCGCGTTCGCGAGGCCGTCGAAGGAGAGGAGCCAGTAGACGATCGCGGGGTCCCAGCTCGTCGCCACCATGTCGTTCTGGAAGACGGCGCGGTACCGATCGCGCTGATCCTGCGCCAGCTGCTTCACGTGATAGCGCGACCCGAGAATGCCCTGCTCCTCCGAACCCCAGAACGCGAACCGCAGCGTCGCCTCGGTCGGATACTTGCTCAGCACCCGCGCGATCTCCAGCGTCAGCGCGGTCCCCGATCCGTCGTCGTTGGCGCCGGGCGCCCCGATCACCGAGTCGTAGTGCCCGCTGACCATCACGATCGGCGAGTTGGCGCCGTTGCCGACCCGCTCGCCGATCACGTTGTTCGAGATCAGCCCGCGATGCGCGGCAGTACTGATTGTCAAAGGCAACGACGCCACGACAGCCAGCGCCTCGCGCAGCAACCGCTTCTGCACCTGAGCGACTCCGACGACCGGCAGCGCAGCACCGGTCAGCCCGGCAGGCGAGAAGGCTGAGGCACGACGTGGAAACACCTGGTCGGCAGGTAGCAGTACGACGGCAACCGCGCCGCGCGCCGCCGCCTCAGCCACAAACGCCGGGCGCGCGGCCGCAGTGTCATCCGCGAGTACCACCGCACCCGCGACATCAGCCGGCCAAACGGGCGCCGTGGCAGGCCCTACATCGCGGGCCGGACCGGTCACGGTGACATCGAGCTTGCCGCCGGGAGCAGCACCGGCTTGCCAACAAATGTCGTCGGGCAGCACGCCACGCGGGTCCCCGATCTGGGCTAGGAACTTGTCCGCGACCGGAAAGGGCTCGTAAGACGTCTGGTAGCCGTAGCTGCGCAACTGCCCGGCCAGGTAGTCGGCAGCGCGCTTCTCGCTCGCGGTACCGCCGATCCGCGGGCCGATCTCCTCGGACAGCACCTCGAGATGCCGCAGTGCCCGCTCCGAGGAGAGCCGGTTGACGACGTGCCGGTCGTCGCGATCTAGCGTGGGAGGCCGTACCGCCCCTGGCCGCTGGTCGTCGACACCCCAAGCGGGGACAGCGGTGGCGGCAGCCGCAACTCCGGCGACGGCGCCGAGCAGGCCGCGACGACTCATACCGGTCGATTCGGTCATACAGGGTCCCCTCCACGAGATCGGCCCCGAGACGATCGACCGTAGTCGATACGCTTCGGGGCCGCTCGCCTACGCGGAGTGCCTCAGCTCAACTGCTCAGGCTGCTTTGTTCTGGTCACGCAGTTCGCTGCCGACCTCGTGCATGTGGCCGAGGCCCATCCGGTAGGACTCGACGACACCGGTGCTCAGGTACGGCATCCCGATCTTCGCGCAGTACGCCTCGACCATCGGCTGGGCGAAGCGCAGGTTGGCGCGCGGCATGCTCGGGAACAGGTGGTGCTCGATCTGGTAGTTCAGGCCGCCCATCATCCAGTCGGTGACCAGGCCGCCCTTCACGTTGCGAGACGTCAGAACCTGCTTGTCCAGGTGACCCCAGTTCGTGTCGGCGTCCGGCATCTCCATGCCTTTGTGGTTCGGGGCGAAGACGCTGCCCAGGTGCAGGCCGAAGAGGGCGTGGTGCAGCGCGGCGAACGCGATCGCCTTGCCGGGCGACATGATGAGGAACAGCGCACCGAAGTACAGGGTGAGGTGGGCGGCCATCAGGCCGAGCTCGACGCGGGCCTCGTGCTTGTTACGGCGGGCCCAGAGGAAGAGCACGCTCGACACCTTCAGGTTCAGGCCTTCGAGGGTGAGCAGCGGGAAGAAGATCCGCGCCTGATTGCGGGTCAGCCAGCCGTACAGGCCGGTACGGCCCTCGGCCTGCTCCAGCGTCCAGACCAGGATGCCCTCGCCGACATCAGGGTCCTTGTCGGTGTGGTTCGGGTTCGCGTGGTGCCGGTTGTGCTTGTCGTTCCACCAGCCGTACGACATCCCGCAGACGAAGTTGCCGTGCAGCATGCCCAGTACGTCGTGCAGCTTGCGCGAGCTGCCGACCTGCTGGTGGCCGGCGTCATGGCCGAAGAAGGCCGCGCGGGTGGTGAAGATCGCCAGCGGAATCGCGAGCAGCAGTTGCAGCCAGGAGTTGCCGAGCAGGACGACTCCGGCCCAGGTCGCCGCCATCAGCGCCACGTTCAAGGTGATCGCGATCACGTAGGAGGCGGTCCGGCGTTCGAGCAGCCCGGCTTCCTTCACTTCGCGAAGCAACGGTGCGAAGTCGCTGCCCTTCGTGGCTGTTCGTTCGCGGGTAGGGGCGAGCGCAATGGGCTGAGCCATTGAGTCCTCATCTCAGAGCGGTGGGGAGGCCTAGGCGTTCAGCCGCGGGCCAGCGTAGTGCAACCAGCCTGTGCCGCGGACCATCCGAAAGCATGAGTGCTAGTACGTCAGTACGCCGGGGTGCCACCGCCCACCCGACAGTGGGTCTAGCACCACTGAGCCGGACCTGACTCTCGGTCATGATGGTCGGTATGACGATCACACAGCAGGCGCCGAGGGTGCCGATCCGGTTCCCGGCGCTCGCTCAGCCCTTCATCGCGCTCGGGCTGGCGATCCTGGCCGAGATCGGGATCGCGTTCTTCGTTCTCAACGTGGTGGCGGTGCCGCTGATCGCGGTCTGGGTCGGCATCCCGCTGCTGCTGGTCTTCGTACCGTGCGCCCGCTGGTTCGCGAACTGCCACCGGGTGATCTACGCCGGCATCCTCGGCCAGCCGATCCCCAAGCCGTACAAGAAGCCCCCGATGAAGGGGCTGCTGATGTGGCTGCGGACGACGCTGAGCGACCCGGCCACCTGGCGCGACATCGCCTGGCTGCTGGTGAACGCGGTGGTCGGCTTCACCCTGAACCTGCTGTCGGCCGTGCTGTTCCTGGCCTCGATCTTCTACCTGATCTACCCGTTCCTGGTCTGGGTGACGCCCGACGGCGTCTTCACCGAGCCCTTCGGCGGGCTGTTCACCGTCAATGTGGCGACCAGCTTCCTGCTGATCCCGGTCGGCCTGATCGCGTTCCTGATCTGGCTCGGCTCGGGTGAGCGGCTGCTCAAGGCGAGCGCGTACATCGGCAAGTCGCTGCTCGGCCCGACCGAGAGCGCGCAACTGGCGATCCGGGTCCGCGAGCTGGCCGAGTCCCGCGCCGAGACCGTCGACACCCAGGCGGCCGAGCTGCGCCGGATCGAGCGCGACCTGCACGACGGCGCGCAGGCCCGGCTGGCGGCGCTGAGCATGAACCTCGGGATGGCCGAGGAGATGGTCGCCCGCGACCCCGCTCAGGCTGCGGCCTTGCTCACCGAGGCTCGTGAATCCGCCAGTACTGCGCTCTCCGAGCTGCGCGACCTGGTCCGTGGCATCCACCCGCCCGTCCTGGCCGACCGGGGTCTCGAAGGCGCGGTCAAGGCGCTCGCGCTGAGCCTGCCGTTCAAGGTCGACGTCACGATCGAACTGCCCGGTCGCCCGCCGGCGCCGGTGGAGTCCGCGGCGTACTTCGCGGTCGCCGAAGCACTGGCCAACACGCTCAAGCACGCGGCGGCGACCACGGCCTGGGTGCAGATCAGCCACGAGCGTGAGCGGCTGCACATCCTGGTCGGCGACGACGGCGTGGGTGGCGCCACGGTGCGACCGGGCGGCGGGTTGTACGGGATCGAGCGGCGGTTGGCCGCCTTCGACGGTACGTTGACCGTGGCCAGCCCGACCGGCGGGCCGACCACCGTGATCATGGAGTTGCCTTGCGAGTCGTCATCGCTGAAGATCACGCCCTCCTCCGGGACGGCCTGATCCGGCTGCTGGAAGCCCACGACTTCGAAGTACTGGAGGCGGTCGACAACGGCCCCCGGCTGGTTCCGGCGCTCGTCGAGCACCGGCCGGACGTGGCCGTCGTCGACGTCCGGCTGCCACCGACCTTCACCGATGAGGGCCTGAAGGCAGCCATCGAGGCGCGCCGGCAGGTCCCGGGGCTGCCGGTGCTGGTGCTCTCGCAGTACGTCGAACAGCTCTACGCCCGCGAGCTCCTCACCGGGGGCGGCGGCGCGGTCGGCTACCTGCTGAAGGACCGGGTGTCGAACGTGGCCGAGTTCCTCGACTCGGTACGCCGGGTCGCCGGCGGCGGTACGGCGATGGACCCGGACGTGATCGGGCAGCTGCTGGCGCGCAACACGCGGGACGAGCCCATCGGGCGACTCACGCCGCGCGAGTCCGAAGTACTGGGACTGATGGCTGAGGGGCGGTCCAACGCGGCGATCGCGGCGGCACTGTTCGTCACTGAGAAGGCCGTGTCGAAGCACACCAACAACATCTTCTCCAAGCTGGATCTGCCGCCGTCGGAGGATGACAACCGCCGGGTGATGGCGGTGCTCACCTACCTGTCCTCGCGCTGACGTGGGCGCGGTGGCGGGGAGCTGGTACCGGCACCGCGCGTGTCGGCAGGTCGAACAGCGGTCCGGGCAGGAAGCGGCGTAGTACCAGGCAGACCGCCACTAGCAAGGCGGTCAGGACTAGCGGCTCGCCCACTGCGACGAGGAACTGGATGTGGGTGTCGGCTGCGTTCAGCGGGTCGATCAGGGCGGCATGCAGCAGGGCGAGCAGAGGCATGTGCATGACGTAGATCGGTAGCGTGCGGCTGCCGAGGTGGGTCAGGCCTTGGGTGAGGGTGCGCGAGCGGGTGAGCAGGCCGGCCGCGGTGACGCCGAAGACGATCGCGATTCCGCTGGCCAGCGGCCACAGTCCGAGCCAGGTCTTGGCGTCGAAGGCTTCGATCAGCACCAGCAGGACGGCGTACGGGCCGCCGATCATTGCCAGGCGGGGCCAGCTGGCCCGGTCGGCCAGGAGCTCCATCAGGGGTTTGCCGTAGAGGCCGGCGAGGAAGAAGACGAGGTTCTGGTAGACGGGCCCGCGGTTGCCGGGTACGTCGAGGAAGCCGGACGCGGTGACGGCCGACAGGGCGAAGGCGGCCATTAGGACCAGCGCGGCCGGCGCACGGCGTACCAGCTTGGCGAAGACGAAGTAGAGGGCGAGCGCGGAGAGGTACCAGAGGTTGGACGGGGTGATCGTCAGCTGGGCCAGGAAGTCTCGCGGGCCGGTTGCGCGCTCGGTGTGGAAGTCGGGGACGAAGGCAAGGACCGCTGTGTGGATGCAGAGCCAGAGGGCGTAGAGGTAGAAGAACTTCGCCACCCTCGCGCGAGCCACCACTCGCCACGGACGCTGGACCGCGTTGACGGCGAAGAAACCGGAGATCGCGAAGAACAGCGGCATTCGCAGCGGCAGCAGTTGCTCGCTGAAGCTGCCCCAAGCGGCCGGGATCG
Source organism: Kribbella koreensis (assembly GCF_039525325.1). Classification (NCBI taxonomy): domain Bacteria; kingdom Bacillati; phylum Actinomycetota; class Actinomycetes; order Propionibacteriales; family Kribbellaceae; genus Kribbella; species Kribbella koreensis. Next base: position 304,786 of record NZ_BAAAHK010000001.1, read on the forward strand.
GGCCCGCGGAACGCCAGTCGATCTGCAGGTAGTGCTTCATGATCACGTGCCACAGCACGACCAGCAGAATGCAGACGCCCTTGGCCACGTCCGCCCAGGCGACCCGGCTCTGCGCCGTGGTCGCCGTTGTCGTTGCCCCCACGTTCGATGCCCCCCGTGTTGTGTGTACTTGGGGTCCACAGCACGCGATGGGTACCTGCGGGGTCAACGAACTGCCCGTCCGGTGTCCCGTTAGCCCGCGAGAAATGCACGAACAGGCTGCGGCGAGGATGTAGAGAAGCCGGCCGCGGCTTCGTCCACGGGTAGCTGCGCCGCTCCGGCGTACCGACTGAAGGGGAGAGTTTCGAGATGACGAAGTTCCTGCTGATCGTGGACTACCAGCCCGGCGTGATCGACACGCCGATGACCGAGTGGGACCCCGAGGACGTCAAGGCGCACATGGCCTACTACACAGCGCTCAACGACGAGCTCCGGGCCAGCGGCGAGCTGGTCGAACACCTCGCCCTCAGCTGGCCGGAGGAGGCCAAGACGGTGATCTCCGACGGCAAGGCCGCACCGGTGATCACCGACGGCCCGTTCGTGGAGTCGAAGGAGATGCTGGCCGGCTTCCAGATGGTCGACGTCGAGTCGCTGGAACGCGCCCTGGAGATCGCCGCCCTCGTCTCCCAGGTGCCAGGGCCGGGCGGCGTCCCGATCCAGCAACCGATCGGCGTCCGCCGGGTGATGGAGGCCGCCGACTTCGAGGAGCTCAACCCCCTGGGCTGAACACGGTCCCGAGCGACAGGACATAGTCCCTCCAGCGCCCCCATCGGACGGCTCACTGAGCGTGGCGACCGACTGGCAGGCTGGCTATGTCCTGTCGCTCGGGACACCCCTGTGGACAAACTCGAGCGGAATTGGCCACAAACCGGCACTATCTGCCGGTGGAAACCCTGGCTGAGGTACTGGACCGGCTCGGCGGTCGCGCGACCTTCGCCCAATTGACCCGTATCGCCCCCAAACGCAAACTCGCGGCGGCCGTGGAAGCCGGCGAGGTCGAGCGATTGGCGCGCGGCGTCTACCGCCTGCCTCTTCCGTCAACCGATCACGACGCCGCTGTGGCCTACGACGGGGTCGTGTCGCATCTGAGCGCAGCACTCGCGTGGGGCCTGCCGCTGAGCACAGCACCCAAGAAGCCGCACATCACCCTGCCGAAGAAGCGCCGCCCTCGCCCGGGGCCGCCCGCGGTGCTGCATTGGGCATCGACCACTGCGCAGGAACGGTCGGCCCGCCGGACCTCGATGCTCCGCACGGTCACCGACTGCGCCCGGATCCTGCCTTTCGGCGAGGCGCTCGCCGTCGCCGACGCCGGCTTGAGCCGTGAGCTGACCCACCGAGAACTGATCGCGGCCACGACGGCGATGCGCGGAGCCGGCTGCACCATGGCCCGCGAGGTCGCTGCCGTGGCGACTCGCGGGGGCGAGAGCTTTCTGGAATCGATGCTGCGGGCGCTCCTGATCCAGAACGGCATCGAGGGCTTCGAACCGCAGGTTCTGGTCGAACGAGGGTGGTTCCGCGCCCGGGTCGATCTCGGGCATCGACCGGCCAAGGTCGCGCTGGAGGCCGAGGGATATGAGTTTCACGGGTCGAGCAAGGACTTCGCCGCCGACTGCCGGCGGTACGACGAACTGGTTGCGGCGGGCTGGCTGGTGCTGCGGTTCACCTACCACCAGGTGATGTTCGAACCTGACTGGGTGGTTGCCATGGTTCGGGAGGCGGTTGGGCGTGTCCCGAACGACAGGACATAGTCGGGCTTGTCGGGCTGGGCTGCCGTCTCCGTCAGCGTGGGGAACGGGCTGGCTGGCGACTATGTCCTGTCGCTCGGGACACGCATCACCCGCGGATCCGCCGGAGAAACTCCTGAGTACGCGGTTCGGCTGGGTGCTCGAGCAGCTGTTGGGGTGGGCCCGCCTCCAGCAGGCGGCCTTGGTCGAGGAAACAGATTTTGTCGGCCACTGAGCGGGCGAAGCTCATCTCGTGGGTGCAGATGAGCATCGTCATGCCCTCGGAGCTGAGCTCGCAGAGCAGGTCGAGGACCTCGCCGACCAGCTCGGGGTCGAGGGCGGAGGTGACCTCGTCGAGCAGCATCAGCTTGGGTGAGTTGACCATGGCCCGGGCGATGGCGGCGCGTTGCTGCTGGCCGCCGGAGAGCTCGTCGGGCTTGGCTGAGGCCTTGTCGGCCAAGCCGACCCGGTCGAGCATCTCCAGGGCTTGGGTGCGGGCTCGAGCCTTGGGTACGCCGTGGACGCGGATCGGGGCCAGGGTCACGTTGTCCAGTACCGACAGGTGTGGGAAGAGGTTGTACGACTGGAAGACGATGCCGATTCCGGAGCGGACGCGGTCGGTGTCGATGCGTGGATCGGTGATGTCGGTGCCGTCGAGCTCGATCACGCCGTCGTCGACGGTCTCCAGCAGGTTGACGCAGCGCAGCAGGGTGGACTTGCCGGAGCCGGAAGCGCCGATCAGGACGACGCACTCCCCCGCCTCGACGTCCAGGCTGAAGTCGTTCAGGACGAGGTTGGTTCCGAAGGACTTCCGCACGTTGCGGATGGACAGCAGGCTCACACCACACCTCCGCCGGCGCCGTACCAGCCTTGTCGTCGGGCGACCCAGTCCGTCAGCCGGGTCAGCGGGATCGTCAGGGCGACGAACAGCAGGCCGGCGACGACGTACGGGGTGAAGTTGAAGTCCTCGGCCGTCTCCAGCTGGGCCGCGCGGATCGCGTCGATGACGCCGAGGACCGCGATCAGGCCGGAGTCTTTCTGGAGTGAGACGAAGTCGTTGAGCAGGGGTGGCAGCACCCGGCGTACGGCCTGAGGCAGTACTACGAAGCGCAGCGTCTGTCGGTGCGACAACCCGAGCGATCGCGCCGCCGCCCGTTGAGATGGATGGATCGACTCGATGCCGGCGCGGAAGACCTCGGCGACGTAGGACGAGTAGGTGAGCACCAGCGCGGCGCCACCCCAGATGACCGCCTGGTTGGGCAATCCTCGCAGCTGCAGCGCTGGTACGCCGAAGCCGAGCAGGAAGATCACCAGGAGCAGGGGCAGGCCGCGGAAGATGTCCGTGTAGGCGGCCGCGAAGATCCTGAGCGGGAAGAAGATCGGGCCACGCAGGGTCCGCATGATCGCCAGCGTGAGTCCGAAGATGACGATCAGTACGGCGCAGACGAGCATCACCCGGACGTTCAGCCACAGCCCCTGAGCAACGACCGGCAGCGCCTCCCACCCACGATGGAAGTCGAAGAAAGTCGCCCGCACCCGCGGCCAGCCCGGCGTGGACCCCACCCCGAACACAACCAGCACCAACAACACCACGGTGCTGATCCCGGCAATGGCGCCGGAGCGGAGGGTCCGCCGGCGGCGATAGGCCAACCGCTCCAGCTGCACCGCAGACGGCCGCCAGCCGTCTTTCGCGGGGCCGTCAGGCTGCGCCGCGCCGCCGGGCATCTTCGGCTCTCGGCTCACGAGAGTTCGGGGGCGCCTTCTGCGGTGAGCCACTGCTTCTGCAGGTTGGCCAGGGTGCCGTCAGCGCGCAACGCGTCGACTGCCTGTGAGACGCACGGGGTCAGGGCTGAGCCCTTGCCGAGGACGAAGCCGAACTGTTCGGGCTTGTCGGTTGCGGGGAGCTGGCCGACGATCTTGCCGTCGCCGAGTTGGGCGGCGGTCATGTAGAAGCCGGTCGGCAGGTCAACCACGATGCCGTCGATCTGCTTGTTCTTCAGCGCCTGCACGGCCAGGTCGTTCGAGTCGTACACGGCCGGCTGCTGCTTCGGCTTGATCACGTCCCGCAGCGACGTGTAGCTCGTCGTACCGACCTGCGCGCCGAGTTTCGCGTCGGCCAGCTGGGCGATCGACGTGGCGCCGGCGATCTTGCTGCCCGCCGTGGTGATCACGGTCTGCCGGACGTCGTAGTACCCGGTCGAGAAGTCGACGGCCTTGGCCCGGTCGGCCGAGATCGACACCTGGTTGACGTCCAGGTCGAACTTCTTCGGCCCGGGCGCGAAGGCCGCGTTGAACTGGACCGTCTGCCACTTCACCTCGCTCGCCTCGAACCCGAGCTTCTTCGCCACCGCGTAGGTGACGGCTGATTCGTACCCCTTGCCGTTGGCCGGGTCGTCGCCCGAGAACCACGGCTCGTACGCCGGCTTGTCGGTGCCGACCGACAGCGTGCCGGCGGTCTTCAGCGCCAGCTTGTCCTTGCTACAGGCATCAGCCGAGGTCGGCGGGGCCGCAGGACCAGCGGAGTCTTCTTCGGGAGCGCAAGCGGTGAGCGCGATGACAGCGAGGGCGGCGCCGACGGCCAGGGCTGAACGAGCAGTCATGGCAGCAGCGTAGAGCCCAACTGCTGCCGGTAGTGGGTGGGGCTGTGGCCGGTGAGACGGCGGAAGCGGGTGGAGAAGTAGAGGGGGTCGGGGAAGCCGACCTCGGTGGCGATCGCGGCGACGGGGCGGGTGGTCAGTTCCAGGAGGCGGGCCGCGGTGTCGAGGCGGCGGCGTTCTACGAACTGTTGCGGAGTGGTGGCTAGTTGGGTGCGGAAGAGATGGGCGAAGCGGGAGACCGACAGGGTGCTTTCGCGGGCCAGGACGGCGACGGAGAGGTCGGCGCGGAGGTTGCGGTCGATGTACTCGATGGCTCGCAGTAGGCGGTCGTCGATCTGGGCTGCCTTGGGGTTTTGGGTGTCGCACCACAGGAGGGCGGCTTCGAGGGCGTTGACGCTGAGGAGTTCGCCTTGGGTGAGGACGCTGTCTTGATGGCGGACCGCCTCGGACAGGGCGTGGGTGATGCGGTCCGCGGCGGCCGGGCTGGGGTGGAGTTGAAGGATGCCGGGGGCAACTGATGGCCACTCGAGCAGTGGAAGCCAGTCGGGACGGGGGTGGAAGTGGGCGAAGAGGAAGTGCCAGCGGTCGCCTGCGGTGCCGTAGTCCTGGAGGGTGCCGGGGCGGATGAGGGTGGTGACGCCTGGGCCGGCTTGGACGCCGCTGCCGACGTTGCCTCGGCCGTCGAGGGTGTGGAGCAGGAGCCAGTCCGTGGTGCCGCGGCGACGGTAGGTGGCGTAGGTCGGGCCCTCGTCGAACTCGCCGGCCATCAGGCGGCGCACGGTCGGGGTGAAGGAGTCCGGTGTAGCAGGATCTCGAAGGTTCACAGTTCGATAGGGTATCCACAGCTTGGCCCTGCCGGCGGATGCTGGAGACATGATCAGCACAGTTGCAGAGGTGTACGCGCGAGACGGGATCGTCCAGGTCCCTGGCGTGCTCAGTCGGGTCGAGGTCGAGCAGATCAAGGCTGCCTACATGGAGCAGGTCGCCGTGGATCACTCGCTGGCGATCGACGACGGGGTGCCTGCGGAGGACCCGCTCGCGCAGTATCCGCGGTTCGTTCATCCGCATCGGCGGACCGAGGTGGAGGCCGGGCGGCTGGCCATGGAGTGGATGCTCGACAACCGGATCCTCGATGTGGTCGAGACGCTGATCGGGCCGGCATTGGGGGCTCAGTCGATGTTCTACTTCAAGCCGCCGGGCGCGCGGGGGCAGGCGATGCACCAGGACAACACGTTCCTGCGGGCGCATCCGGAGACGTGCCTCGCCGCTTGGATCGCGATCGACGACGTGGACGCGGAGAACGGCGGGCTGGCGGTGGTACCGGGGTCGCACGAGGTGGAGCTGGTCTGCCCGGAGGAGGCGGATCTGACCGAGTCGTTCACCAATGCCGAAGTACCGATCCCTGAGGGGTTGAGCAAGGTGCAGACCCGGATGAAGGCGGGCGACGTGCTCTTCTTCCACGGCAGCGTCGTGCACGGCTCACGACCGAACACCAGTGCCGATCGCTTCCGGCGGTCACTGATCTTCCACTACATCTCGGAAGAGAGCACGGAGATCGCCGCCTTCTACAACCCACTCGTTCGCCCCGATCGCCGTACCACCGTCATCCCCGAAGCCATCGGCGGAGGCCCCTGCGGCGACTACGCCAACGCCGAGCCGTAAACCGGCCTGGCCGGCTCCCGTGGACGGGCCCCCACTGCGCAACCGACCGACGCGAGGGTCAGTAAGGCGAGCGTGATCAGGAGCACCGCGACGGGCCGCGCCGTCTCGAAGGGGGCCTCGGCCGCTGCGGCGGCCAGGCAACCGGCCAGCGTCAAGGCGAGCAGACCCGTCGCGAGGCTGATCAGCCGGAGGAAGCCCGCGCCAACGGACGGGTTGAACCTTGCCCCGGCGAAACGCACCCCCGGTTGCGGTTGGGGTGCGCGCGATCCCCACTGGTCGAAGACATGTTGCGGTACGTCGATCCGCTCCAGCGCGGCTAATCCCCGCAACAGCGTCTCCCCGCTCAGCGCTTCGTCGTGCGACATCACGAGCGCGGTCCCGGCGATCGTCAGGGTGAAGGGCCGTGCGTCCAGCAACGCTTGCATCGTGCGTGGATGCAGGACGGCCATCAGGTAGCGGGAGTCGTCGCCCAGTACGTCGAAGTTGCGGTTGAACTCGGCGCTCTCCAGCGACAGGTCCGAGCGGACCAAGCCGGTGCCGGGCCGGACCTCCAAGGGCGGAAGGGCAGTCGGCAGGGTCGCAACGAACACGGCCAGCCGCCGGCGTCGGCACAGCACGCCGTGCCACTCCAGCCACCGGACCTCGAACGCCACTCCAGTTGCTGCCTGTACGACGTTGCGCACGACGGCGCGGCCTACTGGCAAGGGCAACAGCGGAAGCTTGAGCTCACTGGGTGACTCGCGGAAGAGTTGCCAGCCATTGCGGTGGGCAACATCTTGCAACCCGCTTGTAGTTGCCTTCGGCCATGAGTACGCCAGGAGCAGCGCGGCGAGGGCCAGGATCACGAGTACCGGGAGCATCGCGAGCAGGATCACCGGGCCTTCGTGGTACAGGCTCCAGAGCAGTTTCAGGAAGAGGGCGCCGACCGCCACGACGGCGAGCCAGCGGGCGAATCGGCCGGCGCCGACCGAGACGCTGAGGAGCATTGCGGCGGTTGGCAGGACAACGATGACTACCAGCGCCATGGTCGAGCTCCAGCCCGGCCACTCCTCGCCGACCAGGCCCGGCATCATCAACAGACCGAGGCCCGTCCACACCAGGATCAGCAGGTACGCGACACCCAACAGGCTGGTCCCCAGCGACTTGCTCCGCATTCCGCACACTCTGCCACCTGCCGGTGGCAGGAACTCAGCTCGAGTAGTCGCGGAAGCCGCGGCCCGTCTTGCGGCCGAGGTAGCCCGCCGTGACGAGGTGTTCGAGGAGGGGGGCGGGGGCGAAGCCGGGCTCGCGGAACTCGAGGTAGAGGGTGCGCTGGATGGCCAGGGAGACGTCGAGGCCTACTACGTCGAGGAGTTCGAACGGGCCCATGGGGAGACGGCAGCCTAGTTTCATGGCGGCGTCGATGTCGTCAACCCCGGCGTAGTGCGCCTCGAGCATCCGGACGGAGTCGTTCAGGTACGGGAAGAGCAGGCCGTTGACGATGAAGCCGGCGCGGTCGCCGCACCGTACGGGGTGCTTGCCTGCGGCAACTGCTACGGCGGCGACGGTGTCGGCGACCTCCGGCGAGGTGCTGACCGTGCTGACCACCTCGACCAGCTTCATCACCGGCGCGGGGTTGAAGAAGTGCAGGCCGACGACGTCCGCGGGGCGCTTGGTCGCCATCGCCAGGTCGATCACCGGCAGGCTGGAGGTCGTCGTCGCCAGGACCGCACCCGGCTTGCAGATCTCGTCGAAGGTCTCGAACAGCGCCTGCTTGACGCTCAACTCCTCGACGACCGCCTCGATCACCAGGTCGGCGTCGGCGAGGTCGTCGAGTCTCGCGGTACCGGTGATCCGGGTCAGGGCCGAGTCGCGCTCCTCGGAGGAGAGCTTGCCGCGCTGGACGCCCTTCTCCAGCGAGCGTTCGAGCGCGGCGCGGACCCGGTCGACCTTTTCGGTGCCGCGGGCGACGTACAGGACGTCGTACCCGGCCTTGGCGCAGACCTCGATGATGCCGACGGCCATCGTGCCGGAGCCGACGACGCCGACCTTCTGGACCGCGCGGACCGCCGGGGCGCCGCCGGAGGCCGACGGGGTCAGGTCGTCATCGACGACGACCGGCGAGTCGGGCGACTCGTAGGTGTAGAAACCGCGGCCGGTCTTGCGGCCGAGCAGGCCGGCGGTGACCATCTGCTTGAGGATCGGGGCCGGCGCGTGCAGCCGGTTGCGGCCCTGCTTGTACATCGTGTCGAGAATCTCGTACGCCGTGTCGAGGCCGATCAGGTCGAGCAGGGCCAGCGGCCCCATCGGGTACCCGCAGCCCAGCCGCATCGCCGCGTCGACGTCCTCGCGGGTGGCGTAGTGCGACTCGACCATCGACACCGCGTGGTTGAGGTAGCCGAACAGCAGCGCGTTGGCGATGAAGCCTGCGCGGTCGGCGGCGACGACGGGGACCTTCTCGAGCTTGCGGGCGAGCGCGATGACGTCGTCGACCACGTCCGGCTCGGTGACGACGGTCTTGATCACCTCGACGAACTCCTGCACGGGTGCGGGGTTGAAGAAGTGCATCCCGACCACCCGGCGCGGGCGCTGGGTGGCGACCGAGATCTCGGTGACGGAGAGGCTGGAGGTGTTGGTGGCCAGGATGGCGTCCTCGCGGACCACCTTGTCGAGCGCGGAGAAGATCTCGCGCTTGAGCTCGAGGCGCTCGATCACGGCCTCGATCACCAGGTCGCAGTCGGCCAGCGCCTCGATCTCGGTGGCGAAGGTGACCCGGTCGAACAGCGCCTGCTGGTCCTCGGGCGACAGCTTGCCGCGCTTCACGGCGCGGTCGGTCGAGTGCTGGATGTGCCCGCGGCCGCGCTCGACCGCCTGCTCATCACGCTCCACGCCGACGACGCTCAGCCCGTGCCGGGCGAACACCTCCGCGATACCGGCCCCCATCGTGCCGAGACCGACCACTCCGACCGTCTTCAGTTCGCGCGCCATGGCTCGAAGTGTGCCAGTCGCCACACTGGTCCGCACATGAGCTGTGTCACGACGGTTGGGAACGTCACACCTCGTCGACCACCAGCGGGGTGCTGAACCACTCCTTGACCAGGCGGTCCGGGTCGGGGGCGGCGGCCAGGGCTTGGGCGATCGAGGCGGGTCTGACGTCTCGTACTGCGAGTTGGCGCTCGTCGAGCCAGACGGGTTGGTAGGTGCCGGCCTTCGAGGTTGCGGGGCTGGACAGCTCCTCGCCGGTACCTGTGCCGAATTGGCCGCCGAGTACTTCGGCTCGGTAGTAGTACTGGGTGCTGCCGCGGAAGTTGACCAGCGCGACCAGGCCGTCGACGCGCACGATCAGGCCCAGCTCCTCGTGGGTCTCGCGGACGGCTGCCTCTTGAGGGGTCTCGCCGTCTTCGACTCCGCCGCCGGGGAGGGTGTAGTAGGTCATGCCGTCGCGGACGCGTTCGATGGCGGCCAGGCCGTTGGTGGTGAGGAGGACTACGCCGGCGCGGATCATGTGCGGCGGGCCAATACGTAGTACCAGCCGCTTGTTCTTGCCTGCGCCCATTGCCAGCTGAGAGCTGTCCAGCCGGTGGCGGTGAGGAGGGTGCGGAGGGGTTGTTCCTGCCATTTGGTGAAGTGGCGTGGGAGGTCCAGGAAGCGGTTCGACCACTCGTCACCGGTGCCCTCGCTGGTGGTGAAGGCCAGGTATTCGGCTGCCGCGTGGGCCTTGCGGAGGACTTGGGCGAGTTGCTCGGGGGTGAAATGCAGGAAGACGGCGTCGGCGAAGACGAGGTCGTACGGTCCACCGAAGTCGTCGGTCAACGCGTTGAGCCGCTCGGCTTCGTGTCCGTCGGCCCGGATCATCTCCACGAAGGAGCCGGCGGCGTCAGTACGCCGTACGCGATGCCCCCGCCGCTCCAACTCCACCGCATCCCGGCCCGTACCGCTGCCAAGCTCCAGCACGTAGCCACCGCCCGGCAGTTCCGCATCAATCCGGTCGAACAGCTCCACCAACGGTCCGATCGCCTGCTTCGGAATGGAGTCCCGGAACCGCTCCGCGGCCTGTTCGTACGTCGCCAGCGTCACCTCGTTCGGCGTCGGCTGGACGGTCCATCCGTCGCCCTCATGCTCGATCACCGCCGGCAGCTCAAGCCCAAGGTCCAGCTCCGGCGCGATCACCACCACAGTCTCCCCACGATGCTGATCCGCAATCTCCCCCACGACCGCCTCAACCGGCCGCCGGTCCGCCTGGGCCGGGTCCGCCTGGGCCGGCAGAAGGGCGTGGGGTACGCCGAGCTCCTCCGCCCGGGCCGGTTGCCGCGGGGCCAGCAGCGTCAACCTGACCCCTAATTCCTCCGCCAGCACGGCGGCTGGCTGCTCCGCCGCCGGCGTCGCATAAACCGCAACCACCCGCTCCCCAGCCAGCCGCTCCCGCGACCCCGGCGCCAACAGAATCAGCCGAGCCGGGCACATCAGGTTCATAGCCGGGAGCCCCGCGGGTAGAGCGGACGAGCGGACATCAGGTTCACGGGCGGACGAAGGCGAGCGCCTGCTCGGCGTACTTGGGCCAGGTGGCGGCGTGTTCCAGGGGGATGACGACCCATTCCTTCATCGGGCGGCCCATGCCCGGGTCGAAGGCTTCGGCGCCGGTCAGCTTGAGGGCTTCCTCGCGGGGTTCGGGTGGGAGTTTGAAGGTCATCGCGTCGCCGAAGAGGCCGGCCAGCATCTTCTTCTCGATCTTCAGGCAGGGCATGCCGAACATGCTGCCCTCGACCACACCCTCATCGGCAAGCCCCTTGGCGACCGCGTCGTACTCCAACCGCGTCTGCAGGCTGATCTTCGGCTTCATGAACCACAGCTTCTCACCCCGCACGGCAGGGCGGCATGGGGTTCGGCGATCGGTTGGACTACGGTGCTTTGTCGTGCGCCTGGTGATTGCTCGTTGCTCAGTGGATTATTCCGGCCGGCTGACGGCCCATCTTCCGATGGCGCCCCGGTTGTTGATGGTGAAGGCTGACGGGTCTGTGCTGATCCACGCCGACGGCGGGTCGTACAAGCCGCTGAACTGGATGTCCCCGCCGTGCAAGCTGACGGAGGAAGAGGGCGTCTGGAGCGTCACCAACAAGGCCGGCGAGGAGTTGCGGATCACCTTCGAGGAGGTGCTGAGCGACTCCTCGTACGAGCTGGGCCTGGATCCCGGGCTGATCAAGGACGGCGTCGAGGCGCACCTGCAGGAGCTGCTGGCCGAGCACGTGCACACCTTCGGCGAGGGCTTCACGCTGGTACGCCGGGAGTACCCGACCGCGATCGGCCCCGTCGACCTGCTCTGCCGCGACGCGGACGGCAAGCACGTCGCCGTCGAGATCAAGCGCCGTGGCGAGATCGACGGCGTCGAGCAGCTCACCCGGTACGTCGAACTGCTCAACCGCGACCCGCTGCTGTCTCCCGTCCGGGGCATCTTCGCGGCCCAGCTGATCAAGCCGCAGGCGCAGTTCCTGGCCACCGACCGCGGTCTGGAGTGCGTCACCGTCGACTACGACGCCCTCCGCGGGATGGAATCCGACGTGCTCCGGCTGTTCTGACCGGACAGGTTCTTTCGACAACGCGCCGTGATCGGAGTAGCGTCCACCGGCGTCACTGGTCTGGTTATGTGAAGAGAGCGTAAGGTGTGCCCGATTTCGGGCAGATTCTTGGCTTTGGACCTGTTTTCACTGCACAGTGGACGCGTGATGAGTGAGGCGGCGGATCCCAGCGAAGACCTCGTTGACCAGGTCAGCCGCACCACCGGACTGACGCCGGACGACGCCCGCCGGGTGGTCGCCGACGTCCTGGCCTACTTCACCGAGACGACCGAGCAGTACGTCCGGCGCCGGCACCGCGAGCTGCAGACCTACGGCGCCCGCAACGACGAGATCTTCGCCCGGCTCGGCAGCGAGCTGCGGCACTGGCCGGTCCGCTCACCCGAGCTGTCCGCCCGCCAGTTGCGCCGGATCGTCTACGGCTGATCGTCGCTCAGCAGAACTGAAACCCCACGAAAGGAACACCCTCCCCATGTGCGGAATCGTCGGATACGTCGGCACCAAACCGGCCGCGCCGATCCTGGTGGACGGCCTGGCCCGGCTGGAGTACCGCGGCTACGACTCGGCGGGGGTCGCCGTCGTCGGGTCCAGCGAGCTGAAGGTGCACAAGGACGCCGGCCGGGTCCGTGAGCTGGAGGCCTCGCTGCCCAAGCGGTTCGGCGGCAAGCTCGGCATCGGGCACACCCGCTGGGCCACCCACGGCGGCCCGAGCAAGGACAACGCGCACCCGCACGCCAGCGGCAACGAGCGGATCGCCGTCGTCCACAACGGCATCTTCGACAACGCGGGCGCACTGCGCCGCCAGCTCGAGGAGGCCGGCGTCAAGCTGCGCTCCGAGACCGACACCGAGGTCCTCGCGCACCTGATCGAGCAGTCCGACGGCGCCACCCTCGAGGAGAAGGTGATGGCCGCGCTGCGCCGGATCGAGGGCACCTACGGCATCGCCGTGGTCGACCTGGACTTCCCCGACCGGATCGTGGTCGCCCGCAACGGCAGCCCGCTGATCCTCGGCATCGGCGACGGCGAGATGCACGTCGCCTCCGACGCCGCCGCGCTGATCCGCTACACCCGCCAGGTCGTCTACCTGGACGACGGCGAGATGGCGACCGTCAAGGCCGACGGCTACCGCACCTTCACCCAGGACGCGTCGCCGACCACCAAGACCGCCAAGACGGTCGAGTGGAGCGCCGACGAGTACGAGCGCGGCCTGCACGAGCACTTCATGATGAAGGAGATCCACGAGCAGCCGGAGGCCGTCCAGCGCGCGCTGCGTGGCCGCCTGGACGAGCGCTTCCACACCGTCCACCTGGGCGGCCTGAACATGGACGCGCGGGAGGCCCGGGAGATCAAGCGGGTCAAGATCCTCGGCTGCGGTTCGGCGTACTACGCCGGCCAGATGGGCGCCCAGTTCATCGAAGAGGTGGCCCGGATCCCCGCCGACGCCGAGCCGGCGTCGGAGTTCCGCTACCGCAACCCGGTGGTCGAGCGCGACACCCTGTACGTCGCGGTCAGCCAGTCCGGCGAGACGCTGGACACCCTGGTCGCCGTCCAGGAGCTCAAGCGCAAGGGCGGCCGGGTGATCGGCCTGGTCAACGCGGTCGGCTCCAGCATCGCCCGCGAGGTCGACGGCGGCGTCTACCTGCACGCCGGCCCGGAGGTCTCGGTCGCGTCGACCAAGGCGCTCACCAACATGGCCGTCGCGTTCGCGATGCTCGGCATCCACCTCGGCCGGATCCGCGACGTCTCCCCCGCCGACGGCCGCCGGCTGATCGAGGGCCTGAAGCGGATCCCCGAGCAGATCCAGGCGATCGTCGACCAGGAGGAGGCGCTCGGCGAGATCGCCGGCCGCCTGTCCAAGCACGAGAGCGTCTTCTTCGTCGGCCGCACCCGCGGCTACCCGGTCGCTCGTGAGGGTGCCCAGAAGCTGAAGGAGATCTCCTACCGGCACGCCGAGGCGTACCAGACCTCCGAGCTGAAGCACGGCCCGCTGGCGCTGATCTCGCCGGACGTGCCGAGCGTCGCGATCGTGCCGAAGGACGAGCTGCTCGACCGCAACATCGGCGCCCTGCACGAGATCGCCGCCCGGTCGGGTCCCCTGTACGTCGTCACCCACCCGGGCGTCGAGGTCCCGGACGGCGCCGCCGCGGTGATCGAGGTGCCGAAGAACGAGCCGGAGCTCGACCCGATCCTGCTCACCATCCCGCTGCAGATCATCGCGTACTACGCCGCCGTCGCCCTCGGCCACGACGTCGACAAGCCGCGCAACCTGGCGAAGTCGGTCACCGTCGAGTAGTCCGCAACCCCAGTGACGCCGGCTGCAGCAACCTGCAGCCGGCGTTTTCTGTCCTCGCCCGCGTTGTAGGTTTTGTCGCGGCCCCCGACGCCTGACTTTCAGAGGACATCCCATGCACTGGAAGACGCCCCTGGCCGCGACCGTCACGATCGCCGCTCTCGCCACCTCGCTGACCGCCACCGCGGCCACGCCCGACCAGGCCGGCACCGCCGACCCGGCCGCCTGCTCGCCGGACGCGAGCTTCCGCGGTTTCACCGACAGCCTGGACAAGACCACGTACGACGGCCTGCCGGTGGCCGGTCTGTCCGCGATCAACCTGACGACGCCGGGCCACGCGCTCGCGCTGGTCGACAACGTCACGAACACCCCGGCCCGGGTCTTCGGCCTCCGGATCGGCGACGACCACGGCAAGCCCGAGGCCGCCGTGGACAGCGTCACGGTCCTGCGCCGGCCGGACGGTACGCCGTACAACAACGTGGACTTCGACGGTGAGGGCCTGGTCGCCGAACAGGGCGGCCGGACCATCCTGGCCACCTCCGAGCGCGAGCCGTCGATCCGGCGCTTCCAGTTGTCCGACGGCAAGCAGATCGCCTCGCTGCCGGTACCGCCGCGGTTCCAGGTCGCGCCGGCCGGTGAGGCGCAGGCCAACGGCACCTTCGAGTCGCTCGCGGTCAGCACCAACGGCAAAACCCTGTACGCCGGACTCGAAGACCCACTCACCTCGGACGGCAGCGACGCCGAGGACCGTGGCCGCAACCGGATCCTGCAGTACACGGGCCGGGCCGGTGGCGCCTACGCCGTGGCCGCGCAGTACGCGTACAAGACCGACCCCGGGCTCAGCCTGGTCGAGCTCGCCTACGTGCACAAGGACCAACTCGTCTCGATGGAACGCACCTTCGTGGCCGGCGTCGGCAACACGATCCGCGTCTTCAGCGTTTCGCTGCGCGGGGCCGAGGACGTCACCGATCAGGCGTCGCTCGCGGACGCCCCGGACGCGGTGTTCGTGCACAAGAAGCTGCTCTTCGACCTGGTGAACTGCCCGCCGTCGGGCGCCGTCGCCAAGCAGCCGCAGCCGAACCCGCTGCTGGACAACGTCGAAGGCCTCGCCCTCGGCGGCTTCCTGCCGAGCGGTCGCCGGCAGCTCTACCTGATCTCCGACGACAACTTCGGCCCCACCCAGATCACCCGGCTGTACTCGCTGGCCGTCGACCTGCACTGAATCGTTGCCCTTGGCCACTCTCGCTCGGGTAGCGGGAGTGGCCTGAGGGCGACACAATGCGTCAATGCGCGTCATTGTGGTCGGAGCCGGTGTGATCGGGCTCAGTTGTGCTGTTCGGCTGGCGGAGTCCGGGTACGACGTGGCGGTGTTCGCTCGCGACCTGCCGTTGGAGACGACGTCGGCGGTCTCGGCCGCGATCTGGTATCCGTTCCAGTCGGCGGGTGATCGGGTCGCCGGTTGGGCGCGGACGACGTACCGGGAGTTCGCCGAGCTGGCGGAGAGCGAGCCGTCGGTGCGGTTGCGGCACGGCAAGGAGTACCTGCTCGAGCCGACACCGAACCCCGTATGGGCCGATGTGCTCACTGATCTGGAGCGGGTCGGGTCGCCACCGCCCGGCTTCCGCGACGGGTGGTCGTTCACGACGCCGGTCGTGGAGATGCCGCTTTACCTGCGGTACTTGGTCAAACGGCTCGAGGCCGCGGGCGGGACCCTCAACCGGGCCGCGTTCTCGGCCTTGCCCAACACGGCGCCGATCGTCGTGAACTGCACCGGTCTCGGTGCCCGATTGACCGCACAGGACCCGACCGTCACGCCGGTCCGCGGGCAGGTGTTCACCGTCGAGCAGTTCGGCCTCACCGAGTGGCTGATGGCCGACAACGGCCCGGAAGAGCTTTGCTACGTCGTACCGCGCTCGAACGACGTCGTCGTCGGCGGCACCTCGCAGCCCGGCGACTGGAATCTCGCCGTCGACGACAAGACGGCCGGCTCGATTCTGGACCGGGCCACGGCCCTGGTTCCTCAACTCCGCAAGGCGAAAATCATCAAGCACCGAGTCGGACTGCGCCCCGCCCGCCCATCCGTCCGCTGCGAAAGCGTCCGCACCGGCGACCGCCAGGTAATCCACTGCTACGGCCATGGCGGGTCCGGTATGACGCTGTCGTGGGGCTGCGCCGACGAGGTGCTGGCACTGGTCCAATCCGCTTAGCTGGCCAGCTGGGCGTAGCGGCCGTTGCTTTCGACCAGGCTGGTGTGGGTTCCGGACTCGATTACTCGGCCGTGGTCGATGACGGCCAGCTGATCGGCGTTGCGGACTGTTGAGAGGCGGTGGGCGATGGTGATCGTCGTACGGCCTTCGGCCAGGCGGTCGAACGCTTGCTGGACTGCGCGTTCGGTCTCGGTGTCGAGGGCGCTGGTGGCCTCGTCCAGGACCAGGACGCGGGGGTTGCGCAGGAGCGTACGGGCGATGGCGATGCGTTGCTTCTCGCCTCCGGAGAAGCGGTGGCCGCGGGAGCCGACCATGGTGTCGTAGCCGTCCGGGAGGCCGGCGATCAGGTCGTGTACTTGAGCAGCGCGGGCCGCGTCCTCGATCTCGGCGTCGGTGGCGTCGGGCTTGGCGTAGCGGAGGTTTTCGCGGACGGTGGTGTGCAGGAGATACGTCTCTTGGCTGACGACGCCGACCACGCTGGCGAGATCCGCCAGGCGGAGGTCTCGGAGGTCGATGCCGTCGACGGTGACGCGGCCGCTGGTCGGGTCGTAGAGTCGTGCGACCAGCGAGGCGAGAGTGCTCTTGCCCGAGCCGGTCTCGCCGACTAGCGCCAGCGTCGTACCGGCGGGCACGTCCAGGCTGATACCGGCCACTGCGGCTGTTTCGCTGCCTGGGTAGACGAAAGTGACGTCCTCGAAGCGCACGTGG
Organism: Kribbella koreensis; assembly: GCF_039525325.1. Lineage (NCBI taxonomy): Bacteria > Bacillati > Actinomycetota > Actinomycetes > Propionibacteriales > Kribbellaceae > Kribbella > Kribbella koreensis. Next base: position 321,562 of record NZ_BAAAHK010000001.1, read on the forward strand.
CCGTCGATGCGGGTCGGGTCGATCTCGACGGGGTCGGCCGGGTCGTCCACGTCGATCGGCAGGTCGAGGTACTCGAAGATCCGGGCGAACAAGGCCAGCGAGCTGGTCAGCGCGACGCCGACGTTGAGCAGGCCCATCAGCGGCCGGAACAGCCCGGCCTGCAGGGTGGTGAAGGCGATCAGGGTGCCGATGGACAGCGTTCCGGCGGTCATCGGCAGACCGGCGCTCAGGTAGATGATCGCCGGGATGGCGGCGAAGATGACGCTCATCGAGGCCATCCGCCAGCGGCCGGCCAGCTCGGAGCGCAGCTCCAGATCGATCAGCCGGGTCGACGACGCGGTGAAGCGCTCGACCAGGGTCGCGGCGGTGCCCATCGTCTTGCTGAGCTGGATACCGCTGATCGACAGGCCTTCCTCGACCGTGACGTTGAGATCGGCGAGTTCGCGCTGGCGCTGCGCGGTGATCTCGCGGCGCATCCGGGCGACCTTGCGGGTCAGGTAGATGGCCGGCGGCATCACGACGAGCGAGATCAGCGAGAGCTGCCACGACAGCGCGAGCATGGCGACGGCGGTGGCGATCGCGGTGGTCAGGTTGGCGGCGATCGAGGTGGCCGTCGAGGTGACGACCGGCTCCATCCCGCCGATGTCGTTGGTGATCCGGGACTGCACCTCGCCGGTGCGGGTCCGGGTGAAGAACGCGATCGACTGGCGCTGCAGGTGGGCGAACACGTCGGTCCGCAGCCGGTGCATGATCTGCTGGCCGACCTTGGTGCTGATCCAGGTCTGGACGACGCCGAGAATCGACGTGACCGCGGCGACGGCGACCATGCCGATCACCAGCCAGATCAGGAGCTGGAGGTTCTGCTGGGGCAGCGCCTCGTCGATGACGGCGCGCAGCAGGAAGGGTGATGCCATCGCCACCACGGACGATGCGACGATGATCGCCGTGACGACGGCCAGGGAGAGCTTGTGGGTGCTGAAGAGCCGGCCGATCCGGGCCAGCGACACCTCGCGGGCCTGGGCTTTCTCGGCGGCTGTGGCTGACTTCCGGCCGCCCTCGGGGCGGCCACGTTGCTGAGTTGCGTAATCCAAGGCGAGCACCGTTCTGTCGGGGTCTTCGGAAATATACTGAGGTTACCTCACTATGAGGGTACAACAGGATTGGTTGGTACGGTATTCCCATGGCCGATGACGACGAGGAGACGCTGCCCGAGACGTTCTGGGCGGTCGCTCATCAGCTGCGGCACCTGCGCAAGGAGACGCTGGCGCCGTGGGACATCGCGCCGTCGCAGGCGCGAGCGCTCGGCGTCCTGATGCGTGGTGGCCCGATGCGGCTCAACGAGCTCTCCGAGCATCTGCGGATCGCCGCGCGGTCGACGACCGAGGTGGTCGACGCGCTGCAGGATCGTGGGCTGGTGGAGCGGCGTCCGGATCCTGCGGATCGGCGGGCGACGCTGGTGGCGCCTACCGGTGAGGGGACGCGGGTGGGCGAGGCGATCCGGGCCTCGCGGGATGCAGAGGCCGAGGCCTACTTCAACATCCTCAGCCCGGAGGAGCGGGTCTCGTTGGCAGGCATTCTCCGCAAGCTCCGCCGGTGAGTTAGACGGCTAGTACCTGGCAGAGGAGGTCCAGGGCGCCGTTGTAGGAGTGGTCGGGTGGGGTGCCGTAGCCGACGATGAGGGCTTGGCGGGCGGCTGGATCCGGGGTGAAGCGATACCTGTCCAGAGAGGCGATCAGTAGGCCTTGGCGGCTGGCTCGGGCGACCATGTCCTCCGCTTCGCCGGGTACGTCGAGCAGGACGTGCATGCCGGCTGAGATGCCGGCGAGGGTGACGCCTGGGGCTCGGACGGCGAGTAGCTCGACCAGGTGGTCGCGTCTGCGGCGGTAGTGCTGGCGGGTACGGCGTACGTGGCGGTCGTAGTGGCCGGAGGCGATGAACTCGGCTAGTACGAGCTGGTCGAGGGTGGCGGTCAGTAAGTCGGTGGTGCGCTTCACCTCGAGGACCGGGTCCATCAGGTGCTCGGGGAGGACCATCCAGGCGAGTCGGAGCGCTGGGGCGAGGGACTTGCTCGCAGTACCGGTGTAGACGACTCGCTCGGGGTCTAGGGCTTGCAGGGCACCTACTGGCTGGCGGTCGTAGCGGAACTCGCCGTCGTAGTCGTCCTCGATCAGGATTGCATCGGTTTCGCGGGCCCATTCGACAGCTTTGGTACGCCGGTCCGGCGCTAGCGGGACACCGGTGGGCATCTGGTGGGCTGGGGTTAGGAGAGCCGCCCGGCCTTCGAGCAGGTCTGCGCGTACGCCGTACTCGTCGACCGGGACCGGCTTCGGCTCGACACCCCTGGAGCGGATCACGTCCCAGTGCAGGGAGTAGCCGAACTCCTCGACCGACATGGTCTGCGCGCCTTGCAGCCGCAGCACGTCGGTCAGCAGGTTGAGTGCCTGGACATAGCCGGAGCAGATGAGGATGCGCTCCGGATCAGCCCGTACGCCGCGCGCCCGCGCGAGGTAGTCGGCCAGATTCTCCCGCAACTCGACCCTCCCCCGCGGATCCCCGTACCCAAACGCATCGTTGGGCGCAGCCGGCAAAGCTTTACGGGCTGCCGCTAACCACTCGCTCCTCGGAAAGGTCGACACATCAGGCGACCCCGGCGTCAGGTCATACCGGAATTTCCTTGCCTCCGGCAAGGAAATTCCGGAGGAGGAGGCGGCGCGGCCGGAGGTGGCGGGGTGAGCAAGTGCGGCGGTGGCGGGGCGGCCGTTGGCGTGGGTCGGGAGGATTCGGTCGGCGACGACCGTGCCTGAGCCTTGGCGGGCGGTCAGCCAGCCTTCGGCGACGAGCTGGCCGTAGGCGTCCGCCACGGTGTTGCGGGCGATGCCCAGGTCTTTGGCGAGCTGGCGGGAGGACGGCAGGCGGGTGCCTGGGGTTAGGCGGCCGGTGCGGATCGACTCGTGGAGGGCGTTGACCAGGTCGGCGCGGCCGCGGCGGTTGGCCAGGTCCAGGTGCAGATCGGCGCCACCTGCCTCTACCGCGGAATTGGCCCTCGAATCCTCCATAGAAGTGGACCATACACCTGGGCCGATCCAGCACTAGCGTTGTCCACATGAGCACAAACACACGTCGTCGAGTCAAGTTGGCCAGCCACGCGCCGGAGTTCTACCAGGCGTTGATCGCGCTGGATGAGGTGTCGGCTTTGGGGTTGGACAGCAAGTTGGCGCATCTGGTGCGGATCCGGGCTTCGCAGCTGAACGGGTGCGCCTACTGCCTGGACATGCACACGCTGGACGCGTTGCACGAGGGGGATACGGCGCAGCGGGTCAACGTCGTCGCCACCTGGCGGGAGGCGCGGAAGTTCTACACCGAGCAGGAGCTGGCGGCGCTGGAACTGACCGAGGCGATCACGCTGATCAGCGTCGACCATGTCCCGGACGACGTCTACGAGATCGCCGCGAACGCCTTCGACGAGAAGGAGCTCGCCCAGTTGATCAGCCTGATCATCATGATCAACGCGTGGAACCGGGTCGGCGTCACCTGCCGCATCGAGCCCGGCCACTACGACCCGAGCTGAGCCCAGATGACCACCACCAGAGGCCGCGGCCAGGCGGACCGGCGTACGGCGGAAGCCTTCCGCGCGTTGCACCACGGGCCCACTCCCCTGGTGCTGCCGAACGCGTGGGATCCGGTCAGCGCCAGAGCCATCGCCGAGGCCGGGTACCCGGCGATCGCCACCAGTAGTGGTGCGGTCGCCCGGGTGCTCGGGTACGACGACGGCCAGCTGACTCCGGTCGCCGAGATGCTCGAGGCAGTCGCGCGGATCGTCCGCGCTGTCGACGTACCGGTGACGGCTGACATGGAGGCCGGGTACGGGCTGGACGCGAAGGAGTTCGCCGAGCGACTGGTGGAGACGGGTGCAGTTGGGTGCAACTTGGAGGACTCCCTGGACGACCAGCTGGTCGATGTGGAGCGGCAGGCCGACTACCTGAGCGCAGTACGGGCTGCTGCGGGCGCAGACCTCGTCATCAATGCACGGGTCGACAGCTTCATCACCAATGGGAGCGTTGATGAAGCTGTCGCCCGGGGCCGCGCCTACCGTCGCGCCGGCGCCGACTGCGTCTACCCGATCGCAGCACCGCTCGACGTCCTGCAGAGGCTAGCTACAGACATCGGCGGCCCGCTCAACGCCCACGCGAAGCCGAACGGCCCGACAGCGGCAGACCTGATCGCACTGGGCGCCACGCGCATCTCCTACGGCACCAGCCTGCACAACTTCACCACCGACGTACTGCGCGAGCTCCTGCCCGAGCTCTGACTACGGGCGGCGCTTGCGGCGCAGCATGCCGGGGTCCCTGCGACCCCGGCCTACGTCTAGCCCGAGGTGCTTCAACCGCAGGTGCATCGCGACGGCGCGAGCACCGCCGCTCTCGAACAGGCCGCGGTACGGCTCGATGGGATCGCCCACCTCCCAGTACGGGACGTTCAACTCGCCGTACCGGATGTAGTGGATCTCTGGCTCGGTACCAGCCGCTATGCGCGCCGCATCCTGCGCACAGACGGGCACCCGCCTGGTACCGCCCTTCGACGGCGTCCAGACGACCTCTGTCGTCGACGGGCCGTGCTGCGGGCTGAAGTAGCACGGCACCCGCCGCTCCGGGACGGGCTTGCCGGCAGCGCGGGCCTGTACGCAAGCAACTGCGTAGCGCCCATCGGCCAGCAGGTCGACGACCGCACTGATCGACTCCCGGGTATGCAGCCGAGGTGCTGCCCGCTTCGCCTGCTCGTACGCATCCAGGGCCGCCTGGTAGTCGTACCGGGTGTCGGCATCCAACTCGCGGCCCGCGAGCTTCTCGCCGAGACGACTCAGCTGCTCACCGAAGTAGGTGACGTCCTCGTCGGCATGCCTACGGATGCCTTCGAGCTCCGCGGCTGCTTGTCGCCGAGCCGCTCGTTTGGCCCAGGCATACCGGCCGGCCGCGGCGACCCCACCGCCGCCGAGGACGATCAGCAGCCACTCCATACTCGATGTTAGACGCCGAGCAGGGCCTGGATCAGGGCTCGAGCAAGCGCATCGTCTCTGTCCGGCAGGTCTGCCAGGCCTTGGCGTCCGGGTCGATCAGCTCAAAGTGACCGACGTGTGCGAGTTCGGTCAGCTTCACCTGATCGCCCTTGGCCGCGGCGGCATCGCGGTACCGGCGGCTCTGGTCGATCGGTACCTGCCCGTCGCGCGTGCCATGCACGAGAGCGACCGGGACCTTCAACGGAAGCCGCTCGTACGGCGATGCCAGCTGGTACCGCTTGAGATCCCTCGCGGGCGTCGTACCGAGGAAGGCCGGCACCGCATCCCCGCCGACCTTCTCGTCGTAGGCGTTCACCAGGTCCAGTACTCCGGCCTGCGACACAGCCCCAGCCAGTACTACGCGTGGCGTCGCACCCGGCGCCCCTTGCGGCAACCCCGACCGGCCCGCGGCCCAGACGGCGAGGTGCCCACCTGCTGAGTGGCCGACGGCGACCACCTTGCTGAGGTCCAATCGCGGCTGGTCGGCCAGCTTGTCGATCGCGGCGGCGACGTCCTCGAAGGTCGCGGGCCAGCCGCCGCCGTTGCCGATCCGGCGGTACTCGATCGCGTAGCCGGCGATGCCTTGCCTGGCGAGGTCTTCGGCCAATGGGGTGGCGAGTTCGCGTCCGTAGCTGCTCATCCAGAAGCCGCCATGGATCACCACGGCAACCGGGACCTTGCCGTCGCCTTCGGGGAGGTAGAGGTCCGCGACCTGGGACTCGTCACCGCCGTACGAGATCATCATCGGCTCCTTCGCCGACTGGGCGGATTGCGGGTGCGGGCGGTCCGAGCCGCGGCGTGCGAGACCGGCCACGCCGACGGTCGCGGCCACACCGGCGACTCCGGCGGTGCCCGCGAGCAGGAGGTTGCGACGAGTGATCACGGGACGAAATTCGGGGCCGCGGTCGGTACGGATGGGTGATGATGACCGGCATGGCTAGCTATCGCGCGCGTTTCGACGCCACCGTCTCCTTCACGAACGGCGGCGGCCTGCAGGTCCAGGGGTTCCTCGTCGACGTACCGGCCGCGGAGGTGACGCCGGCGCAGGTCGGCGAGCTGTTCCTCGACTCGCTCGGTCTGTTGATGGCCGGCGACGTCGAGCTCACCAACCTGGAGATCGTCGAGGCTGCTCACAAAGGCACCCGCGGCGGCCCGTCCGCCGACGGTCGACCGAGCGGCGACCGGCCCACGTACGTGGAGCTCAGCCATGTCATCCGCGACGGGATGGTGACCCTGCCGAACCTGCCAGGGCCCGAGCTCGGACTCCAACTGAGCCGGGAGGCGTCGCGCGAGCTTTACGCGCCGGGCACGGAGTTCGAGATCGGCCGGATCTCCATGGTGGCCAACACCGGCACCTACCTCGACAGCCCGAACCACCGCTACCCCGACGGCCACGACCTCACCGGCTACCCACTCGACCGCCTGGTCGACCTGCCCGCCATCGTCGTGCGGGTGGAAGACAGCGGCCGGCTCGGCATCGACGCGGCCGCCCTCGCAACGTACGAGGTCCAAGGCAAAGCGGTCCTCCTGCACACCGGCGACGACGCCCGCTTCGGCACCCCGCAGTACGTCGAGAACGCCCACTTCCTCACCCGGGACGGGGCCCAGTGGCTGATCGACAACGGCGTCGCCCTGGTCGGCATCGACGCCGCCAACATCGACGACATGACCGACGGCACCCGCCCCGCCCACACGCTGCTGCTCGGCGCGGGCCTGCCGATCGTCGAACACCTGACCAGCCTGGCACAGCTCCCGCCCACCGGCGCGCTGTTCACCGCGACCCCGCCGCGGATCGAGGGCCTCGCCACCTTCCCCGTCCGCGCCTACGCCAAGCTGCCCTGACAACGGTCCCCGGCTACATGGTGACCACGGTGAACTCGCACCAGGTGGACCACTCTCCTGGTGTTGTGCCGTCGGTTCCGCGGACCCGCCAGGCGTAGCTGGTGCCTTCGGTGAAGGCCTCGTCGGGGATGGTGGTCCCCAGCCACGATCCAGAGGCGCCGGGGCCTTCGGTGGCGGTTGTGCTGACGGTACTGCCGACCACCTTCCATTCGAAGGTGCCGTACACCTGCCCGCCCAGGTTGTCGCTGATCTGCGCCCGCAGCTGGGGTGTCAGGCTGGACATGATCGGCCGGTCCGCGCCGGTGGCGCAGTTGGTCTCCGGCGCGGTCCCCAGGGCGTCCACCGCGATCCTGGTCTGATAGGTGATCGTCACCGACGGCGGGTTGGCCGCCTCCCGCGAGCCGAACCGCTTCCAGCCGTAGTTGTCGGTCTCGCTCGCCGCACTGATCCCGATATTGGTCTTGGTCAGCTGATGTGCCGCCGTGTACTGGAAGGCCGCGGTCACCGGGATCGTCACCCAACCGGCCGCGCAGCCGCTCCCCCACCCCTTGGTCTGGGTCGAGGTGCCGACCTGCTCGTACTGCGCCGGCCGGTTCGTCCAGCGGGCCGTGTTCGTCACGTCGGCCACGCGGTAGGCCACCCAGCCCTTGGCCGTGCAGGAGTACGAGTGGTGTTCCCACAGGCTCAGCGTCGCGGCCTGGATCTGCTTGTCCCACAGCCATTCCTGGTTGTCGAACCGCAGGTACGACCGCGCCTTGTTGGCACCGCTGTCGTACGTGCCGATCTTCAACTCGGTCGCGGCCGACTGGTCGGTGGTGTAACTGGACTGGACGAACGCGTCGAAGTTCGGCCCCGCGCTCTGCGACGGGTCGATGGTGACCGGGTAGACGGTCCTGGGGTCGGTCAGGAACGACGCGTCAGGCGTCAACTGCAACGCGTCCTTGCCTAGCCCGACCCGCACCGGCGCCCGCCTGAGGTGTTCACCGGAGGCCCGGTCGACGGTCGAGTCCCACATCACGGCGTCCGGCGTGACCCGGCCGCCCGCTTTCCAGGGCATCCTGAGCCGACCAACCTGTACTGCGGCCTGCCGGCTCTTCACCAGCAGGTACTGCTGATAGCCGGTCCTGGTCGCCTCGACGACCAGATCGACACCCGGCTTCACCTCGCGATAAGTCGCCGTGGCCCCGTTCAGTTCCGGCGCCGGCAACGGACCGGACCAGCCAAGCGCAGAACGGTTGCCTGAGGCACCTATCGCGACGAGCTCGTGATCACCCGGGCCGGCCGGTCCGGACAGCTTCAGCCCATACGGGTGGGCCTTGGCCGCGACCGAACCATCGGCCTGCCGGACCAGTGACACGTCGACGGGGGTCCAATCGCCGTTCGCGTCGCGCATCCGGACCGGGCCGGCGGCGATCGTCGCCTCAACCTGCCCCGACGGCAGCGCGCGGTACTGCGTGGTCTCGGTGGTCTTGCCCGTGATCAGCACGGGCTTACCGGTGCTCCTCGCGAAGGCGACGGCCGCGGCTTCACCGGATCGCTCCAGCGACGTGGCAGCGGCCCGATCGACGGGTTCGGCGACGGCCGGTTGGGGCAGCAGGCCGGCGACCAGCACCAGGCCGAGGACGGCACCGAGCCGGCGCACTACGGAATCAGGGGACATGCGAATCACCTTTCAGGCAAGAAACCCGGGCGGCCCTGTGCAGGGCCGCCCGGGCGGATCATCGGTTCAACTGGATGAGCTCACGGCTTAGTGCCAGCCGCGGCTCGACGGCGACATCGGTCCCGGACCGGTCGGGGTGATCCACTTCTTGATCTTCGTCCAGACGTAGGTCTTGACGATGCCGAACGCACAGCCCTGTGCGCCCCAGCGGCCGACCTTGAGCGGCAGCCGCTTGTACTTGGCCCAGAAGGACTTCCGCGCCATCGACAGACCGGCGCCCTTGGCGCAGGCCACCACGTACTTGTTCTTGACGACCTTGCGCCAGACCCAGCGGACGTACTTGTTCCGCTTGATCTTCTTCTTGAGTGCCTTCCACTTCTTCGCCGCCGCCTTGAGCAGGCACTTCTTGCTCCAGCACGGCCACTTGCCGTCCAGGTCGACCTTGTCGACCGGGTCCGCGCAGGTGTACTCGTAGGCGTTGCAGCCGCCGGCGTAGATCGGGTCGGTCTGCAGGAAGCGTCCGGTGGTCGGGTTGTAGAGCCGGACCCCCATCAAGACGATCCCGGACGGCGCGTCGGCGGCCCGCTGCTGCGCGCCGAGCCAGCCGTAGCGCTGCTTGCCGACGGCCTCGGAGTCGCCGAGCCGGCCGTACTCGTCGGCCTGGCTGGTACTGGACAGTCCTTCCTCTCCACTGTGGATGGTGGCCACGATGTCACCGGACAGATCGGCGATCTGCCACTCCGGCGCGCCGGAATCGCTGTCGACGATCGCGGTCATCCCGGACAACCCCGGGACGACCCGGGTGAACCGGCTGTCGCCTTCCTGGGTCCAGGCCGGCGAGTCCCCGTCCTCGTCGAAGTGGTTGACGTTCGTCACCACCTCGCCGGTCGAGTTGTCGGTCCAGGACCGGACCCGCTCGCCGGTGACGTCGATGGCGTAATCCGTGGTGCGGCCGCCCTGGGTGATCGTGTCGACCAGGTCGTCCGCGTGGTAGGTGGCCGTGACGTTCCCGGCCGCGGGTGCTCCGGTGTCGATCGCCGGCACCGTCGTGGTCCGGCCCAGAGCGTCGTAGGCGTAGCCGGCCGTGGTGACCCGGTTCGCCGTGTCGTAGGTCCAGGTACGAGAGGTCGCCGGTGTCGTTGTCTGGCAACTGCCGTCGGCGGCCGGCCCGTACTCCGTACTGGTCGTCCGGTCGGTCGCACTGCTGAACCCGTAGGCCCGGGTCACGCACCGCTCACCGATGGTCTCCTGGACCGAGGTGACCCGGCCGGCCGCGTCCTGCTGGTAGAGCTGACTCGACAAGGTGGACACCCGTCGGGCCGTCTGGCCGTTGGCGGAACCGGTCACCGACTCACTGAACAACGTGCAGTCGCCGGCCGGACAGCCTGGCTTGCTGTAGGTGAGACCGGCCTGTTCGCCGGCTTCGTCGTACCGGGTGTCGACCTTGACCCCGTTCGGCCAGGTCTCGCTGACCAACTGCCCGTCGGCGTTGTGAGTACCCGTGTACGTGCCGGTGTTGCTGTCGTTCACCGAGGTGAGCAGGCCGCGGTAGTCGTACCCGTAGATGCGGCTCGCCTTGCCGTCCGAGGTGGTGGCCGGGCGGCCCAGCAGGTCGTACGTCGTGGTGGACAGGTTGCCGTCGGCATCCTTGTAGGAGGTGATCCGGCCGAGGGTGTCGTAGGTCCGGACGACCTCGGCGGTGACGGTACCCCCGGTCACCGACTCCGTCCGGAGGATGTTGCCGGTGAGCGGGTCATAGACGGTGCGCTGGGTCGGTACCGCAGTACCGAGTCCTGCTGCCGCCACCACGGAGACCTCCAGGATCCGGCCCGCGGCGTCGAACTTCGTGGTGCTGGTCCGCAGGGTCCCGGCGCTGGTCTTCTCGATCAGCACCCGCTGCTGGTTGAACATGTCGTACGTCTGCACCTTGACCGGCAGTTCCGGGCCGGTGGCCGGCTGGCCGCCTGACTGGAGGCGACAGGTCAGGTTGGCCCACTCCGGCCGCAGGTCGCATTCGCTGTAGCCGGATCCGGCAGTGGCCCGGTAGTAGATCGTCTTCTGGGTTGCCGGGGTGTTGGTGGTCGTTCCGCCCGCGACCTGGGTGGTCGAGGTCTCGAGACCGGTGACTGGGTCCAGGGTGGTCCGGACGGTCTGGCCGAGGCCACCGGGGTCAGTGGTCCGTACCGTCGGCATCCGCAGCGTCCAGTTGTAGCCGGTGGTGGTGACCCGGCGATCTGCCTCGACCGCGGTACCGTCCGCGCCCCAGAGCCGAACCTGCGACTCCGTGGTGGTGACCAGGTTGAACGGACCGCCGGTGGCGGGCGCGCCCTGGTCGTAGGTGTTGCGGACGAGTTGCCTGCCCCTGACCGTCGCGCCGGTGCTGAGACGGACCTCTGTCTCAGGTCCCAGCGTGCTCTCCAGCCGTTCTCCGTCCAGCGAGAAGTTGTTCACAGTGGAGTAGGCCTGCGCCAGGGTCTGCTCGGCGGCGTCGTTGTCCGACGCCGACTGGTTCAGGGCCCGGTTGCGGTTCTCCGCGGTCAGTGAGCGCACGGAGTTGCCGAAACCGTCGTACCAGTTGGTGGTGATGCTGCCGCCGGGTGAGGCGCCGTTGATCTCCCGGCCGTTCGCGTCCAGGTAGGTGACGGTCGCCCGCTCCCAGTTCGACGGCAGTGCACCCGTGGCGGGGTTGCCGTCAGGCACCTGGTCAGGCGGGAAGACGGCCGCGGCGTCAGTGGGAGCTTCAGGCTGCCCCCATCGCCTGGTCTGCGCCGGGGACAGGTCATACGGTGCACCTGCGCCGGACAACGGCACCTTGTAGACAACGGTTTCGACGGCAGTACCGGCAGCGAGGGCAGTGCGGGACACCTTGTGCAGGCGGCCGATGCCCGGGTCGTTCGGCACGGTGGTATAGCTCAGCTGCCAAGGCTCCTGCCCGGCCGGCTTGACGGTCGACAGCACACCGTCGGCCTGGTAGGTGTACGTGTCACCGAGGTGGGTGCTGCCGGAGTCCAGCCGCGGGTCCCAGGCCGAACGCAGCCGGCCGGCGTTGTCGTAGCTGTACCGGCCGACCACGACCGTCCGCAGCGCCGGTGTGGCCAGGTCCGGATCCCATGCGGTGAAGGAGATCTCCTTGACCCGCCCGAGGTAGTCGCCTTCGGTGGTACCGGTCGCTGTGGTCGTCGTGGCGTAGGTGAAGTTCAGTGCCCGGCAGCCGCGGGCCATCGTCGCGCAGTTGACCCCGTCCGGAACCGGTGCCAGCATCCGGACCGGCCGCACGACCTCGACACCGCCGATCGTCACCTTCTCCCAGTTGTAGGTGGTGGTCTGGTTGCTGCCCGGCAGCGTGGTCGCCGTCGGGTAGTACTGGCCGGCAGTCGTGCCGGTGACCCGGCTGAAGGTCACCATCGAGCCCTGCTCGTCGGTGAGCTTGTACGAGTCGGTCGCGCTCGCATAGGTCAGCTTCAGGCTGGCCTGCCCCACCTCGGGGTCGAAGTTCACGCCGTCGCGGGCCGTGAAGCCGACGGTGTCGCCCTCCGGCGTGCCTACCTGGATCAGCGTCCCGAAGACGTCGAGGGAGGTGTACGGCGTCTGCGCCTCGTCCACGACGGCGCCGGAGATCCAGCCGGGGCCGAACATGTTGGAGGAGTCGTTGGCGGCCGACTGCCTGCTGTTGTAGGTCCGGCTGACGGTCAGGTCACTGCCGTAGGAGTCCACCGACACGTCGGTCTCCGACAGGCTGACGTTGCCGGTCAGCAGGTTGACCTCACCCGGGCCGATCTCTTCCGTGGCCGCCGTCGCGAGGTTGCGGTCGAAGGTGAGCTTCACGGCTCCCGACGAAGCCGCCGTGCCACCGGTGAAGTTGCCCCGGATCTGGACGGGCCCGTCCCGCGGGATCGACTGGGCGTCGACCGCGGCCAAGGTGGCCTCCAGGTTCCAGTTCAGCTTCGGGAACTGCCCGTTGCCACTGGTCGGTAGCGGCCACGTCACGGCACCACCGCCGGCGGCGACCTGAACGTTGGCGGCCGGAATCGTCACCCAGGCATCGGTGTCACCGCGACGCCACTGGTAGGTGACACCGGTGGCGGTACTGCGACCCGTGCCGACGATCGCTGTCTTGGCCGCGCTCACGTCACCGTTCTTCGGCGAGATGACAGCTCCGCCACCGACAGCGAACTCGTACGCCGTCAGCGGCGACCGGTTGCCCGCCTTGTCCCTGGTCCGGACCCACAACGTGTGCGGTCCGTCCGCGGTCGGGGTGATGCTGACGCTGGTGGTCGCCCCCGGGGTGGCAGCGTTGACCGACTCGTTCGGCGGGTTGGTGTCGACGCCGTACTCGTAGGCCACCACGTCGCCGACGCCCGCGGCGCCGAAGGTGAAGGTCCCGGCCGTACCGGCTGCACCTGACCACTGACCCACCGGGTAGGTCGTGGACGAGACGGTCGGCGCGCTGGCGGGCGCGACGGTGTCGACCGTGAATTCGCACCAGGCCGACCACGCGCCAGGCGTCGTACCGTCGGTGCCCCGCACTCGCCAGGCGTAGCTGCCGCCCTCGGCGAAAGCCCCGCTGGGGATGGCTGTGCCCAGCCAGGCGCCGGATGCGCCGGGCCCTTCGGTGGCGGTGGTGGTGGCTCCGCCGATCGGCTGCCACTCGAAGGTGCCGTACACCGGGGCGCCGAGACCATCGCTGATCTGCGCCCGCAACTGCGGCGTACGGGTAGAGATGTATGGACGGGCGGCACCGGTGCCGCAGACCGTGGCCGGGGCGGTGGCCTGCGCGGTCACCGCGGTCTTGGTCTGGTAGGTGACGGTCACCGACGGCGGATTGGCCGCGGCCTCACGAGACGCGAACCGCTTCCAGCCGGCACTGTTGGTGTCGCTGGCCGCCTTGATCCCAATGTTCGTCTTGGCCGCGTGGTTGGTCGCGGTGTACTGGAACGCGGCCGTGACCGGGATCGTCACCCAGCCGGCCCCGCAGGAACTCGAGAAACCCTTCGTCTGGGTCGAGGTGCCGACCTTCTCCAGCTCGGCCGGCTGCGCTGTCCAGCGCACCGCGCTGGTGACGTCGGCGGTGCGCCACGCCTCCCAGCCGGCCGCCGCACACGAGTAGGAGTGGCTCTCCCACAGGTTCAGGGTGGCGGCCTGGATCTGCTTGTCCCACAGCCATTCCTGGTTGTCGAACCGCAGATACGACTTGGCCTTGTTGCCACCGCCGTCGTAGGTGCCGAGCTTCAGCTCGGTCGCCGCGGACTGGTCGCTCGTGTAGGTGTTCTGCACGAACGCGTCGAAGCTCGCCCCCGAGCTCTGCGACGGGTCGATCGTCACCGGGTAGACCGTCTTCGGATCGTTCAGGAAGGCGGCATCCGGCGTGAGCACCAGGGCGTCCTTGGTCCGGCCGAGTCCGATCGAGGCACGGCGAGTGTGTTCGCCGGACGCCTTGTCGACGGTCGAGTCCCACATCAACAGTCCCTGAGCGTTGCCCTGCGCACCCTTGTACGGCATGCGGAGCTGCTTGACCTGGGCCGCAGCGGCCTTGCTCTTCACCAGCAGGTGCTGCTGATAGCCGGTCCGGGTCGCCTCGACGACGAGGTCTACACCAGGCTTCACGTTCCGGTACGTGGCAACGTTGCCCTCTAGTTCGGGGACCGGCAGGGGGCCGGACCAGCCGAGACTGGAACGCTTGCCGGTGGCACCGAGCGCGGCCAGGTCATGGTCGCCCTTGCCGGCCGGACCGGACAACGTCAGTCCGTACGGATGGGCTCGGGGAGCGACCGAGCCGTCGGCCTGCTGGACCAGCGTCAGGTCGACATCGGTCCACTCCCCCTCCTCATCACGCATCCGGACCGGGCCGGCGGCGATGGTCGCCTCGATCTGACCGGACGGCAGTGCGCGGTACTCGGTGGTCTCAGTGGTCTTGCCCGTGATCAGTACCGGCTTGCCCGTCGTCCTCGCGGTGACGATGGCTGATGCCTCGTCAGGACGCTCGAGCGGTAGATCTGCTGCAGCAGCGGGCTGTTCGGCCTCTACTGCTTCGGAGTCGGCGGGAACCTGCAGGACCGCGGCGACCAGCGCCAGACCGACGGTGACGCCGATCCAGCGGGCCGACCGCGGTCCTGGATAGGGACGGAGTAATCGGGACTTCGGGAAAGGGGGCATGGGCGGATGACCTCCTGAAGCGAATTGGTCTGCTCCAGCGTGAGGCCCTACCGCTCCCCCGGACAGGTCACTAGTGGACAACTTCCTCTACTGGCCATGCGGTAGGAGTTAGCGACTCCACAGCCACTTGCTGATCACCGAGCGGTAGCAGCCCTGCCAACCCCATCTCTTCCAGTTCATCTTGAAGCGCAGGCGGAAGCCGTACCGGCCCCTAGCGCCTCTGGTCGACGCCAGGCCGGTGGCACCTTGCACGCAGGCCTTGCCGTACTTCTTGCCGCGCCGGAGCTGCCGGTCCGTCCACTTCTTGAACTTCTTACCGGCGTGCATGATGAAGCAGTCGCCGCACCAGCTCCACTTCGACCTCCGCTTGCCGATGCTGAAGCACCACTTCCGGAAACCCAGACAGGTGTATTGCCCGTTCAGGTCGGTCTTGTCGACCGGGTCCGCGCAGGTGTACTCGTAGGCGTTGCAGCTGCCGCCGTAGACCGGGTCGGTCTGCAGGAACCGCCCGGTGACCGGGTTGTAGAGGCGGACCCCCATGAGCACGATCCCGGACGGCGCGTCCGCGGCCCGCTGTTCGGCGCCCAGCCACCCGTACCGCTGTTTGCCGATCGCTTCGGAGTCGCTCAACCCGCCGTACTCCGTCGCTTCGCCCGTGGTCGACAGGCCCTGGTCACCGTCGTGGATGGTCGCGACGATGTCGCCGGACAGGTCGGAGATCTGCCACTCCGCTACGCCGCTGTCGCTGTCCAGTACGGCGCTCATGCCCTTCAGCCCGCCGATCACCCGGGTCCACCGGTCCGGGCCCTCCTGCGTCCAGGCGGGCGAATCGTCGTCGCCGTCATAGTGGTTGACGTGCGACAGCACCTCACCGGTCGCGTTGTCGGTCCACGACCGAACCCGTTCACCGGTGACGTCGATGCTGTAGTCGGTGGTCCGGCCGGCCTGGGTGATCGTGTCGACCAGGCTGTCCGCGTGGTACGTCGCCGTGAGGTCTCCACCGGCCGGATTGCCGGTGTCGCTGGCAGGAACCTTCGTGGTCCGCCCCAGGGCGTCGTACTCGTAGCCAGCCGTGGTGACCCGGTTCGCCGTGTCGTAGGTCCACGTCTTGCTTCCTGCGGCGGTCGTCGTCTGGCAAGTACCGTCAGCAGCAGGACCGTACTCCGTACTGGTGGACCTGTTCGTCGCGACGCTCAGCGAGTAGGTCCGGGTCGTGCACCTCTCGCCGACCGTTTCCTGCACCGAGGAGACCCGTCCCGCCTGGTCGTGGGCGTAGATCTGCGTGGACAAGTTGCTGACCCGCTTCGCCGTCTGGCCGAGACCCGACCTGGTCAGCGACTCACGGAACAAGGTGCAGTCGCTCGCGGCGCAACCTGGCTTGCTGTAGGTGATTCCGGCTTCCTCACCGGCCTCGTCGTACGAGGTGTCCACCTTGACGCCGTTCGGCCAGGTCTCGGTCACCAGCGTGCCGTCAGCGTTGTAGCCGCCGCTGTACGTCCCGCTCTGACTGTCCGCGACCGTGCTGAGCAAGCCACGGAAGTCGTAGCCGTAGGTCCGGGTGGCCTTTCCATCGGCGCTGGTGGCCGCCCTGCTCAGCAGGTCGTACGTAGTGGTCGACAGGTTGCCGTCGGCATCCTTGTACGACGTGAGCCGGCCCAGCGTGTCGTAGGTGCGAACCACCTCGGCAGTGACCGAGCCGCCCACAACGGACTGCGTCCGAAGGTGCTCACCGGTCACTGCGTCGTACACGTTGCGCTGGACAGGCACCGCTGTACCGAGACCACTCACGCTGGTCTCCAGCACCCGCCCGGCCGCGTCGTACGTCGTCGTAGTGGTCCGCAGAGTCGCGGCACTGGTCTTCTCGGTCCGGACCCGCTCCTGGTTGTAGATGTCGTATGTCGTGACCACGGCGGGCAACTCCGGACCAGTGGCCGCTTGGCCGCCGGGCTGGAGGCGGCACGGCAGGTTGGCCCACTCCGGATGCAGGTCGCATTCGGAGAAGCCAGAGCCCGCAGTGGCCCGGTAGTAGATCGTCTTGCGGGTTGCCGGGGTGTTGGTGGTCGTTCCGCCGGCGGCCTGGGTGGTCGAGGTCTCCAGTCCGGTGACCGGGTCGAGCGTCGTACGGACCGTCTGGGCCAGTCCACCTGGGTCGGTGGTGGTCACTGTCGGCTGCCGGAGACTCCAGTTGTAAGCGATGGTCGCGACTCTGCGGTCGGCCTCGACCGTCGTGCCGCCGGCACCCCACACGCGGACCTGCGTCTCGTCCGTGGTCACCACGTTGTACGGGCCACCGCCGGCCGGGGCGCCCTGGTCGTACGTCTTCCGGTTGAGCTGACGGCCTCGGGTGGTCGTCCCGTTGGCGAGGCGGACCTCGGTTTCAGGCTTCAGCGTGGTTTCCAGCCGCACGCCGTCCAGCGAGTAGGTGTTGATCGTGGAGTAGCTCTGGGCCAGGGTCTGCTCCGCGACGTCGTTGTCGGACGAGGACTGGTCCAAGGCCCGCTTGCGGTTCTCCGCGGTGAGCGTCCGGACCTCGTTGCCGAAGCCGTCGTACCAGGTCGCAGTGAGATTGCCGCCCGGCTTGGCCTCGTTCACCTCGCGGCCGTTGGCATCGAGGTAGCTGACGGTGGCGCGCTCCCAGCTGGAACCGTTCGGGAGCTGGTCGGCCGGGAAGACGGCCGTGGCATCGGTCGGAGCCTCTACTTGCCCCCAGCGCTTGGTCTGCGTCGGCGAAAGGTCGTTGGGGGCACCGGAGCCCGACAGTGGGACCTTGTAGACGACGGTCTCGACCGCAGTACCGGCGGCGAGCGCGGAGCGGCTCACCTTCTGCAGCCGCCCGGCCCCTGAGTCGCCCGCGACAGTGGTGTAGCTGAGCTGCCACGGCTCCTTCCCGGCCGGCTTGATGGCGGAAAGCACGCCATCGGACTGGTAGTCGTACGTGTCCTTGCCGCTGGTCCGTGGGTCCGCCGCCGACCGGAGCCGGCCAGCGTTGTCGTAGCTGTACCGGGCCATCGGAATCGTCCGCATGGCCGGTGTCGCCAGGTCAGGATCCCAAGCAGTGAAGGAGATCTCCTTCACGCGGCCCACGTAGTCGCCCCAGGCCGACTCCGTCGTACCCGTAGCCGTCGTCGCGGTGGCGTAGGTGAAGTTCAGTGCCCGGCAGCCACGGGTGACCGTAGTACAGCTGACGCCGTCGGGTACTGGCGCGAGGACCCGGGTCGGCCGCAGGACCTCGACACCTCCGACTGTCACCCGCTCCCAGACGAACGACGTGCTCTGATTGCTGCCCGGCATGGTGGTGACCGTCGGGACGTACTTGCCGGCCGCAGAGCCGGTGACCCGGCCGAACGTGACGACCGTGCCCTGGTCGTCCGTGAGCTTGTAGGTGTCGGTGCTGGAGGCGTAGGTCAGCTTGAGCGTCTCCTGACCGACCTCGGGATCGAAGTTGACGCCATCGCGGGCGGTGAAGCCCACTACGTCGCCGTCCGGCGTACCGATCTGGCGGAGCGAGCCGTAGACGTCCAGGGAGGTGTACGGCGTCTCCGCTTCGTCGACGATCGCACTGGAGACCCAGCCGGGACCGAACATGCCCGAGCCGTCGGCCTTCGCGGACTGCCGGCTGTTGTACGTGCGGCCGACTGTCAGGTCGCTGCCGTAGGAGTCGACCGTGACGTCGGTGTCGGAGAGGCTGACGTTGCCGGTCAGCAGGTTGACCTCGCCGGGTCCGATCTCCTCCGCCGCCGCGCTGGCCAGGTTGCGGTCGAAAGTGAGCTTCACCGCTCCGGACGAAGCAGCCGTACCGCCGGTGAAGTTGCCGCGCAGCTGCAGCGGTCCGTCGCGCGGGATCGACTGTGCGTCCGCGGCCGCCAGGGTCGCCTCGATGTTCCAGTTCAGCTTCGGGAACTGGCCGTCGCCCGAGGTCGGGAGCGGCCAGCTGACGGCACCGCCACCCGCTGCCAGTTGCACGTGGGCCGCAGGGATGTCCACCCAGGCGTCGGTGTCGCCGCGACGCCACTGGTAGGTCACTCCGGTGGCAGTGGAACGCGCGGCGCCGGTGATGGAGGTCTTGGCAGCGCTGATGTCACCAGCCTTGGGAGTGAGTACCGCGCCGCCGCCGACAGCGAACTGGTACGCGGTCAGCGGAGACCTGTTGCCTGCCCGGTCGCGAGTCCGTACCCAGAGGGTGTGCGGGCCGTCAGCCGTCGGGGTGATGCTGATACTCGTGGTCGCCCCTGGCGTGGAGGCATTCACCACCTGGTCCGGCGGGTTGGTGTCGACGCCGTACTCGTAGGCCACGGCGTCACCGACTCCGGAGGCGCCGAAGGTGAAGGTGCCGGCTGTGCCCGCACCTCCCGACCACTGGCCGACCGGGTACGTCGTGGACGCGACGGTCGGTGCGGCCGTGGGTGCGATGGTGTCGACGGTGAACTCACACCAGGACGACCACGCGCCGGGCGTCGTACCGTCGGTGCCCTGGACGCGCCAGGCGTAGGTACCGCCCTCGGTGAGAGCGCCCTGGCCGATCGTGGTCGCCAGCCAGGAGCCGGAGGCGCCCGGGCCGACGTTCACGGTCGTGCTGGACCCGCTGATCGGCTTCCACTCGAAGGTGCCGTACACCTGGGCACCGAGTCCGTCGCTGATCTGGGCCCGCAACTGCGGGGTCACGCTGGACAGGTACGGACGGGCTGTGCCGGTCGCGCAGACGGTCTGTGGCGAGGTGGCCTGGGTGTTGACCGCGGTCTTGGTCTGATAGGTGATCGTCACCGACGGCGGGTTGGCCGCAGCCTCCCGGGAGGCGAACCGCTTCCAGCCGTTGTTGTCGGTCTCGCTGGCCGCCTGCAGCCCGATGGTGGTCTTGCTGAGCCGGTTGGTGGCGGTGTACTGGAAGGCAGCGGTGACCGGGATCGTCACCCAGCCCGCGCCACAGGAGGTGGAGAAACCCTTGGTCTGGGTGGAAGTACCGACCTTCTCGTACAGCGCCGGCTGTTTGGTCCAGCGGGCCGTGTTGTCGACGTCGGCCGTGCGCCAGGCTTCCCAGCCGGCCGCGGCGCAGGAGAACGAGTGGTGCTCCCAGAGGCTGAGCGTGGCCGCCTGGATCTGCTTGTCCCACAGCCAGTCCTGATTGTCGAACCGCAGATACGACCTCGCCTTGTTGCCGCCACCGTCGTACGTGCCCAGCTTCAGCTCGGTCGCGGCGGACTGGTCGGAGGTGTAGGTGTTCTGCACGAAGGCGTCGAAGTTGGCGCCCGTGGACTGGGACGGGTCGATGGTCACCGGGTAGACCGTCTTCGGGTCGTTCAGGAACGCGGCGCTCGGTGTGAGGACCAGGGCGTCCTTGGTCCGGCCGAGTCCGATCGACGCACGGCGGGTGTGCTCGCCGGACGCCTTGTCGACGGTCGAGTCCCACATCAACAGTCCCTGCGCGTTGCCAGGCAGGCCTTTGGACGGCATCCGGAGCTGCTTCACCTGCGCCGCGGCGGCCCGGTTCTTCACCAGCAGATGCTGCTGATATCCCGTCCGGGTCACCTCGACGACCAGATCCACCCCGGGCTTGACCTCCCGGTACGTCGCAGTCGTGCCGGCCAGCTCCGGCGCCGGCAGCGGTCCGGCCCAGCCCAGCGACAACTGCTTGCCTGCGGCCCCCATCGTCACGAGCGGATGGTCACCCTTGCCCGCCACTGCGCCGGACAGGGTCAGATCCTGCGGATGGGCCAACGGCGCGACCGACCCGTCGGGCCGGCGAACCAGCGTCAGGTCGACGTCCATCCAGTCGCCGTCCTCGTCGAGCATCCGGACCGGGCCGGCCGCGACGGTCGCCTCGATCTTGCCCGACGGCAGCGCGCGGTACTGCGTCGTCTCGGTGGTCCGGCCGGAGATGATCACGGGTTCTCCGGTGATCCGGGCCGTCGTCATGGCCGAGGCTTCGTCGGTTCGTTCCAGCGGCGCCTTCGGGGTCTGGTCGGCGAAGGCCTGCGCGCTCGCCTCGGCGGCTGCTCTCATCGCCGCGTCGGCATCAGGTGGCTGGACCAGGAACTCGACGACGAGCGCCAGCCCTAGCGCCGCGGCTGTCCAGCGTCCCGATCGAGGAGTTGGATAGCCGCGCAGTAGACGTGATCTTGGATAGGACATCGGGAACCTCCGGGGCGGCGGGGGGATGCTCGGCTCCAGCGTGAGCCTCCCGTCGCTGCCCCGGACAGGTCAGTTGTGGACAACTTCCTGTACTGGCCAATCAGCCCAAGAACACGCTCAGTCGAGCAGGCCGAGGCGTTGGGCGGCGGCGCCGGCGGCGAAGCGGGTCGGGGCGTCGACGAACTCCATCACCGTGGAGATGTGCCTGCGGACGGTACGGACGCTGAGGCCGAGATGGCGGGCGATCGCCTCATCCTTGAGGCCGTGGACCAGGAGGGAGAGGACAGCCCGCTCGGTCGCGCCCAGGTGGTTGGAGGCCGACCCGGACCTTCCCACGCCTGGCAGCACTACCGGTGTGGCGGCCGACCAGAGCTGGTCGTAGTACTGGGTGAGGGCGGCGATGAGGACGGCTGAGCGGACCAGCAGGGCACCGGTCGTGCCCGTCGGGACCAGGCCGATGAGGGCGAAATGGTCGTCGACGATCAGCATCCGGGCCGGGAGGCTGTGGGCGGTACGGACCTCGATGCCCGCTTCGGTCGCGGCACGGACGGCTTCGGCCCCCAGGGGGTCGGCCAGGAACTCCGGCGTACAGAGCTCGCGGAAGTGCATCGAGTCGCACTGGCTCGCGAGCGGCGACGGCAGGATCGGCGCGGTCTGATCGGGATCGTGGACGGCGATCGAGCGGTACGTGCACTGGACGGTGTGGATCGAGGTCAGCCAGCGTTCGGCGATCTCGTCGCGGTCGGTCAGCAGCTGCGCGAGCAGTGACGGGACCTCGCTCGCCTGCTTGTCGTGCAACTGACGTTGGTGGTGCAGCTCGGCCGCGGCGACGTACCCCTGGACGAGCCGCTCCTGCTGACGGCCGAGTTCGCGCTGGACCTGGGTGAGCAGGCCGGTCGTCGCGATCAGCGGATCGACCGGGCGCAGCGTCTCGGTGCCGTTGAAGCGGTGTGAGTAGGCGAGGTTCCGGGTGATCAGCTCCTGGCCGATCCCGTCGTTGTCCGACCAGGCTCGCTGCCCGACGGTGAGCAGCTCGAGGTAGGCGTCGGCGATCGGTGCGGGAAGCAGTTCCCGGAAGAGTTTCTCGTGTTCGGAAAGTTCTGGCCGGCGACCCAGACTGACGTTCGCAACCACGGCGTTCCCCCAGCACAGTCGGCCGCCTCGCGGCGGCGGCTACTCCCCGAGGCCAATAAACTACCATTGGAGATCGATTTCAGTCAGGATCTTTCCAAAGGCTGCTTACTTTGTGGCGCAGCTGCCCAGTCTGAGCGCGTAGACGAGAGCCCAGTCCTGATCGTTGGCCAACGGGTCGGCTACGTGAGCCGGACGGTTGTTGACGGCGCTGGGATAGACGAACGCGCAGGTGGCTGAGCCGTCCTGGTGGAAGTTGACGAGGTTGGCCTGGAGGATCGCGCGGCCAGCTTCGTCGAGCTGGTCGGCTTCGGCTCGGGTGACGAGGTCGCGTGGCCAGGTGAGGTAGACGGCGGCGCTGAGGATCGACCAGTAGTGCGGGTAGACGTCGCCCCACATCCGCAGCAGGCCGAACCAGTAGCCGTCCCAGTGGCGGATGGGGATGTGGCGCAGGCGGACGTCGGGCTGGTCGGCTGCGAAGGCTGTGAGCCATGGCAGGCGGCGGGTCAGTTCGTTGGGGTTGATTGAATCGGGGGCCTCTTGGCGGGCGGCTATCAGGAGTTCCAGGAGTGGGGCGACCATGGATTGTTCGTAGTTGACCTCATGCGGTGGGAGGTCGTCGCCGTGGTCGAGGAAGGCTTGGGCGTGGTTGGCCAGGTGGGTGCGCATTCGGGGGGCGACCTTGGCCAGTTCACGGAGGAGGGGGCCCAGGTCGAAGGCGAGGAAGTGGGCGCCGCCTAGTTCGTAGTACCGGTCGATGATGCGGATCGCCGTCTCGGTGTCGCCCTGGTTGAGGAAGAAGCGGGCGAACCAGGGGAAGTTGTAGAGCCGGACGCGGCCCTCGTGGAGGCTGTCGTCGGCGACCGTGCCGTCCTCGGAGAGCAGGTACTCCGTGACGAACTGCTGGTAGCCGGCCAGCGCCTCGTCGAGCTCTTCCCGATCACCCCAGCCCTGGTCTCTTGTTGCCTGGAGCAACAAAGCGGTGCCGATGCGTTCGCGGGCGTCGGACCAGTCGCGCCAGGCGCCGGAGAGGATGCGCAGGCCGGTCTCGTTGTCGTAGGGGACGAAGGAGAAGCGGCGGCTGGTGCTCAGCTCGACCGGGCGCTGGTGGTCGAGGACGAAGCGGACCCGGCGCTCGACGATGGTGCGGAGGGGCTCGTGGAAGAGGACGTTGATGCGCGAAGTGGCTGCGCCGTCGGTGGCTTCGACGTACTGCGTGCCGGGGGTTTCCGAGGTGATGCTGGTTGGGCCCTTTGCTCGGTCGGCGAGCTGGAGGGGGATCGTCTCACCGACCTCTGCGGTGAGGGTGGTCGCTTCGATCAGTGGAGTGCGGGTGGCGTGGAAGGCTTCGAGGGTGTCGTGCCAGGCGAGTTGCCAGGTCCAGCGGTGGGATTCGGCGGGCTGGAGGACGAGCTGCGGCTGGCCGCCCATCGCGTGCGGCGCGCGGGCGTGGTCGGTGGGGTGGAGGTAGAGGTGGCCGCGGAGGTTGCTCCCGGTGTCGGCGTCGCGGGACTCTACGGAGTACGCCCAGAGCTCGCCTTCGGTGAGTTGCAGCCCGAGGCCGGGGCCGCTGCCGTCCATCGGTTGCGCCCAGACCCAGGAGTCGGCGCCGCCCGTCCAGAGGTGGGCGTGGACTGCTTGGTTGAGGCTCTCGCGGGATGAGCTGTAGAGGTCGCGGTACGGCGTACTGACCCCCAGCGACCCGAGCTCGACGGGCTCGTCGGCGATGTTCCGTACTTCGTAGGTCTCGGTCCAGTGCTCGCCGAACCGGCGGCCGACCCGCAATTCGAGGTCGCCCAGGCGGTACAGGAGATCGATCCCGGTCTGCCGCCAGCGGGTGAAGTCCGGCGCGTCGAACCGATAGCTGCCGCTGCTGGAGATCACGAAGCCTTTGCCCCAGTACCGCGCCGGGTCGTGCACCGGCCCGTCCACGAGCAGCATCGACTGCTTCCGGACCGGGTGCAGCACCGCCGCCACGGCCCCGTCCTCGGTCAACTCCGCCTGCCCCGCGCCGAAGGCAAAAGTTTCTCGCATCTCTTCAACCTAGCGATGTAGAGAACGTCGCGGCGGCTTCGTCCCTGGGTGTAAGAGCCGAAACCCGAGAGGAAGAACCCATCATGAACAAGACCGAGATCGCCGAAATCCTCGCCAAGCCCTACTCCCAGGCGCTGCTGAACGGCTCCGAGCCGGCCCGCTTCGCCTACGACGGCCTGGACGGCGACCCGCGGGTGATCCCGATCGGCTTCTGGATGGCGGGCGACCAGCTCCAGATCGCCACCGTCCCGAAGGCGGCCAAGGTCGCCGCACTGCGCAAGAACCCGAAGGTCGCGCTGACCATCGACACCGGCGCCTTCCCCCCGAAGGTCCTGCTGCTCCGCGGCACCGCCGAGGTCGAACTGGTCCAGGGCGTCCCCGAGGGCTACCTGATCGCCGGCCGCAAGGTGATGGCCGACGAGGACCAGTACAACGGCTGGCTCGAAGGCGTGAAGGCCCTGTACGACGAAATGATCGTCATCACCGTCACCCTCACCTGGGCGAAGTTGCTCGACTTCGAAACCACCATCCCGAAGGCCGTCGAAGACCTGATCGCCGCCAAGCAGGCCACCCGGACCGAGCAGCAGCGCTAGAGGTGGTTGGCGTTTCGGATGACGTCCACCACGTTGGACATCATCCCGGTCAGGTCGTAGTCCTTCGGGGTGTAGACAGCGGCTACGCCGGCCGATTGGAGGGATCGGGCGTCGGCGTCGGGGACGATGCCGCCGACGACGACCGGGACGTCTTCGAGACCGGCTTCGCGGAGGCCTTCGACGACCTGGGGGACGAGTTCCATGTGGGAGCCGGAGAGGATCGAGAGGCCTACGCAGTGGACGTCTTCGGCCACGGCGGCGGCGACGATCTGTTCGGGGGTCAGGCGGATGCCCTGGTAGATGACCTCGAAGCCGACGTCACGAGCCCGTACGGCGACCTGTTCGGCGCCGTTCGAGTGGCCATCGAGGCCGGGCTTGCCGACCAGGAAGCGCAGGCGGCCGCCCAGTTCCTCCGAGGTGGCGGCGACCTTGGCGCGGACGGCGGCGATCGCCTCGCCTCCGCCGGAGACGCCGACCGAGCCGGAGACGCCGGTCGGGGCGCGGTACTCGCCGAACATCTCGCGCAGTACTCCTGACCACTCCCCCGTCGTCGCGCCGGCGCGGACGCAACTGAGGGTGGCTTGCATCAGGTTCTCGGTGCCCTTGGCGGCCTCGCGCAGTCTGGCGAGCGCGTCCTCGACCGCCTTGGCGTCGCGGTTGGCGCGCCACTCTTCGAGCGACTTCAGCGCGGCGGCCTCGGCCTGCGGGTCCGCGGTCTGGATCGCGGTGTCGAGATCGGCGGTGAGCGGTGACGGGTCGGTGTTCTCGAACTTGTTGACGCCGACGACGATCTGCTCACCCGACTCGATCCGCTGCCGGCGCTCGGCGTGCGATGCGACCAGCGCCTGCTTGAGGTACCCGCTCTCGACCGCGACGACGGCACCGCCCATCGCCTGAACGCGGTCGATCTCCTCCTGCGCGCCGGCGACCAGTTCGTCCACCTTCGCCTCGATCACGTGCGAGCCGTCGAAGATGTCGTCGTACTCGAGCAGATCGGACTCGTACGCGAGCACCTGCTGCATCCGGAGCGACCACTGCTGATCCCACGGTCGCGGCAGCCCGAGCGCCTCGTTCCACGCGGGCAGCTGGACGGCGCGGGCCCGCGCGTTCTTGGAGAGGGTGACGCCGAGCATCTCGAGCACGATCCGCTGCACGTTGTTCTCGGGCTGGGCCTCGGTCAGGCCGAGCGAGTTCACCTGTACGCCGTACCGCAGCCGCCGTGCCTTGGCGTCCGTCACGCCGTACCGGTTGAGGCAGACCTCGTCCCACAGGCGCACGAACGCGCGCATCTTGCAGGTCTCCTCGATGAACCGCACGCCCGCGTTGACGAAGAACGAGATCCGCTGGACGACATCCCCGAACCGATCGGCCGGTACCTGACCGCCGTCGCGCACGCGGTCCAGTACCGCGATCGCCGTCGACAACGCGAACGCCAACTCCTGCACGGGCGTCGCGCCGGCCTCCTGCAGGTGGTAGCTGCAGATGTTGATCGGATTCCACTTGGGCATGTTCGAGACCGTGTACGCGATCAGGTCGGTACTGAGCCGCAGCGAAGCCTCGGGCGGAAAGGCATAGGTCCCGCGAGACAGGTACTCCTTCACGATGTCGTTCTGAGTCGTCCCGGTCAGCTCGTCCGGCAACGCCCCCTGCTCCTGCGCCGCGACCTGATAGAGCGCGAGCAACCACATCGCGGTCGCGTTGATCGTCATCGACGTGTTCATCTGCGCCAGCGGAATCTGATCGAACAGCCGCCGCACATCGCCCAGATGAGCCACCGGTACGCCGACCTTGCCGACCTCACCCTTCGCGAGCGGGTGATCCGCGTCGTACCCGGTCTGCGTGGGCAGGTCGAAGGCGACCGACAACCCGGTCTGGCCCTTGGCCAGGTTGCGCCGGAACAGCGCGTTCGACTCCGCCGCCGACGAGTGCCCGGCGTACGTCCGCATCACCCACGGCCGATCCTTCTCGGTGCTCATGTACCCGAGAGTAGGACTATGTGCCCTTGTGAGTCCTCTCCTCGTGACTGGTGTCATAAGCGGACTAAGTCACACCCCTGCGGCCTCCTCCATCAGACGCCCCAAACCATCCACTCTGTGCTCCAGCTGAGTGTCCTGCCGCGCCCCGAACGCTCAGGTCGAGCACAAAGTCGCCCCGTTGGTGGTCGGGGCGAGAGGGCGGTGCTAGGCCGAGATCGGGAGCGGGGTCCGTTCGATGTGGAGGATTCGGTGCAGCCGGGTGGCCGCGAGGATGCGGATCACCGATGGCAGTGGGTGGCGCAGGACCAGTTGGCGGCCGAGGAGCTGGGTCCGGCGATGGGCAGCCACCAGCAGGCCCAGGCCGGTCGCGTCCAGGGCGTCGAGGGATTCGAGGTCGACGACGACGTCGCCTTCGGAGTTGTCGATCAGGTGGTTGAGTTGCTGTCGTACGTCGCCCACCGAGCGGACGTCCAGCAGTCCGGTCAGGTAGATCACGTGGGTCGGTGCGAGCATGTCCGTGCCCTCCGCTCTTCCGGCGGCCCCCGAGAATCGGCCGCGCTTGCAGCGTTGTATTGGTAGAGACTCCCTGGCGACACGGAAGGTTGCCAAGGGTTCGGGACCTTTCATTTAGCGAGACAATGGTGTCCGTGTTCGCTGAGCACTACTTCCTCTTCCCCGTGGTGGCCATCGCGTTCGCGGGTGGCATGGTGCTGCTCACCCGCTGGGCGTTCTCCAAGGCCAAAGGCGGGTCCTTGGTGCGCCGTACTGACTACTCACCGGCCGAAAAGGACAGTTTCGGACTGTTGATCGACGTCCAGACGGTGCAGACGTACAACGAGGCCAGGGTGAAGGTCGCGATGCTGAAGGATTTCGGCATCAAGGCGACCGCGGCGCGGACCAAGGACGACACCAAGTCCGGCGTACGGAAACACGGCTGGAGCGTCTACGTCTGGCCCGCCGACGAGCAGGCCGCCCGAGGATTCCTCAACTCTTTCTGACTCTCCTTGTCATCCGGATCGACCCCCGGCGCGTCATGAACGCGGACGGTCGGCGGGGTCGAGAAGGGTGTCGGGGACATCGGACAAGAACAGGGTGAGCCGGACGGCAGCACCAGCGCTGCCCCGGGGCCGACCGGTCCCGGCCAACCTCCGGCCGACGGCATGAGGAGTTCGATGACGCCCGACCTCGCCCTGGCGACGCTCGCGTTGCCCGGCCGGCCGCTGGTGCCGAGCCGGGTCGCCGCGCTCGTCCCCGACGAGGACGCCCGCATCCTCGAGGCGTCCGCGCGAGAGCCCGACCGGTTCACGCTGATCTTCGACCGGTACTTCCCTCAGGTGCACTCCTACGTCGCCCGCCGGCTGGGGACCGACCTGGCCGACGACCTGGCCGCGGAGACGTTCCTGGTCGCGTTCCGGCAGCGGGCCAAGTTCGACGGGCGCAACGGCGTCGTCCGGGCCTGGCTGTACGGGATCGCCACCAACCTGATCCGGCGGCACCGGCGAGACGAAGTACGGGCCTGGCGGGCGACCGCGAAGCTGCCGCTGCCGACGCCGGCCGGCGGGCACGAGGAACGCGTCACCGCCCAGGTGACCGCGCAGAGCGCGAGCCGCCAGCTCGCCGCCGCACTGGCGAAGGTCTCCGCGAAGGACCGCGAGGTACTCATGCTCGTGGCGCTCGGCGAACTCACCTACGACGAGGTCGCCGCCGCCCTCGGCATCGCCAACGGGACGGTGGCGTCCCGCCTGTCCCGGGCCCGCCGGGTGGTCCGCGAACATCTCGGCCACACCGACCCGACCGCAACTCGTGACGAGGCCTGAGATGAACGAGTTCGACAAGATCCGCAAAGCCTTCCCCGAGCAGCCCGGCCCGTCCGCCGACACGACGAACAAGGCGCGTCGGCGGGTACAGGAGCTGATCCGCGAGGCCGAAACCGCCCGTCGGAGGGATCGCTGGTACGACGCTGCGAAGTCCGGCCGGGTCGGCATGGCGTTGACCGCGACGGCCGCCACCGTGGCGCTGGCCGCGCTCGCGACGCCGCTCATCCTGTCGCCGGGCGCCGGTAGCGGCGATGCGGGACCTGTGCCGAGCACGGTCACGCCGACCAGCCCCAAGCTGATGACGGCCGGCCAGGTGCTGGTCCAGCTCGCGATCAAGCAGGAGATCGACGAGAAGGTCTCCGGCAAGTTCTTCCGGGTCCGCAACCTGCAGATCCGGGGTTCGATCGAGGTCGGCTCACCGAAGTACAAGATCCAGCAGAAGACCATCACCGAGAGCTGGATGCCGATGAAACAGGGCGCCGAGTCCTGGTTCGGCTGGGTCGATCTCGGCGCGCATCCGGCGACCCGCGCGGACGCCGCGAAGTGGCGCGCCCAGGGGTCGCCGACGGTCTGGCCGATGACCGAGACGAACCCGGTCACGATGGCGCCGACCGAGCCTGTGGTCAACAAGATGACCTTCGACGAGGTGCCGCCCGGCTACTACCTCAGCGGGGTGAAGCCGGTCAGCGCCCAGCAGATCCAGGCGCTGCCGACCGACCCGGAGAAGCTGCGCGCGGTGCTCGCGGCGAACCCGGAGCCGGACATGACGGCCGACGACATCAACTACCAGGTGTTCAACGCGGCCGGGCGGTTGCTGTTCGAGATGCCGTCGCCGCCGAAGCTGCGCGGTGCGGCGCTGCGGGTGCTCTCGATGCTGCCGGGCGTGCGGATCAAGGAGAACGTCAAGGATCCGATCGGCCGGACAGGCACCCAGATCAGCATGGACTGGACGAAGCCGGGCCGGCCGTCCAACGGCATGACCAGACTCTGGGACGGCAAGACCGACTTCATCGTCGATCCGGCCACGGGCCGGTTGCTGAGCCAGGAGTACGACGGCTTCAAGGGCGGCGCCATCGTCGTCCTCGAATCCGGCTGGACCGACGAAAAACCCACCCCGCCCTCCCCCGCCATCCGTTAGAACCCTCTCTGATCCGGTGACGGCCCGCCCGGCCGTCGCCGTGCTTCGCCCTGCCCGAAACCGCCCCTTCTCCGTGAGGTGAACTCCCTTGTCCCGATCTCGAAAGCTGGCTGCCGCGATCGTCGTGTCGCTGGTCTTCGCCACTTCCTTGGCGGTTCCTGCCGCCGGTCTCCAGATCCAACCCAGCGCCGGTACCGACGGAGTCGGCGCTGGGTTGGCGAGCACCGTCCGCCCGCTCACCGTCACCCTCGTCACCGGCGACAAGGTCACCGTCCAGAAGACGGCGACCGGCTACCGCGCCGCCAACGTCCAGCCTGGCTCCGGCCGCGAGGGCATGGCCTTCCACACGTCCTCCTTCAAGGGCAAGGAACTCGTCGTCCCGCTGGACGCCTTCCCGCTCGTCTCCGCCGGCGTCGTCGACGAGCGCCTGTTCGACGTCAGCCTGCTCGCCACCCTCGGCCTCGACGACAAGTCCTCGCCTCGCCTCCCCCTGCTCGTCCAGTACGCCGCCAACGGCGCCGCCCGGGCCGTCCGCTCCGCCCTCCCCGAGGGCACAATCGTCAAGCGCGAGCTGCCGATCATCGACGCGGTGGCGATCGGCCAAGAGCGTTCCCAAGCCACCGATCTGTGGGACAGCTGGCTCAACAGCCCCCAGGCCAAGCACAAGACCGGCCTGGCCGGCACCGTCAAGAAGCTCTGGCTCGACGGCGGTGTCACCCCGAACCTCGACCGCAGCGTCCCCCAGATCGGCGCCCCCGCCGCGTGGAAGGCAGGCTTCACCGGCAAGGGCGTGAAGGTCGCCGTACTCGACTCCGGCTACGACGCGACGCACCCCGACTTCAAGGACCGGGTGATCGCCACCAAGGGATTCGCCCCCGACCAGGACGGCAACGTCGACGAGAACGACGTGGTAGACCGGGTCGGCCACGGCACTCACACCGCCTCGACCGTGGCCGGCACGGGAGCCGCGTCGGGTGGCAAGTACAAGGGCGTTGCCCCCGATGCCGGCCTGATGATCGGCAAGGTCTGCGGCGACCGCAACTGCGAGTCGTCCGCGATGATCGCCGGGATGCAGTGGGCCGCGACGTCCGGCGCGAAGGTCGTCAACATGAGCATCGGCGGCGGGCCGAGCGACGGTACCGACATCCTGTCCGAGACCATCAACGAGCTGACTGCCAGTACCGGCACTCTGTTCGTCGTCTCGGCCGGCAACTTCGGCGCCGCGCAGACCGTGTCCACCCCGGCCGCCGCTGACGCGGCCCTCGCCGTCGCCTCGGTCACCAAGTCCGACACGCACAGCGAGTTCTCCAGCCAGGGCCCGCGCGTCGGCGACCTGTCGGTGAAGCCCGACATCTCCGCGCCCGGCAGCCGGATCGTCGCCGCCCGCGCCGCGAACACCCCGTTGGCGCCCTTTGCGATCAATGACTCGTACGCCGAACTGTCCGGGACCTCGATGGCCGCGCCACACGTCGCCGGAGCCGCCGCCCTCCTCGCCCAGCAGCACCCGGACTGGAAAGCCCCGGAGCTGAAGTCGGCGTTGATGGGCTCGTCGGTCGGACTCGACGGCCAAGGCATCTACACCCAGGGCGCCGGCCGGGTCGATGTCGCGCAGGCGATCAAGCAAGAGGTGCTGGCGATGCCGAGCAACCTCAACCTCGGCCTGCAGACCGCCCCGCACAACGACGACAAACCGGTCACGAAGCCGGTGACGTACGTCAACAAGAGCTCCCGGCCGATCCAGCTCACGCTACGGCTGGATGGCGCCAAGCTGTTCCGCCTCGACCGGTCGACGATCACCGTCCCCGCCAACGGCAGTGCTCAGGTCAATGTCACCGGGCGCACCGATGGCCCCGAGGCCGAGGGCGCGTACGCCGCCTGGCTCGTTGCCAGCGGCAACGGTTCGGCGATCCGGACGACGGTCGGCATCGGCAAGCAGGTGTCGACTTATCCGCACAAGGTGGAGATGACGGACTTCTCCGGTGAGCCGGGGACCAACGACGATCTGCACTCGGCCGGCACGTACCTGGTCGATGTCGAGCGCCAGGAGGGATACATCGTCTCGGCCGGTGAAACCGTCTCGCTGCCGACCGGCCACTACGTCGTCGACGGCTATACGGCGACTCGTCGGGAGAACGCGCCCGGCTGGAAGAACCTGACGTACTTCACCGAGGGCGACCTGGTGATCGGCAAGACCGGACCGGTCGTGCTGGACGGCAGCAAGGCCGCGAAGGTCGGCTACCGCCCGCCGGTCACCGGCGCGACCGTGGCGACCGGCGGGATCGGGATCAATCGCACGCTTCCAGTCGGGCAGTACATCGGCGGCGTCGGCATCGACGGTGACGGCACTCCGAACATCGTTCCCGAGCTGTACGTCGTACCGAACAAGACCGGCGACAAGTCGACCTTCAAGGCCTACTCACACGTGGTGTGGGCCGGGGCACCGGACGGTCCGGTCCCGGGCGTCGGCTCTTTCCTGAACAGCCCGTACCTGTACCACGACGTGGCCGTCTGGCCCGGCCGGATCCCGGCCCACCCGTCGGTGATCACCAAGCCGGGCGACTATGCGCACGTCGACGCGTCGTACGCCGGTGAGCCGGGCTTCTACGCCGACAACTACGGCTACCCGACCGATCCGGCGCCGGCCGCGGACGGTACCCGGCTGCCGTTGTTCGTGTTCACGCCGACGATCAGCATGACGCTGCCGTTCCGGCGGGACGAGTACTACTCGGCGAAGGGGGTGGCGTGGGGCTTCGGCAACCAGGTGTTCAGCTTCGACGAGGAGAACGGCTATGTGTACCGCTCAGTGGTCGAGTCGGAGGCCTACAACCTCAAGGCCGGCCGGACGGCGAAGCTGGCCTGGCAGCGGGGTGTGTTCGGCCCGAGCCTGCCCGACCCGCGGATCGGCAACCCCGGACGGCCGAAGTTGCCGTGGGTGTCCCGCGATGGCGACAGCCTGAGCGTGTACGTCCCGACCTTCTCCGACGGCGTCCCCAACCGGCTCGGCGACGTCAGCAGCGAGTCCGAGCAGACGACGCTCTTCCGCAATGGCCGGCAGATCGGCTCGACGGACTCGATCGCCATCCAGACCTTCGCGTTGCCGGCCGCCCCTGCGACGTACCGGCTGGTGAAGGTGGTCAAGCCGGGTCAGGTCTGGACCAAGCTCTCGACGGAGATCTCGTCCGACTGGACCTTCAAATCCCAGCGGACTCCCGACGGAGCAGACACCGCCCTCCCCCTCCTCAACGTGCGCTACACACCCGCGTTGGACGACCGCAACCGCGCACCCGGCGGCCGGTTCGAGTTCCCGGTCACCGTCCAGACGGCCTTTCTGGCACCTGCCAAGCCGATCGTCTCGCTGCAGGTCTCGGCGTCCTTCGACGACGGCGGCTCGTGGCAGCAGGTGGAAGTACGGCGTACCGGCCCGAACACCTTCAAGGCCGCCCTCACCCAGCCGTCCACCGGCTTCGTCACCCTCCGCGCGACCGCCATCGATGCCGCAGGCAACAAAGTGGTTCAGACCATCAAGCGGGCCTACGAACTCGAGTAGCCCACTCCTGACACCTGGCGGCTCGCGGCTGAGGGGCTCCGGGCCGCCAGGGCTTCGTTGGTGATCTCCAGGCCGGGGAAGCGGCGGCGCATGGCGGCCGCGTAGCGCTCGGCGTAGGCCGCGTCGCCGATGTACTCACCGATCTGGTGCTGACCGAACCACAACCGGACCCGGCGCCGGGACGACAGAACTGTCACCCGGGCGAAGCTACAAGCCCCATCGATCAGTCATGTTTCGGCCGATTACAGCCACAAGTCCTCCCCCAGCCACGCGGAACCAACAGGCGATCCCCCACCACCCCAGGGACAATTCAGTCCATGCTGCTGGTACCGGGGGACCCGTTGAATCCGCGGCGAGTGGATCCGCATTTCGCCAGGGAGGCCGGCGCGGCGCGCGATGCGGGGATCACCGTCGCGCGGATCGATCACGATGCGCTCGGGCGGCCGGACGAGGCGGTGGCCGGGGTGCCGGCGGGCGATGACGCGGTCTACCGCGGCTGGATGATGACGGCGGCCGAGTACGACGGCTTCGCCAAGGCGCTCGATGCCCGCCGGGTGACGTTGCGGACCACCGGCGAGGAGTACAGGACCGCCCACGAACTGCCCGGCTGGTACGACGCCTTGCTGCCGCTGACCCCTGAGTCGGCCTGGACGGACGGGCCGGATCTCGCCGGCCTCGACGCCGTCTGCGACCGGCTCGGCCGTGGACCCGCCGTACTGCGTGATCATGTGAAGTCGATGAAGCACTACTGGCACGAGGCCGCCTTCATCCCCGAACTGGCGGATCGGGACGCCGTCCGCCGGGTGGCGGAGCGGTTCCTCGAACTGCGGGGCGACTCGTTCACCGGCGGCTTGGTGCTCCGGCGGTTCGAGCAGTTCACCGGCGCCGAGGCACGGACCTGGTGGGTCGGCGGCCGGTGCGTCCTGGTCACGCCCCACCCCGACACCCCGGACGAGCTGCCCAAGGGACTCGATCTGGTCGAGGTCGAGCCGCTGGTCAGCGATCTGGCGCTGCCGTTCGTGACGGTCGACCTGGTACGGCGTACCGACGGCGAGTGGCGGATCGTCGAGCTCGGGGACGGCCAGGTCAGCGATTGGCCGGCGTCCAGGGACCCCGCGGACCTGATGGCGGGGCTGTTCTGAGTCATGCGGGACAATGGTGGGGATGACGCTCACCGAGAAGCTGCCGGGAACCACCGAAGTCGATGCCCTGTACGACGCCTTTGCCACCTGGGTGGGTGAGCAGGGGATTTCGCTGTATCCGGCGCAGGAAGAAGCGTTGATCGAGGTGATGACGGGGTCGAACGTGATCCTGTCGACGCCGACCGGGTCGGGGAAGAGCCTGGTGGCGACCGGGTCGCACTTCGCCGCACTGGCCAACGGGAAGCGGACGTTCTACACGGCGCCGATCAAGGCGCTGGTGTCCGAGAAGTTCTTTGCGTTGTGTGATGTCTTCGGGGCGGACAAGGTCGGGATGCTGACCGGGGACGCGTCCGTCAACGCGAGCGCGCCGATCATCTGCTGTACCGCCGAGGTGCTGGCCAACGTCGCATTGCGCGAGGGCCGGGCCGCCGATGTCGGTCAGGTGGTGATGGACGAGTTCCACTTCTACTCCGAGCCCGATCGCGGCTGGGCGTGGCAGGTACCGCTGCTCGAGCTGCCCGACGCGCAGTTCATCCTGATGTCGGCGACCCTCGGCGATGTCGAGCGGTTCAAGATCGACCTCAACCGGCGGACCGGCCGGCCGACCGCGATCGTCTCGTCGGCCGAGCGACCCGTGCCGCTGGTCTACAAGTACGTCACCTCGCCGCTGCACGAGACGCTCGCCGAGCTCCTGGTCACCCACCAGTCCCCCGTGTACGTCGTCCACTTCACGCAGGCCTCCGCCCTGGAGCGTGCTCAGGCGCTGACCAGCATCAACGTCTGCACGAAGGAGGAGAAGGACAAGATCAAGGAGCTGATCGGGCACTTCCGGTTCAGCCCTGGCTTCGGCAAGACGCTCCAGCGGCTGATCATGCACGGCATCGGCGTCCACCACGCCGGCATGCTGCCGAAGTACCGGCGGTTGGTCGAGCAGCTCGCGCAGGCGGGGTTGCTGAAGGTCATCTGCGGCACCGACACCCTCGGCGTCGGCATCAACGTCCCGATCCGTACCGTCCTGCTGACCGCGCTGAGCAAGTACGACGGCCGCCGCCAGCGCATCCTCAAGGCGCGTGAGTTCCACCAGATCGCCGGTCGCGCGGGCCGCGCCGGGTACGACACCTCCGGCACCGTCGTCGTCCAGGCGCCGGATCACGTGGTGGAGAACGTCCGGCTGATGGCGAAGGCCGGCGACGATCCGAAGAAGCAGCGCCGGGTGCAGCGCAAGAAGCCGCCGGAGGGCTTCGTCACCTGGGGCGAGGACACCTTCGACCGGCTGGTCGCCGCCGACCCCGAGCCGCTGCAGTCGCGGATGCGGGTCAGCCACGCGATGCTGCTGAACGTGATCGCCCGCGACGGCGACGCGTTCGCCAGCATGCGGCACCTGCTGCAGGACAACCACGAGGACTCCAAGGCGCAGCTGCGGCTGATCCGGCGGGCGATCCAGATCTACCGCACGCTGCTCACCGCGGGCGTGGTCGAGCGACTCGACGAGCCCGACGAGAACGGCCGGACGCTGCGGCTGACGGTCGACCTGCAGAAGGACTTCTCGCTGAACCAGCCGCTGTCCACCTTCGCGCTGGCCGCGCTCGATCTGCTCGACCCTGAAGACCCGCTGTATGCCTTGGATGTCGTGTCCGTGGTCGAGGCGACGCTGGAGGACCCGCGGGCGATTCTGATGGCCCAGCTGCACCACGCCAAGGGCGAGGCCGTGCAGGGGATGAAGGCCGACGGGATCGAGTACGAGGAGCGGATGGAGCTGCTCGACGAGATCAGCTGGCCGAAGCCGCTCGAAGAGTTGCTAGAGGCAACCTTGGACATCTACCGGCAGACCCATCCGTGGATCGCCGAGGCCGGGCTGTCGCCGAAGTCCGTCGTGCGGGACATGTTCGAGCGCGCGATGACGTTCGGCGAGTACATCCAGTACTACGCGCTGGCGCGCTCCGAGGGCATCGTCCTGCGCTACCTCAGCGACGCGTACAAGGCGCTCCGCCAGACCGTCCCGCCGGACAAGGTGAACGAGGACCTGACCGACCTGATCGAGTGGCTCGGCGAGGTCGTCCGGCAGACCGACTCCAGCCTGCTCGACGAGTGGGAGGAGCTGACCAACCCGACGACCGAGGAGGTCGTCGTACCGGTCCTCCAAGGCCCGCGCCGAATCACCTTGAACACAAGGGCTTTCCGGGTACTCGTCCGCAACGCCATGTTCCGCCGCGTGGAGCTCGTCGCGATGCACCGCTGGGCCGAACTCGGCCAACTCGACAACGACTCCGGCTGGGACGCAGGACGCTGGGCAGAGGCCGGTACTGCGTACTACGCCGAGCACGACTCGCTCCCGACCGGCCCTGCCGCCCGTGGGCCGGCCCTCTTCATCGTCGAGGAGCACCCCGGCTACTGGGAAGTCCAGCAGATCATCGACGACCCAGAGGGCAACCACGACTGGCGAATCACCGCCACCATCGACCTCGACGCCTCCGACGAGGCAGGCGACCTGGTCCTCGAGATGGTCTCCTTCAAGCCCCTCTAATTCCTTACGTCCGAAGAACTGGAGGTACGTCCACTCCACTTCTTCGGACGTAAGAGAATCAGGTGGGCCATTCGACGTCGACCTCTGCGGGGGCCTCGTAGTCCACGCCGGGGACGTCGAAGCCGTAGAGGCGGCGGACCTCCTCGTAGAACCAGACTGTGTCTGCCACCTCGGCGATGTTGTCCTGGGTTGCCTCGTCCCACTTGGTGCGCACGGCTGCTTGGACGTCGTCGGTCAGTTCCCAGCGGTCCAGGCGGATGCGGCCGTCCTCATCCAGGTCCAGGGGCTTCTCGCCGGTCAGCTGATCCCAGAGGGAGATCGACTGCTGCATGGGCGTCTGCAGGCCGTCGCCGAGCACCTTGTGGAGCAGGCTCACGTACAGGCCGATGCCGGGGATCGCGGACGACGCCTGGGTGACTGCTGCGCCGTTGACCGAGGTACGGGCATGTACGCCGTCCCTGCTGCTCAGGTCCCGCGCAGTGGCCTCCAGGTGGGCCTTGGCGGCGCCGATCGAGCCCTGGCGGTAGATCGGGCCAGTGAGCTCGCTGCCGATGTAGGTGAGAGCGACGGTGGTGAACCCGTCCTTGAGCAGCTTGCGCTCCTCCAGGGCGTCCACCCAGCGGCTCCAGTCCTCTCCGCCCATGACTGCGACGGTCTCGGCGATCTCCTCGTCGGTGGCGACCTCGATGCCGACCTCCTGGAGTACTGGCTGGCCGTCGTCGTACGCGAGGCTCTTGGTCTCCGCAGCCTGACCGATCGCCTTGATGGCCGACTGGTACGTCGTATCGGTGCGCGGGTCGACCCGGCGGGGCGCGGCGACGCTGTAGATCAGGTAGTCGACTCCCCCGAACTTCTCCTGCAGCAGGTCGAGCACGTCTGCCTTGGTCGTGTCGGCGAAGGCGTCCGCGTTGATGAAGTGGAACGTGCTGCCGACGGTTTCGGCGTACGCGGCGGTCGCAGCGGTGCGGTACCAGCCCGCGGTCGCCGTACGCCGGGCCGGCGCCTTCTCGAACGAGACCCCGATGCCGTCGATGCCGTAGCGCGCCAGACCGGCGATCGTCGCCGCCAGGCCGTAGCCCGAGCTGGACCCGATCACGAGCGCGACCGGACGCGTCTGCGGCGTCCGCGCCTCGACCTGCTCCGTCAGCCCCCGGACGATCTGCTCGCACCCGGCTGGGTGCGAGTCGAGGAAGAGGAAACCACGGCCGACGGGCTTGATCACGCGCTCAGTCATGCGACCGACCCTAAAGCATCTAGTTCCAGTACAGCTCTGCGTCGTCCGGCTCTACGGTCACATCGGCGCCGAGGCGGCGCAGGTTGCCCGCGAAGTCGGTGTAGCCGCGGTGGACGTGGTGGGCGGCTGAGACCAATGTCTCGCCCTCGGCCGCGAGGCCGGCGATGACCAACGCAGCACCGGCGCGGATGTCGCTGGCGACGACCGGGGCGCCGGACAGCCGCGGGACACCCCGGACGACGGCGTGGTGGCCGTCGGTCTGGATGTGGGCGCCGAGCCGGGTGAGCTCCTGGGCGAAGGTGAAGCGGCCCTCGAAGAGGTTCTCGGTGACCATCGCGGCGCCGTCACTGAGCGCGTTCATCGCGATCACGAACGCCTGCAGATCGGTCGCGAACCCCGGGTAGGGCAGCGTGACGACGTCGACCGGCTTCGGGCGGTCGTGCATGACGACGCGGAAGCCCGGATTCAGGATGGTGATCTCGGCGCCGGCCTTGTGCAGCTTGTCCAGTGGGAGCTCGAGGTGCTCGGCATGACCGTTCGAGATCGTCACGTCACCCTTGGTGATGGCGGCGGCGAACGCCCAGCTGCCGGAGACGATCCGGTCGGGGACGGTGACATGATCGACCGACTTGAGCAGGCCGTCGACGCCGGTGACCTCGATTCTCGGCGTACCGGCGCCGTCGATCACCGCGCCCATCTCGACCAGCATCGCGGCGATGTCCTGGATCTCGGGCTCGCGGGCCGCGTTCTCGATCACCGTGGTGCCCTTGGCC
Organism: Kribbella koreensis; assembly: GCF_039525325.1. NCBI lineage: Bacteria > Bacillati > Actinomycetota > Actinomycetes > Propionibacteriales > Kribbellaceae > Kribbella > Kribbella koreensis. Next base: position 360,305 of record NZ_BAAAHK010000001.1, read on the forward strand.
AGCACCGCGGCCATCATGATCGTCTCGGTCGCGCCGACGCTCGGGAAGTCCAGCCAGACCTCCGCGCCGTGCAGGCCCTGCGGCGCCTCGGCGATCACGAAACCGTGCTCGATATGGACTTTCGCGCCCATCGACTCGAGCCCGGCGACGTGCATGTTGAGCCCGCGGGAGCCGATGTTGTCGCCACCCGGCAGCGCCACCTCGGCGCGGCCACAGCGGCCCAGCAGCGGGCCGAGCACCGAAATCGAGGCGCGGAGCTTGCGGACCAGCTCGTAGTCGCACTGGTAGCCGATCTCGGCCGGTACCGCGATCGTCGCGCTGGCCGAGTCCGCGTCGATCTTCACCGAGCAGCCGAGGGTGTCCAGCAACTGGGCCATGAAGGTGACGTCGAGAATGCTGGGCACCTGCCGCAGCGTCGTCGTACCCTCTGCCAGCAGTGCCGCCGCCATCAGCTTCAGCACGCTGTTCTTCGCGCCCGCCACCTCGACGCTGCCCTCGAGCCGTGCCTCACCTGCGATCCGAAACCGTTCCACCCGCTGACTGTATCGGCTCGTCGTCGCAAGCTTGCGTAGAGTGCCGTGACATGGCTGTGAACTTGACGCGGATCTATACCCGGACCGGAGACGCCGGCGAGACCCGCCTGGGCGACATGAGCAAGGCATCGAAGACCGACCCACGGGTGGTGGCCTACGGCGATGTCGACGAGGCGAACTCCTCGATCGGCGTCGCGATCGCGGCCGGCCACCTGAACAGTTCCCTGGTGCTGCTGCTGACCAGGATCCAGAACGACCTCTTCGACGTCGGCGCCGACCTGTGCAACCCCATCTCCGCGGACCCGGAGTACCCGCCCCTGCGGATCACTCAGGACTACGTCGACCGGCTCGAGGGCTGGTGTGACGAGTACAACAACCGCCTCACCAAACTCCGCTCCTTCATCCTCCCGGGCGGTACGCCGGGCGCCGCGTATCTCAACGTCGCCCGCACAGTCACCCGCCGCGCGGAACGCTCCGCCTGGACCGCCGTCGAGACCCACGGCCCGACGGTCAACCTGCTCGCCATCACGTACCTGAACCGCCTGTCGGACCTGCTGTTCATCCTCGGCCGGGTAGCCAACCTGTCCTCGGGCGGCGACGTCCTCTGGGTCCCGGGCGGAGACCGCGACCCTAAGTAAGGCGCCAGCTCATCGGCATCGTGAGGATGCCGGTGGGTGGGAGGCCTAGGGCCGCGTAGATGGTGCTGGTGAGGCCGTCTGCGGTCCATGACTTCGCTGTGGCCGCCAGGTCGTCCGTGGACTCCGGCGGGCGCAGGCGGTCGATCAGGGACCGGTGAGGCGCCGCGGTGAGGGTGATGTTGTCCCTGTCGAGGCCTGCGCGGTTGCAGGCCAGTCGCAGAGCGTGCTCGAAGCCGCCGAGCTCGTCGACCAGCTTGCGCTCGTGGGCGTCGGCGCCGGTCCAGACCCGGCCACGGGCCAGGGCTTCCAGGTCTGCGACGGGGAGGCCGCGGTCCTGGGCGGCTTTGGCGACGAAGTCCTCGTAGATGCGGTCCAGGGTCTCTTCGAGGCGCTCCCACTGCTCGGTGGTGAACTCCTCCTGGGCGGAGTACATCCGGGCGTTGGCGCCTTCCGACACAGCCTCTTGGGAGATGCCGATGCGGCCCAGGGCGTCCCGCACCACGCCCTTGCCGGAGAAGACGCCGATGGAGCCGGTGATGGTGCCCGGCTGGGCGACGATGACGTCTGCGGGCATGGCGACGAAGTAGCCGCCTGACGCCGCGACGCTGCCCATGGAGGCGACTACTGGACGGCCGGTGGCCCGTAGGCGGAGTACCTCGTGACGGATGGCGTCTGAGGCGACGTAGGAGCCGCCTGGGCTGTCTACCCGGAGTACGACGGCCTTGACCTTGTCGTCCTCGGCTACAGCGCGCAGGGCGGCTCCAATGGTGTCCGAGCCCGAGCCGGGGCCGCCGATGGGTCCACCACCCGAGTTGCGGCCGACACTGATGCCACCGCTGATCCGGATCACCGCTACTACGGGCTTCTGCGGCCAGGGGAGATTCTTGCGGACCTCCTGCAGCGTCCTGGGTCCGCGGCGGACGTACCGCTCGGCCAGGAGCGGCGTGGTCTCCCCCAGCCGCTTCTCCAGCTCGTCGTACACATCCGACCGATAGCCGAGCTTGTCGACGAGACCAGCCTCACGTCCGGCGTCCGCTGACAGGGGCGCGTCGTCGACGAGCTCGCGCACCTTCGCAGGCTCCAGCCGGCGCCGTACTGCGATGCCCTCGACGATCTGCTCGTACGCCGACTCCGCCAGCCGCGACGCCATCTCGCGGGCTGGCCCGGACATCTCCTTCTCGGTGAAGGTCTCCACCGCCGACTTGTACTCCCGGCGCCGGCCGAACTGCGGAATCACCCCCGCCTTGTCCAGCGCCCCCTTGATGAAGGTCGCCTGGATGGACACCCCGGTGATCGCCAGGTCCCCCGACGGCTGCAGCCAGATCTCGTCGAACGCTGTCGCCAGGTAGTACGGCACCGTCCCGCCGCCGATCTCGCCGAACGACTCGGTCCAGGCGACCGCACCCTTCCCCGACGCCCGGAAGTCCGCCACGGCCTCCCGCAGGTCCTGTGCCTGGGCCAGCGACAGCGCCGGCCCGCCCAGATGCGCGACCAGCCCGACCACCTGGTCGTCCTCGGCGCCCTTGCGCAGCGCCCGCACCAGCTCCCGCATGGTCGGCAGGTGCCGGGCCCGGAAAGCGGCCAGCGGCGAAGCAGGCGGAGTCTCCAGGACCCCACGCGTCAGATCCAGTTCCAGCAGAATGCCCGTCATAGGTCGACTCTAGGCACTCCGATCAACTGAAGAGCCCGCGGATGTCGTCGGGGCTGAGCCCGGCGCCGAAGGCATTGCCCTCGTCCATCACGCTGGCGAACAGGGCCGCCTTGCGGTCCTTGAGCTCCATCACCTTCTGCTCGATGGTGTCCTTCGCGATCAGCCGATAGACCATCACCGACTTGTGCTGGCCGATCCGGTGGATCCGGTCCACCGCCTGCGCCTCGGTCGCCGGGTTCCACCACGGGTCGAGCAGGAAGCAGTAGTCCGCCTCGGTCAGGTTCAGCCCGACCCCGCCGGCCTTGAGGCTGATCAGGAACAGCGGCGCAGTACCGTCCTTGAACTTCTTCAGTACCGCGGGCCGATTGCTGGTGCTGCCGTCGAGGTAGCAGTACTCGATTCCTTCCGCGTCCAGCCGCTGCCGGACCAGCTCGAGGAAGCCGGTGAACTGGCTGAAGACCAGGGCACGATGACCGCTGCCGATGATGTCCGGGAGCTGTTCGAGCAGGGCGTCGATCTTCGCGCTGGCCAGCTCGCTGTGCGCCTCGTCGACCAGGCCGGCATGGAGGCTCAGCTGCCGGAGCAGGGTCAGCGACCGGAAGATGGTGAATCGGTTCTTGTCGAAGTCGGCGACCAGGCCGAGGACCTTCTGCCGCTCGCGTTGCAGGTGGGTCTGGTAGATCTTGCGGTGCCGGGGATGGAGCTCCACCTCGAGCACCTGCTCCTGCTTCTCGGGCAGGTCCGCAGCCACCTGCTCCTTGGTCCGGCGCTTGACCAGGGGCTTGATCCGGCGACGCAGCCGGGCCAGGCGGTCGGCGTCGGCATCCTTTTCGATCGGGCGTACGTAGTACCGGTCGAAGTGGGTCGGGCTGGGGAACAGGCCGGGCGACGTGATCGAGAGAAGCGACCAGAGCTCCATCAGGTTGTTCTCCATCGGCGTACCGGTGATGGCCAGTTTGAACGGGGCCGGCAGCCGTCGGCAGCACTGGTAGAGCTTCGACTGATGGTTCTTGGTGAACTGGGCCTCGTCGAGCACCAGACCGGCCCACGCGCGATCGGCGTACGCGTCGATGTCGAGGCGGAGCAGCGTGTACGACGTCACCACCACGTCGGCGTCGCCGATCGCCTCGTCGAGACGCTGGCCGCGACGGCGCAAGGTGTCGGCGATCGTCACCACCTTCAGGCTCGGCGCGAAGCGCGCCGCCTCGGACGGCCAGTTCGACACGACGCTGGTCGGCGCGACGATCAGGAACGGTCCGGGGTTCTCTCTTTCCTTGGCATGAGCGATCAACGCCAACGCCTGCAATGTTTTGCCGAGCCCCATGTCGTCGGCCAGAATGCCGCCGAGCCCGAACTTCCAGAGGAAGGCCAGCCAGCGGAAACCTTCCAGCTGGTACGGCCGCAGCGCCGCCTCGATCGTCGCCGGCAGCGGGGTCGCGTCGGTCGTGTCCACGGAGCGCAGCGCGGCCAGTTGTTGCTGCCAGCCCTCGGCCTGGTGCTCCACGACGCCGAGCCGCTCCAGCTCGTCGAAGAAGCTGACCTGGTACCGGCTGATCCTCAGCTGATCGTTGGGGATGTCCTGCAGCGCTTGCGCCTCGTCGATCAGCGCCCGCAACGCCTTCAGCTCCGGCTTCTGCAGGCTGAAGTAGGCGCCACTGGTCAGCAGTACCGACGTCTTGCCGATCGCCAGCGCACGGAAGATGTTGACGAACGGAACCCGCTGGCCCTCGACCATCAGCGTGATCGCGAGATCGAGCCAGTCCGTCTCACCGGGCGGCGCCGAGGTGGTGACGCCGACGGTGACCAGATCGCCGACCTCGCGGTACTTGGCCGGCGTACCGGTCACCTCGACGTCCACCAGCGGGTCCGCGACCAGTTGGGGAAGCAGTTCGGTGCTGAACCGGACCGTGTCGAACTCCTGCAGCGTCTCGGGGAGCGACTCCGGCTGCAGATCGAGGCCGGCGAGGATCTCGCGCTCCTGATCCAGATCGCGGTAGATCTCGCCTGGCCCGGAGGTCTCGGCGACCGGCACTCGCAGCTCGGAGTCGTCGACCCGATAGAGCCAGCTCCAGCGCAGGTCGAGCGCGTGGTCAGCCCCGTACTCCGCCTGCAGACTCAGCTCCGGGCCAGAGATCGTCGGCGGGGCGAACGAGTCGTCGGAGGAGAGCACCTCGGCCACCTGGCGAAGCCTGGGGAAGTACTCAGCCCGAAAGCGGGCGCTGTCGGCCGCCGGGATCCGCAGCTCCTGCCCTGTCAGGGCGACCTGCTGGAGCTCCGGCGGCACCGACCGGGTCAGCTTGGCCAGCCGGAACCGCAACTCCTCCAGATTCGCCGCCGGATTGAGAGCCGACCGGTCGATCCACACCAGCCCGTGGCCCTCGGCGCCGATGAATTCGACGGGCACGACCTCCGGGTCGCCCTCGATCCGGATGACCGGCCTGCTCAGCAGGTCACCCGACGAGTCGTTCGTGACGTCCAGACCGAACTCGGCCACGCCGTACGGATCGAGATCTCCCATCGCCTTCTTGCTGTAGACGAGCCGGACGCCCGCGGCCAGCGCCTGGTCCAGCAACGGCCAGAGCTGCCGGCTGTCGAAGGCCGACAGCTCGATCGTCTTCTCGTCGCCGTGGTAGTACGACCTGGATCGCCGCGAGCTGTACGACGCGTAGAGCTCCTGCAGCGCCTGCGACTGGGCCTTGACCAACTCGCCGTACGGGTTGTCCAGCGTCGTCCAGGTCAGATTGCCCCGGATCCAGCCCTTCTTGCCCTGCCGCACCACCCGGGCGCTGACCATCGGGCTGTCGGAGTTGGACCGGCGCTTGGTCGAGTACTGGGTAGGCGTCAGCAGGGTCAGCTCGATCGCCAGCGGCGCGGAACCCAGTCGGTCGGCGGTGGGCCCCCGACCGACCAGCGACCCCAACGACGACTCCCAGCCGGCAGCTCGCCTGGCCGGACCTGCGGCCGCGGTGGGCTCCGCGGCGGACATGATCGCTTCCAGCGCCAGCGCGGCCACGTGCTTGCAGTCGAACCCGACCTCGCAGCTGCATTCACCGTCGAGGTAGTCCACCTGGCCGTCGTCGGCGAAGGTCAGGTAGATGACGACGTCGTACAGGCTCTCCAGCTCCGCGCGGACCTGGCCGCGGAGCGTACTGGCCGACGAGTCCCACGACACCGAGCGGACCGCGCCGCCCTGGGCGTAGCCGAGTCCTCTGGCGTAGGCGGCCTCCCCGACCGCGTTCTCCACGACGACCGGGCTGAGGCCGTTCACGATCGCGGCCGGCACCTACAGGTACGTCTGGGTGCTGGGCGGTGCGGATTCCATCCAGGCGAGGACGCCGGTGAGGGCCTCCTCGGTCATCGCGAAGTGCACGGTCCGGTCGCGCAGCTCGGCGTCGACGATGACGTGGCCGGCGTACGTCACGAGCGGCTCGTTGCCCATCGGGCGGCGGGTGGTCACGCCTTCGAGCTGGCGGCGGTTGACGGTCAGCTTCGGCCACCAGGCCAGGCTGAAGACCCGGAACCACTGCAGGTCGTCGCCGACGTAGCGGGCCAGTCCCAGCGCCCAGCCGCGGCCGTGGTCCTTCTCAGCCAGTTGCAGGCTGCAATCGAACGTGCCGCCGTCCCTGGACAACCAGCGACGACGGCACGCGAAAGCGATGATCAGCAGTACGGCAGCAAGGCAACAGACCCCGACCAATTCGAGGACTGTGCTCATAAGTTGCCAACCTCATTCCTGGCGCCCTCGCTGTGGTGACGCCATCCCCGAACCGTACTGAATCCAACTCTTTTCAATTATGGCAGGTGGGTTCAGGACGCCTTCTCGGCGGCCCTCACCCTGGCCTCGGCGAGCCGGACCTGCTCCTGCTCGTCCTCGCTGTCGGTGCCGGTGGCCTGAGCCTGCTCGAGCGCCAGCTTGGCCTCTTCCAGGTCGATGTCGTGCCCCATCTCGGCGTTCTCGGCCAGGATCGAGACCCGGTCGTGCGCCACCGAGATGAAGCCGTCCGGAGCGGCCGCGACGAAGTACTCGTCGTCGACCGTCCGCACCTGGACGGTGCCGCCCTGCAGCAGACCCAGCAGCGGCGCGTGGCCGGGGAGGATACCGATGTCGCCATCGGTGGTACGGGCGATGACGATCTTCGCCTGTCCCTCCCAGACCACCCGTTCGGCCGCGACCAGCGCGACCTCGAGGTGCTTGCCGGACTCGTCAGCCATCAGAGTTCCTTCTGGAGCTCAGCCCAACGCCGCTCGACGTCGTCGAGCGAACCGACGTTGAAGAAGGCCTGCTCGGCGATGTGGTCGCACTCGCCCTCGGTGATCTTCTTGAACGACTCGATGGTGTCCTTCAGCGGCACCGTCGAACCCGGCGTGTTGGTGAACTTCTCCGCCATGTACGTGTTCTGCGAGAGGAACTGCTCGATCCGGCGCGCGCGGGCGACGGTGATCTTGTCCTCTTCGGAGAGCTCGTCGACACCCAGGATGGCGATGATGTCCTGCAGTTCCTTGTTCTTCTGCAGGATCTGCTTCACCCGGACGGCCACGTCGTAGTGCTCCTGGCCGATGTACTGCGGGTCGAGGATCCGCGACGTGGAGGTCAGCGGGTCGACGGCCGGGTACAGACCACGCGACGCGATGTCACGCGACAGCTCGGTGGTCGCGTCCAGGTGCGCGAAGGTGGTGGCCGGCGCCGGGTCGGTGTAGTCGTCGGCGGGCACGTAGATCGCCTGCATCGAGGTGATCGAGTGACCGCGGGTCGACGTGATCCGCTCCTGCAGGATGCCCATCTCGTCGGCCAGGTTCGGCTGGTAACCAACGGCCGACGGCATCCGGCCGAGCAGCGTGGAGACCTCGGAACCGGCCTGGGTGAAGCGGAAGATGTTGTCGATGAAGAGCAGTACGTCCTGCTCCTTCACGTCGCGGAAGTACTCCGCCATCGTCAGCGCGGACAGCGCGACGCGCAGCCGGGTGCCCGGCGGCTCGTCCATCTGGCCGAAGACCAGCGCGGTGTCCTTGAAGACGCCCGCGTCTTCCATCTCACCGATCAGGTCGTTGCCCTCACGGGTGCGCTCACCGACGCCGGCGAACACCGAGGTGCCACCGAAGTTGTGCGCGATCCGGTAGATCATCTCCTGGATCATGACGGTCTTGCCGACGCCCGCGCCGCCGAACAGGCCGATCTTGCCGCCCTGCACGTACGGGGTGAGCAGGTCCAGCACCTTGATGCCGGTCTCCAGCATCTCGGTCTTGGACTCGAGCTGGTCGAAGGCCGGCGCCTTGCGGTGGATCGGCCAGCGCTCGGTGATCTCGAACTCGGACTCGTCCTGGTTCAGGCACTTGCCGGTCACCGACCAGACCCGGCCCTTGGTGACGTCGCCGACCGGCACGGAGATCGCCGCGCCGGTGTCGCGCACCTCGGCGCCGCGGACCAGGCCGTCGGTGGGCTTCATCGAGATCGCCCGGACGATGTTGTCGCCGACGTGCAGCGCGACCTCGAGGGTGATCGTGGCCGTGACGTCGTTCAAGGTGATGTCCACCTCGAGCGCGTTGTAGATGTCGGGCATCGCGTCCGCGGGGAACTCGATGTCGACGACCGGGCCGATGACCCGGGCGACGCGGCCCACGGCACCTGCCGCGCCGCTGTTGTCCTTCTCGGTAACCGTGGCAGTCATCTCTCTCACTCGCTCCCGGCGTTGGCGTCGGCCAGCGCGTTCGCGCCACCGACGATCTCGCTGATTTCCTGGGTAATGGCCGACTGACGCACCTGGTTGTACTCGCGGGTCAGTCGTTCGATCAGATCCTGCGCGTTGTCCGTGGCGGACTTCATCGCGCGCTGCCGGCTGGCCAGCTCGGACGCCGCCGCCTGCAGCATGCAGAAGTGGATCCGGCTCGCGACGTACTTCGGCAGCAGCCCGTCCAGCACGTCCTCGGCGGACGGCTCGAACTCGTACAGCGGCAGTACGTCCTCGGCGGCCGGCGCCTCCTCGCCCTCGACGACCTCCAGCGGCAGCAGCCGGATGACGTCCGGCTTCTGCGTCAGCATCGAGACGAACCGGGTGAAGACGATGTGGATCTCGTCCACGCCGCCCTCCTCGGTCGGCTTGAGGAAGGCCTCGATCAACGCGTCGGCGATCTCCCGTGCCCGGGCGAACGACGGCGCGTCGGAGTCGCCGCTCCACGACTGCGCGACCTCGCGCTGCCGGAAGGTGTAGTAGGCGATCCCCTTGCGCCCGCTCAGGAACGGGACGATCTCCTTCTCGCTCTCCCGGAGCAGCTGGTTCAGCCGCTCCCCTTCCCGGATGACCGAGGAGGAGTACGCGCCGGCCTGGCCGCGGTCGGAGGTGATCAGGAGAACCGCGGCCCGCTTGGGGTTCGGCTTCTCGGTGGTCAGCGGGTGGTCGACGTTCGAGAACGTCGCCACCGCCGACACCGCTCGGGTGAGCTCACGCGCGTACGGACCAGCCGCCTTGGCGCGTTGCTGCGCCTTGACGATCCGGGACGCAGCGATCAGCTCCATCGCACGGGTGAGCTTCTTGATCGTCGAGACGGAGGCTCGCCGATCCTTCAGCTCACGTTGGGTTGCGGGCATGGACGATCAGCCCCGCTTCTGCTTGGTGATCTGCTCCTGCTCGACGTCCTCGGAGTCCATCGCCGCCGTCTCTTCCTTGCCGACCAGCAGCTGGCCGTCGGAGGTCTGGAAGGTCGGCTTGAACTTCTTCAGCGCGTCGGTGACCGCGTCGGCCGAGTCGTCCTCGAACTTGCCCGACTCGCGGACGGCGTCGAGCACGTTGCTCTCCCGGCGCAGGAAGTCCAGGAACTCACGCTCGAACCGGAGTACGTCGTTGACCGGGACGTCGTCGAACTTGCCGGTGGTACCGGCCCAGATCGAGACGGTCTGGTCCTCGACCGGGTACGGCGAGTACTGCGGCTGGCGCAGCAGCTCCACCAGCCGCTGACCGCGGTCCAGCTGGCGGCGCGAGGTGGCGTCGAGGTCGGAGGCGAACATCGCGAACGCCTCCATCGCGCGGAACTGCGCGAGGTCCAGCTTCAGCGAGCCGGAGACCTTCTTCATGCCCTTGACCTGCGCGGCGCCGCCGACTCGCGACACCGAGATGCCGACGTCGATGGCGGGGCGGATGTTGGCGTTGAACAGGTCCGACTGGAGGAAGATCTGGCCGTCGGTGATGGAGATGACGTTGGTCGGGATGAAGGCCGAGACGTCGTTGGCCTTGGTCTCGATCACCGGCAGGCCGGTCATCGAGCCCGCGCCGAGCTCGTCGCTCAGCTTCGCGCAGCGCTCGAGCAGCCGGCTGTGCAGGTAGAAGACGTCACCCGGGTAGGCCTCACGGCCCGGCGGGCGGCGCAGCAGCAGCGACATCGAGCGGTACGCCTCGGCCTGCTTGGTCAGGTCGTCGAAGACGATCAGGACGTGCTTGCCCTGGTACATCCAGTGCTGGCCGATGGCCGAACCGGTGTACGGCGCGACGTACTTGAAGCCGGCCGCGTCGGACGCCGGGGAGGCGACGATGGTGGTGTACTCCATCGCGCCGGCCTCTTCGAGCGCGCCGCGGACGGCGGCGATCGTCGAGCCCTTCTGGCCGATCGCCACGTAGATGCAGCGGACCTGCTTCTTCGGGTCGCCGGACTCCCAGTTGGCCTTCTGGTTGATGATCGTGTCGATCGCGATCGCGGTCTTGCCGGTCTTGCGGTCGCCGATGATCAGCTGACGCTGGCCGCGGCCGATCGGGATCATCCCGTCGATCGCCTTGATGCCGGTCTGCATCGGCTCGCGGACCTCCTGGCGGTCCATCACGCCGGCCGCCTGCAGCTCCAGCGCGCGGGTGCCCTCGAGGCCGGTGATCTCACCGAGGCCGTCGATCGGCTTGCCCAGCGGGTCGACGACGCGACCCAGGTAGCCCTCGCCGACCGGCACGGACAGGACCTGGCCGGTCCGGCGGACCTGCTGGCCCTCTTCGATGCCGCCGAAGTCGCCGAGCACGACGACACCGATGCTGCGGACGTCGAGGTTCAGCGCGATGCCCTGGGTGCCGTCCTCGAAGACGAGCAGTTCGTTCGTCATCGCCGAGGGCAGGCCCTCGACGTGCGCGATGCCGTCACCCGCGTCGATCACGGTGCCGACCTCTTCGCGGGCGGCCTCGTCCGGCGTGTAGTCGCGGACGAACTGATCCAGGGCGTCCCGGATCTCCTCCGGCCTGATCGTGAGCTCAGCCATTATCTTCCGTCCCTGCTTCCTTGACCTTTGCTGGCCTGGTGATGGGCTCTAGAGGCTTGCTGACCACTAGCGCCGATATGTCGTTAGGGGTCAGCCCGCGATGCGCCGTTGCGCCTCGTCGAGCCGGGCCGCGATGGTTCCGTCGATCACTTCGTCACCGATGTCCACCCGGACGCCGCCGACGACGGTCGGGTCGACGATGACGTTCAGCTGGATGTCGCGGCCGTACTGCCGGCCGAGGACCGTCGCGAGCCGGGTGCGGTCGGCCTCGGACAGGTCCGCGGCGACCCGGACGGTCGCGATGCTGGCGCTGCGCCGGGCGGCGGCAGCGACCTGGTACGACCGCATCGAACCCGCGAAGCTGCGGCCCCGGCCGTCCACCGCGCGCTCTGCCAGCCGCACGGTCACGTCGGTCGCCTTGCCCTGCAGCAGCTTGTGGAGCAGCTGCTGGCGGGTGGCCACCGGGATGTTGCGGTCACTCAGCTTGTCGCTCAGCGCCCGCTCCGCGGTGATGATCCGGTCGAGCCGGAACAGCTCGTCCTCGACGTCGTCCAGCTTGCGCTGGCCGTCGGCGTAGGCCACGTCGGCCTGGACGCTCAGCTCGTCGAGCGAGTCGCCGAGGTCACGGCCGCTGACCCAGCGGCCGGACACCGCGGCGGTCAGGATCTCCAGCGCCTGGGCGGAGATCTTGCCGCCGAGCAACTGCTGGGCCAGACCGGTCCGGGTCGCCGAGGGGCGGGCCGGGTCGGTCAGCGCCCGCCGGAGCGAGCCGTTGCCGTCGAGCAGCTTGGCCACCGAGAACAGTTCGGCGCCGAGGCCTTCGGTGACGGTGACACCCGCCAGGGCCTCCTGGGCCTTGGCGAGTGACTCCCTCGATGTGCCGCGCATCAGCCGTCCGTTCCGACGGCCTGCCGGGCCGACTCCGAAGCTTCGAGATCGGCCAGGAAGCGCTCGACGGTCCGGCGCTGGCGCGCCTCGTCCTCGAGCGACTCGCCGACGATCCGGCCGGCCAGCGTGGTCGCCATGGTGCCGACCTCGCTGCGCAGCGACGCCACGGCCTGGGCCCGCTCGGCGTCGATCTGGGTGCGGGCGTGGTTCACGATGCGCTCGGCCTCGGTGTTGGCCTGCTCACGCATCTCCGCGATGATGAGCGCACCCTGCTCGCGCGCGTCCTCGCGGATCTTCGCAGCTTCCTGCCGGGCTTCCGACAGCTGCGCGTTGTACTTGTCGAGCGCCGCCTTCGCCTCGGCCTGGGCCTGCTTGGCCTCGTTCATCCCGCCTTCGATCGCCGCGGTCCGATCGGCGTAAGCCTTCTCGAACTTCGGTACCACGACCTTGGCGAAGGCGATGGCCAGCAGGATCAGGAAGACGAAGCCGAAGATGATCTCAGCCACGTGCGGCAGCAGCGGGCTGGGGGTCTCCTCAGCGGCCGCTTCTGTCAGCGGGAGAAGTGTCGTCAGCATGTCTCAGTCCTGTCAGTCAGGGGTGGAAGATCAGGCGCCGGTCTTGCCCTTGAAGACGAAGGCGAGCGCGATACCGATGATCGCCAGAACCTCGGTGACGCCGAAGCCGATCCACGCGATCGACTGCAGCTTGCTCTGTGCCTCGGGCTGACGCGCGGTGCCGTTGATGACCGCGGCGAAGATCAGACCGACGCCCACGCCCGGGCCGATCGCGGCGAGGCCGTAGCCGAGGACGGCGATGTCACCGGTGATTGCGAGAGCCATGTTGCTCACCATTGCGGTGTTTCCTTTCGGTACGGATAGGGACTATCCGGGTTTCCGTTACGACGGGTCTGGGTTACAGCTGGGTGGTGATGGTCAGTGCTCGTCGGAGATCGCGCTACCGATGTACTGCGCGGTCAGTACGACGAAGATGTAGGCCTGGATGCACTGGACGAACAACTCCAGGCCGCCGATCGCCAGCGCCATCAGCCAGGTGATGATGCCGACACCGCCGATCGCGATGCTGCCGGAGTGCAGCACCATGTACTCGCCACCGGTGACGAAGACCAGCAGCAGGATGTGGCCGGCGAACATGTTGGCGAACAACCGCAGGCTCAGCGAGATCGGCCGGACCAGGATGTTCGAGATGAACTCGATCGGGATCATCAGCGGCATCAGCCAGATCGGCACACCGGCCGGCATCGTCTGGTGCTTGAAGTAGCCCCACAGGCCCTTCTTCTTGATGCCGACGAAGTTGTAGATGACCCAGCTCATCACCGCGGCCACGTACGCCCAGCCGATGTGGCTGAAGGTCGGGAACTGGAGCAGCGGGATCGTCGCCGCGACGTTGTTCAGCAGGATGAAGTAGAACAGGCCGCACAGGTACGGCACGTACTTCATGTACTCCTGGCTGCCGATCGCGTCGCGAGCCATCGAGTTGCGGACGAAGTTGTAACCCAACTCGCCGGCGAACTGCAGCTTGGACGGCACCACGGCGGCCTTGCGGGACGCACCCCAGTAGAACCAGATGATCACCACCACCGACAGCGCGGCGATCAGCACCGGCTTGGTGAACCAGTCGACGCCGTCGATGATCGGCGGGGTGTCGAAGCTTTGTGGACCGGGTGGGATGAACTCGGTCGGAACGCCGGCGCTCACCGGGTCTCCTCTCGCGTCGTGCTCAAGTCGTTCGCCATAGGGCTAAGGGCAGGGCGGCTCAGGGCAAGGCGGTCAACTACGTCAGACCCGGTAGGGCTCAGGACCGCTGCCGGTACCGGAAGTTCAACAGCAAGATCGTCAGGCCGGCACCGAGCACGATGCCCACCGGAAGTAAGAACTTGGTGCCCAGCCAGCGATCCAACCCGAAGCCGATGCCCCCGTAGACGAGGACCCCGCCGATCAAGTAGGACAGGACCCGCCAGCCATCGCCGGATGTGTTCGGCGTCGGCTTCGGATCCTCGTTCTGGCTCATTGGCACCCGAAAGGTACCAGTCGGCGACACGCCGGGTCACATCGGCCTGAGCGGGGTGTCCAGTGCCATTCGACACACCTTTGATCACAGCTTGGAAACGGCTCTCCGAGGCGTTACCGACTGTGCTCACGGGTTCACCTCGTGGTCGAGGTCGTAGATCGGCACGCGCAGCCGGGACCAGGACCAGATCTCGCCGGCCATCCAGCCCATCACGACCACCATCGCGGTGATTCCGAGGGCGGTGAGGTTCACGTTGCGGGCCAGCGAGTCGGAGTTGATCGCGAGGGCGAGCAGGCCGCCGAAGATCGCGATCCGGCCGGTGTAGGAGGCCATCGCGACGCCGAGCTGCATGGTCGGGCTGGTGTGCCGCGCCGCATGCAGCGCGAGCAGGCCTGCACCGGAGAAGACCAGCACGATCAGCAGGCCGAGCAGTGCGCCCCACAGCCCCTTGGACCCGGCGGCTACGGTCGCGACGGCGGCTGCGTTCACGCCGACGACCACTGCGGCGACCGCGGCGCCGCGCAACATCGCGAGAGCCGGGTGCTTTGTCGCTTGGCCGGCTTCTTTGGGGCTACTTACCTGGGCGGTGTCAGCCTTGGGGGGCATCTGGTGGTTCCGTCCTGCTGGCGACCGGGATTCTTGCCCTCGGTCGTCTGGTGGGCGGGGTCAGGGGTGAAGCTGTTGATTGCTGGTGCTTGTGAAAACTAGCACAAAGTCTTCACGGTCAGCAAAACGAGCGTCCCTGCCGCTGTACACGCACACCTTATCTGTAGGCCACGACACCTACTGGTCTGGTCCCGGTCAGACCTTGGAGAGCGCCCTCCCGGAACGCCTCGGCAGACCGGTGGTCAGCAGGATCGCGGCCACGGCGACGGCGAGCACGAGCAGCGTCGTCCACCACTTCAGTTGCAGGCCGAGAACCACCACGCCGAAGGCGATGAGGAAGGTCCACAGGTACATCAGGAGGACCGCGCGGCGGTGCGAGTGACCACGCTGCATGAGGCGGTGGTGGAGGTGCAGCTTGTCCGCCGCGAAGGGCGAGCGGCCGGCCTTCGTACGCCGGATGTAGGCCAGTGTCAGGTCGAGCGCGGGGATCGCCAGGACCGCGATCGGGAGGATCAACGGGAGCAGCGCGGGCAGCAGGCTGGAGCCGCCGACCTCGTACGGGACGGCGTTGGGGTCCATCTGGCCGGTCAGGCTGATCGTCGAGGCGGCCAGCATCAGACCGATCAGCAGGGCCCCTGAGTCACCCATGAACACTCTTGCCGGGAAGAAGTTGTGGGGCAGGAAGCCCAGGCAGGCACCGGCCAGCGCGACCGTGATCAGGGTCGAGGTGGTGGCGCGGTCGAGGTTCTGCTCGACGTTCAGCAGGTACGAGTAGGTGAAGAAGGCGGCCGCGCCGATCGCGGTGACGCCGGCGGCCAGACCGTCCAGGCCGTCGACGAAGTTCACCGCGTTGGTGGAGACGAGCAGGATGCCGGCGGTCAGCACGGCCAGCTGCGCGGGTGGCGGCGAGAAGATGCCGCCGGGCAGCGGGAGCCAGTACAGCTGGATGCCTTGGACGACCATCACGCCGACCGCCAGGACCTCGCCGGCCAACTTGGTGATCGCGTCCAGTTCGTACAGGTCGTCGACGACGCCGACGGCGCAGATCACCACGCCGCCGATCAGGATCGCCCGGGCGTCGTGGGCGACCTGCAGGCTGTCGCCGAGGAAGGGCAGGCTGGAGGCGACCGCGAAGCCGGCGATCAGGCCGCCGAGGATCGAGATCCCACCGAAGTACGGGATCGGCACCTTGTGCACGTCCCGGGTACGGACCTTGGCCACCGCGCCGTACCGCAACGCGATCTGCCGGGCCACACCGGTCAGCAGAAAGGTCGTGGCCATCGCCACGAACAGGACCAGCAGATACTCACGCACAGCTCATGACTCCTGATTCCACGCCGTAGCGAGCAGGTGCTCGGTGCGGTAGCTCGGCGTGCGGGGGCGGAGGGTTAGATGCGGAGCATCTTGCCCTTTGCACCCGTGCGGCGAGATGCCGTGCCGAGTGCCGCGCAGTAGGCGTGGAGTCAGGAGTCATGAGCTTCGTCCGCAGGCCTCACATCAGCTGTCTTCTCGTCACCGGGCTGGTCATCGATCTTCTCTTTGGACGCCTCGACCGGTGCTTCGGTTGGCTCGTCGGCCGGCTTCTCGTCCTGGACGGTCTCGTCGGCCGGCTTCTCGTCCTGCGGCTGCTCGTCCTGGGGCTTCTCGTCGGGCTCGAGGTCGGTGGTGGCCTCGGGGACTACTTCGCGGATCTGCTGGACGGACAGAGCGCCGATCCGGACGATGTGGGGCACGTCGCCGGTCAGGTCGACGATGGTCGACGGCTGGCCGCCGGTGGCGACACCGCCGTCGAGGTAGACGGCGACCGAGTCGAGCAGCTGCGCCTCGGCGTCGTACACATCCAGCGCCGCCGGCTGCCCACTCAAGTTCGCCGAGCTCACCGCGAGCGGTCCGGTGCGGGACAACAGCTCACGCGTGTTCTCGTGGTCGGGCACGCGCAGGGCGACGGTCCCCTGGGTCTCCCCCAGGTCCCACATCAGCGACCCCTGTGCATGGCAGATCACGGTCAGCGGCCCCGGCCAGAACTTCTCGCACAGCTTGCGCCCGGCCTCCGGTACGTCGGTCGCCAGCGCGTCCAGCGACTCGACCACCGAGATCAGCACCGGCGGCGGCATGTCGCGGCCGCGGCCCTTGGCGTCCAGCAGCCGTTGCACGGCGTCGGCCTTGAAGGCGTCCGCCGCGATCCCGTAGACGGTGTCGGTCGGCAGGACGACCAGGTCGCCCGCCTCGATCGCGTCCACGGCCGCACGATAGGCCGGGGCCAACTCGTCACCGGTGAAGTCAAAGCGCTCGCTCACGGAGTGAATCGTGCCACTCCGGTGGCTACGCGCCCCAATCGGGTTCGCCGCACGCACTCCTGACAATCATCTGTCAGCTTCCCGGCGGGCGACCGGACGGCATGCATAAGATCCCCGCCATGACTGTGACACGCGACTTTCTCGCCGGCCTGCCGAAGGCCGAGCTGCATGTCCACCACGTCGGCTCCGCCTCGCCGCGGATCGTCGCCGAGCTCGCCGCCCGGCATCCGAACTCGGCCGTACCCGCCGACGCCGCCGCGCTCGCGGAGTACTTCGTCTTCACCGACTTCGCCCGGTTCATCGAGATCTACCTGTCCGTGGTGGACCTGATCACCACGCCCGAGGACGTCCGGCTGCTCACCTACGAGGTCGCCCGCGAGATGGCCGGCCAGAACATCCGGTACTCCGAGCTCACCGTCACGCCGTACTCGTCGGTCAAACGGGGAATGGCCGCCGAGGCGTTCTGCGAGGCGATCGAGGACGCCAGAACCGCCGCGGAGAAGGAGTTCGGCGTCGTCCTGCGCTGGATCTTCGACATCCCCGGCGAGTCCGGCCTGCCCGCGGCAGCCGAGACGCTGCGGATCGCCACCGAGGTCCGCCCCGACGGCCTGGTCGGCTTCGGCCTCGGCGGCCCGGAGATCGGCGTACCGCGGCCGCAGTTCGCCCCGTACTTCGATGCCGCCCGCGCCGCCGGTCTGCGCAGCGTGCCGCACGCCGGTGAGTCGACCGGCCCGGAGACCATCTGGGACGCCCTGCGGGTACTGAAGGCCGAGCGGATCGGTCACGGAACCTCTGCCCTGCAGGACCCGGCCCTGGTCGACTACCTGGGCGAGCACCGGATCCCGCTCGAGGTCAGCCCGACCTCCAACCTCGCCACCCGCGTCGTCGCGTCGTACGACGAGCACCCGCTGCGCGGCATGGTCGAGGCCGGCCTGGTCGTCACCATCAACTCCGACGACCCGCCGATGTTCGGCACCGACCTGGTCAACGAGTACGCCGTCGCCGCCGACCTACTCAACCTCGACAACCAGGGCGCGGCCGACCTGGCCCGCACCGCCGTCCAGGTCTCCTTCGCCGACGACACCACGAAGACCAAGCTGATCGCGGAGATCGACGAGTACGTGGCCAAGGCGTAGTCACTCGGTTGCCGGTGGCCGTCCTGCGCCGCCAGACTGCGCAGTGTGACTGCGGGACTGCGCATTGAGCTGCTCGGCTCGCTGTCCGTCCGGCTGGACGGACAGCTGGTCGAGGTGGGTCCGCTACGCCAGCAGGCGCTCCTCGCTGTGCTGGCCCTGCGTGCCAACCGGACCTGTACTCCGGAAGAGCTCTTCGACGCGGTCTGGGGCGACAAGCCACCGGCAACCGGCCTCAAGGTCCTACCGCCGTACATCTACCGAATCCGCAAAGCGCTGGCCGTCGAGGGCCTGCTGGAGCGGACCAGGGACGGGTACATGCTGCG
Organism: Kribbella koreensis; assembly: GCF_039525325.1. NCBI lineage: Bacteria > Bacillati > Actinomycetota > Actinomycetes > Propionibacteriales > Kribbellaceae > Kribbella > Kribbella koreensis. Next base: position 378,632 of record NZ_BAAAHK010000001.1, read on the forward strand.
GGTGACTCCCGACGCAGTCGACGTCAACCGCTTCGATGCAGCAGTGCAAGCCGCCGAGGCTCAGCAGGACGCAGGAGCCTATGCCGAGGCGCTGAATCTCTTCCGCGGTGAGCCACTGAGCGGGCTGCCGGGCCGCTACCTCGCTACCCACCGACAGCGGCTCGTGGAGCGGCGCTACAAGGTCCTGAGCGACCGCATCGACCTCGACCTGGCCAGTGGACGCCACTCGGCGGTCGTGGCCGAGCTAGTGACCGCAGTAGCCGAGCGGCCTCTCGATGAGCGCCTGGCTGGCCAACTGATGCTCGCCCTGTACGCCGGTGGCCGACAAGCAGACGCATTGACGGTCTACAAGCAAGCCAGGGACACCCTGGTCGACCAGCTCGGCGTAGAGCCCGGCCCGGAATTGCGGGCGACCCATCAGCGGATCCTGCGCAACGAGAGCGAAGCACGGCCCGGGCGGGACGAATTGCCCTACCAGGACTCAGCATTCGTCGGGCGCGACACCGAGTTGGCGGCAGTGGTCGCCGCATTGAGTCGGGAGGAACGCACTGCACCGCCGATCGTCACCGTGGACGGCATGGGTGGGGCGGGCAAGACGGCGCTCGCCGTACGGGCTGCGCGTGAGTTGGCTGACGTGTACCCGGATGGGCTGCTGTATTTGCAGTTGCACGGGCATACGCCTGGGCGGGGGGCTCTCGAAGTACGGGCTGCGCTGGAGCATCTGCTCAGCAGCATTGGGGTGAAGCCAGAGCGGATCCCGCGCGAGCTGGACGAGCAGGCCGCGTTGTGGCGGTCCGAGGTCGCCGGGCGGCGGGTACTGATCGTCCTGGATGACACACCTGACAGCCGGCTCGTCGAGCCATTGTTGCCTGGGGCCCCTAGCTGTGGCGTGTTGATCACCAGCCGCCGGCAACTGATCGGCATCGACGCGGCCCGGCGGGTTCCGCTCGGGGTGCTCGGCGCGGAGGACGCTGCCCGGCTGCTGGTCGAGATCGTCGGCTCCGAGCGTGGCGGTTCGCACGAGGCCGCGCAGGAGTTGGTGGAGCTCTGTGGGTACCTGCCGCTGGCGATCCGGATCGCTGCGGCGCGGCTGCGGCACCGGCCGACCTGGACGGTCGAGCACCTCAACCAGCGGCTGCAAGCACAGGACCGTGGGCTGGACGAGCTCACGGCCGACGGTCGCGGGCTGGTGTCGACGTTCGCGATGTCGTACGAGCAACTGAGCCCTGAGCAGCAACGGATGTTCCGCTACCTCAGCCTGCTCCCCGGCCGGGACGTGGACCGCTATGGCGCGGCCGCACTCGCCGGTGTGGAGCCGTACGACGCCGAGCCGTTGCTGGAGGACCTGCTGGACGCCAGCCTCCTGCTGCAGTCAGCGCCGGACAGGTTCCAGTTCCACGACCTACTGCGCCAGTACGCCGGCAAGCTGAGCCAGCAGGACGCCTTGGCCGATCGTGAGGCCGCCGTCGGCCGCTTGCTCGAGTACTACCTCCAGACATCCCATCGCGCCGTGTCGCTGCTCACGAAGCTCCGCTATGTCGATCTCAGCGAGCGAGACTCAGCCGCCGGTCCTGTGTTGACGACTCCCAAGGAGGGCCGGGCTTGGGGTGATGCGGAAGGCGACAACGTCGTCGCCGCGGTCCAGCGAGTAGCTGACGGCTCCTTCGACGAGCAGAGCTGGATGATCGCCGCAGCGTTCGCTCGCTACTTCCATGAACGGAACCTGGTCCATCAACGGACGACGCTGCTGGAACTCGGCTTGGCTGCGGCTGAACGGCTCGGAGCGTCCGTACCGCAGGCCCGCGTTCTGTTCGTCAAGGCTGTCCTGGAGAGGCCCCAGCGCGGGCCGCTGGCGACGCTGGGCCCGGTCCGGGCCGCTCTGGAGCTGCTGGGCGACGACGATCCCGTGCTACGCATCCAGCTGCTCAGCCTCCTCGGTGAGGCGCTGCGGCTGATCAATCCTGGCGAGGAGGCGGTCGCCGCCCACACCGCGGCGCTCGAGCTCGCCCAGGCGATCGGCAACCGGCCCGCCGCCGCGCACGCGATGGCCGAGCGCGCGATCACCGAGGGCGCCCGGGGCGAACACCGGCAAGCGCTGGAGTCCTACCGGCTGGCCTTGTCGATGGCGAGGGCCGACGATGACCGGACCTTGCAGCCGCACCTGCTGAACGGCATCGCGGAGTCGTACAACGAACTCGGCCAGCCGCTGCTCGCGATCGAGGCGGTCAAGGAGTCCCAGGCGCTCGCGGCCGAGCTCGGGATGCGCTTCAGCCGGACCGACTCGCTCTGCCAGCTCGGCGCCGCTCACCGTCAGCTCGGCGACTTCGCCCAGGCGATCGAGCTCCAGCAGCAGGCCCTGTCGATCGGCCTCGAAACCGCCAGCGTGTTCGCCACCGACGAGGCCCGGACCCAACTCGGCCGCTCCCACCTCGCCGCCGGCCACCTCGAGCAGAGCAAGCGGTACTTCGAGGCGCTCCTCGAGAGCGCACAAGAAGACCACCGCCGTCTGATCGCGGCCCGGGCCCTAGCCGGCCTAGCCGCCTGCGCCGAGGCCGCCGGAGCCCTATCCGAAGCCGCAAAGCTGCTCGACGCAGCCCTCGAGCGACTCGGCACCATGACACCCCTGCACGCCGCCGAACTCCGGCGCCGCCGAGCAGCCCTCCCCCGCACAGCCTGACCCGCGTCGTCCACGCCCTCCGCCGCGTGGTTTTGTCGGCTCGCCGTGGTTCCCTGGTGCGGTGCGTAGGACGGCTGGGGTTGTGGCGAGCTTGCTGCTGGTGGCGGCAGCCGGCTGCAGCGACAGCAAGGGCGATGCGGGGGCCGGGCCGGTGCTGAAGCCGGTGCCCAAGGTGTCCAGTTCGATGCCTGCGCCGCCGGCTGATGGGGAGTTGCCTCGGGGTGGGCGGGTGATCTTTCCCAAGTACCAGCTGGTGGGGTATGTCGGGCTGCCGGGGTCGCCTGCGTTGGGGCCGTTGGACAAGGACCTGGATGCGAAGGCGGACAAGCTGGAGAAGCTTGCCAAGTCGTACGCCGTCGGGCGTACTCCGTTGCCGGTGCTCGAGCTGATCGTCGTAGTCGCGAGCGGCGGGCCGGGGAAGGACCGCAAGTACCGCAACCGCCTGGCCGACGAGAAGATCGAGCGGTATCTGAAGGTCGCCCGCGAGCACAAGATGCTGCTGTTGCTCGACATCCAGCCGGGCCGGGCGAAGATCCTCGACGAGGTGAAGCGGCAGGAGCGCTGGCTGAAGGAACCCGACGTCGGCCTCGCCTTCGACCCGGAGTGGGCGGTCGGGCCGGGCCAGGTGCCGGGGCGAGTCTTCGGGCACACCAGCGGCGCCGAGCTGGACGGCATCGCGAAGTACCTGTCCGGGCTGGTCGCCCAGAACGACCTACCGGAGAAGGTGTTCGTCTTTCACCAACTGTCAGCGCGGATCGTCAGCAACGAGAAGGCTTTGAAGCAACACCCGGGCGTCGTGACGATCAAGTCGGTCGACGGGATCGGCAGCCGTTCAGCCAAGGAGTCCACCTGGCACAAGCTCACGCCGCGGATGGCGGCCGGCGTGCATGCGGGCTTCAAGCTCTTCTACCAGGAAGACACCCGGCACGGCCCGCTGATGACACCGGCCCAGGTGATGGCGCTCAAACCCCGCCCGGAGTTCGTCGTCTACGAGTGAACTCTGCGCCCCGTAGCGAAGCGGTGCTTGCCAGTCAGGTCGAGCTGGTCGCGTACCTCGGTGAACAGACCGGTCGCAGCAAAGACGGCCGGCGCGGATTCACCCTGTACGTCGGCATGCTCGCACCCGAACCACCCACCAGGCTTCAGTAGCCGGCCGGCGGTGGCAGCGACGACCTTGATCTCGTCGAGCCCGTCGTCGCCCGACCAGAGCGCCAGCGCCGGGTCATGGTCGCGCACCTCGGCAGTGACGGATTCCCAAGCAGTCAAAGGGATGTACGGCGGGTTGGAGATCACCGCGTCGACCTGGCCATCCAGCTCCGGCAGGCAACCGTCGATGTCGCCTTCATGCAAGGTGGCCCCAGTCCCGGCCAGATTGCGCCGGGCCCAGACGCACGCCTCGGGCGACAGCTCCACGGCATGCACCGTGCTGTCGGGCCGCTCGGTGGCGACGGCTCCGGCGATCGCACCCGAGCCGCTGCAGAGGTCGACCACCAGTGGGTTCTCGACGTCGGCGATGCGGTCGAGGATCCAGCCGACGAGCACCTCGGTCTCGGGGCGCGGTACGAACACCCCTGGTCCTACGGCGAGGTCGCGGTAGCGGAAGGCCGCAGTACCGGTCAGGTGTTGCAGTGGCTCGCGCTGGGCGCGACGGGCGAGCAGGGCGGCGTACTGCGCCTCCTGGTCGGCCGTGGGCTTCACGAGCCCCAACTGCATCCGCCGTACGCCGGTGACGTGGGCCAGCAGCTCTGCCGCGTCATAGTCGGGAGACGCGACCCCTGCGTCAGCCAGCTGGGCAGTGGCCTCGGCGAGCAGCGTGCGGACACTCACCGGGGTCACTGGCTCTCGACGGCCTCTAGACGAGCGGTGAGGTCCGCCTCGGTCAGTGCCTGGATCACCGGGGCCAGCTCGCCGTTGAGCACCTGGTCCAGGTTGTGCGCCTTGTAGCCGACCCGGTGGTCGGAGAAGCGGTTCTCCGGGAAGTTGTAGGTGCGTACGCGCTCTGAGCGGTCGACCGTACGGATCTGCGACCGGCGGGCGTCGGACGCCTCCTGGTCGGCCGCCTCCTGCGCAGCGGCGAGCAGCCGGGACCGCAGTACCCGCATGGCCTGCTCGCGGTTCTGCAGCTGGGACTTCTCGTTCTGCATCGAGACGACGATGCCGGTCGGGATGTGGGTGATCCGGACCGCCGAGTCGGTGGTGTTGACGCTCTGACCGCCGGGACCGGACGACCGGAAGACGTCGATCCGCAGATCGTTCTGGTCGATCTCGACGTCGACGTCCTCGGCCTCGGGCAGCACCAGGACACCGGCCGCGCTGGTGTGGATCCGTCCTTGCGACTCGGTCACCGGCACCCGCTGCACGCGGTGCACGCCACCCTCGAACTTCAGCTTCGCGTACGGCGCTTCGCCGGGCTCGGGCGTGCCCTTCGCCTTCACCGCGACGGTGATCGACTTGTAGCCGCCGAGGTCGGACTCGGCCGAGTCGAGCACCTCGGTCTTCCAGTTCTGCGACTCGGCGTACTTCAGGTACATCTTCAGCAGGTCGCCGGCGAACAGGGCCGACTCGTCGCCGCCCTCTCCCGCCTTGATCTCGAGGATCGCGTCCTTGTCGTCACTCGGGTCGCGCGGCACGAGCAGCACCTGCAGCTTCTCGGCCAGCTCGTCGCGGCGGCGCTCGAGCTTGATCGCCTCCTCGGCGAAGCTCGCGTCCTCGTGGGCGAGCTCCTTGGCGGCCTCGATGTCATCGGCCGTCTGGAGCCACTCCGCGTACGTCCGCACGACCGGCGCCAAGGCGGCGTACCGCTTGCCGACCTGCCGCGCGACGGCCTGGTCGGAGTGCAGCTCAGGATCCGACATCCGCCGTTCCAGCTCGGCGTACTCCGCCTTCAGCGATTGCACTGCCTCGAACATGCCTGCACTCCTTCCGGGTACGAATCAAGCACCAGCCCACGCAAGGGGGGTGCGGGTGGCGAAGCCCCCGCTCGCGGCGAAGCCGCACAACACGCAAAAGCGAGGTGGCCTGCGCTGTCCGCAGGCACACCTCGCCCAGAGCTTTTGCAGCTACTTCTTCGCGTACCGCTTCTCGAAGCGGGCGACGCGGCCACCGGTGTCGAGAATCTTCTGCTTGCCGGTGTAGAACGGGTGGCACTGCGAGCAGACCTCGGAGCGGATGGTGCCGCTCTCGGCCGTCGAGTGGGTCTCGAACGACGCGCCACAGGTGCAGGTCACCGTGGTCTTCACGTAGTTCGGGTGGATGTCGCTCTTCATGGATCTCCTCGAGTCAAAGGGGCGCCGGGTCGTCCGCTTGGTACGAACGTGAACCGGAACCAACAGACAAGTTTGCCATCTAGTGGCCCAACCTGACGAATCGCCCCGGTATTCCGGGGCGATCCGGTCAGCAAGCGGCTACTGCTAGTTACCGTTGTCCGTCGTGTGACCGTTGCCGGCCGACGGGGTGGTCTTGTTCACCTGGAGCAGGAACTCGATGTTCGACTTGCTCTCCTTGAGCTTGCCGATCAGCAGCTCCAGCGCCGCCTGGCCGTCGAGGGCGGACAGCACCCGGCGGAGCTTCCAGACGACCTGGGTCTCGTCCTTGCTCATCAGCAGTTCCTCGCGGCGGGTACCGGAGGCGACCACGTCGATGGCCGGGAAGATCCGGCGGTCGGCGAACTCGCGACGCAGCCGCAGCTCCATGTTGCCGGTGCCCTTGAACTCCTCGAAGATGACCTCGTCCATCTTGGAGCCGGTCTCGATCAGCGCCGTCGCCAGGATGGTGAGCGAGCCGCCGTCCTCGATGTTGCGGGCCGCGCCGAAGAACCGCTTCGGCGGGTACAGCGCCGACGAGTCGACACCACCGGACAGGATCCGGCCGCTGGCCGGGGCCGCGATGTTGTACGCCCGGCCCAGGCGGGTGATCGAGTCCAGCAGCACGACGACGTCGTGGCCGAGCTCGACGAGCCGCTTGGCCCGCTCGATCGCCAGCTCGGCGACCGTGGTGTGGTCGTCGGCCGGCCGGTCGAAGGTCGAGGCGATGACCTCACCCTTGACCGTGCGCTGCATGTCGGTGACCTCTTCGGGCCGCTCGTCCACCAGCACGACCATCAGGTGTACTTCGGGGTTGTTCGTGGTGATCGCGTTGGCGAGCGCCTGCAGCACCATCGTCTTACCGGCCTTCGGCGGCGAGACGATCAGGCCGCGCTGGCCCTTGCCGATCGGGCTGACGATGTCGACGATCCGGGTGGTCAGGATGCCCGGCTCGGTCTCGAGCCGGAGCCGCTCGGTCGCGTACAGCGGGGTCAGCTTGTTGAAGTCCTGACGCTGCTTGGCGACCTCGGGGTCGGACCCGTTGACGGTGTCGATCCGGACCAGCGGGTTGAACTTCTCCTTGCGCTCGCCGTCCGACGGCTGCTTCACCGCGCCGGTGATCGCGTCACCCTTGCGCAGGCCGTAGCGCTTCACCATCGACAGCGCGACGTACACGTCGTTCGGGCCCGGCAGGTAGCCGCTGGTCCGGACGAAGGCGTAGTTGTCGAGCACGTCGAGGATGCCGGCGGCGGGGACGAGCACGTCGTCCTCGCTGATCGTCGGCTCCGGCTCGAAGCGGTCGTTGCGGCCGCGGTTGCGCTGGTTGTCCCGGCCGCCGCGGTCGTTGCGGTCGTTGCGGTCGTTCGTGGGACGGTCGGTGCCGACCCGGTCACGATCGCGGCCCCGGCGGCGACGGCGACGGCCCTCGCCCTCCTCGCCCCGGTCGTTCTGGTTCTGCCGGTCGCGGTTGTTGTCGCGGCCGCCATCCCGGTTGGCGTCGCGATCGGTGCGCTGACCGTCGCGGTTGCCGTCCCGCTGACCGTCACGGCTCTGCTGGCCATCACGCTGACCGTCACGCGCCTGACCGTCACGGGCCTGACCGTCGCGGCCGTCGCGGGACTGGTTGTCCCGGCTGTCGCGGGTCTGGCTGTCACGGGTCTGGCCGTCGCGCTGGTTGTCCCGCGCGTTGTCGCGGCCACGGTTGCGGTCGCGGTTGCCCTCGCCCCGGTCACCGCGGCTGTCGCCACGGTCGGAGCCCTGCTCGGCCGACGGGCTGTCGACCGGCTCACGAGTCTTCTCCGGCGCCTGGACGGCCTCGGCCGTCGCGCCGTTCTGCACCGCGACCGGCGACGACTCGGCCACCTTGTCGACCACCTTGGCGGCGGCGACGGTCTGCTCGGCCGGCTCGGTGCTGGTCTGGGTGGCGGCGGCGCGCGTCCGGCGGCTGCCGGCCCGCTGCGGCGCTTCCTTGGCCGGAGCCTCGGCCTTGACGGCCACGGGCTCCGCGGCGGCCTCGTCCAGGGTCGGCTGGCTCGATCGCGCACGGGATCCGCCCGAGCCGGCGCCCTTCTGGGTCGCCTTGATCGCCTCGATCAGCTGGCCCTTGCGCAGCGCGCCGGTGCCCTTGATGCCGAGCGTCCCGGCGAGCTGCTTGAGCTCGGGGAGCAGCATGCCTTCGAGGCCGCCTCCGGCCTTGCGGCGCCGCGTTCCGGCGGTAGCCGTCGCGTCGGTGCCCGGGGCCGAGGTACCGGCTCCGCTGGAGGCTTCAACAGTTTCTGTCACGTGAGGTCCTTCCCACACGGATGGACGATGTCCTGAGAGGCTCATCGCCCGGAATCATCTCCCGCGACCGACGAAACGGCGACGCGGGGTAACAAGGAGGCGGCTCTCGCTGAATCTGGGTTCCCCCGGAAATCTCCGGCGCAGGCGGCGCAAGTTCTTCTCTGGGAGATCGCCACCTACACCTGGGGTGCCGGGAACAAAGCCCGATGCGGCGAGAGTTCGCCGATCACCTGGAGGGGATCGGGTGATCCGAGACTAGCACCCATCAGGGTCAGTCTGCTGCCTCGAGGTGTTCAACGCGTGTCCGGGATCGTTCATTCCCGCCCTCGGCGAGCAGTTGTTCTGCATCGGCGGACCAGACCTGTACGCCGAGTGGATCGATACCGAGCTCGTACCGGTGCCAGCCGTCGGGTGCCTCCTCCGCTCGCTCGGGTTCGTCGCCCAGCACCAGCACCGTCGGACCGGCGCCGCTGACGACCGCGGCCAGACCGCTTCCGCGGAGCTTGTGCACAAGGGCAAGGCTCTCGGGCATCGCGGGCTGCCGGTACTCCTGGTGCAGCCAGTCCTCGGTCGCCGTCATCAGCAACGAGGGCCGCGAGGTCAACGCTGCAACGAGCAACGCGGCCCGTCCTGCATTCGCAGCTGCATCTGCATGCGGTACCGAGGACGGCAGCAACCCACGAGCTTCCTTGGTCAGAACGCGCGTCGACGGCACGTACGCGACCACCGACAACTCGGTCATCGGCTCCAGCCGGATCGCCCGGCCGGTACCACCGTCGGTCCACGCGATCGTGAACCCACCCAGCGCACACGCGGCCACGTTGTCCGGGTGCCCTTCGATCTCGTTGGCCAACTCCAGCACGTGATCCCGATCCAACGGCTCCCCCGCCAGCCCGTAAGCCGCCGCGATCCCCCCGACGATCGCCGCCGACGAAGACCCCAGCCCCCGCCCATGCGGAATCCGGTTCTCACACCGCAAGGTGAAGCCGGGCACCGACGCGCCGAGTGCATCCAGCCCGGCGCGGATGGACCGCACCACCAGATGCGACTCGTCCAGAGCGACCTCACCCTCACCGGGCCCGGTCACCTCGACAACCACTCCGTCCCCACCCGGAGTAACCGTCAACTCGTCATACCGAGTCAGAGCCAGCCCAAACGCATCGAACCCAGGGCCCAGGTTTGCGCTAGTGGCTGGTACCCGGACATGAACCGGACCACCGTCGGTCGGGGGCAACTTAAGCCAGTCCTGCTACTCGGGCGACCGCGTCGGTGTCTGCCGGGGTGACTGGGGTCTCCTTGACCGTTGCGTAAGACAGAGCAGTGTCTATGTCTTTGAGGCCGTGGCCGGTGACGGTGATGACGATGGTGGAGCCGCCGTCCAGCCGGCCGGCGGCCTTCGTCGCCAGCAGTCCGGCGACGCCCGCGGCCGAGGCGGGTTCCACGAAGACGCCTTCCCGGGCGGCCAGTTCGCGTTGGGCGGAGAGGATCTGGTCGTCGGTGACTGCCTCGATCCGGCCGCCTGATTCATCTCTGGCAGCTTCGGCGAGCGTCCAGGACGCGGGGTTGCCGACCCGGATCGCGGTCGCCTGGGTGTCCGGCTTCTCGACGATCCGTCCGGTGACGATCGGCGCGGCGCCTTCCGCCTGGAAGCCCCACATCTGCGGCACCTTCGAGGAGATCTTGTCCTTGCGATACTCCTGGTAGCCCTTCCAGTACGCAGCGATGTTGCCCGCGTTCCCAACCGGCAGCAAGTGCAGATCGGGCGCGTCACCAAGCGCGTCACAGACCTCGAACGCCGCGGTCTTCTGGCCTTCCAGCCGGACCGGGTTGACCGAGTTCACCAGCGCGACCGGGTAGTGCTTGCCCAGCTCCCGCACGATCCGCAGGCAGTCGTCGAAGCCACCGTCGATCGACACCAACTTCGCGCCGTGCACGATCGCCTGCGCCAGCTTGCCCTTCGCGATCCGCCCGGCCGGGATCAGCACCAACGGCAGCATCCCGGCACGCACGGCGTACGCCGCGGCTGAAGCCGACGTATTGCCGGTCGAAGCGCACACAACCGCCTTGTCACCCGCCTGCGCCGCCAGCGAGATCGCCACCGTCATGCCGCGGTCCTTGAACGAGCCGGTCGGGTTGTTGCCCTCGACCTTGAGCCAGACCTCGCAATTGGTCTGCTCGCTCAGCCACTGCGCGGCCACCAGCGGCGTACCGCCTTCGCCGAGGGTGACCACCGGAGTGTCCGCCGAGACCGGGAGCCGGTCGCGGTATTCCTCGATCACGCCTCGCCACTGGTGTGGCCGCTGCTTCGTCATCTCTAATCCCCTTCGACCCGCATCACACTGCTGACCTCACGGACGATCTCCATGTCACGCAGGGCTTCCACGGTCGCCGAGAGCGCGGCGTCGGTGGCGGTGTGGGTGACGACGACCAGTTGCGCGTCGCCGCCGCGGCCTTCCTGCCGGACGGTCTGGATCGACACGCCGTGGTCGGAGAAGGCCAGTGCCACCGCCGCCAGCACGCCGGCCTTGTCGGCCACGTCCAGCGACACGTGATAGCGAGTCCGGGTGGCACCCATCGGACGGGCGGCCCGCTGGGTGTACGACGACTCGCCGACCCCCGGCACACCCTTGAGCCGGTTGCGCGCGGCGGACACCAGATCCCCGAGGACAGCGCTGGCCGTCGGGGCGCCGCCGGCACCACGACCATAGAACATCAGCTGGCCGGCCGCTTTGGATTCCACGAAAACGGCGTTGTACGCGTCCCGGACCGAGGCCAGCGGGTGGCTCAGCGGGATCATCGCCGGATAGACCCGGGCGCCGACCGAGTCGTTGTCCTCGTCCAGCTCGCAGATCGCCAGGAACTTCACCACGCAGCCCATCTCGCGGGCCGAGGCGATATCCGTCGCGGACACTTCGGTGATGCCCTCGCGGTGCACGTCGGCGATGGAAACCCTGGTGTGGAAGGCCAAACTCGCCAGCAACGCGGCCTTCGCGGCAGCGTCGAAGCCCTCGATGTCGGCGGTCGGGTCGGCCTCTGCGTATCCCAGCGCCTGGGCCTCCTCGAGCGCTTCGTCGAAGCCGGCGCCGGTGGAGTCCATCTTGTCGAGGATGTAGTTCGTGGTGCCGTTGACGATGCCCATCACCCGGGTCACGTCGTCACCGGCCAGCGACTCGCGCAGCGGCCGCAGGATCGGGATCGCGCCGGCCACGGCGGCTTCGAAGTACAGATCGCGCTCGTACTTCTCCGCGGCGGCGAACAGGGTCGGGCCGTCCTCGGCGAGCAGCGCCTTGTTGGCCGTGACGACGGAGGCGCCGTGCTCGAGGGCGGTGAGGATGAGGCTGCGGGCCGGCTCGATCCCGCCGATCACCTCGATCACCAGGTCCAGGTCACCGCGCGAGACGAGTGCCTGCGCGTCGGTGGTGACCAGGGCCGGGTCGACCGCGATGTCGCGCGCCCGGCCGGCCCGGCGTACGGCGATGCCGGCGATCTCCAGCGGGGCGCCGACCCGGGCGGCGAGGTCGTCGGCCCGCTCGGTCAGGATCCGGACCACCTCGGTGCCGACGACGCCGCATCCGAGCAGCGCCACCTTCAGCGGCCGCTGCCCCGCCCCGGGCTTCTCTTCGAGGGGTTCTGCGTTCTCGGTCATTCGGCCCCCATGTCCAGTGCAAGCATGTCGTCCTCGGTCTCGCGACGAACGACGACCCGCGTCTGCCCGTCCTTGACCGCGATCACCGGTGGCCGCGGTACGTGGTTGTAGTTGCTCGCCATCGACCGGCAGTACGCGCCCGTGCCCGGTACTGCGACCAGGTCGCCCGGCTTGACGTCGGCGGGCATGAACTCGTCCTTCACCACGATGTCGCCCGACTCGCAGTGCTTGCCGACCACGCGAGCCAGCGTCGGCTCGGCCTCGGAGTACCGGTTGGCCAGCGTGCAGGAGTAGTCGGCGTCGTACAGCGCGGTGCGGATGTTGTCGCTCATGCCGCCGTCGACGGAGACGTAGGTGCGGTAGGCATCGGCGTCGAGGGAGACCTCTTTGACCGTGCCGACCGAGTAGACCGTGCACATCGCCGGGCCGACGATCGCGCGGCCGGGCTCGATCGAGACCTTCGGCACGTCGACACCGTGCCCGCGGCACTCGTGCTCGACGATCTTGCCCATCTCGGTGGCCAGCTGCGCGGGGTCGGACGGGTCGTCCTGGGTGGTGTACGCGATACCGAAACCGCCGCCGAGGTCCAGCTCCGGCATGTCCACGCCGAGCTCGTCGGAAACCCTTGCGTGCAAGGCGATCACTCGTTTGGCGGCGACCTCGAAGCCGGACGAGTCGAAGATCTGCGAGCCGATGTGCGAGTGCAGCCCGAGCAGCTCCAGCTCCGGCGCTTCGTTGATCCGGGCAACGGCTTCGTAGGCCGCGCCCGAGGTGATCGAGAAGCCGAACTTCTGGTCCTCGTGCGCGGTCGCGATGTAGGCGTGGGTGTGCGCCTCGACGCCCGCGGTGACCCGGACCATCACCGGCGCGACCAGGCCGCGCTCCTTGGCCAGCTCGATCAGCCGGCTGATCTCGTGCTCGGAGTCGACGATGATCCTGCCGACGCCGGCCTCGAGAGCGCGGGCCAGCTCCTGCTCGGACTTGTTGTTGCCATGGAACCCGAGTCGCTTGGGGTCGGCGCCTGCCCGCAGCGCGACGGCGAGCTCGCCACCGGAGCAGATGTCGAGGTTGAGCCCCTCCTCCATCACCCAGCGGACAACGGTCGTACAGAGAAAGGCCTTGCCCGCGTAGTAGACGTCGAAGTCCTTGAACCCGAGCTTGAACGCGCGGGCCCGGGACCGGAAGTCGTCCTCGTCCAGCACGTACGCCGGACTGCCATGCTCGGCGACCAGGTCACGCAGGTCGACGCCGCCGACCTCGAGCGCGCCTTCGCCGTTCTTCTTGGCCGTCGTCGACCACAGCGAGGTGACCAGGTCGTTGGGGTCACGCGGCGCGCGCAGCCACGGCGGCGAGTTGTGTCCGAGGTCGGCGTGCAGCGTGCCCGCCTCGTGCGCCCTCACATCCGCTCCGGAGCGCTGACGCCGAGCAGGTCGAGTCCGTTGGCGAGGACGGTCTTGGTGGCGTTGACCAGGGTCAAGCGAGCCTTGTGCACCGGCTCGATCTCCTCGTCGCCGCGCGGAAGCACCCGGCAGACGTCGTAGAACTTGTGGAACGCCGAGGCGGTGTCCTCGAGGTATCGGGCGACCCGGTGCGGCTCACGCAGCTCGGCGGCCGTCGCAACCACGCGCGGGAAGTCGGCCAGCGCGCGGAGCAGGTCGCCCTCCTTCTCGTGGCTGAGCAGGCCGGGCTCGAACTCGTCCAGCTTGATCCCGAGCTCGTCGGCGTTGCGCAGGATCGAGGCGAGCCGGGCGTGCGCGTACTGCACGTAGTACACAGGGTTCTCGCTGACCTGGCGGGTCATCTCCTCGATGTCCAGGGTCAGCGGCGAGTCGACCGGGTAGCGGCACAGCGTGTAGCGCAGCGGGTCGACGCCGCTCTCCTCGACCAGCTCGGCGAGCGTGACGATCGTGCCCGCGCGCTTGGACAGCTTCATCTCCTCACCGTTCTTGAGGATCTTGACGAGCTGACCGATCAGGATCTCGATGTTGTGTTCGGGGTCGTCGCCGGCGCAGGCCGCGATCGCCTTCAGCCGGTTCACGTAGCCGTGGTGGTCGGCGCCGAGCAAGTAGATGCAGACCTCGAAGCCGCGCTCGCGCTTGTTCACGTAGTACGCCGCGTCGGAGGCGAAGTAGGTCGGGTCGCCGTTGGTCCGGATCAGCACCCGGTCCTTGTCGTCGGTGAAGTCGGTGGTCCGCATCCACAGCGCGTCGTCCGCCTCGTACAGATGCCCCTGCTCGCGGAGCTTCTCGATCGCGTGACCGACCCCGTCCTGCTCGTGCAGGCTGCGCTCCGACATCCAGACGTCGAACTCGGTCCGGAACTGGGCCAGCTGGTCCTGCTGCTCCTTGAGCTGCCGCTCGTACCCCGCCTCGCGGAACGCGACCGACTGCTCGGCCTCGGGCAGCTCCTTGATCCCCGGCACCTCAGCGACGATCCGGGCGGCCAGGTCGTTGATGTACTCCCCGTGATACCCGTCCTCGGGGACCGGTACGCCGTTGGCCGAGGCCATCAGCGAGGCGCCGAACTTGTCCATCTGGGCGCCCCGGTCGTTCACGTAGAACTCACGGGTGACCTTGGCGCCGGCGGCGATCAGCACCCGGGCCAGCGCGTCGCCGACTGCGGCCCAGCGGGTGTGGCCCAGGTGCAGCGGGCCGGTCGGGTTGGCGGAGATGAACTCCAGGTTGATCGGCTGGCCCTTGAGCGAGTCGCTCGACCCGTACGCCGGGCCGGCCTCGACGATCTGCGCCGCGATCTTGCCCTGGGCATCGGCCGCGACCCGGATGTTGATGAAGCCCGGACCGGCGATCTCGACCGCCGTGATGGCGTCGTCGTCCTGCAGCTTGGCCGCCAGCAGCTCGGCCAGCTTGCGCGGGTTCCCGAGGCTGGAGCGCTTGCCCAGCTGCATGGCGATGTTGGTCGCGTAGTCCCCGTGCTCGGGATTCTTGGGCCGCTCCACCTTGAGCTCACCGGGCAGGCCGCCCTCGACCGTCAGCGCGCCGTCGTCGACGAGCGCGGTCAGGGCCAACAGAATCTTCTCAGCGAGCTGTTCCGGAGTCACCGGGCCAGCCTAATGGCCAGCCGCCCAAACCCTTGACTCAGTATCCACAGCCCGGTACGACCGCGCTCCCGGGCGTCCGCTCAGGCGGGTTTGAGGCGGAGGACGGCTGTTTTGCCGGAGACGGCGACGGTGGTCACCTTGAGGCTGTTGAGGGTGTAGCTCTGGCCGGGGCCCTGGGCGCTGGTGCTGATGCTGCAGCAGCCGCCGTCGGCGCTGTAGGCGACGGTGCCGTTGCTCACCCGGTCGATCTTCAGGATGCTGGTGAAGCCGAGGGTGCTCCGCTTGACCTGGAGGCGGGTGCCGGTGCGGACGGCGACCTCGCAGCGGGAGTCGGCGCAGGCCTTGTAGTTGGTCCCGTCGGCCGCGGTGGGGACCGGCTTGGTGGGCTTCGGCAGGATCGAAGGCTTGGGGGTGGACGACGGGGTCGCGGGCGGGGTCGGCGTACCGGCGGTGTCTGGCGGTGGGGTGTCGCCGGGGCCGGGCGTGGGCGTGGCCGTGGGGCTTGCGGGCGTGGTGGGTGCTGGGCCGGCCGTGCCGTTGTCGTCCGAGGAACCGCCGCAGCCGGCCAGGGTGAGCGTGGCGGCGACGGTGGCGACGAGCGCGAGCTTGGTGTTCATACCGGCAGTCAACAAGGCCCTAGGGGATCTCAGGGACAGATAGCCGCTTCCTGCCACTCAGGTCAGTGGGTGGCTTCGACCTGGACGACGCTTTCGCGCGGGAGCTTGGTGTCCCACGCGGCCTTCTCGCCGTTGACGGTGACGGTCAGCGAGCCGCAGGCGTCGGCCAGGCAGTGGTCGTCGTACCTGAGGCCCCAGAGGGTGAAGAACTGGCTCAGGGTCGGGCGCTCGGCCTTCGTCTTCGCCTCGACCCACAACACGCCGTCGGTACCGTGCGTGTGCACCGCCGCCTGCTCGGCGCGGAGCCGGTCGACGCCGATGTCCGCCGGGATCTCCACCGGCTTGCCGTCGACCGTGACGGACAGCTTGAGCGTGTACGGCGCCGGGCCGCTGAAGTCGAGCGGCAACCGCTCGAACCCGGCCTTGTCGACGTACGAGACCGCATCCCGTGGCGCGCTCCACGGGGGTGCGCTCGTCCTGAGCTCCGCAGCGGCCGGCTTGGCCGGGCCGACCTGGCAGCCGCTCAACGCCGGTACCAGGCTCAGTGTGACGGCCACCACCAGCAGACCCGCTCTCATGGGGAGCAGGGTTTCATGCCGCCTTGATCAGTCCTCCGACGGCATCAGCACCCAGAGCACGATGTAGATCAGGAACTGCGGACCGGGCAGCAGGCAGCTGACCACGAAGATGAGTCGCATCGTGTTCGCGGAGATGCCGAAACGGCGCGCGAGACCGGCACACACACCACCGATCCAACGATTGCTGGACGGCCGGACCAAGGAGCTAGCCATGGGTTCGTTTTCCTTTCGGTACTTGGGGTTACGTCCACTATGACGACTCCAGTACCCACCAGGATCCCGCCACACGGAAGACCCAGGGACCGACCAGGGTCTCCCCCAATGCGAACCCTCACCGAAATTCCTGCTAATGTTCTGCTCGTTCCTGAGCCCCCGTAGCTCAGGGGATAGAGCACCGCCCTCCGGAGGCGGGTGCGCAGGTTCGAATCCTGCCGGGGGCGCGGACGATCTGGGCGATTCATGCTCGCGGAAAGCGCGAGCCTGGATCGCCCGCCGTTTTGTGGGGGCGAAGCCCCCACGCCCCACCCGGCGGGCTCCGCCCCCGGACCCCCACCGTGGCGGGCCAGGTTGCTAATGCTGGAAGCGGTAGGTCTTGCTGTCGGTGGTGATGCAGATGCTTGGGGAGAGGACGATGACGCGGAGGGTGGCGTCGGGTTCGTAGTAGTCGATGCCCTCTACCTCGAAGGTGCCGGTGCAGGCGCTCTGCAAGGGCAGTTGGCCCAGTGAGGTGACTGTGCCGGTGACGTCGGTGGTGCCGACGGGGGCGGAGAGGTCTACCTGGAGCAGGGGCTTGGTGGTGCCGAAGAGGGTGCCGTCGGGGTCGTCGGAGGCGCAGAGGAGTTGGGTTGCGGTGACGAAGTCGCAGCCTTGGATGTCGCGGACCTGGTGGTTCAGGCGGATCGCCGAGGCGTACGGGAGGTTCTGGGCCGGGTTGGTGGCACCGACGCCGGGCATGGGCAGGACCAGGAGGCGGTCCATGGTTCCCCACTCACCAGTGACCATCCAGCGCACGTCCGGAGATACCGCGGAGAAGCTGTTGTTGCTGGCCTCCCACGGTTCCAGGGCGTGCTTGTAGTTGCTCCACTTGCCGGTCGGCGACTGCACCCGGTAGAGCTTCGCGCCGCGGTCGTCACGCTGGTACGGCTCCACGTACCAACCCCCGGCGGCACCGGGGTCGCCGACGTGGTTCCAGCCGCCGACCAGCAGATCGAGTGGGATGGTCGTGGTGCCGGTGTACCGGTACGTCGTGGTGCCACCGCGGGTCACGGTCGCCAGCCCCTGGCCTTCGTCGAGCGGCCGGGCGTTGTCGGAACCGACGATCCGCCAGCCGGTGACGGCGTGGGCTTGCAGCGGAATGAGCAGGGCGGTCAGCGCCGCCGCGAAGAAGATCCCCAGTTTGCGCATTCACTCGTTGTAGCAGCGCCTGCTGTCAGAGTGATGAAATCCCGGTGCCTACCGAACAAATCGGTTGGTGCGGGCGCGCGTAGTGGCTTTGATGGGCTCATGAGTGAGGTGGAGGGGACCTGCGACGCGCGGTTCGAGACCGTGCGGGAGGCGCTGGTCGCGTCTCTGGACGACAAGGACGTCGGTGCTTCGGTCGCCGTCTACCTGGGTGACGAGCTGGTCGTGGATCTGTGGGGCGGGTACTTCGATGAGGCCCGCACCAGGCCCTGGGAGTCCGACACGATCACCTGCGTCTTCTCCACGACGAAGACGATGGCCGCGTTGACGACGCTGATCCTCGCCGACCGTGGGGTGATCGACCTGGACGCGCCGGTCGCGAAGTACTGGCCGGAATTCGGTGCCCTGGGCAAGGACAAGATCCTGGTACGGCACGTGCTGGGCCACACGGCCGGCCTGCCCACCTGGGACAAGCCGGTACGGACCGAGCAGCTCTACGACTGGTCGCTGATGACCAGGCTGCTGGCCGAGCAGGCGCCGAGCGCGCCGCCGGGGGAGGTCGGCGCCTACCACGCGGTGACCCAGGGATTCCTGCTCGGCGAGATCGTCCGGCGGGCAACCAGCCGGACTCTCGCCACCTACTTCGCCGAGGAGGTCGCCGGACCGCTCGGTGCCGACTTCCAGCTGACTGTGCCGCCCGGTGACGACCACCGGGTCTCCCCTGTCATCCCGGCCCCGACCAGAGCACCCGAGATCGTCGCAGCGGGGCCCGGGAACCCGCCGATTCCGGCGGAGACCGCCAACACCGAGGCCTGGCGACGGGCGGATATCCCATCGGCCGGTGGGTTCGGCAACGCGCGGTCGGTCGCTGCTGTCCAGTCGGTGCTGGCCAACGGCGGCGAGGCCCGTGGCGTGCGCTTGCTGTCGAAGGCCGGGTGCGAGCGCGTCCTCGAGGAGCAGTTCTTCGGTGAGGACGAGGTGTTCGGCAGGCGGATGCGTTATGGGATGGGCTACAGCGTGCAGGGCCAGACCTGCAGTTGGGGCGGTTGGGGCGGCTCACTGGTCCTGGTCGACCTCGAGGCCCGGCTGACCGTTGCCTATGTGATGAACCAGATGCTGGAAGAGAGCGCGCTCGGTGACGGCCGTGGCCTAGGCATGGTGTTCGCGGCCTACGAAGGCGCGTACTAGGGAGTCCGGTCCTCGGCCGGCGTACGGCCGAAGGCCTTGTGGTACGTCCGGGTGAAGTGGGCCGGGCTGGTGTAGCCGACCTGGTACGCGACCTCGGCGGCCGTCAGCGGCTGCGTGCGGAGCAGCACCCTGGCCTCCTGCAGCCGTAGCTGCTTCTGGAACTGGATCGGCGTCATCGAGGTCGCGGCCAGGAAGTGGCGGTGGAAGGTCGACGGGCTCATCCCGGCCACCTCGGCCAGGTCGGCCACCAGGATCGGCTCGTTGTGGTGCCGGCGGATCCAGCCGATCGCGTCCGAGATGTGCGAGAGCATGCCGTCGGCCAGCCCGATCTGCTGAACCAGCGCGCCTTGGTCACCGAGGAGCAGCCGCCACAGGATCTCGCGCCGGATACCGGCCCCCAGCACCCGTACGTCGTCCGGCCGGTCGGCGATCCGCAGCAGCCGGACGACAGGATCGAGCAAGTCCGGCGTCGCGTCGCTGACCACCATGCCGCCGTACTGCGGTGGCCGGGCCGGCGTCTCGAGCAGCAGCGGCGCGATGTCCAGCGGGTCGAGCCGGATGCTCACCACGGCGAACGGCTCGTCGGGACTCGCCTTCAGCGCCTGACCGATCACCGGCAGGTCCAGCGAGGTGACCAGGAACTGCCCGGCGCTGTACTCGTAGGCCACCCCGTTGAGCAGCGTCAGTTTGACGCCTGAGGCAACGATCGCCACCGACGGCTCGGCCACCCCGGCACTCAGCTCGGTCGGCGCATCGACCCGGCTGACCTGTACGCCGTCCAGCAGGTGCCGGCTGTGCCCGCGCTGCCCGACGGCGTGTCGCAGGATCAGCGTCCGGAGCTCTTCGAGCAGGTCCACTCCCCCAGTGTTCCACCGAAGTCGCCAGGATCGCGCAAGCGGGCGCCAGCATCAGGCTCACGCTTCCCCGCCCGCCGGTGGTCTGATCGAAGTATCGACAGAAAGGCATTCCCATGAACCGCAGAACTCTCGGCGGCACCGGCATCTCGGTCAGCGAGCTCAGCCTCGGCGCGATGATGTTCGGCGCGATGGGCAATCCGGACCACGAGGACTCGGTCCGGATCATCCATTCCGCCCTCGACGCCGGCATCAACCTGATCGACACCGCTGACGTCTACTCGGCCGGCGAGTCCGAGGAGATCGTCGGTACGGCGATCCGCGACCGGCGCGACGACGTCGTACTGGCCAGCAAGTTCGGCCTGCCGATGGGCACCGACCCGAACCAGCGCGGCGCCTCCCGCCGGTGGATCATCCAGTCGGTCGAGAACAGCCTGCGCCGGCTCGGCACGGATCACCTCGACCTGTACCAGCTCCACCGGCCGGACCATGACACGGACGTCGCCGAGACGTTGTCCGCGCTGTCCGACCTCGTCCAGGCGGGCAAGATCCGGGCGTTCGGGTCGTCGATGTTCCCGGCCGAGACGATCGTCGAGGCGCAGTGGGCCGCGGAGCGGCGGAGTACGCACCGGTTCCTGACCGAGCAGCTCATGTACTCGATCTTCACCCGGCGCCCGGAGGCATCGGTCTTCCCGGTGACGCAGCGGCACGACCTCGGCGTACTGGTCTTCAGCCCGCTCAATGGCGGCTGGCTGTCGGGCCGGGCGGACCTGACGTCGTCCCACCGGGCGTCGACCCGGCCCAACCACTACGACCCCACCACTGTGACTGGTGCTGCGAAGGCGGCCGCTGTGGGCAAGCTCAGCGCGCTTGCTGCAGAGGCCGGGATGACGCTGCCTCAGCTGGCTATCGCGTTCGCCCGGGCGCACCCGGCGGTGACGTCCGTACTGATCGGCCCGCGCACCCAGGAGCAGCTCGACAGTCTGCTACCGGCAGCTGAGTTCGACCTGTCCGGGGACGTGCTTGACCGGATCGACGAGATCGTCCCGCCCGGCACGGAGCTGGACCCAGCCGACAACTACAACGCCACCCCGCCGGCGATCGAGCACCCCCACCTCCGCCGACGCTGACCCCTCCGCCGGCGCGGTGAAGGCGAGGGCCGCGAGGGCGAGGGCCAGGAAGCTGTGCCGGAGGTGCATACGCCGAGGCTAGGTTGGGCTGACCGGTGCGCGGACGGGTTGGCCTGATGCTGACATGTGGGTCTTATGAAGGTCTTACCAGTAGTTCTTGAGCTTTGTTCTGGCATGCCACACTCGGCAGCGTGCGGACACTCCTCGGGCGGACGGCAGAGCAGGAACGGCTGAGCGCGCTTGTTGCCGGGATCACCGAGTCCGGTGGCGCCCTGGTGATCCGCGGTGCCGCTGGTATCGGGAAGTCCGCACTGGCCGCCGAGGCCGCCACGCAGGCCAGGGCGGCCGGTGCGAAGGTCCTGGCCGTCACGGGCTCGGAGTCCGAGCAGAACTTCCCGTACGCCGGCCTGCACCAGCTACTGCACCCCGTCCGCAAGGGAATCGACGCACTGCCCGGATCGCAACGCGAAGCCCTCCGAATCGCGCTCTGCCTCGCCGATGGCGACATCCCGGACCTCTACCTGGTCGGAATGGCAGCGCTCAACCTCCTCTCCGACACCGGTACGCCGCTCCTGCTGCTCGCCGAGGATGCTCACTGGCTCGACCAAGCAAGCGCCGACGTACTCGCCTTCGTCGCACGCCGCCTCGACTCGGAGCCGATCGTCCTGCTCGCCACCGTCCGGGACGGCGTCCCCAGCCAACTGGACACCGAACTGCCCTCCCTCCACCTCGAGCCCCTCACCGACGACGTCGCATCCACCCTCCTCGACGAGGTCGCTCCGACGCTCGACCCGTCCGTCCGCAAGCGCCTGCTGTCCGAGGCGGCAGGCAACCCGCTGGCCCTGGCCGAGCTACCCGCCACCATCCAGGCAGACTCGTTGCTCAAGGCCACCTTGCCGCTGAACACCCGGTTGGAGCGCGCCTTCGGCGCCCGGATCTCCACGCTGCCCGCGGACACCCGGATGTGCCTGCTGGTTGCCGCACTCAACGATCGCGGCTCCCTCAGCGAGATGTTCGAAGCCGCAAGCGCCGCGCTCAGCGGCGCGCCGGTAGGCGCCGAGACGCTCACGCCGGCCGCCGAGGCCGGGCTGATCGAAGCCGCGCTAGGCGGAGCCGGGGCGAACGTAGCCGGGGCGAACGTGGCCGGGCGCGGCAGCGCTGGGCAGGGCGAGTCCGGCCAGGGCAGCAGCGGGCAAGGCGGTGCCTGGCTGGCCGTGGGTGGACGGTTGGCGTTTCGGCATCCCTTGATGCGGTCGGCGATCGTTCAAGCGGCAACCGCAGCTGAGCACCGCGCCGCGCATCGAGCGCTGGCGGATGCGCTGCAGAAGGATCCCGAACGGCAGGTCTGGCATCTCGCGGCCGCCGCGACAACGGCTGATGAGGGGATTGCGGGGGTACTGGTTGAGGCGGCTGAGCGGGCTCGGTATCGGGGTGGGGTTGGGGCGGCTATTGCTGGGTTGGAGGAGGCTGCTCGGCTGAGTGAGAGTGGTGAGTTGCGCGCTGATCGGTTGCTGCGGGCGGCTGATCTGGGGGTGGAGGCGGGGCGGTCGGATCTGGTGGAGCGGCTGCTCGCCGAGGCGTCCAGGGAGGAGCTGTCGTTCCAGCATCGGGCGCGGGCTACCTGGATCCGGAGCAGTTTCGATGACGGGCTGGTCGACGACACGGCGGGGCCGATCGAGCTGGCGAAGTTGGCGCGGTCGGTTTTTGAGGACGGCGATCTGGATCTGGCGATGCGGATCCTGTGGGGTGCGGGGATGCGGTGCTTCTGGGCTGAGCCCGGCCCGGAGGCGCGCCAGCATCTGCTCGACGTCGCCGACAGTCTCCCGCTCGACGAACACGACCCGCGCCTGATCGCCATCCTCGCCTACGTCGCCCCGATCGAGCGCGGCAAGGCCGTCGCCGCCGGCCTGATGGAACTCGCCGGACAGACCGGCGGCGACCCCGAGGTCGAGCGATTCCTCGGCAGCGCCGCCCTGCAGATCGGCGCCTTCGAGCTGGCCGCCAGGTTCTCCGCCTCCGCCGCAGCCGGTCTACGGGCGCAAGGCCGGCTAGGCCTACTCGCCCGCGCCCTGGCCGTGCACGCCTGCAGCGCCACCCGTCTGGGCAACCTCGACGTCGCACTGCCCGCCGCCGAGGAAGCAGCCCGGCTGGCCAAGGAAACCCACCAAATCTTCATGTACGGCTTCGCACTCTCCGCCCAGGCCGAGATCGCAGCCCTCCGCGGCCTGTACGCCGAAGCCGCCAACCTGATCGCCGAGGCAGAGCAGGTCGCCCTAGCCGCAGGCGCCCGCCCCATCCTCGCCACCGTCCAGCTAGCCCGTGGCCTGTCCGCCCTGGGCGAGGGCCGCCACGCCGACGCCTTCGCCGACCTGCACCGCGTGTTCGACCTGACCGAGCCGTCCTACCAGCTAGCCCTGCGCTGCTACCTGATAGCCGACCTGACCGAGGCAGCGATCCGCTGCGGCCAGGAGGACGCAGCACGCAAGATCATCCAGAGGCTGGAGAAGGATGCCCAGCAGACCGGCTCCCCCTCCCTACACATAGGCCTGCGCTACGCCCGCGCCGCACTGGCCAGCGACGACGACGCAGAGAAGCTATTCCTGGCCGCGCTGGCCGGTGACCTCACCGGCTGGCCCCTGGAGCGCGGGCGACTGCACCTGGCCTTCGGCGAGTGGTTGCGCCGCCACCGCCGAGCAGCGGAGTCCCGCGTCCACCTACGGGCCGCACGTGAGACCTTCGACGCGCTAGGCCTCATCCCCTGGAGCGAGCGGGCCCGCAGCGAGCTACGCGCCGCAGGCGAGACCAGCCCACGCCGTACGCCGGATGCGCGCGAGCAACTCACCCCGCACGAGCTGAGCATCGCCCAACTGGCAGCCGAGGGCCTGACCAACCGCGAGATCGGCCAGCGCCTCTACCTCTCGCACCGAACCGTCAGCACCCACCTGCACCGCATCTTCCCCAAGCTCGGCATCACGTCGCGCGCTGATTTGCCCGCCGTACTGCGGAATTCGCCAGGGTGACGTACACCAGCAGCGTCATCTGACGGGCGCGGCGGACGGTCGGTCCTTCCTAGGTTGTCAGGCGTAAGTGCGCTGACTATCCGTAGGAGACATCCCATGCCCGAACAACCGTCGCGGCGGGCCTTCCTCGCCACCTCAGCCGCTGCCGTCACGGTGGCTTCCACAGCAGCCCTCTCCAGCACCGAAGCGCTGGCCGGCCCCGAAGCAGCAGCAACGGACACCGCCATCCGGAAGTACAAGGTGAACGTGCCCGACTATGTGCTCGCCGACCTGCGTCACCGGATCAAGGCGACCCGCTGGCCCGCCAAGGAGACGGTCGCCGACCAGTCCCAAGGCGTCCAGCTCGCCAAGCTCCAGGAGCTCGTCCACTACTGGGGGACGCGCTACGACTGGCGCAAGGTCGAGCGCAGGCTCAATGCGCAGCCTCAGTTCGTCACCAAGATCGACGGCCTCGACATCCACTTCACCCACATCCGCTCGAAGCACGCGAACGCGCTGCCCCTGATCATCACGCACGGCTGGCCCGGCTCGATCCTCGAGCTGCAGAAGGTGATCGGCCCCCTCACTGACCCCACCTCGTACGGCGGCCGCGCGGCGGACGCGTTCCACCTGGTCATCCCGTCGATGCCCGGCTACGGGTTCTCCGAGCGGCCGACGGCGAAGGGCTGGAACGCGGACCGGATCGGGCTCGCCTGGGACGTACTGATGAAGCGGCTGGGCTACTCGCAGTACGTGTCGCAGGGCGGTGACTGGGGTGCGGTCGTCTCGGACAAGATGGCCCGCCGGGCCTTCCCCGGGCTGCTCGGCATCCACGTCAACATGCCGGCCACCGTGCCGCCGGACGTCGCCAAGGCGCTCAACGACGGTGATCCGGCGCCGGCCGGGCTCGGTCCGGTGGAGAAGAAGGCCTTCGACACGTTGAAGACCTTCTACACGCTGAACACCGGGTACTCCGCGATGATGGCGACCCGCCCGCAGACGCTCGGCTACGGCCTGACTGACTCGCCGGCCGGGCTGGCCGCGTGGATGTACGACAAGTTCGCGCAGTGGACCTACAGCGGCGGCGACCCGGAGCGGTCGCTGACCAAGGACGAGATGCTCGACGACATCACCCTGTACTGGGTCACCAACACGGCCGTGTCCTCGTCGCAGCTCTACCTGGAGAACGGCGAGAACAACTTCAACGCCGTCGACATCTCGATCCCGGCCGCGATCACGGTCTTCCCGGGCGAGATCTACCAGACCCCGCGCAGCTGGGCCGATCAGGCGTACCACAACCTCATCTACTTCAACGAGGTCGACAAGGGCGGCCACTTCGCCGCCTGGGAAGAGCCCGAGCTGTTCAGCCGCGAGATCCGCGCCGCGTTCCGTTCCCTGCGTTGAGAGAGGACTGCTTTTCATGATCAGCAGAAGGACCTTCAGCAAGGTGGTCGGGGCGGGCGCCGCCGCGGCTGCCGTAGTACCGGGCATCGCCAGCGCTGCACCTGTAGCAGTGGGCGGCCTCGGGCGGCTGCGGCACGTGCAGACCGACCTGCTTGACATCGCGTACTACGAGTCCGGCCCGGCCGGTGGACCCGTGGTACTGCTCGGGCATGGCTGGCCCTACAGCCCGTATGCGTTCACGCATGTGGTGCCCGAGCTGGTGCGGGCCGGGTACCGGGTGCTCACGCCGTTCCTGCGGGGACACGGGGAGACGACGTTCGTGTCCGCCGACACCTTCCGCTCCGGGCAGCAGGCAGCGCTCGGGTCGGACTGGATCGCCTTCATGGACGCGCTGCAGATCCCCAAGGCCATCTTCGCCGGGTATGACTGGGGTGGCCGCGGTCTATGCGTCGCAGCGGCCCTGTGGCCGGAGCGCTGCGTCGCACTGGTCTCGGTGAACAGCTACCTGGTCCAGAACCTCGACCCCAAGCTCGCAGTGATCCCTGCGGCTCCGGCGGTCGAGGCGGCCCAGTGGTACTTCGACTACTTCACCACCGAGCGCGGCAAGAACGGCCTGACCCAGAACCGCAAGGAGATCGCCCGGGTCGTCTGGACCAAGAACTCCCCCACCTGGGACTACACCGAGGCCGACCTCGACCGGGCCGCCTCCCTGATGACCAACCCGGACTACGTCGCCGTGGTCCTGCACGTGTACCGCCACCGCCGGCTGACCGAGCCCGGCGACCCCCGGTACGACGCGCTGGAGGCCCAGCTCCGCAAGCAGCCGCCGATCACGGTCCCGGCCGTCACGCTCGACGGCAAAGACGACGGCAACTTTCCATGGACGGATGGGAAACCTTCGGCCTTCCACTTCACAGGTCCCCGGGTGCATCACGTAGTACAGGGTGCTGGGCACAACCTGCCGCAGGAGAAGCCACGTGCGTTCGTGAAGGCGATCCTCGAGGCGGCGCGCCTACACTGATCAAGGTTTGCCGCGTCGTCCGTAGGAGGACCTGAGAATGCCCGATTCACGTACCCAGACGATCGCCTATCCCGCGCCGGGGGCGCGACCGTCGCGGCGTGATCTGGAGCCGCTCGCGCCGCATGTGATCGTCCTGTTCGGGGCGACCGGCGACCTGGCCAAGCGCAAGCTGCTGCCGGGGCTGGCATACCTGCAGCAGTCGCGGTTCGCGCCGGACGTACGGATCATCGGGACCGCGATGGAGGAGCTCAGCTCGGACGAGTTCCGGGCCCGGGCCCGGCTCGCGGTGGACACCTACGGCACGCACAAGATCACCGAGGACGAGTGGGCGCAGTTCTCGGAGCGGCTGGAGTACGTCTCGACCAAGGAGGGCCCGGGCGCGCTCGCCGCCGCCGTCAAGACGGCCGAGACCGTGCTCGGGCCGGACACCTGCCGGCTGCACTACCTGTCGGTACCGCCGAAGGCCGCCCGCTCGGTGATCCAGATGCTGCGCGACGCCGACCTGGTCGACCGGGCCCGGGTGGTGATGGAGAAGCCGTTCGGCGACAACCTGCAGTCGGCGATCGAGCTGAACGACTTCGTCCACGAGACCTTCGACGAGTCGCAGATCTTCCGGATCGACCACTTCCTCGGCAAGGAGGCGGCGCAGAACATCCTCGCCTTCCGGTTCGCCAACGGGCTGTTCGAGCCGATCTGGAACCGCAACTTCATCGACCACATCCAGATCGACATCCCCGAGTCGCTCGGACTGGACCAGCGGGCCACCTTCTACGAGCCGACCGGCGCGTTCAAGGACATGGTCGTCACGCATGTCCTGCAGGTGCTCGCGTTCGTCGCGATGGAGCCGCCGACGGCGCTGGAGCCACGGGCCATCTCGGAGGAGAAGAACAAGGTCTTCCGCTCGATGCTGCCGATCCAGCCGTCGGACGTGGTCCGCGGCCAGTACGGCGGCTACCGCAGCGAGGAGGGCGTCGCACCGGACTCCGACACCGAGACGTTCATCGCGATGAAGGTCGGGATCGACAACTGGCGCTGGGCCGGCGTGCCGTTCTATCTGCGGACCGGCAAGAAGATGGCCGAGGGGATGCGGATCATCTCGATCGCCTTCAAGGAAGCACCGAAGACCATGTTCCCGTCCGGCTCCGGGGTCGGGTCGCAGGGGCCGGACCACCTGACCTTCGACCTGGCCGACTCGTCGCGGGTGTCGCTGTCCTTCTACGGCAAGCGGCCCGGTCCGGGGATGCGGCTGGAGAAGTTGTCGATGCAGTTCTCGACGCAGGAGACGGAGACCGCGGGCGATGTGCTGGAGGCGTACGAGCGGCTGATCCTCGACGCTATGCGCGGCGACCACACGCTGTTCACGACGGCCGAGGGCATCGAGTCGCTGTGGGAGAACTCGACGCTGCTGCTGGAGGACCCGCCGCCGGTGAAGACGTACGCACCCGGTACCTGGGGGCCGAACGCCATCCACCAGCTGATCGCGCCGCATGCTTGGCGGCTGCCGTTCGAACGCGAGTGGCGCGAGGGCAAGCCCGCGGCTGACGGGGACTAGCCTCCTCCGGCGACGTACTGGTTCCTCGGGCGTCGCATGTTGTCGAGGGCCTCGGTGAGGGCGTCTTCGAGGTAGCTGAGGCGGTTGGTCGACTGCAGCAGGGTCGCACCGCCGGTGACGGCAGCAAGGATCGAGTTGGCCGTCTTCTGTACGTCGATGCGCGGGTCGATCTCCCCTGCGTCCTTCAGCGCTTGGACGCCGGCCGCCAGGTAGGCCGCCCAGGTGTCGGTCAGCCCGTCGACGACCTCACGGGTGGCCGGATCCGCCGTGCCGAGCTGGGTGGTCAGCGCCCGGAGCGGGCAGGCGGCCCGTTGCGCGTCGTAGATCTGGATGACGCGACGGCGCCAGGCCTGCCACTTGCGCCAGGTGGTGAGGTCGGCGAGCTGGGGCAGCTGGTCGGTGATCACCTGCTCCGCTTCGTACCTGACGACGGCGAGCATCAGGTCGGCCTTGCCATCGGGGAAGTAGTGGAAGAGCTGACTCTTGCTCGTCGCAGTGGACGCGCAGATGTCATCGAGCCCGACGTTGGCGACCCCACGATCGCGAACAAGCAGCGCGGCGCCCTCGACGATCCGTTGCCGGGTCGCCGCACCTTTGGCCGTCAGCACTCGCTCCATACGGCCAACCCTAGTCACGCAGATGGACGGCAGCCGTCTCGGCGTGGCAGTGATCGCCGGCTGATCCGGTCGTGCAGTTCAGAAGCGGGCGGCTGCGGGGATCACCTCACTGCCGATGCGTTCTACGGCTTCTAGGTCGGGGGCTTGCGGGATGCTGCCGATGGCGGCGTCGAAGCCGAGGGTGTGGAGACGGCCCAGCTCGTCGATCAGCTCTTGGGTCTTCTCACCGTTCGTACCGGCGTCGAGGGTCTGGTAGACGGTCTTGGTGATCTCGGCGTAGTCGCGGCCGACGTCCTCGCAGTGCTGTTTGAGGACGTCGAGCTTGTGCTCGAGCTCGGGGGTGTTGAACAGGTTGCAGGACTGCGCGTACTGCGCGACCAGGCGGAGCGTCTTCTTCTCTCCCCCGCCGCCGACCATGATCGGCGGGTGCGGCTTGCTCAGCGCCTGCGGGACGTTCAGCAGCCGCTCGGCCTGGTAGTGCTTGCCCTCGAACGGCTTGTCCTCGTCGGACCACATCTGCTGCAGGTACTTGAGCGTCTCCTCCAGCCGCTCGAACCGCTCCGCGACCGGCGGGAAGTCGAAGCCGAGCCCGCGGGACTCCTCCTCGTTCCAGCCGGCGCCGATGCCGATCATGGCGCGGCCGCCGGACAGTACGTCGAGCGTCGTCACCGCCTTGGCCAGCAGGCCGGGGTGGCGGTAGTGCACGCCGGTGATCAGCGTGAAGAGTTTGACCCGCTCGGTCTGCGCGGCGAGGAATCCGAGCGTCGTGTAGGCCTCGAGCATGTCGTGATCCGCGGGGCCGACACCGCGGATCTGGAAGAAGTGGTCCATCACGGCCAAGTGGCTGAAGCCGGCCCGATCGGCGGTCTCAGCCACTGCGGCGAGCTCGGCGCCGAGCGCGGCCGCGCCGTTCGGCCAGGTGAAGTCAGGAATCTGCAGACCGATGTCCATCGAGGGTCCTTCCGGGGCGTTTTTCTCCAGCCAACACCCCGGAACGGCCTCATTCAAACGGTCTGCGGCGGGTCAGCCTGCACCGCCGCCCGGTGTCGCGGTGCTGTGGCCGACTGCGCAGAGGGCGAAGGCATAGCCCTGGACGTTGCTCTGGGTGCCGGTGTAGGTCGCCTCGACCTTCCAGCCTTGCGCGAAGTACAAGGGCTCCGAGTCGGAGAAGATCAGACCTTCGCCGCTGTTCGAGTCGCCTGAGTGCCCACCGCTGACCACAACCTGGCCGGCCGGGCAGAGGGCCTCCCAGGAGTGCCGCTCGCCTGGTTTGAAGGCCTGCTTCACCAGTACGGGGGCGGAGACGGTGACGCCGACGCTGTCCGCCGGGTCGCCCTTCGGGCCCTGGTCTCCCTTGTCACCCTTCTCGCCCTTGGCACCGGGAGCGCCGGGCGCACCCGCGGCACCGGGGGTGCCCGGGTCGCCCTTGGGGCCCTGCTGGTTCCAGGAGGTGGGGTTCTCGTAGAAGCGGCAGGAGCCGCCCTTGGCGGGGTCGATCACGCGGAGGTCGCCGAAGTTCTTGTCGACGCAGGCGTGGATCGTGGTCGTCGCGGGTTCGGCGGCCGAGGCCACCAGCATGCCGCCGCCGAGCACCACCAGCGCGCCCACGGCAGCCGCCACCCCGGTCGAGCGGGGCAGTCCCCGTGGCTTGAGCAGAGCGAGTTTGGAAGTCATGATGGCGACCCTAGGAATTCGTGGCCATCGGCAACAGTTCCCTTCACGCCGCATCCAGGGCCGGGCCCCCTTCACCATCGGGCAGCCACCGGGTTGGATGGAGGGATGACTGAGTCTGATCTCGAGGTGGCGGTCGCGGCGGCGGAGGCGGGGGCCGCGGTGGTACGGGCGCAGTACGGTGCCGCGGTCGTCCGGCACGACAAGTCGGCGACGGACTTCGCTACCGACACGGATCTCGCCGCCGAGCAGGAGATTCTCGAGCTGATCCGGCGGGCCAGGCCGCAGGATGCGATCGTGGGCGAGGAGACCGGTGCCAGTGACGACGGTACCGCCCCGAGGCGCTGGCTCGTCGACCCGCTGTGCGGGACGCTCAACTTCGCTGCCAGGACTCCGCTCTTCTCGGTCAACGTCGCCTTGCGGGACGGCCCGGAGACAGCCGTCGCCGCCGTCGCGGATCCGATCGCCGGCGAGACCTTCTGGACCGATGGAGCAACTGCGAGCGTCCGCCGGGAGGGATCCGACCTTCCGATCGCACCCTCGGCGGACTCGCGGCTCGTCGACGTCAACCTCGACCCGATCACCGATGGCGACTTGCTCGGGTCGAGGTTGCTGACCGATCCCGCGTTCCGGCAGGCGTTCGGTCAGCGGGTCCTGTCGACCACCTTGGCCGTCGCCTGGGTGGCGGCGGGCCGGCGCGCCGCGTACGTGACCGACGGAGATCTCCGCGACAGCGTGCACTTCACGGCAGGGCTGGCCTTGTGCCGCGCGGCCGGCTGCATCGTCACCGACCTACGCGGACAACCTCTGCACTCAGGCCTGGGAGTGATCGCCGCCGCCGATGCCGGCACTCACGCGACTCTGCTCGAGATCGTCGCGCGCCACCTTCTCTAGGACTACGGAGCGATCTCGAGGTGGGTGATCAGGCTGGTTTCGGGGTCGAGGGTGAAGCGGTAGATGAGGTCGACCACGCCGCCGGGGAAGTCGCCTTCCAGGTGGTTGGTGGTGACGTAGTGGGTCTCGTCGAGCTTTTCCACGTGGGTCAGCTCGACGGTGTAGGTGTATTCGGTGGCGGCGGTGTCGCGCCAGCGGTGGATCTCGTCGTGGCCGGTGTAGGTGGTTTCTTCGTCGACCACAACGGCGTCGGGGGTGAAGGCCGACAGGAGGTCGTGGGCGTTGGCCCGGTGGGCCGGGTCCGCCTCGCGCAGGTAGGTCACGATCGAGTGCGGGAGGTGCTTCGCGTGGTCGGCGGCGGTCGGGTCGGGCGGGGTGGGGATGGTCATCGGTTGCCTTCCGTGGAGAGGGTGAAGGAGGAGCGGCCGAAGGTCCGGCCGTTGATCTGGAGTTCGAGCGCGTGCTCGCCGGCGTAGTACCGGCGGGTCGAGATCGGCTTGAACGAGTGTTGTCTGGCGATCGTCGCCGACTCCCCCGGCGCGAGCGTCCGGGTGGTGAGCTTGAAGACCTTCGGCGCGAGCGTCCCGTTCGCCTTGACGTGGTGGACGACGTAGTCGATCGCCAGCCGCAACTCGCCGTCGCCGCGGTTGTGCGCACTGAACTCGAAAGCCAGCGACTCCCCCACGGCAACAGCCGGTACTGCGACCAGCGGCCCGTCCACCACCAGCCCCGCAGGTGGCTCAAACCCCAACAACGCAAGGGCTCCCGGGTCAGCCGCCTTGATCAAGGTACGCAACGCATGCCGTACGAGCCGCGTGGTACTCGGCACCGGCGAAGCCAGCCACTCACCGGCGATCGCGACCGCCAGGGCAGGGTCGAGCCGGCTCAGGTCGTTGAGGTGGTTGGCGACCGAGCGGCGGACGTACTCCGATTCGTCGCGCCGCAGCGCCTCGAGGATCGGCCGCGTCACGTCGGGCCGCTCGATCAGCCCGGGCACCCGCTTGGCCCAGGGCAGTCGCGCCCGGGTCCCTTCGCTCGCCAGCCGCCGTACATGCTCATCCGGATGCCGAGTCCACTCGAGTACGACCGCCAGTGTGCGATCCAGCTCCGCCGCCAGGAAGGTCCGCAGCGCGAACTCACCGGTCAGCCGCGGCGTCAGCGCGGCGATCAAGGCAAGGCCCGCCTCGAGCTCGTCATCAGCGACCGCCCGGACAGCGACAGCCTCGGTGACCGGCCAGATCATCCAGCCGGTGAAGCCGGGATCGTCGAGCGCCGCCCGGAAGATCTTCTCCATCGCCCCGTACTCCGTGGGCAGATCGGCCAGCAAGGCGTCCCGCACCAGCCGGCCGCGCTCACTGAAGGCCAGGCCGGCCAACTCAGCAGGTGCCGCGGCCACCGTAGCCAGCTCCAGCGAAGGGGCCGCCCGGCGAAGGCAGGCGCCGAGGGCGACCACAGCCGCAGTGCTGAGCATTTCTTCCGCAGTGGGCACGGGGACCTCTCGACGAAGTTACTTTCAAATTAGCAGTAACTGGGCAGGCAGCCAAACCCGGCCTGCCTACTACTGTCGGCGCCATGATGCAGCTGAAGGTCATCGGGGTAGGCGCCGGCGATCCGGACCACGTGACGATGCAGGCCGTGAAGGCACTCACCGCGGTCGACGTGTTCTTCGTCCTCGACAAAGGCGAG
This sequence comes from Kribbella koreensis, assembly GCF_039525325.1. NCBI lineage: Bacteria > Bacillati > Actinomycetota > Actinomycetes > Propionibacteriales > Kribbellaceae > Kribbella > Kribbella koreensis. Next base: position 411,210 of record NZ_BAAAHK010000001.1, read on the forward strand.
GTCAAGCAGGAGTTGGTCGACCTGCGCGAGGAGATCCTGCGACGGCACGCGGGTGACCGCGAGTACCGGGTCGTCTTCGGCCGGGACCCCGAGCGCGACCGCGGCAGCGACGCGTACGTCGAGTCCGTCGACGACTGGCGCCGCCGCCGCGCGGACGTCTGCGCGGACCTGATCGCCAAGGAGCTCGAAGACGGCCAGACCGGCGCCTTCCTCGTCTGGGGCGACCCGTCCTTGTACGACAGCACGCTGGCGATCCTCGACGACATCCTGGCCCGCGGCGAGCTGACCTTCGAGATCGAGGTCATCCCCGGCATCAGCAGCGTCTCCGCCCTCGCGGCCCGGCACCGGGTCGGCCTCAACCAGGTCGGCAAGCCGATCGAGATCACCACCGGCCGACGGCTGGCGAAGAGCTGGCCCGATGACGTCGCCGACGTCGTGGTGATGCTCGACGCGCAGACCGCCTTCAGCCGGCACACGGATCAGGATGCCGACATCTACTGGGGCGCCTACCTCGGCACGCCGGACGAGATCCTGATCGCCGGACCGCTGTCCGAGGTGTCCGAGCAGATCGTCGAGGCGCGTGCGGAAGCGCGCCGGCGCAAGGGCTGGATCATGGACACGTATTTGTTGCGCCGCCGCTCAAAATAATTACCAAAGGTTCTTTAGAAAATCTAGAGCGCACGCTCTTCTGCTCGCTGGCCGGTGGATCTAGCTTGTTCGGTGTCCACCCGCCCCCATGACCTTTGGCGCGCGCCCCCACTGCGCCAGGTCAGGACAGAGGAGTGCCATCGTGAAGATGCCTCGTTTCGTGCGCGTTCTGCCGGTCCTCGCGGCCCTCGGAGTCGTGCTGTCCATGCTCGTCACGGCGCCCGCGGAAGCCCGCGTGCAAGCCCCCACCGCGACGACGGCCTGCAACTACCCGAACTGGGTGGCCGGCGCCAACTACGTCACCGGGAACGTCGTCAAGTACACCAACGGCCTGTACTACATCGCCGAACACGACAACCCCGGCTACGACCCGACCATCAGCACCTGGTTCTGGGACCCGTTCAGCTGCGATGGCGGCACCACCCCGCCGGCCTGCAACTACCCGAACTGGGTGGCCGGCGCCAACTACGTCACCGGCAACATCGTCAAGTACACCAACGGCCTGTACTACATCGCCGAACACGACAACCCCGGCTACGACCCGACCATCAGCACCTGGTTCTGGGATCCCTACACCTGCAACGGCGGGCCGACGGATCCGCCGCCGACCGGCAGCTTCCCGGTGACCGAGTCGCAGTTCAACTCGATGTTCCCGAGCCGCAACTCGTTCTACACCTACTCCGGCCTGGTCGCCGCGGCCGCAGCCTTCCCCGGCTTCACCACCACCGGCGACGACGCCACCAAGAAGCGTGAGGCAGCTGCCTTCCTGGCCAACGTGAACCACGAGACCGGCGGGCTGGTCTACATCAAGGAGATCAACACCGCGAACTACCCGAACTACTGCCACCCGGAGCTCCCGTACGGCTGCCCGGCCGGCCAGTCGGCGTACTACGGCCGCGGTCCGCTGCAGCTGAGCCACAACTTCAACTACAAGGCCGCCGGCGACTACCTCGGCATCGACCTGCTCGGAAACCCCTACCAGGTCGAGCAGAACGCGACGGTCTCCTGGAAGGCCAGCCTCTGGTACTGGAACACTCAGTCCGGTCCGGGCACGATGACGCCGCACAACGCGATGGTCAACGGCGCCGGCTTCGGCGAGACCATCCGCAGCATCAACGGCTCGATCGAATGCAACGGCGGCAACCCGGGCCAGGTACAGAGCCGAGTGGACGCCTACAACCGCATCACCGGCATCCTCGGGGTCTCCCCCGGCAGCAACCTTTACTGCTGACCCCTAGACCAAAGGTGTAGCCGTAGTGGCCGTGCGGCCGAAGCGGGGTCTGTACGACCTGGCAGAGGCTGCACGGCATGAGGACAACTATTCGCAGGAAGGTGTCGCTGGCAGCAGCCTTCGCGCTGCTGCCGGCCGCACTACTTGTCAACCAGGCCACGGCATCCCAACCCGCAGCCACCCCCGGTCCCGTCGTACGGACCGACAACGGGCAGGTGCGCGGGCTGACGACAGCGACGACCGAGGTGTTCAACGGCATCCCGTACGCCGCCCCGCCGGTGCACGCGTTGCGTTGGCGGCCCCCGCAACCCACCCAGCCGTGGACGGGCGTGCGGGACGCGACCAAGCTGTCCAGCGCCTGCCCGCAAGGGGACAACCCGGAAGCGCCTGGCGGCTCCAGCAACGAGGACTGCCTCTACCTGAATGTCACCAGGCCGGCCCAGCAGTCCGCGAAGCCGCGTGCGGTGGTCGTCTGGATTCCCGGCGGCGGATTCTTCTCTGGCGCGGGAAATAGCTACGAGGCCTCGAAGATGGCTGCCCGCGGCAACGTCATCGTTGTCACGGTCAACTACCGGCTGGGGATCTTCGGCTTCTTCGGCTACCCGGGGCTGCCCGCCTCCGGCACCTACGGCATCCAGGACCAACAGGCGGCCCTCCGCTGGGTCCAGCGCAACGCCCGGGCCTTCGGCGGCGACCCGCGCAACGTCACCGTGGCGGGCGAGTCCGCCGGTGGCATGAGTGTGTGCGCCCAGCTCACCTCACCGACCTCCACCGGCCTCTTCTCCAAGGCAGTGATGCAGAGCGGCTCCTGCGCCTTCAACTGGGCCGCCAACAGTCAGTACCCGGGGCAGGCGGCTGATTCGCCGTGGGTCTCGCAGAGCACCGTGCAGCAGAACGGTAAGGAGTGGGCGGCCGACAACGCGGCCAAGCTCGGCTGCAAAGCTGGACAACCGAGTCTGGACTGCCTGCGCGCGGCAGACCCCGCAGTACTGGTCGAGGACACGCTGAACTTCACGCAGATTGCCTACGGCGGCACTGCGGTGTTGCCGCTGAGTCCGGCCAAGGCGATGAAGGCCGGGCTGTTCCACCGGGTGCCCTTACTGTCCGGCAACAACCATGACGAGGCATCGGCGTGGTTGAGCGCATTCAACGGTGGGGTACTCACCGATGCCGACTACCCGCGACTGGTGACCGACATGGTCGGCGTGGCTGATGCCCAGAAGGTGCTGAGGCAGTACCCGCTGTCGAAGTACGGGTCGACAGCTGCTGCTTGGACTGTGGTGACCACTGATCGGATCTGGTCGTGCACGCAGGTCGCCAACGATCAGCAGGCGGCTCGGAAGGTCCCCGTGTACGCGTACGAGTTCGCCGACAAGCATTCGCCGCTCTCCCAGCCGGGACAGGGCGCGGCACACGCTACGGAGTTGCCGTACCTGTTCAGCCTTGGCGGGTACGAGTTCCCGATGACGGATGCGCAGAAGCGGCTGTCGGAGCAGATGATCGACTACTGGACGGCCTTCGCTCGCACCGGCAACCCGAACGGTCCTGACCGGCCGTACTGGGCACCGGCAGGCAAGAAGGCCGTCACCGGCCTCTCACTCGCGCCGACCGACCAGGGCGGCATCAAGAAGGTCGATCTGCGGGCCGAGCACTACTGCGGCTTCTGGGCCGGTCTAGGCGACTGACGGAGTACGGCGCTCGCGCTGACTGCTGACGAGTTTGGCGATCCAACCGCTCGGGATCAGCGCGAGCAAGCCGTAGAGACGTACCCCCGGCACCAGCGCGAGAAGGAACGCGGCCACCGCGCAGCCGAGGAAGGCGATGGAGCCGACGATCTCGCGGTCGGTGACGGGGTTGTCGTCGGCCTCCAGCTCCTTGTGCCCGTGGACGAGCAGCGTGAGCGCCGTCTGGGTCGCGGCGAGCACGACCAGGGTGCCGGAGTAGAAGGCCGCCGAGAAGGTGTCGCTGGTGAACTGGCCGATGATCTCGGTCGGGAACGGCAGCACCACGATGCAGAGCAGCCAGAGCATGTTCAGCCGGACCAGCATGCCGTTGTAGGCCTTGACGTGCTCGAAGACGCCATGGTGAACCAGCCAGAACCGCCCGATCACCACGAAGCTCAGCAGGAACGACAAGATGGCCGGCTGGTTCTCCTGGATCACCGCGAACGGATCGGCGGCCTGACCGTTGTTCGCTTCCGACTGCGCCTTGGCCACCTCGGTGACGACTTCCACCAGCGGGAGGATCAACAGGGTCACCGCGATCGCGACCACTGCGTCGGTGAAGAGCACCAGCCGGTCGGGGTTCCTCGTCATGCTCACGGGCGACCACGGTAGCGCAGCAGGAGTGTCGTACCGACGAGCAGTGCCACGACGACAAAGGCGGACGCGGCAACGAACGCGATGCTGTAGCCGTCCCGCAGTGCGGTGATCGTGGTCGCTCCATCGGCCACCCGTCCAGCGGTGCGCGAGGCGGCCAGCGTTGCGAGTACCGCAGTACCGACTGCTGCGCCTGCTTGCTGGGCGGTGTTGTTGAGTCCGGAGGCCAGCCCGGCATCGCCGGGCTCTGCGCCGGACATGGCGAGCATGATCGCTGCGGGGATGCCCACACCGCTACCGACACCCATGAGGAGGAGTGGGGCCACCACGTTGGTGAGGTAAGAGCCGTTGACTGGAGCTTGGCTCATCACCAGCAGTGCGGCGAGGAGGGCGGTGAGGCCTACCAACAGGAGCGCGCGGGCGCCGAAGCGAGCGATCAGGCGGGGGCCGATGAACAGGGACATCACTCCACCCAGGACCGGCGCGGGGAGGAAGGCCAGGCCGGTGTGGAGCGAGTCGAAGCTCAGTACTCGCTGCAGGTAGAGCGCAGTCATGAACTGGAAGCCGAAGCCGGCTGCGAAGAGTAGGACGACTACCAGGTTGGCAGTGGTCACCTGGCGGTTGCGGAAGATGTGGAGTGAGAGCAGTGGCTCAGCGGCGCGGGCCTGGCGTAGTACGAAGGCGGTGAGGAGGGCTACCGCTGCTGCCGCGAGGACTAGCGTGCGCGGGAGGTCTGCGGTCGGCTCTGCGGTCTGGACGATGGTGTAGACGGACAGTGAGAGGCCTGCGGTGACGAGGACTGCGCCTAGTACGTCGGCGCCTTTGCTGAGGCCCAGGCCACGGCGGCTGTTGAGCAGGCGGGTGGCGAGAACCAGGGAGACGATGCCGATGGGCACGTTGATCAGGAAGGACCAGTGCCAGCCGACCGTCTGGGTGATGACTCCGCCGAGGATCAGGCCGATCGAAGCGCCGCCGGCGGAGGTGAAGCCGTAGACGCCCATCGCGCGGGCCTGGTCGGCCGGGGCCGGGTAGAGGCCGACGATCATGCCGAGGATCACCGCGGAGGCCAAGGCGCCGCCGACGCCTTGGAGGAAGCGGCCGGCGATCAGTACTTCGGAACTGGTGGCGACTCCACAGAGCAGCGAGGCCGCGGTGAAGACGGCCAGGCCGGCGAGGAAGACCTGCTTGCTGCCGATCAGGTCGCCGATCCGGCCGGCCAGCAGGAGGAGGCCGGCGAAGGCGATCAGGTACGAGTTCATCACCCAGGCGAGGCCGGCCTGGCTGAAGCCGAGGTCGCTCTGGATGGTCGGCAGCGCGACCGTCACGACGGTGGCGTCGAGGATGATCATCAGCTGCATCACGCAGAGCACGGCGAGCGCTCTGGCGCGCCCGGGCTGGGCAGGACTGGTGTGGCTGGTCGGCTCGATCGTCGCGGTCATCGGTCGTCTCCTTGTCAGCAGGGCAGGACAAGTACGACCTTAACAGATAGTTCGGTAGTAGACGATCTTTTAGCGGATCATGTACGCCGACGCGGACGGCGTACCGGTTGCGCCTCGACCGGGGTGGCGAGCGGCCCGCCGACAAGCTCGGCCAAAGCGTCGGCGAACGGCCCGCGCTGCGAGGCGGCGAGGGCGGCGAGCGCTTCACCGTGCACTCTGTCGACGACTTCCTGACCGTCCGCGGCAGCCTTGGCACCCGCGGGGGTGACCGCGATGATCCGGGCACGACGGTCGGTCTCCGACGGCTTGCGCTCGGCGAGACCGGCCTTCTCCAAGGCGTCCACGGTGCCGACCATCGTCGTCTTGTCGAGATAGGCGAGCTCCGCGAGCTGGATCTGGGTCCGCTCCTCCTCGAGCGCGTACACGAGCACGCACTGCATCCGGGGGGTCAACCCGATCTCCGCCAGCGCCGCGGTCAGCTGGGTCTCCAGGACATGGCCGGCATGGATCAGCATCCCGGTCAGGTCGGGCACGGTGCGCAACGGAGTCTCAGCCATGCGTTCATCCTAGCTCGGGATTATCCGCTGACAGATGGTTCGTCACATCAACTACTTGCCTCCGGCGTCGTCGATCGGCGGAAATGCGACCTGGTGGCCGGGAGCGAGCAGGGTGGCGTGAAATCGCGAGCTTGGCGGCTCCGGCGCGGCTGGACTGGGGCGATGACTGCATTGGATACGCCGTCCGTCAGCACGCGGCCCCGATGGCTGGGAGTGGGTGCGGTGACGCTGGGGATCTTCCTGATCGTCACCACGGAGATTCTGCCGATCGGGTTGCTGGGCCCGATGGCGGACGAGTTCAGGGTCTCGGCCGGCCGGGCGGGGCTGTTGATGACGGTGCCGGGGTTGGTGGCGGCGGTTGCGGCGCCGGTGATCACGGTCGTGACCGGGCGGCTGGATCGGCGGGTGATGCTCGGTGGGTTGATGGTGTTGCTGGCGGGTGCGGACTTCCTGGCGGCGGGCGCTTCGCAGTACTGGGTGGAGCTGGTTGCGCGGGTGATGGTGGGGATGGTGATCGGCGGGTTCTGGTCGATCGGGGCGGGGCTGGCCGCTCGGTTGGTGCCTGAGCGGTGGGTGGTGCGGGCGACGGCGGTCATTTTCAGTGCGGTGCCGTTGGGGTCCGTGCTGGGCGTACCGGCCGGGACCTTCGTTGGGGAGCGATTCGGGTGGCGGGTGCCATTCGTAGTACTGGGGGTGGCGGCCGTCGGGGTGCTGGCTGGGCTGCTAGCGGTGGTGCCGGCGTTGCCGCCGCTGCAGGTGACCAGGGTGGCTGTACTGCGGGATGTGCTCCGCCTGAAGCAGACGAAGCTCGCCCTGGTCGCCACCTGCTTGATCGTCACCGCCCACTTCGGCCCCTATACCTATGTGACTCCGTTCTTGCGCGACGTCACCGGCACAAGCAACATCAGCCAGCTACTGCTCCTCTACGGCGCAGCAGGTCTGGCCGGCAACTTCCTAGCCGGTACTACGGCCGCCAACCACCTGCGAGCCACCTTCATCACCAGCGCGACCCTCATCGCCGCGGCGACCCTCCTGCTGCCCGTACTCGGCCACACCACCACTGCCGCAGCCGCTCTCCTGGTCATCTGGGGAGTCGGGTATGGCGCAGTACCGGTCTGCTCGATGACGTGGTTCGCGCAGGCGGCTCCTGGTGCCAGGGAGGCCGCCACTGTGCTCTTCACCTCGTCGTTCCAGGCGACTCTGTCCACTGGAGCGCTGCTCGGCGGGCTGGTCGTGGACGCGGGCAGTGTCTCCACTGTGATGCTCTGCGGGGGTCTTGCGGCGCTTCTGATGGTGCTGGTCGTCAGTGCATCTGTGCTAGACAGGCGGTAACCAAAGGGGCCCATCGTGGACCAGTTAACTCTCGGCGTCATCGGCCGTTCCCGCAAAGAGAACGAGCATCGGCTGCCGATCCATCCGCATCATTTCGAACGTATCGACGACGACCTGCGGCAGCGCATCTTCCTCGAGTCCGGGTACGGCGAAAAGTTCGGCATCTCCGACGTGGAGCTGTCCCGGTCCGTAGCCGGCGTCCTTGACCGGGAACAGCTGATCGCCAGGACCGACGTCGTACTACTGCCGAAGCCGCAGCACGAGGACCTGGCCGAGTTCCGCACCGGCCAGACCCTGTGGGGCTGGCCGCACTGCGTCCAGGACGACAAGGTGACCCAGCTCGCGATCGACCGCGAGCTGACCCTGATCGCCTTCGAGGCGATGAACCACTGGACCGACGACGGCCGGTTCAACCTGCACGTCTTCCACAAGAACAACGAGCTGGCCGGCTACTGCTCGGTGCTGCACGCGCTGGAGATGATCGGCTCGACCGGTGACTACGGCCGCCGGCTCAACGCGGTGGTGATCGGCTTCGGCGCGACCGCGCGAGGCGCCGTGACCGCGCTGGCGGCGCACGGGATCCACGACGTCGACGTCCTGACCGGGCGTGGCGTGGCGGCGGTCAGCTCGCCGATCCACTCCGCCCGGATGATCCAGTTCGACCACGAGGACGCCGACGACAGCAACGACCCGCGGCGCAGCCACGCGCTGATCGACGACGACCGGGTGCCGCTGGCCGGCTTCCTGGCCCAGCACGACATCGTCGTGAACTGCGTGCTGCAGGATCCGGACGCGCCGCTGACGTTCCTGATCGAGGAGGACCTGGACCAGTTCGCGCCGGGCAGCCTGATCGTCGACGTCTCCTGCGACCTGGGGATGGGCTTCAGCTGGGCCCGCCCGACCGGCTTCGCCGAGCCCACCTTCACGGTCGGCGAGAACATCACGTACTACGGCGTCGACCACACCCCGTCGTACCTGTGGAACTCGGCCAGCTGGGAGATCAGCGAGGCCCTGCTGCCGTATCTGCGGACAGTGCTCGACGGACCGGAGTCCTGGCACGCCGACACCACGATCGACCGCGCCATCGAGATCGAGGGCGGCCGGATCCGCAATCCGGGCATCCTCTCCTTCCAGCACCGCTCCCCCATCCACCCGCACGCGCACCTCTAGCCGGTACTACGCCCGCGCGGCGGCCTGCTGGAGGGCTGCTGCGCGGGACAACGGGCGGGAAAGTAGCATCACGCCGTGGTGCCTCCTGAGAGAACTGTGCCGGACCGCTGTCCGGGCGTTCTCGCTGTGCACGAGGCCGCCGATGGCGGGCTGGCCCGGGTGCGGCTGCCTGGCGGGGTGCTGAGCGCCTCGCAGCTGCGGGTGCTCGCTGCGGCCGCCGTGGAGCTGGGTGACGGTCACCTGGAGCTCACGTCACGGGCGAACGTACAGATCCGGGCGCTGCAGCCCGGGGCGCCGGTGGAGGTGTCCGAGCGGTTGTACGCGGCGGGGCTGCTCCCGTCGATCACGCACGAGCGGGTGCGGAACATCCTCGCGTCGCCTCTGTCCGGGCTCGACCAGTACAGCCTGTACGACGTACTGCCGCTCGCTGGCGAGCTAGACCGGCTGCTGTGCGCTACACCGGGGCTCGCCGCCTTGCCTGGTCGCTTCCTGTTCGCGCTGGACGACGGGCGGGGGGACCTGGAGTCCTCCAAGCCAGATGTCGCTGTCCGGATGGTCGATCGCGGACGGGGTGAGTTGCTACTTGCTGGGGTCGCTACTGGAGTACAGGTAGCGGTTGAGCGGGTGGCCGAGGTCATGGTGGCTGCTGCGGAGGCGTTCCTGGCTGTGCGGGGTGAGCAGGGGTCTGAGGCTTGGCGGCTGGGTGAGTTGGAGGATGGGCCGCTGCTCGTTCTGAAGCGGCTTGGTCTTGATGGCAGTCCCGCTGCGGTTCCGGTGGGCGTCAGGCGCGGGCCTGCTGCGGCTGGGGTCTTTGAAGGCGGGGTTGTAGCTACTGTTCCGCTTGGGGTGCTTGGCGCGGAGCAGGCTGAGGCATTGGCCGAGTCTGGGGATGAGGTGCGGGTTACACCTTGGCGGTCGGTCGTGGTGGTCGGCAATGGGCCGGTGCAGCGGCTGACTGCGGTGGGACTGGTGCTTGAGAAGGCGTCGCCTTGGAACGGGGTTACCTCGTGTGCGGGGCGGCCGGGGTGTGGGAAGGCATTGGGGGATGTTCGGGGGGACGCTCGGCGCGTAGTACCGGGATGGTCGGGCGGTGGGCGGGTGCACTGGTCCGGGTGTGAGCGGCGGTGCGGGAAGCCCGGTGGAGAGTTTCTGGACGTGGTTGCCCTCGGGGGTGGCGGTTACGCGGTCGATGGGGTCGCGATGGGAGTCGATGAAGTGAGGGCACACAGGTGAGCGAGAAGTACGAGTACGTGGCCGACGGAGCGGAGATCTACCGGCAGTCGTTCGCGACGATCCGGGCCGAGGCGGCGCTGGACGGGTTGCCGGCCGATCTGGCGCAGGTCGCCGTACGGATGATTCATGCCTGCGGGATGACGGATCTGGTGCAGGATCTGGCCTTCTCCGACGGAGTGATCAAGGCCGCGCGCACCGCGCTGCAGGCGGGCGCGCCGATCCTCTGCGACGCGTCGATGGTCGCGGCGGGAGTCACCCGCAAGCGGTTGCCTGCAGCCAACGACGTCGTCTGCACGCTGAGCCATCCGTCGGTCCCCGAGCTCGCCCAGCAGCACGCCACCACCAGGAGTGCCGCCGCGATCGATCTGTGGGCGGACCGGATGGCCGGATCGGTGGTTGCCATCGGCAACGCTCCGACCGCGTTGTTCCGGTTGCTCGAGCTGATCCGCGACGGCGCTCCGCGACCGGCCGCGATCCTCGGGATTCCGGTCGGGTTCATCGGCGCCGCCGAGTCCAAGGACGCCTTGGCCGCCAACGAGCTGGGACTCGAGTACCTGGTCGTCCGCGGCCGCCGGGGTGGCAGCGCGATCACCGCTGCCGCCGTCAACGCGATCGCGAGCGAGGACGAATGACCGGACGGCTCTGGGGCGTCGGGCTCGGCCCGGGCGACCCCGAACTCGTGACCGTGAAGGCCGCCCGGCTGATCGGTGAGGCGGACGTCATCGCCTACCACAGCGCGCGGCACGGCCGGAGCATCGCGCGGTCGGTGGCAGCGCCGTACCTGCGTGACGGTCAGGTCGAAGAGCTGTTGATGTACCCGCTGACGACGGAGACCACTGATCACCCCGGCGGCTATCAGGGCGCCATGGACGACTTCTACGCCGACTGCGCCGCACGGCTCGCGGCGCATCTCGATGCCGGGCGCAACGTCGTAGTACTGGCTGAGGGCGACCCGTTGTTCTACGGGTCCTACATGCACATGCACAAGCGGCTCACTGACCGCTACACGTGCGAGGTGGTGCCTGGGGTGACCTCGGTGAGCGCAGCGGCCGCAGTACTCGGGCGGCCGTTGTGTGAGCGCGACGAGATCCTCACGATCCTCCCGGGCACGCTGCCGCCCGAGGTGCTGGCCGAGCGGCTGCGTAGTACCGACGCTGCTGCCGTCATGAAGCTCGGGAGGACTTTCACCAACGTACGCGAGGCTTTCGAGCTCGCCGGCCGGGCAGACGAGGCTTGGTACGTCGAACGCGCGACCACCGACGCCCAGCGCACCGCTCCCCTGACAGACGTCGATCCGGACTCAGTGCCGTACTTCTCCCTCGCCCTGCTCCCCAGCCCGATCAACACCCCGGCACCCGAGGCCCTAGCCCCCACGGTGAGTGCAGAGGGCTCAGTGACGGTGGTGGGGCTAGGACCGGCCGGGCCCGAGTGGATGACGCCACAGGTCCGCAATGCGATCGCCGAGGCCGACGACCTGATCGGCTACGGCCCGTACGTCGACCGGCTGCCCGACCGCGCCCGGCAACGCAAGCACGGGTCGGACAACAAGGTGGAGTCCGAGCGGGCCGCCTTCGCCCTCGACCTGGCCCGCAAGGGCTCGCGGGTCGTCGTGGTCTCCTCTGGCGACCCAGGGGTGTTCGCGATGGCCAGTGCGGTCACCGAGGTCGCCTCGCAACCGGAGTACGCCGATATCGCCGTCACCGTGCTACCAGGGATGACTGCAGCGCAGGCGGTGGCCAGTCGGGTCGGTGCGCCCCTCGGCCACGACTACTGCGTGTTGTCGCTGTCGGACCGGCTCAAGCCGTGGGAGGTGATCGCTGCACGCCTGAGCGCCGCAGCGGCCGCTGATCTCGCTATTGCGATCTACAACCCGGCCTCGAAGTCCCGGACGTGGCAGGTGGCCGCTACGCGTGATCTGCTGCTGGAGCACCGCGCACCGACGACCCCTGTGATCGTCGGCCGCGATGTGGGCGGTGCGAGCGAATCAGTCACTGTCACCACGCTGGCCGAGCTGGACCCGGCAACCGTCGACATGCGGTGCCTACTGCTGATCGGTTCGTCGCAGACCCAGACTGTGCCGCGCCCCGCCGGGCCACTGGTCTTCACTCCCCGCCGCTACCCGCATACAGGAGATAGTTAATTCCTCTGAAGTCCCGCATGAGTCGCCCGGTTCCCGGGTAGGCCCCCGCCGCAGGGCTGACATGTGAGGGGAACGGCAGTGGAGCAGAGCATCCTGGATGGACCTGAGGCCGACACGACGACCCGGCGGTACGAGGAAGCCCGGGCCGCTGCGGCCCGTGCGATGACCAGCGTCACACTGGTCCCCGACAAACCGGCGGCCGAGCAGACCGAGCCGGAGCGGCTGTCCTACCGGGGCTTCAAGTTCGGCGCCGCGTTCTTCGGCTGGCTGATCATGGGCTCGATGCTCGTCCTGCTCACGGCCCTCGTCGGCGGAGCGGCCACCGCCGCCTACTACATTCTGGGCTATACCAAAACCGATCTCGAGGACAACGCCGGCACCGTCGCCATCAGCGCCGCGGCAGCGGTGGTCCTGGTGATCAGCCTTGCCTTCTACATCGGTGGCTACGTCGCGGGCCGGCTGGTCCGGTTCGACGGGATGCGGCAGGGATTCGGGGTCTGGATGATCACGCTGCTGCTGATCGTGGTCGCCTGCTCGATCGGGGCGTTCCTGAACAGCAACTACGACTACACCGGCCGGATCGACCGTCCCGACGTACCGCTCAGCAACGACAGCCTGCTGACCGGCGGGCTGATCACGGCGGCCGCGCTGCTGATGCTGCCGCTGCTGTTCGCGCTCCTGGGCGGCAAGACCGGTCAGCGCTATCACACCAAGATCGACGATCTCATCGCTTAAAGAGTCGGGACGAATACGCGGGGGTACCAGGCAGTCGAGAACGGGGCTGTCGAGGTGAGGAGACGGCGAGATGGTTCAGCAGTACCGGGACGAGGCTGACACCCAGCAGGTTCCGCACAAGCAGTTCACCGAGGACACCGCGGTGGAGCGCCCGACGGCCACCCACCGCGCCGACATCAAGACGTCTACAGCGGCCGAGGTCGACCCGGCGTACCGGGGCTTCAAGTCCGGTGCCGCCTTCTTCGGCTGGCTGATCGCGATCGGCCTGACCGTGCTGCTGACCGGCGTGATCGGCGCGGTCGCGGCCGCGGTCGACTACGCGGTCACCATCGACCGGGCGACGGCCGAGGACAACGCCGGCACCATCGGCATCGTCTCGGCCGGGCTGCTCGTGCTGATGATGGCGATCGCCTACTACAACGGCGGGTACGTCGCCGGCCGGCTCGCCCGCTTCGACGGCGCGCGACAGGGATTCGGCGTCTGGGCGATCGGGTTCATCGTGACGCTGGTCGTCGCCGGGATCGGCGCGCTGGCGGGTTCGCAGTACGACGTCCTGGACCGGCTCGATCTGCCCTCCGTCCCGATCGCGAACGAGGATCTGACCGCCGGCAGCGTGATCCTGGCGATCGCCGTCGTGGTGGTCAGCCTGCTGGCCGCGGTCATCGGCGGCAAGGCCGGTCAGCGCTACCACAAGCGGATCGACAACAGCTGGAGCTGAGGTAGCGGGAGTAAGGCGGCCGGCCCGGCTGTTGCACCTGGTGTGAAGAGGACCCAGGTTGCGGTGATCGGGGCCGGCCAGGCCGGGCTGTCGGCGGCGTACCACCTCGTCCGGATGGGGTTCCCCCGGTACGACGGGGTGGTGGTGCTAGACCGCAACCCGGCCCCTGGTGGCGCCTGGCAGCACCGGTGGGACTCACTGACGATGCATGACGTGCACGGCATCGCCAACCTGCCAGGAGTCGACGTACCGCCCAGTGCTGGCGTGGAGCGGGCCAACGCGTTCGTGCCGCAGTACTTCGCCGACTATGAGGCTCGGTTTGAGCTACCGGCCGTACGGCCGGTGGTCGTGGAGAGCGTGCGGCATGAGGGCGAGCTGTTCGAGCTGAGCACCGACCACGGCGACTACGAGGCCGAGGCGATCGTCAACGCGACCGGTACCTGGAACCGGCCGTTCATCCCCTGGTACCCGGGGATCGAGACGTTCCAGGGGCGGCAACTGCACACTGCCGACTACAACGGCGCGGGCGAGTTCGCTGGGAAGCACGTGCTGGTCGTTGGTGGGGGTGCATCGGCGGTGCAGCTACTGGCGGAGATCTCCGAGGTTGCGACCACCACGTGGGTGACCAGGCGGCCTCCGGAGTGGCGGACGCCGGGTGAGGAGTTCGGGCCGGAGATCGGGCGGCAGATCATCGCCAAGGTCGAGGAGCGCGTCCGGGCCGGGCTGCCGCCGAAGAGCGTAGTCGCGGTGACCGGTTTGCAACTGCGCGAGCAGGAGCAGGCGGCGTACCGGAAGGGTGTCTACACCCGGCTGCCGATGTTCTCCCGGATCACTCCCGACGGCGTGGAGTGGGCCGATGGTCGGGTGGAGCACGTCGACGCGATCCTGTGGGCCACCGGCTTCCGCGCGGACCTGGCGCATCTCGCACCGCTGCATCTGCGCGAACCGTCCGGTGGGATCCGGATGGACGGCACGCACACGGCACTGGAGCCGCGCGTGCACCTGATCGGCTACGGGCCGTCGGCCAGCACTATCGGCGGCAGCCGCGCAGGCTTCCAGGCCGCGCGGCAGCTGCGGGATCTCTTGCAGCCAGTCGCTGCCTAGCCCCTGAGGCGGAACAGCAGTTCGGTCTCCCACTGGTCCATCGGGACCTCTTGGGGGTCGGACTTGTAGACCTCGAGGCGGCTGCCCCAGTTGTTGCCGTCGGCGTCCCACTCCAGACCTTCCTTCTCGGCCCAGGCGAGCAGCTCGCGGGTGACACCTTCGAGCTCGCCAGGGTCACCGATGTGGGTGACGCTGGCGTAGCGGCCGCCGGGCAGCACGCCGCCGACGATCTCGCCCTCGCCGTGATGCCGCTCCTCGACCGGCAGGCCGATCTCCAGCACGAGTCCGTGCTCCATGTCGACCACGGCGTAGCGGAAGAACACGTCGCCGATCGGGTTGATACTGCGGGCCGCGAGCCAGCTGAACAGCTCCGGCGTACGCCGGGCGAAGTCGGCGATCTGGTTCATCGCGATCTTGCCGCGCAGCGCCATGTACGGCTGGTCCTCGCGCTCGACGATCGTGGGTTCCATTCCACTCCTCCAATGCGTCTCCGGTGCAGACTAACCCCTTGCAGGGCACGCCGTTGAGGCGTGTACTGCAAGAGCCAGGGGGTGGGTTCGATGAAGCGTTTGCTGTTGGTCCTTGCGTTGCTGTTGACGTGTATGACGCTGCCTGCGGCAGCTGAGCCGGCTACCTCGATCGGCTATCCGGCGAGTGCGACGGCTACCAGGTACAAGGGGCCGGCCTTCGACACGTGTACTGCGCCGACGGTCGCGCAGATGTCGGCGTGGCTGGCGTCGCCGTACCGCGCGGTGGGGATCTACTTCGGCGGGGTGAATCGCGGGTGCGCGCAGCCGCAGCTCACGGGCAGTTGGGTGAGCACTGTGACGCGGATGGGGTGGCGACTGATCCCTGTGTACATGGGGTATCAGGCGCCATGCACTACCCGGGCCAACGCGGTGAAGCTGACCGTGTCGTCTGCAGCCGCACAGGGGACGGCTCAGGCGGCCGATGCCGCGGCCAAGGCAGCAGCGATCGGGCTGCTGCCGGGTAGTGCGCTCTACGGCGACATGGAGCACTACAACGTCAACGACGCGACCTGCCGGACCGCAGTACTGAAATATCTCTCCGCCTGGACGAAGGAACTGCACCGGCGCGGCTACATCTCCGCGGTGTACGCCCACCAGGACTCCGGCGCCCGCCACCTGGCGGAGGTCTACAACTCGACCATCTACGCACGACCCGACGCGGTGTGGATCGCGCGCTGGAACCAAAGCTCCGCACTGACCGGCTGGCCGCTCATCTCCGACCGCTACTGGTCCGTGGGCCAGCGGGCCAAGCAGTACAACGGCGACCACAACGAGACGTACGGCGGTGTCACCCTCAACATCGACAACGACCGCTTCGACGCACCGGTCGCCTCGACTTGGTACACGTACACGGTCCGGACGAACATCTACGCCTACAGCGGGCCCTCCACCGCTTACCCGAGGCGTGCGACGATCGCGCACAACGCGGCCGTCCGGATCGTGTGCCAGTCCTTCGGCCCCAAGATCGGCACCAGCGCCGTCTGGGACAAGCTGATCGACGGCACCTGGGTCACGGACTACTACGTCCGCACACCCGGCAACCCCGGCTACAGCGCGCCGATCCCGGGCTGCAGCCTCCCGTACCAAACAACTACCGACAACCTGGCCAGGCGCCACGGCCCCGGTACGTCGTACGCCACCTATCCCGGCCTATTGCCGGCCGGCTCGCTGGCCTGGGTCACCTGCCAACGAGCCGGCACGAAGGTCGGCACTACGTCCGTCTGGAACCGCCTGAGCGACGGCAGCTGGGTCACCGACTACTACGTCGCCAACCCAAGCAACACCACCTACAGCGCCCCCATCCGCCGCTGCTAAAACCTACTGAGCCCAGGGCGGCTGGACCGTAGTTCCGTCTGCCATAGTGCCGGTGAAGCCTGCGGTGATGGCGACGTAGAGCTCGGCGTCGGTGTCGCCCAGGTTGCGGACCTGGATCGGGTCTCCGGCCAGTACGACGGCTGAGTCACCGGCCTCGAGCTTCTCGCCGTCCGGTGTGAGCTGGACCGTGCCGGACAGGACCATGAAGACCTCGTCGCGGTCCAGGGTGTGCGGCGCGTCGTCGCGCGGAGCGGTGTCGAGGCGCAAACGCCACGTGCACAGGCCCTTGGAGCCCAGGCTGGGTGCGGCCTGCACGGTGAACCGGGCGCCCGGAAGGTCGAACTGCGGCGCATCGGCCGCGCGGGTGATCGGCATCTCATCCCCCTATTTAGACAAGCTGACTTGTTCAACTCGACTTGTCTATCATGGGTGACATGGCGACGAATGGCAACCCCGATTTCGGCATCCTGCTGCTGCTCGCGGAGCAGGAGTTCGTCCGCGAGCTGCGCGCGGCCACCGCGGAGCTGGGCTTCGACGACCAGGGCCGCTCCGACGGTTTCGTACTCCGCACCCTCGGGCGCGCGCCGTCGACGATCAGCACCTTGGCGACCCGGCTGGACATCACGAAACAGGGCGCGGCGCAGATCATCGACGACATGGAAGCGCGCGGCTACGTCGAGCGCCACCCCGACCCCACGGACGGCCGAGCGCGGCTGATCCACTTGTCGGAACGCGGCCGCGCAGCGCTCGCGGCGGCTCGACGGTTCCACCAGGCGTACGAACGTCGCCTGCGAAAGACGCATGGCGACGAGGCGATCGACGCCATGCGGACGGTATTCACCGCGATGGCCGGCGAGGAGAGCACGACGGATCCGCACTTTCGGCCGCTGATGTTCTAGCCTCCGACCGGTTGGGCTCCGACCGCCAGCCCATCAAACGCCCACCAACCCACCCGACACGCCGAGCCGGGCGCCCTTCCCCCGGACGATTGATGGCCTGGCGGTTGGATGCACCGATCCAAGTTCTAGCTGGGGAAGTACGTCGGGAACAGGTCGTTCGTGGGCCAGGTCTTCACGCCGGCGGCGGCGGTCCACATGGCGGCGTCGATGTCGCCGTACGACTTGCCGCTGGCGTCGTCGCGGCGGTTGAACAGCGCCGCCCAGCTCATGCCGTTGTAGGTCCGGACGAGCAGGGTGAACGTGCCGGGAAGGCTGCCGGTGTGCCAGGTGTTGCGGCCGGTGCCGCCCTGGGTCGTCGGGCGGACCTGCCAGCCGAGGCCGTAGTACCAGCCATCCGGGGAGACTCCGGTCTCCGGCTTGGCCCAGACGCTGGCGAGCGAGGTGCTGTTGAGGACGGTCGACGGCGCATCGAACATCTTGGCCCAGCGGACCAGGTCCGGCGCGCTCGCGATCCAGCCGCCGTTGGCGTCGTGGATGCGCATGCTGAACGACCCGTACGGTGCCGCGACGACCTTGCCCGTCGTGTCGAGCACCGTCTTCGCCGTGTACTGCGAGTCGTACGGCACCTCGCCCGCGTGCTTGGCGATCGAGTACCCCTGGGCCATCCGGGTGATCTTCAACGGGGTCAGCAACTTCTGCTGCACGTACGTCGCGTACGGCAGCCCACTGACCTTCTCGATCACCCGCCCGGCGAGCAGGTAGCCGTAGTTGGAGTAGGCGACCTTCGTTCCGGGCGCGTTGTCGAGCGGCCGCCCGGCCATGAACTTGATGACGTCGGCGTGGTGCAACTCCATCGGCACGCCGAGCGCCTTCGAGATGGTCGCGTCCATGCCGGTCGGGTCACCCGACACGTCGCGGTCCCAGCCGCCGAGGTGCTGCAGGAGCCGCTTGATCGTGACCGTCTTCAGCCGCGGGTCGACCGTCTGGCCGGCCGGCGGGGTGAAGGTGAGGATCGACGTCACCGGCGTCGTCAGGCTCAGCTTGCCGTCCTGCACCAGCTTGAGGATCGCCGCCGACGTGAACGACTTCGTCAGCGAGGCGACCCGGAACAACGAGGTCGGCTGGACCGCGACGGTCGACTCGGTGCTGTAGCCGCGGGCAAGGACCAGACGGCCCTTGTACGTCACCGCCAACTGGCCGGCCGTGACGCCGCGCGCCTGCATGAAGGTCTTCATCTGGTTGTCGAACCCGGCCAGCGCCGGCACCGCGGTCCCGGTCGCCTTCCACGTCGCGGCGGCGTCGGCGGACCTGATCACCGCCGTCCCGAGAGCCGCTGCCCCTCCGGTAGCGACGACAAGCTTGCCGAGATTGCGGCGTGACAGCTCCACTGACGTGAACTCCTTCAAACACAGGCGGTCGAACGTCAGAACCCTACCGACCTCAGGGTTCGTCGACGACCGATGCGTAGGAGATCACGCCACGCCGGATCTGGTCGGTCACCTGGCGGGCCGTCTTGCGCAGCGGCGTCGGGCCGGCCGCGTCGGCGACCTGCTCGGTGAGGTCGATCAGTTGCTTCACCCAACGGACGAAGTCACCGGCCGCGAGGTCGGACTCGTACAGCACCTCGGCCAGCGACGCACCCGACGCCCAGCGGAACGCGGCCCAGCAGAAGCCGAGATCCATCGAGCGCAGGAAGTCGACCCGCATGTCCCGCTCGAGCGCCGACAGGTCCCGCCAGATGGTGCCCATCTTCTCCAGCGCGTTCCGTACCTCGCCCCGCGGCAATCGCGGTGAGGTCGGCTCGTCCTTGGACCGCGACTCGTACACCAGCGCCGCCAGACAAGCCGCCAGCTCCGGTACGTCGAGATCGTCGAAAACCCCGACCCGCAAGCACTCGGCCGCCACCAGGTCTAGCTCGGTGTAGATCCGCGACAGCCGGTCGCCCGCCTCCGTCGTCTTGTCGCCGTCGAGGTAGTGCAACGCGTCGAGCACCTGGCAGACCCGGTCGAACTGGCGGGCGATCGTGTTCGTCCGCTGCTCGATCTTGCGCTGGACGTCGCGGTTCTCCCGGTCGAGCCGGAAGTACCGCTCGGCCCAGCGGGCGTGGTCCTCGCGATCCGAGCAACCGTGGCAGGGATGCGCGCGCAGCTCGGCGCGCATCTGCTGCAGCTCCGGATCATCCGCGTGCGTGACGACATCGCCCCGATGGCTGCGCGACGACGGCGGACCTTCCTCGCCGATCATGTCGGTGCGACCCCGCAGTACGTGGGCGAGCTCGCGGCGCTGTTGCGGGTTGCGGGCGTTGAACTTCTTCGGCACCCGGAGCGTGCTGATCGC
Source organism: Kribbella koreensis (assembly GCF_039525325.1). Lineage (NCBI taxonomy): Bacteria > Bacillati > Actinomycetota > Actinomycetes > Propionibacteriales > Kribbellaceae > Kribbella > Kribbella koreensis. Next base: position 430,915 of record NZ_BAAAHK010000001.1, read on the forward strand.
CTCGACCGGGGTCGGGAAGTCGATCATCGACAGCTTGCGCACCTGCCGGTCCAGCGTCAGCACGGTCGGCCGCGGTCCTTCGCGCTCGGACCGTACGCCGGCGTCGAGCACCAGCGCCCAGCCCGCGCTCCGGCCGGCCGGGATCCGGATGATGTCGCCGATCCTCAGCTTCTCCAGCGACGCCTGCGCCTCGACCCGGCGATCCAGCTTGCGCGCCTTGGAGCCCGACGACTCGCGGTCACCGATCCGGCGGCGCAACGCGGCGTACTCGAGGAAGTCGCCGAGGTGGCAGTCGATGGACTCCTTGTACCCCTCCAGCGCCTCCGTGTTGCGCTGCACCTGCCGCGCCAGCCCCACCACGGCCTGGTCGGACTGGAACTGCGCGAACGACAGCTCCAGCATGTCCCGCGCCCGCGACCGCCCGACCTGGCGGACCAGGTTGACGGCCATGTTGTACGACGGGGAGAACGACGACCGCAACGGATACGTACGGGTGGACGCCAGACCGGCGACAGCGCGCGGATCGAACCCCGGCTGCCACAACACGACCGCGTGCCCCTCGACGTCGATCCCTCGACGCCCGGCCCGGCCGGTCAGCTGCGTGTACTCCCCCGGCGTGATGTCGACGTGGGCCTCGCCGTTCCACTTGCTCAGCTTCTCCAGCACGACCGTGCGGGCCGGCATGTTGATGCCCAGGGCAAGCGTCTCGGTCGCGAAGACGACCTTGATCAGGCCGCGTGCGAACAGCTCCTCGACGACCTCCTTGAAGGCCGCCAGCATGCCGGCGTGGTGCGCGGCGATCCCACGGCTGAGCGCCTCGCTGAAGTCGTGGTAGCCGAGCACGCCGAGGTCCTCGTCCGGCAGGTCCACCATCCGCTCGGCGAGCACCCGCCTGATCTCGGCCTGCTCACTCGGCTTGGTCAGCCGCAGGCCCGAGCGCAGGCACTGCAGCATCGCGTCCTCGCAGCCCTTGCGGGAGAAGATGAAGTAGATCGCCGGCAGCAGCGCGCCGGCATCCAGCTCCTCGACCACGTCGGACCGGTACGGCGTGAAGTGCGACCGGGCCGGCCGGCTCTTGGGCAGATCCCGGCGACGGCGCGGCTTGCGCGAGTCGTCCTTGAAGATCCGGCTGTCGTCGCGCGCGATCTTCACCAGTTGCGGGTTGACCATGTCCTTGAGATCAGCCGCGCCTGCCTTTGCCGGGTTGCCCGACTTGGACTTGGGCGCTGTGTACTGCGGCCCGTACTGCGCGACGCCACCGGCGCGCGCAGTCGGCGCCTCACCTGCGAACAGATCGTGCAGCCGCTTGCCGACCATCACGTGCTGGAACAGCGGCACCGGCCGCTTCTCCTCCAGCACCACCACCGTGTTGCCGCGGACGGTCTCCAGCCAGTCGCCGAACTCCTCCGCGTTGCTCACCGTCGCCGACAGCGACACCACCGACACCGACTCGGGCAGGTGGATGATCACTTCCTCCCAGACCGCGCCACGCGCCCGGTCGGCGAGGTAGTGCACCTCGTCCATCACCACGTACGACAGGCCGAGCAGCGTCTGGGAGGCGGCGTACAGCATGTTGCGCAGCACCTCGGTCGTCATGACGACGATCGGCGCCTCGGAGTTGATCGAGTTGTCACCGGTCAGCAGGCCGACGTTCTCGTGGCCGTAGCGGCGGACGAGATCGCCGTACTTCTGGTTGCTCAGCGCCTTGATCGGGGTGGTGTAGAAGCACTTCTGCCCCCGCTGCAGGGCCAGGTGCACCGCGAACTCGCCGACCAGCGTCTTGCCCGAGCCGGTCGGCGCGGCGACCAGCACCTGATGCCCGTCCTCCAGCGCCGCGCACGCCCGCAACTGGAACTCGTCCAGCTGGAAGTCGTACAGCGAGCGGAACTCCCGCACCGCGGGGTGCTCCTGGTCCGAGCGGAAAACGGCATACTTCTCGGACGGAGTACTCATGCCCCCAATCTATGCGACGCCACCCCCAGAACCCCGCGCTACCCGACCGGCTGGTCCCCGAGTCGATCGCTGAGCCGGCGCCGCACGAAGGCCGCGGCCCGCTCGAGCGCCTCGTCGGCCTCGGGCAGGAAGCCGGTGAAGTACTGGAACACGTGCGGCGCTCCGGCAACCACGTCCAGGCTGACGTCGACCTCGGCCTCGGCCGCCCGGACCGCCAGCCGCAGCGAGTCGTCGAGCAGGACCTCGGCCGACCCGACCTGGATCAGCAGCGGCGCCAAACCGGTCAGGTCCGCGAACAGCGGGCTCGCCAGCTCTGCGCGCGGGTCCTGGCCGCCGACGTACCACTCAGCAGACTCAGCCATCTGGGCCCGGCTGAACAGCGGGTCGAAGTCACCCCGCGAGTCCACGCTCGCGCCGCTCAGCGAGACGTCGGTCCACGGCGAGTAGAGGACCGCACCGGCGGGCTGAGGCAGTCCAGCCCTCCGCGCGGCCAGCATCAAGGCAAGCGCGAGCCCGCCACCGGCCGAATCGCCTGCCAGTACGACCTTCTGACCGCTGTCCAGCAATTCCTTGTACGCCGCCAGCGCATCGTCGACCGCAGCCGGGAACGGGTCCTCCGGCGCCAACCGATAGTCCAGCGCCACAGCCGGTACGCCGGTACTCCGCGCCAACGGCGCCGCAAGGTTGGCCCCTGTGCGGGCCGAGCCGATCGAGTACCCGCCGCCGTGCAGGTAGAGGATGACTCCCTCGCCGTCCGCGCCCTCGACCACGACATCCAGAGCGGGACGTCCCCCGAGCGTGCGGGGACTCAGCGTGACGTCCTCCCCGAGCGGCCGGCCGGCGAACATCTCGTCGAAATCGGCCCGCTGCTGGGCCGGCGTCCGGCCGAGTTCACTCTTCTCGATCAGGCCGCGGGCCTGCTCGCGTTGCTCCCTGCTCATCGTGCACCTCTCCTCGGTGGGCTATGGTCATCACAACTACATTCCCAGGAAGCTAATTCCCAAGAAGCAGGAATCTTCGGTGACCGACCTCACATCGCTGTTCTCGGACCTGGTCCGGCTGGAGACGCGGCTCTACAACACGCTCGACGCCAGGCTCAAGGCGGAGCATGACCTGCCGCTGGGTCAGTTCGAGTTCCTGCGGTTCATCGCGGCGAGCGGGACGACACGGGTCCAGGATCTGGCACACGAGTTCGCCATCACGGTCGGGGCGACCAGTAAGGGAGTCGACCGGCTCGAGGCGGCCGGCCGATGCCGGCGTACCGCCAACCCCGAGGACCGCCGCTCCTCGCTGGTCGAAGCGACACCGGCCGGCCTCGAGATCCTCGCCGCAGCGACTCCCACGGTGGAGGCGGAGCTGGTGGCCAGAATCGGTACGGTGCTGCCCGAACAGTCGGTCGAAGACCTGGCCACCCTGTTGTCGACGATCAGCGCTGGACTCGGTGGGTCTCGTAGGCCCACATGACCAGTTCGACCCGGTTCCGGGCGCCGAGTTTGGTCATGATGCTGGTGAGGTGCGTCTTGACCGTGCTGAGGCTGATGTGGAGATCACCGGCGATCTCGGAGTTGGTACGGCCCTGGGCGACGGTGAGCAGGATCTGTTCCTCGCGTCCGGTCAGCGGCTCGACAGGTTGAGCAGGCGGTCGGCCCAGTCGCGTATCGGAGAAAGCCGCGAGTAGTCGCGCGGTGATCTTCGGCGCGATCAACGCCTCGCCGTCGGCGGCCGCGTGGATCGCCTGGACCAGGAGCTCGGGGCCGGCGTCCTTGAGCAGGAAGCCGCGAGCGCCCGCCTTGAGGGCGCCGTGGACGTACTCGTCGAGGTCGAAGGTGGTGATCACGACGACCGCGATCGGGTCCTCGACGTGCGGTCCGGCGAGCTCGCGGGTCGCCGCGATCCCGTCCATCCCGGGCATCCGGATGTCGAACAGGCACACGTCCGGGCGCAGCCGGCGGGCCAGCTCGACCGCCTCGCGGCCATCGGCGGCCTGACCGACCACCTCGATCCCGGGTTGCGCGGACAGGATCATCGTCAAACCGGTACGGATGAGTTCCTGATCGTCGGCGACGACTACCCGGATCATCTGGCCGCCTTCGGCAGGACGGCTTCGACGGTCCATCCCCGGTCGGGGCCCGGGCCGGCCTCGAAGGAGCCGCCGAGGAGGGCGGCTCGTTCGGTCATACCGACGAGGCCGTAGCCCACCGGCCCGGCTGAGCCTGCCTCGCCGTCGTCCTGGATGGTCAGCCGCACTTGGTCGACGCTACCCGCCACCCGGACGTCGACCCGGGTCGCGGCGCGGGCATGGCGGACGGCGTTCGTGATCGACTCCTGGGCTATCCGGTAGAGGGCGGCCCCGACGGAGGGGCCGAGATCGTCGAGGTCGCCGGACAGTTCGACGTCGACGTGCAGCCGGCTTCCGCGGGCCAGTTGCTCTAGGTCGGCCACGCCCGGCTGCGGGGCCATCGCGGCCGCCTCGTCCTGGCGGAGTCCGGCGACCATGACCCGCATCTCCGCGAGGGTCCGTGAAGCCTCCGTCTCGATGATGGACAAGGCATCCATGGCAGCCGCCGGATCGGACGCGGCGACGATGCGGCCTGCCTGCGCCCGGATGAGGATGGCCGAGACGTGGTGGGCGACGGTGTCGTGCAACTCGCGAGCCAGTTGCTCACGCTCGCGGAGCCTCACCTGGTCCAGCTCACGGACCCGCGACGAGGTCCGGTACCGGACGGCGGCACCGACCGTCGCCGGGAAGAGCAGGAACATGCTCCCGAAGATGGAGTCCACGAGGCCGGTGGGGTCGGCGGCGAGCCCGAGCGCCAAGGCGCCCAGGACGAAGACCAGCCCGATCGCGATCTCCCGGCCGGATCCCCAGCGAAACAAGGAGTACGGGAGCAGGATCACGCAGATCATCATGTACAGCCCGACTGACTCCTTGTCGCTGAGCAAGGTCACCACGTTCAGCAGGATCAGGGTGCCGAACACGCCGGCCACGACGGCGAACGCAGCGGTACGCCGCCACAGCAGCGCGAGCACGACGGCGACCCCGAGCAGGATCGCAACCGGCCGCCACACCAGGTGATCCCGGAAGATCCCTTCGAGGACGGCCGTCGGCAGCAACAGGCCGACCAGAACCCAGTCCCGCCAGACACGCCGCGGAGCCTCGGGGGCGCGCGGCTCTGCCCAGAACGAGCGGACCGCGTTTCTCAGCATGACCACACAGTAGACACCCGCGACGTCCCGGGTATCGGCCCAAAGTACGGCGTTGCGCTCAGCCGTCCGGCCGAGTCGACTCCGGCTCTTCTCCCGAGGTGCCCTCGCCCGGATCCCGCGACGCTGAGTCCACTGTCCCTGGGCCGTTGAAGGAGAACCCCGATGATGTCGCACGCGCTGTACAGACTGGGCCGGTACGCCGCCCGCCGGCCGTGGACGGTGATCAGCAGCTGGCTGGTCGTCTCCGTGCTCGTGGTCGCCGCGGCCGGGCTCTTCGGGCAGAAGCTCACGGACTCGATGGGAGCGCCGGGGCTCGACTCGCAGAAGGCCGGCGAGCTGCTCGCCCGGTCCAACGACGCGGGGCTGACCGCGAAGGTGGTGCTCACGCCTGCTGACGATGGCTCGACCTTCTCCGACCCGGGGCCGCGGACAGCTTTGGGCGAGGTCCGGGCGGGCGCCGCCGAGCTGCCCAACGTGCTGGATGCCGGCGAGCCGGCGATCTCGGCGGACGGGCGCGTCGCGGTCATCCGGCTGCAGTACCCGGTACAGGAGAAGCTGGGCCGGAGCGATCTGGAGAACCTCAAGTCGTTCGCTGCTGGGGTTGGTCCCACCCTCCGGGTCGAGTTGGGCGGGGATCTGTTCTTCGTCTTCGAGGCGCCCGAGACCGGTATCGGGGAAGGGCTGGGGTTGCTGGTCGCGATCGTCATCTTGCTGGTGACGTTCGGGTCGGTGATCGCGATGGGGTTGCCGATCGGGCTGGCGCTGTTCGGCCTCGCGCTCGGGATCAGTGGGATGTCGCTGGTCACGTACCTGATCGACATTCCCAGCTGGGCGCCGGTGATCGGGAGCATGGTCGGGCTCGGGGTGGGGATCGACTACGCGTTGTTTCTGGTCACGCGGCATCGCGAGTACTTGTCAGCAGGGCTGAGCGTCTCGGAATCGGCGGGGCGGGCGGTCGCCACCGCTGGGCAGGCAGTCGTGTTCGCGGGCGGCACGGTGGTGATCGCGATCCTCGGGCTGGCGGTGGCCGGCGTACCGTTCATGACCGCGGGTGGGATCGCGGTCGCGCTCATCGTGCTGATCATGGTCGTTGCCTCGATCACCTTGTTGCCTGCCTTTCTGGGGTTGGCCGGGTCGTGGATCAACCGGCTCGCGGTACGGCGGGTCACCGTACGGACCGGCGGGTGGGAGCGATGGGCCCGGCACGTGTCTCGTCATGCCATCGCATATCTGGTCAGCGCCGTCGTCGCGTTGCTGGCGCTCGCCGCACCTGTGCTCGCGCTTCAGGTCGGTACGCCGGATGAGGGCGCGCTCCCAGCGACGCGGACCGAGCGCCGGGCGTACGACCTGGTCGCCGCGGGCTTCGGGCCGGGGATCAACGGGCCGTTGGTGATCGCGGTGGACATCTCGGCCGATGCCAGTGTGGTCGGGCCGCTGCGCGACGCCGTCAAGGCTGACAAGGGCATCGCCGGGGTCGCTCCGCCTGAGGTGAAGGCCGGGGTCGCGACGCTCGTCGCCTTCCCGACCACCGGGCCGCAGGACGATGCGACGCTGGAGACGGTCAGGCGCCTGCGTACAGACGTCTTTCCTTCGGTACTGCGAGACAGCCCGGCGTCGGCTCATGTCGGTGGGCAGACGGCGAGCTTCGCCGATGTCGGTGCCAAGGTCAACGATCGGCTGCCGCTCTTCGTGGGGGCCGTGATCGTGCTGTCGATCCTGTTGCTGACCGTCGTCTTCCGGTCGGTCGTGGTGCCGCTCAAGGCGGCCGTGATGAATCTGCTCAGCATCGGCGCTTCGTTCGGCGTCATGGTGATGGTGTTCCAGTGGGGTTGGGGCGCGGACCTGATCGGGCTGGAGTCGACGGTGCCGATCGTGCCGTTCATCCCGATGTTCATGTTCGCGATCCTGTTCGGGCTGTCGATGGACTACGAGGTGTTCCTGCTGTCGCGGGTCAGGGAGGAGTATCTGCGCAGCGGCGACAGCGACGGCTCGGTCGTGCACGGGATCGCGACCACCGGGCGGCTGATCACCTCGGCGGCGTTGATCATGGTGTCGGTCTTCCTCGGCTTCGTGCTGAGCAACGACCCGTCCGCGAAGATGTTCGGGCTCGGGCTGGCCGTCGCGATCTTCATCGACGCGACGATCGTCCGGATGCTTCTGGTGCCAGCGGCAATGAAGCTGCTGGGCGCCGCGAACTGGTGGCTCCCGGGCTGGCTCGATCGCTTGCTGCCGGTGCTGGATCGGCCGGACGAAGGAAGCAGCGAGGGTCAACCAGAAGTCGCCGCGGTCGATACCTTCGCCTGATCGCGGTCGGGGGTCGCGGGTTCCTAGTCTGCGGAGATGACTGTTCGAGGGATTCGATGGGCCGCGGCGCTTGCTGCCGGATCAGCTGTCACACTGGGGATCTCCGCACTGCCGGCGGCTTCGGCCGACGTCGTGGTACGGACCGGCAAGGGGCTCGTGCGGGGAACCGCCGACGCGAGCACGCGGGTGTTCCAGGGCATCCCGTACGCGGCCAGACCCGAACGGTGGACGCTGCCTCGGCCGGCGGCGGCCTGGACCGGCGTACGGGACGCCTCGAGGCCCGGGCCGATGTGCAGCCAGTTGGATGCCGAGGGCAAGGTTGATCCGCGGTCGTCGGAGGACTGCCTGTTCCTGAACGTCACCACGCCGGCCGGTCGCGGGGCCGGCCGGCGTCCCGTCATCGTCTGGTTCCACGGCGGTGGCTGGGCCTCCGGCAACGGTGCCGACTACGAGGCGCGATCGCTCAGCCGGATCGGCGACGCGGTCGTCGTCACGGTCAACTCGCGACTCGGGATCTTCGGCTTCTTCGGCTACCCGGGGCTGACCGACGGCGGGACGTTCGGCCTGGCCGACCAGCAGGCGTCGCTGCGCTGGGTGCGCGCCAACGCCCGTGCGTTCGGCGGCGATCCGGCGAACGTGACGATCATGGGCGAGTCGTCCGGCGGCGCCTCGGTCTGCGCGCAACTGGTCTCGCCGCGCTCGGCCGGGCTGTTCCAGCGAGCCGTCATCGAGAGCGGCTCCTGCCTGCAGCACTGGGCGCCGAACGTGATGGTCCCCGACAACGACGCGATCGAGTACTGGGCACCGCGCTCCGAACTCGCGCGCAACGGCCGGACCACCGGCACCGAGCTCGGCTGCGCGGACCTCGCCTGTCTGCGTGGCACGCCCGATGTCGAGGGATTGCTGAACCACAACGCGTTGTTCGGCACCCCGGCGTACGGGACGCCGATCCTGCCGGTCGACCCACGTCGCGCCCTGAAGGCCGGTCTCGTCCACCGGGTGCCGGTGCTGCAGGGCAACACCCGCGACGAACACCGGTACTTCGCTCGGTTCTTCGAAGACGACGCACCGATGACGGCGGCGGAGTACCGGGCGAATCTCGTCAAGAGCTTCGGCCGGGCGATGGCGGCCCAGATCGAGAAGCGCTATCCGGTACGGGCGTACCCGTCGCCGTTGATCGCGTGGGCGACGGTCACCACGGACAGCAGTTGGGTCTGCCCGACCGCTGAGGCCTCGCGGCTGCTGGCCCGGCGTACGCCGGTCTACAGCTTCTCCTTCGATGATCCGCACGCAGCGGTCCTGGAAGGTACCTTTCCGGCGGGCTACCCGGCAGGGGCGTACCACGGCTCGGAAGTGGCGTACCTGTTCGACTTCGGGCCGGCCGCGCCGATGACGGCCACTCAGCGGGGGCTGTCCGGTCAGATGATTCGCTACTGGACGAACTTCGCCCGGTCTGGCGACCCGAACGGTCCAGGGCTGCCCAGGTGGCCGGCCTTCGCCGGCGGGCCGACCACGCAGTCGCTGGCGCCCGGGCGGATCGGGCAGGTCGACCTGGCCGTGGCGCACAAGTGCTCTGCCTGGAAATAGCAGACAGCCCCTTCCGCCCGGGGACACTCGGGCGGCAGGGGCTGTCTTCAGCTGGTCAGGGTCAGCTGATGTGGAAGGAGTCTCCGTAGACCTTCCAGTCGAGGGGGGTGTTGAGGTTGAGGTTGCCGTTGCGGAGGAACACGCGCTGGGCGGTGTCGACCCGGCTGGTGTCGCTGTGCGCCTCCTCCTGCTTCATCGCCCAGACACGGGCGTCGAGGAAGGCGTTCAGCCAAGTGGTCTCGTTACCGCCCTGGGCCGGCGGCTTGGCCTTGGTCAGTGCGCGCTTGCGGATGCCACCGAAGCTGGTGCCGTCACTGCCGTCGCCGTGCATGACGATCGCGTCGTAGTACATGAACTGGCCGAGCACGCCGACGCCGTCGGACTTGCCCCGGCTGACGGCCGGGTTGAAGTACACCCGGTCGCGCTCGCTGTCCTGCGCGGCCTTGAAGACCGAGTCGTTCGCGGCGGTCTTCCAGTCTCTGGTGTAGTTCGGGTCGAGACCCTCGTGCGAGTCGGTCCCGTCCACGTTCTCCAGCGCCGGCAGGTACTTCTGCAGGACGTTGCCCGGCTTCTTCTGCTTGTACAGCTTGACCAGGTCCAGCATGTCGCCGGTACCGGAGCAGAACCCGATGATGCCGGCCGTGTAGCCGCGGCCGTCGTCGATGTCCTCGATGTACTTGTACTGCGCCTTCCAGTCCAGCGAGGAGTTCTCCGCGCTGGAGACGATCTTCATCGCGATCTCCTTCTTCGCCGGGTCGTCCAGCCCGACTGCCTGCACGCTGCTCTGGGCGTGCGTGGCGGTGGTGCCGTGCTCGAGCAGCGGCGAGGCGTACGCGGTCGCCGGGGCGGCAGCGACGGCGAGGCCCAGCAAGATGCCGGCGAGCCGGCGGGTGCTGCTCTTGGTGTTCGCGGGGGCGTTGAACACGAATCTCCTCCGAGGGGCGTCGAGGGGTGTTTATCTGTTAGGAAGCTTTCCTATCAGACAAATCCGATGACGAACAGAGATCGGTGAGATTCGTTCAGTGATGACGCGAACTTAACCGGTTCGAACGTTGGTTTGACTCAGGCGAACACGGTCAGCGCGCCCGGGGCGACGCCGATGTCGACCGGCAGCGGGCCGAGGATCTCGCCGTCGGCGTACGCCGTGACGCCGGGCGACTCGAGCCGGATCGACCGGCCGCGCAGGGTGTGCACCGCCGGGTGGCCGAGGTGGGAGCCCTTGGACAGCTTCGGGAACATCTGCAGCAGGGTCAGCCGTGACACCGGCTTGATGATCGTGACGTCGAGCAGCCCGTCGTCGATCCCGGCGCCGGCGCAGATCTGCAGTCCCCCGCCGTACGTCGGACCGGTGCCGACGGCCACCAGCATCGCATCGGTCTCCAGCACCTCGCCGTCGACGGTCACGATGTACGAGATCGGCGTGAAGGTGCGCAGCTCGGCGAAGGTGGCCAGCGTGTAGCGGGCGTTGCCCTTCGGCCACGTCATCGCGTTGGCGCGCTTGTTCACCAACGAGTCGAAGCCGCCGGCCACGACGGTGGTGATGTACTCGTCCTTGGCCGTCGCCAGGTCGACCGCCCGGGTCTGTCCCCTGACGATCAGCGCGGCCGCGGCCTTCGGATCCTTCAGCGGTACGCCGATGCCGCGGGCGAAGTCATTGCCGGTGCCGGCCGGGATCACGCCGAACGGCATGCCCGACCTGGCCAGCACCTGGGCGCCGAGATGGATCGTGCCGTCGCCGCCGACCAGCGCCACGCCGTCAGCACCGGAGGCGATCACCTCGGCGCTGATCCGGCCGACGTCCTCGGCGCAGGTGGTCGTGTACTCGTCGACGGTCAGGCCGCCGGCCTCCAGCTCCGCGCGGACCACCGGGGCGACCCGTGCGCCCAGCCCTCTGCCGCTGGTGGGGTTGACCACCAGCGCGATCTTGCGGGTCATCAGTCGGCCAGCAGTTCTTCGGCCTGGCGGGCCTTGCGTTTGTCGAGCACCCGGGTAATCACCTCGGCGATGAAGAACAGCAGGCACATCGGGATCGCCAGCAGACACATCGTGAACGGGTCACCGCTCGGGGTCGCGACCGCCGCGAAGATGAAGATGACCAGGATGATGTACGGCCGGAACTTGCCCAGTACCGAGGACGGCACCACGCCGAGCATGTTCAGCAGAACGACGATCAGCGGGATCAGGAAGGCGATACCGAAGACCAGCATCGTCCGGATCACGAAGTCCAGGTAGTGCGGCAGCTCGACCAGGTTCTGGATCTGCTCCGGGGTGAAGCTGATCAGGATCGCGATGCCCTTGGGCAGCGTCCAGTACGCGACCGCCATGCCGCCCGCGAACAGCGGGGCGGCGATCGCCGCGAACAGTACCGCCCACTTCTTCTCGTTGCGGTGCAGCCCGGGCGCGATGAACGCCCACAACTGGAACAGCCAGATCGGACCGGCGGCGACGACGCCCATCAGCGCGGAGATCTTGATCCGGAAGGTCAGCGGATCACCGACGCCGGGGAACGTCAGCAGCGGCTTGGGCTGGTCGTTCTTCAGCGCCAGCTCCGTGATGCTGGTCCTGAACGGATGCGTCAGGAACCTGAACGCCTCGTCGTAGAAGAACCAGGCCGCCACCGTCCCGATGACGATCGCGAGCACGCTGATGAGCAGCCGGTTGCGCAGCTCGATGATGTGCTCGCGGAGGGTCATCCGACCCTCTTCGTCCTTCGGGCGACGCTCTTTCCGTCGTCCGATCCTCACCGTTGTCACAGGTGGAGCGCGCGGCTCAGTTGGCCGTGTGGGTCGGCGGCAAGCCGTCGCCCGGGGCCTGGCCGTTCGGCTGCTGGCTGGGGGCCTGCACCGGCGGGTTGACCGGCTGGGTCGGCGCCTGGGTGCCCTCGGTCAGCTCACCCTCCTTCTTGCGGGACGACGGGCCGACCTCCTCTTCCCAGATCTTCTTCGACTTGCCGAGCTGCTTCACCAGCGCCGGCAGCTTGGCCGACCCGAACAGCAGCACGACGATCGCGAGAATGACGAGCCACTCAGCGCCCTGAGGCATTCCGAGATACGCAACCATGACGAAACTCCCTACCGACTTCTACTTGTGGCTCAACCGTGAGCGCCGATACTACGCCCGAGCTTGTGCGTCCTCGGCGGTCCGGGCGGACCTCGCCTGAGACTGCGCGTCCTCGAGCTTGGACTGGGCGGTTACCAACTCACGTGTCAGTGCCTTGGCCTGACCCCACAGCTTCCGAGCGAGCAGCACGAGGACCAGGATCCACACCGCCACCACGCCCAGGAAGAGCAAGAGCCAATACATGCCCAAGAGCCTATCCGGTTCCCGGTCACGACCCTTCCCCGCAGCCCGTCGCGGTGGACAACGGTGTCGGAACGTGATGGTAAGAACAGGGGAAGCAGAGACCTCAGGGGGCGTTTTGATGGAACGGATTTCGGTGGCGGAGCGGCGGGCCCGGCTCGGGCTGCGGCATCGGCTGGCTGGGTCGGCACAGGCGGGGGATCCGGTCGAGGCGGCTCGGTCGATGGTGGTGCTGCACGGGACGGATCCGGCGACCGTTCACCTGTCGATCGCCGCCCGGGTGCCGGGCAGCGAGGTGGCGGGGACCGAGCGGGCGCTGTACGACGATCGGACCTTGATCCGGATGCTGGGGATGCGGCGAACGGTGTTCGTCGTACCGACGGCGTTCGCTCCCGTAGTACAGGCTGCTTGTACTGACGACATCGCGGAGAAGCAGCGGAAACTGCTCGTCAAGCATCTGGCCGAGGCGGGGATCGCGGCCGATGCCGAGGCGTGCGCTCAGTGGTTGCGGTCGGTCGAGGAGTCGACGGCTACTGCCCTCGCGCTGCGCGGATCGGCGACGGCTTCGGAGTTGTCGGCCGATGAGCCGCGCTTGCGCAGCCGGCTGGTGATGGCGCCTGGCAAGTCGTACGCCGCGCAGCCGTACGTGACGAGCCGCGTCCTCTTCCAACTCTCCGCCGAGGGCCGGATCGTCCGTGGTCGCCCGCTCGGCACCTGGCTGAGCGGCCAGCACCAGTGGTCCCCGGTCGAGAACTGGCTCCCCGACGGCTTCGGCGACAAGCAACCGGCCGACGAAGCCCGGGCGACTCTTGCGCGCGCCTGGCTGACCTCCTTCGGCCCCGGCACCGTAGAAGACCTCCAGTGGTGGGCCGGCTGGACCCTAGGCCAGACCCGCAAGGCCCTAACCACAGTCGAAGCAGTAGAGGTCGACCTGGACGGCTCCACCGGCTACGTACTCCCCGGCGACGAGGCGCCATCACCGGAGCCAGAGCCCTGGGTAGCGTTCCTCCCCGCCCTGGACCCCACCCCCATGGGCTGGAAAGACCGCTCCTGGTACCTGGGCGACCACAAATCCCGAATGTTCGACACCACCGGCAACATCGGCCCCTCCGTCTGGGCCAACGGCCGCATAGTCGGCGGCTGGAGCCAACCAGAATCCGGCGACGTCCGCTACCAACTACTCGACGACGTAGACCACGAAACAGCTACCGCCATCGAATCCGAAGCCCACCGCTGGACCCAATGGCTAGCCGGCGTCCGAATCACTCCCCGCGGCCGCCGCCCCTCACCGCTGGAGGACGAACTCTCGAAACGCTGAGGTGCCTACTGGAGTTGGTCGTCGTAGGCGGAGAGGGCGTCTCGGGCGGTGGCGGCTATTTGTTTGCCCAGGTCTTGGGGGTCCAGGACTGTGGCGGTGCCGCCTAGGCGGAGGATGAGCCGTTGGAGCCAGGCGGTGTCGGCTACTCGGAGTTTCACGGTCAGGGAGTTGCCGGCGGTCTCTTCGACGGACTCCATCGGGTAGTACTCGGCGACCCAGCGTGCGGGGGGCTCGAGCTTGACCGTGGCGAGTAGGTCTTGCTCTGAGGGCTGGAACATGCCGTTGGAGAGGTCGCGGGGAGTCGCCTCGGGTGGAGGCTCGCTGGGGAGGTCCAGGAGCTTGGCCGCGGCGATTCGGTCGAGGCGGAAGAGGCGGACGTCCTCCGCCAGGCGGCACCACGCCTCGAGGTAGCTGCGGCCTTCGGAGACCACCAGACGCATGGGATCGACGTCTCGCTCGGTGGTCTCGTCGCGAGACGGTACGTCGTACGTGAGGTGCATGCGTCGCTTGCCGGCCAGCGCCCGGTTGACCAGGTCGGCGATCTCCGGCGCAGCGGGCTCGACGTGGACGTGGGCAGCGGAGCCCTCGATCGCAGCAGCCCCCTCCCCCGCGGCCGTCTCCAGCTTCGCGATGGCCCGGTCGACGGCGTCGCGGTCATTGCCGGCTGTCACGTCGCGCAGGGTGCGCAGCGCGGTCAGCAAGGCGAGCGCCTCGTCGGCTGCCAGGCGCAGAGGGCGCGCCAGATAGTCGGCGTTGTTGAGGTGGATCACCCCGTCGCCCTCGGCCGCGTCGATGTCGATCTCGATCAGATCGCCCATCTGGGCGCCGGGCAGACCGCAGAACCACAGCACCTTCAGGTCCGCGATGATCTGCTTCGGCCGTACGCCGAACTCCGCCGCAACGTCGTCCACCCGGGCGCCGTCGTTCTCACGCAGGTAGGGCACCAGTGCGAGCAGCCGCTGCACCTGGTCACGCGCATTGCTCATGCCGCGACCTCGCTGCGGTTGTCGGTTCGGCGGCTCATACGGCCACCCCGGCGACGGTACGCAGGCGTCGCAGTACGCCGTCCAGCACGTCGCCCGGCCCTTCGACCACGGCATCCGGCCCGAGGGACGCGATCTCCTCGGCGAGGACCTCGGAGTCGGCGTACGGGACGTGCAGCAGGTCCCAGCCCTCCTCGTACGGCTCGATCGCGTTCGCGCGTCGACGCAGGCTCACGGCCGAGCCGGTGCGCGCCCGGACCTTCGCCTCCGACGTCGGCCGTGGCGGCGCGAGCTCGCTGACCAGCGAGCGGATGTCGGTGCCCTCGGGCACGGTGAACGCGTTCGGCGGGCCGACCGTCTTGACGTTGCCGCCGATCCGCGACATCCGGAACATCCGGGTCGCCTGACGGTCGCGATCGCGACCCACGACGTACCAGCGGCCGTGCCAGGAGACGATCCCCCATGGCTCGAGCGTGCGGGTGGTCGGCGCCGAACCACCGCTGCGAGTGTGCTCGAACCGTACGGCGGTGCGGCTCACGACGGCCGACCACAGCGGGTCGAAGGCCGGCTCGGAGGCGCCGACGTGCGGCTCGATCGCGCTCAGCGCGGACTGGTCGGTCTGGATCCCGGCGGCCTTCAGCTTGAGCACAGCCGACGTGGTCGCCTCGGCCAGGCTGGCGTGCTGCCAGACCCGCGCGGCGACCCCCAGTACGGCGGCCTCGTCCGGCTCCAGGTGCACTTCGGGCAGCTCGAAGACATCCCGGCGGATCCGGTAGCCGACGTCGTCGGAGAAGAACTTGTCGATGGTGCCCATCTCGATCGGGATGCCCAGATCGCGCAACTCGTCCTTGTCGCGCTCGAACATCTTCTCGAAGGCGTCGTCGGTCTGCCCGGCGTACCCCTCGACGACCTCGCGGATCCGCTCCTTGGTCACGTAGGTGCGCGCGACCAGCAGGCAGATCACCACATTGAGCAGCCGCTCACTCTTCCGCGCCGACACCCGACCACCTTACGGGGTGTTCGGCGCGAACATGTGTTCTAACCTTCGACGGCACCGGAAAAGATTCTTCGTGACCCCCGGCCGCTGCCAGAGTTTCGCCATGAGAAGAACCTCCGCCGGGTTCGCCGTGCTGGCTCTCGCGTCGACCGCCCTCCTGCAGGTGCAGTCCGCAGCCGCCGCCGAAGCCTGTTCCGACTCGTACCTGACCCCGCTGGCGTCCTGGGAGCGGTCCCCGATCACCGCGGCCGATCCGTCCGGCCGGTACCAGGTGGCTCAGCTGGGCGACCGGACCGGGCGGCTCGGTGTCGGCATCTGGCGCAACAGTGTCGCCGAGACGATGATCCCGCTGCTCGACGGCTACATCGAGCCGCTCGACGTGAATGTGCGGGCCGAGGTCGTGGGGTTCGGCTACGCCAGCGGCGAATCGGTGGGCGCTTGGCGGGCTCGCGGGACGCAGCGCACCACGCTCCCGCTGCCGGCCGGCGCCGACTCCGCCAAAGCGGTGGCGATCAACGCTGCCGGCGAGGTCGCCGGTGTGATCACCACCGCCTCGGGCAGCCAGGGGGTCGTGTGGTCGCCCAGCAACGAGCCGCGGGCACTGCCGGTGCCCGACGGGCTCACCTCGGCGGAAGCCAAGGACATCGACGATGACGGCACGGTCGTCGGGTTCGCCGGCAAACAGGACCAGTTCGGCATGCTCACCCGTCAGCCGGTCGTCTGGCCGGCCGATGGCGGCTACCGGCTACTGCCTGCCACGGATCAGGCCTACACCTGGCCGTCCGCGGTCCGCAACGGCATCGCCATCGGCGAGGACGGCCAGTCCGTCGTCAGCTGGAACCTGGCCACGGACACCGAGACGGTCATAGCGGCGACCGAGGCCAGGGCCGGCGAGGTGAACGCCGGCGGGGACTTCACGATCACCAGGACGCCGTCCGCAGCCCCGGCGGTCACCGACTTCATCCGGCGTGGCCAGCCTGTTCGCACGGCCGGTCCTGGCTATGCCATCGGCCTGTCGGACTCGGGCCGGGTCTACTACGAGGATCACCACGTCTTCGACTGCGGCTCCTGACTACTACAGTCACCGTGTGATGCGGTGGCGTGAAGGAATCGTTAGTGGGCTCGGGCGGAGCTGGACCGGGGCGCAGGAGCTGACTGTGGTGGTCGGTGACCGGGATGTGCGGTCACTGGCCTACCCAGACCTGGTCGGCTCCCCTGTCGTCGGCGACCGAGTACTGCTCAATGTGGGCGCTCTCGACCGAGGCCTGGGCACCGGCGGCTATGCACTGGTCGTCGCCATCCCCGACCGGCTCCCAGCTGACCCGCCCGAGACCGGGCACCTGGTCAAGGCCCGCTACACGCCACTGCAGTCCATGGTGCTCGGTGCGGACGAGCAGGACTCGCCCGACCACGCAGTACTACGAGATGCCGACGACCTCTTCGGTACGCCGGTCGTGGTGGCTGACCTCCACTCGGCGCTGCCCGCAGTACTGGCCGGCGTGTTCGAGGCCCGACCCGGTACTCGCGTGGTCTACGTGATGACGGATGGCGGGGCCTTGCCGCTGGCGTTCTCACGGACTGTCTCGGCGCTGCGGGATGCCGGATGGCTTGGCGGGACTGTGACGGTCGGGCAGGCGTATGGCGGCGACCGGGAGGCAGTGACCGTTCATACCGGGTTGCTGACCGCAGTACACGTGCTGGCGGCCGAAGTGGTCGTACTGACGCAGGGGCCTGGCAACCTCGGCACTGGTACTCGCTGGGGCTTCTCCGGAGTGCAGTCGGGTGAGGCGGTCAATGCGGTCGGCACGCTTGGCGGGCGGGCCGTGGCGTCGCTGCGCATCTCGGAGGCCGACCCACGACCACGGCACCGAGGCATCTCGCACCACAGCCTCACGGCGTACGGGCGGGTGGCGCTGCAGCCGGCGGACGTCGTAGTACCGGATCTGGACGGAGAATTCGGCGACGCCGTCAGGGACGCGGCCGAACCCCTCAAGGGACGGCACCGGGTCGTACGGGTCTCTGTGGACGGCTTGTACGACGCCCTGGCGACCGCCCCGGTCAAGCTGTCGACGATGGGCCGGGACCTGGACGCAGACCGCGCCTACTTCGAAGCGGCCGCTGCAGCCGGGCGCCACGCCGCGGGGCTGGTGGACATACCACCACCCGGGTCGGGGTCTCAGTACTCCTGAAACCCCGGGCCATGGCCGCCAGAGTGGAAGCATGGCAACCACGCAGCGCGACCTCACGATTCACGACACCGTCCGGATGGAACCGCCGGTCCCGGTGCGGGCCGCGACGGCCGCGTGGTTCCTGGCGGTCGGCGCAGGTGTCGCCGAGTCGGTCCTGGGCGTGATCGGCGCGCTCGCCGGCTCGATGGCGTGGCCGGCGCTGGTCGCCCAGATCGCGTTCCGCGCCATCGTCTACGGCGGGGTGTTCGTCGTGATCGACAGGTACTTCCGGCTCGGCCGTAACTGGTCCCGCCATCTCCTGGCGGTCCTGCTCGGCGTGATCGGCATGGCGACCCTGATCGTCGGCCCGATCCACTGGCTGGTCAGCAACGGCGACTTCGACGCGATCGACGTCAGCGCGGACTTCGTCGCCTTCGCGATGATCCGCAGCATCCACGTGATGGCGGTCATCACCGGAGTCGTCCTGATGTACCAGCCGGACGCGAACCGCTGGTTCAAACGCTCCTGACGCAAAAGGATGGGGGTGGGGTGGTGGTACCGAAGTACCGCCGCCCCACCCCCATCACTGCTACTACAGGTACCACACGTCCGCGCTGACGAAGACCGGGTACTCGGAAGTGCAGAACTTGCGGGATGTCTTGTTCTTGGCGGCCACAGGGCCCAGCCAGCTGTCCTCGTCGTTGTTGAACGCGCCCTTCTTACAGGTCAGCAGAACCTGGTGGGATCGGTCCGTACAAAGAGATTCGCCACCCGGGTACGGCGATCCGGCGATCCGGCGGGCCGTACAACCGGTCACCGTGGCGTTCGCCGGCGCGGCGACCCCGACCGTCAGCACACCGATCAAGAGGGCACCGACCATGCCCAGGACAGACAGTTTGTTGCGCATATGCGTACTCCGATTCAGCGAGCGGACTGCATCCGGATTCTTTCTGCGGTGGCAGGCGAATCCGCGATGGTTGACGCTAGCTAGCAACTTCTGGCCAGGACAATGATTCTGCACGTTGCTGCAACTCTTCGCAGTCGGGCGGTCACCGTCGCGATTTCCTCGACCTGCGACGAAACAAGGCCGCCGCCCGGTGGGCGACGGCCTTGCCTTGGGTGTTGAGGTGGAGCTACTGCTGCTTCGGCGCCGGGAAGGCGTTGAGGATGTCGAGGATGGCGATCGCCGGAGGGCTGGTGACCTTGCCCTTCTCGTCCTTGCCTGCAGGGAGCTCGACCAGGACGCGGCTGCCGACCGGCATACCAGCGAGGCCGTCCAGTGCGCCGGCCTGACCGTTCGGGCCGGGGCCGACCTGGAGCTTGTCGGTCGGGAGGCCGGGCTGGGCCGGTCCGGTCTGCGAGGCCGGCTGCGGGTCCCAGGTGCTCGCCTGCTTCTTGCCGGCGTAGTCGTAGACGACGTAGCGGCCGATCAGCTGGCTGCCCTTCTCGATCGGCTTGCCCTTGCCGGTGGCGATGACGACCGGCTTGCCGGGCTTGGCCGGAGCCTTCGTGCCCTTCGGGACGACCAGCGTCGGCGCCGCGTTGAGCTCGCCGGTGACCTTGAACGGCGTCGCCGGAGCGGCGACCGGGTCGGCGTCGAGCTTGGTGTCGTTGCCGGCCACGCCGACCAGGTCGACGACGAAGATCAGCGTGTCGTCACCCTTGATCCCGGCCTGCTCGTTGCCGGTCTCCTTGTAGCCCTTGTCGGACGGGATCGACATCAGCACCCGGCTGCCGATCTTCTTGCCAACCAGTGCCTCGTCCCAGCCGGCGATCACGCCGCCGATCCCGATCGGGAACGACGAGGGCGCGCCCCGGTCGTAGGAGTTGTCGAAGACCTTGCCGTCGCGCCAGATCTGGCCGAGGTAGTTCGCGGTGAGCAGCTCACCCTTCTTGACCTCGGGGCCGTCGCCCTCCTTGAGGACCTCGGTCTGCAGGGTCTTGTCCGGATCCCCGTCCTTGTGGGTGACGGTCGGCTTCTTGCCGAACTCCTCGGTCGCCTTGATCCCGATCTTGCCGAAGTCGCCTCCGGACCCGGCCTTGGAATCATCGGAACCGCAGGCGGCCAGGGATGTCCCCAGCGCCAGCACCGCGACCAGACTCAACAACTTGCGCACGAACGAGCACCTCGAAATCTCACGGCACGGCCCTGCCGTCGGCGGGCCCGCCTGGATATACGGCCAGATGAACTCGCCCACCCTAGCCTGCGCGGACAAGCCGCAGACCAGGCACCTCAGTCACCGTTCGATCACGTCACGCAGCGTCGCGAACTGCTGTCCAGCAGACTCCCAGCGGCCTCACAGGTTGCCCGAGTACGCCGTACAGCCAGCTCACATGCTCGCGATGAGCTTCTCGACGCGCTCGTCGTGCCCCCACCACAGCCTCTTCTTTTACATACTCGCAATGAGTTTTTCCACGCGCTCGTCGTGGGACTTGAACGGGTCCTTGCACAGGACCGTCCGTTGGGCCTGGTCGTTGAGCTTCAGGTGCACCCAGTCGACGGTGAAGTCACGGCGGCGCTCCTGCGCCCGCTTGATGAACTCACCGCGCAACCGCGCCCGGGTCGTCTGCGGCGGCACCGACTTGGCCTCGAAGACCCGCAGGTCGTCGACCACCCGGGTGACGGCGCCCTTGCGCTCGAGCAGGTAGTACAGGCCCCGGGGCCGGTGGATGTCGTGGTAAGCCAGGTCGAGCTGGGCGACCCGCGGGCTGGCCAGGCCGAGGTTGTTCTGCTGGCGGTACCGCTCGATCAGCCGGTACTTGATCACCCAGTCGATCTCGCGCTCGATCCCGGACAGGTCGCCGGACTCGATCGCCTTGAGGCAGCGCTCCCACAGGTTCAGCGCCCGCTCGACGGCCGGGGTGCCCAGCTCGCGGCGGTCGACGAAGTCGCGGGCCTTGGTCAGGTACTCGCCCTGGATGTCGAGGGCGCTCGCCTCGCGGCCGTTGGCCAGCCGGACCTCGCGCCGCCCGGTCATGTCGTGGCTGATCTCGCGGATCGCCCGGATCGGGTTGTCCAGGGTGAGGTCGCGCATCACGATGCCGGCCTCGATCATCCGCAGCACCAGGTCGGTGCTGGCCACCTTGAGCAGCATCGTGGTCTCGGACATGTTCGAGTCGCCGACGATCACGTGCAGCCGGCGGAACCGCTCGGCGTCCGCGTGCGGTTCGTCGCGGGTGTTGATGATCGGGCGGGACCGCGTCGTCGCGCTGGAGACGCCCTCCCAGATGTGCTCGGCGCGCTGGCTCACGGAGTACACCGCGCCGCGCGGCGTCTGCAGCACCTTGCCGGCGCCGCAGATCAGCTGCCTGGTGACCAGGAACGGGATCAGCACATCGGCGAGCTTGGCGAAGTCACCGTGCCGGCTGACCAGGTAGTTCTCGTGGCAGCCGTAGCTGTTGCCGGCCGAGTCGGTGTTGTTCTTGAACAGGTAGACGTCGCCGAAGATGCCCTCGTCGTGCAGCCGCTTCTGCGCGTCGACGAGCAGCCCTTCGAGGATCCGCTCCCCTGCCTTGTCGTGCGCGATCAGGTCGGTGACCGAGTCGCACTCGCCGGTCGCGTACTCCGGGTGGGAGCCCACGTCGAGGTAGAGCCGCGCCCCGTTGCGGAGGAAGACGTTGCTGCTCCGCCCCCAGGACACGACGCGCCGAAACAAGTACCGGGCCACCTCATCGGGGGTCAGTCGGCGCTGACCGCGAAAAGTGCAGGTGACTCCGTACTCGTTCTCCAGGCCGAAGATTCGCCGGTTCACAGTCCCCACCCTACGACCCCGTTCCGACAATCGGGTCGCGTCTCAGGCGCGCCGTCACCGCTTCGTTGCCCCGCAACCTTCCACGCCACAGGCGCATCAAGCCTCTTGAGACCTGAACTCACCAACGAACCTGGGGGCATCGATGTGGATTCGCAGGACTTTGCAGGGCGTTGCCGCACTGGCAGGCCTGACCATGCTGGGCGCCGCGCTGGTACCGGCCACCGCTCATGCGCAATCCGCGGCAACCGTCTGCGGGCTGGGGCTCAGCACGGTGACGGCAGGGGGTGACCACAAGGAGTTCTCGGTCAAGGCCACCAAGCCGCCGACGGCTGGGGCGCCCATCGTTGGCCCAGCCGGTCTGTACCCGGATGGCAAGGCCAGGCTGGCCAGTTCGGTCGGGTACGAGCCCGTAGTACCGGCTGGGCTGCAGGTGGGAGGCCATCTGGTGCTCGGTAGCGACATGTACTACTCGAGCTATTGGACCGACGGTGCAGGCGACGTCGTGCCTGGCACGGTCAACCTGACCAAGGTGGGCGGTGGCTGGGGCGTCGACTACGTGTACTTCGAGCAGTCGCACTACACCGAGGGGTTCAACTACTCCCGCTCCGCCTACTACGCCCTGCGTGACAGCGGCCAGCTCATCCGCTGGACCGGCGGCTGGCATAACCGCCAGACCACGACGGCGCTGCCGGCCGGGATCAAGGCTATGACGCTGATCAGCCAGACCCGGACGTACGACAGCTTCCTGGCCACCACGGCGGCCGGTGGGCTCTACACGGTCCGAGTGCCCACCACCTCGCCGCTGAAGCCGGTCGTGAAGCTCGTCCGGGGTAGTACCTGGCAGGGGTTCGAGACGCTGGTGTCGGAGAAGTGTGGGTCGCAGGGGACGCTGCTGCTCGGCATCGACAAGGACACCAAGACCGGCTACCTGTACGCCGTCGGCCATGCGAAGGGGACGGCCACTGTCATCCAGGGGCTGGGCAAGGTCACCGGCACCTTCTCCGACGCCTTCTACTCCCGCCAGTTCCTCGACACCCCGGAAGCGGGCAACTTGAACGGCGAGTGAGGCCGGACCGCCGCCACACACCAAGGCGCTAGCTGGTGGCGGAACAGAGGCGCCCTACGCCCGGTGCTCGGGAGTAGGGCGCCTTTGGTGTTTGGTGGCGGTTCGGGGTGTCGTCAGAGGTCGACTAGGTCGAGGAGTTGGCCCAGTTCCTTGGCATCGAGTTCGCGGAGTTCGCCGGTGTGGAGGTTGCCGCGGCGGACCGGGCCGATCGCGGTGCGGGTGAGGCGCTTGACCGGGTGGCCGATGGCGTCGAACATCCGGCGGACGATGCGGTTGCGGCCCTCGTGCAGGGTCATCTGGATCAGCGTGCGGCCCTTGACGCTGGTCATCTCGCGGACGGTGTCGGCCTGGGCGAAGCCGTCGTCCAGCGTGAGGCCGTCGGTGAGCCGGCGTAGTACCTGTGGCTTGACGTTGCCTTCGACCTCGGCGACGTAGGTCTTGGAGACCTCGTACGACGGGTGCGCGAGCCGGTGCGCGAACTCACCGTGGTTGGTGAGCAGCAGCAGGCCTTCGGTGTCGGTGTCGAGCCGGCCGATGTGGAACAACCGCTCAGGGCGGTCGTGCACGTAGTCGGCGACGCACGGACGGCCTTGCGGGTCGGACATCGTGGTGACGACGCCGCGCGGCTTGTTGAGGACCAGGTAGACGTGTGCGGTGATCGGCGGAATCCGTACGCCGTCCACGCGGATCACCGAGACGGCCGGGTCGACCCGGGTACCGAACTCGGTCACCACCTGGCCGTCCACCTCGACCCTGCGTTGCTCGATCAAGATCTCCGAACCACGCCGGCTGGCGATCCCCGCCTGCGCCAGCGCCTTCTGCAACCGGATCCCCGACTCCCCACTCTCGGAGACGCCGTCACCCTGATCCTGCTCGTCAGTCATTCAACCCACTCTTACTAGCACCACTACCACCCGAACCGGGCCCACCCACAGTCTCGTCCCCCACGCCAACCGCAGCAGACCCAGCCCCCTCAACAGCGGGTTCGTCAGCCGCATCCACCTCGTCAGCAGCCCCGATTCCGCCGGCCAGTCCAGCCCCGTCCCGGTCCTCGTCAAGGTCGCTCTGCTCACCGGCCCCAACGCCGTCCGGCGCACCTTCACCGCCCGACTCGTCCGCTACGTCCCCGCCCGACTGGTCTCCGCCCGTCGCCCCGACCTCATCAACCGGCTCACCGCCGCTTGCGGCATCCTCAGCGGAGATTCGCTCAGCGTCACCTCCGTCGATCGCCCCAGCCGCGCCGCCTCCGTCGACCTCGTCAGCAAGCTCATCGCCGGCCATCTCCGCTCCATCAGCAGCGCCAGCCGACTCATCGTCCAGCTCCACCTCACCAGCCCCGGCTTCGCCAATCAGCTCCGCCTCGTCGCCCCGTCCGGCTTGCTCGACCAGCTCAGCATCGTCGTCCGCCTCGGAGTCGCCTGCAACGTCCTCGGCGGCGAGGCCCTCGGCATCGCCCCCGTCGACCTCGTCACCAGCAGCCCCCGCTCCGTCGACAGCGTCAGCGTCGTCAGCGAACCCGTCAGGCTCGACCTCACCAACGCCGGCTTCACCAAGCGGTTCCGCCTTCACGACCGACTCGTCGTCGAGCGACTCGTCCCGCTCGGTGTCGGCTTCGTCGGCCGGGCCGCTTTGGTCGGCTGGCTCGGCATCGTCGCCAAGCTCGACGTCGCTTGCGGCGTCCTCGGCGGATGCGCGGTCGGCGTCAGCTTCGTCGGTTGGCTCGGACTCTGCTGGGGCGGCGTTCGGCTCGTCGTCGGAGTCGTCGTCTGCGTCGTTCTCGATGGGGAGTTGGGCGGGTGGGGCCAGGTCGTTTTCGAGGGGGGTGTTGTCGTCTTCGGGGGTGTCCTCGGAGGTGGTGGGGTCGGCGGTGGCTGCTGATTGGGCGGCCAACTCCTCCTCCATGTCGTCCATCTCAGGGAGGTAGGGGGCCAGTTCGGGAAGGTCGTCGAGAGACTGCATGCCCATGCGTTCGAGGAAGTACGAGGTGGTGCGGTAGAGGGTGGACTGCGACTCGGTGTCGGGGCCGGCTTCCTCGAGGAGGCCGCGGCTGATCAGGGTGCGCATGACGCCGTCGACGTTGACGCCGCGGATGGCGGAGACTCGTGCGCGGCTGACCGGTTGCTTGTACGCGACCACCGCCAGCGTCTCGAGCGCCGCCTGGGTGAGGCGCGCCTGCTGACCCTCCAGCACGTACCCCTCGACGTACTGCGCGGTGTCCTCCCGGGTGTAGTACCGCCACCCGCCACCAACCTCACGCAGGTCGAACCCGCGCCCCTGCTCGGTGTACTCCTCCGACAGCCCGACCAGCGCCGCCGACACGTCGGCGACCGTACGTCCCACCGTCTTCGCCATCGCCAGCACCGGCAACGGCTCGTCCGACACCATCAGAATCGCTTCCAGCGCCCGCCGCATGGTGACGTCATCGATGGCATCCTCACCCACCACCACGTCATCCAGCACCTCATCCAGCAACGCCCCAACATCCCCCTCAACAGGCACGCCGTCGGCGGCAGCCTCCTCGGCCGGCCCACCCTCAGCAGACGCAGAGCCAGCCGGCGCACCCTCGGCAGACGCGGAGCCGGCCGGCGCACCCTCAGCGGACGCAGGGTCGGCCGGTGCATCCTCGGCGGACGCAGGGTCGGCCGGTGCATCCTCGGCGGACGCGGGGTCGGCCGGTGCATCCTCGGCGGACGTGGGGTCGGCTGGTGCTTCGTCGGCGGGCTCGTCGGCGGACGGGGTGTCCGTGGGCGGCGGTTCGGCTGGGGTGGGGTCTTCTTCGGGGTGGGTGTCGGTTTCGGTGGTGGTGACCGAGTCCAGGGCGTCGGCTGTGGCGGCGTCGGCGGGGGCCTGGAGGTCGGTCGGGGTCTGGTTGTCGGTCACTGGTCCACCGTCTCGTGCTGCTCGGGCCCGGAACCGGGCTCGGTGTCTGGCTCAGGTACAGGCTGATGCTGGTCCACGGGCTCCGGGCGGGCGTCGTCACCGGACCCGGACTCACCGGACCCGGACTCACCGGACCCGGACTCACCGGACCCGGACTCACCGGACCCGGGCTCGTCGGAGTCGGGCTCGTCGGGCTCGGTGAGTACTTCGCCGGGCTCTAGGAAGTCGGTTTCGTCGGGGACGATCGGGGCTTCGCCGTCTTCGTCGGCCGGCGCTGGTACCTCGTCGAACTCGTCGCCGACAGCGATGTCGCCCTCGTCCGTACCAGTCCACACGATCGTCAACTCCCCCAGCGGCGTCTCCTGATCGAAGGTGACCGCCGCCTCGCGGAACAACTCCAGCAGCGCCAGGAACCGGCATACCGTCGTCACCGTGTCCGGCGAGTCCGCCACCATCATCCGGAACGTCATACTGCGCTGCCGCCGCAACCAGTCAATGATCACCACAGCCTGCTCGCGCACCGTGACGGCCGGCGCGTGCAAGTGCGCCAGCGACACACCCTCCGGTACGACGGCCGCCTTCGGCGCCAACGCCCGCGCAGCCAGCGCCGCCAACCCGGCCGGGTCAACCCCCAACAACACCTCAGGCAGCAGATCGGCGAACCGAGCCTCCATCCCCACCGCCCGGGGGAAGCGCTTGGCCTCCTCAGCCATCCGCAACTGCATCAACGCCGCGATCTGCTTGAACGCCCGGTACTGCAACAGCCGCGCGAACAGCAGATCCCGCGCCTCCAGCAGCGCCAGATCCTCCGCGTCCTCGACATCACCCTGCGGCAGCAACCGGGCCGCCTTCAGATCCAGCAACGTCGCCGCGATCAGCAGGAACTCCGATGCCTGGTCCAGATCCCACTCCGAGCCCAGCGCCTTGATGTGCGCGATGAACTCGTCCGTGATCACCGACAACGCGATCTCGGTGATGTCGAGCTTGTGCTTGCTGATCAGCTGCAGCAGCAGGTCGAACGGACCCTCGAAGTTGACCAGGTGAACGTTGAAGCCCGTGCCGGACTCCACCACCGGCGACTCCGGATCAGGCACCCCCGGCAGGTCGATCGGTGGCTCCGGGGACTCCACGGCAGGCGTGGAGGCCTCGGGAGCCACGGCGTCGCTCATCGCCGGCTCACTCCGGAGCCGCGGCCCGAAGCCGCTGCACCAGCACGGAGTCCGGTCCGTGATCGACGAAATCGGCCAGCAGCACGTCGATCGCCTCCCGGACGATCCGGCCGCGATCGGCGGTCAAGCCGTGCTCGGCCCGCAACGCGAGCCGAGTCTGTTCAAGTCCGAGCAGCTCTTCTTCCGTCACGTACACGGTGATCTTCGTGTCGTGCCGGATCCGTCCACTGGACTTGCGGTCCTCGACCACGGCCGTGCGGCCGCGTCCGCTTGGACCGGGGCGGTCGTCGGCCAGCGACGATCCGTCAGTGGTGGTGCGCTTCTCGGGTCTGGTCTGCTTGGGTGCCGCGCCCCCGAAGAGCTCACTGGCACCTGGCAGGCTTACCCGGCGGGACAACGCGCGAGCACCTCCTTGGCAAGGTCGCGGTACTGGGTAGCCGCAGATGAGGACGGCGCGTACGTCGTGATCGGTTCGCCGACGACCGTGGTCTCGGGGAACTTGACGGTACGCCGGATGACGGTGTGGAAGACCCGCTCGTCGAAGGCCTGGACGACCCGGTCGAGCACCTCCCGGGCGTGCGTGGTGCGGCCGTCGAACATGGTGCCGAGGATGCCGACGATCTCCAGCTTCGGGTTCAGCCGGTCCTGCACCTTGCCGATCGTGTCGGTCAGCATCGCCAGTCCGCGGAGCGCGAAGAACTCGCACTCCAGCGGCACGACGATGCCGTTCGACGCGGTCAGCGCGTTCACGGTGAGCAGACCCAGCGACGGCGCGCAGTCGATCAGGATCACGTCGTACAGCGGGATGATCGGCTCCAGCACCCGCGACAGCGTGTACTCCCGGGCGACCTCCTGGACCAACTGCACCTCGGCCGCGGACAGGTCGATGTTGGCCGGCAGCAGGTCGAGGTTCGGCACCTTGGTGGCCTGGATCACCTCGTCCGGGGTGATGTCGCGCTGCATCAGCAGGTTGTAGACCGAGATCTCCAGGTCGTGCGGCTGCACGCCGAGGCCGATCGAGGCCGAGCCCTGCGGGTCGAAGTCGATCAGCAGCACCTTGCGCCCGGTCTCGGCGATCGCGGCGCCCAGGTTGATGGTCGTCGTGGTCTTGCCGACGCCACCCTTCTGGTTGCACATCGCGATCACCTGCGCGGGGCCGCGCCGGGTCGGCGGCAGGACGTCCGGCAGGTCGGGCAGCGGACGTCCGGTCGGCCCGATCTTGCCCCTCGCGCCGTTCGCGTCATTCACAGGGTGCATGTCCTCCGCGGTGAGCTTGGCCGTCGGCCGGGGCATCTCCGCATAGTTGCTGGGTGGTGTGACAGTGCGGTGCGGCACCGGGGCGGGTGTCTGTGCAGGTGTCACGGGGGGCGTGGCGGGCGCCGGGTCAGGAGTCGACGACATCGGTTCCGTCGACGACGACAGGTGCTGGGTGCCCGGGAATGTCGACTCGTTCATGACTCGTCAAACCTTTCAACCGATACGGGCGATCCCAGCGACTGTAAGCGTGCATTCAAGCACTCTCAACCAGCCACTCCGCAGCGGGGTCGGCCGACCTTCCAGGCAGAGTCGATCACTCCGCCAGAGTGACCGACCGTGACGGAATGATCGCACACTGCTCCTACTTCTCGTGCATCGGGGTCCCGGCGAGTTTCAGTGCTCACCCAGCCAGTCGAGCACGACGGTGGTGAGCAGCCGGGGCGCGGCGAGGTGAACGTCATGCCCGACGCTCTCCAGTTCGAGCAGCCGGCTCCGCGGGATGGCATCGGCCAGCTCACGGACGGCAGCGGGCGGACAGTACGGGTCGCTCGAGCCGATAACCAGCAGTACCGCGCAGGTGATCGCACCAGCCCGGGACAAACTGATGTCGCCACCGACAGCTGCAATGGCCTGCAGTGCGTCACCCCAGCCAGCCGCCATCGCCCGGGCCCGGTCGGGACCGTAGGCCTCAGCCAGGTACGCCGCCAGGGGCAGCAACTGCTCAGTCGGCTCGTCCAGCAGCCGCATCAGCGGGCCGAACCCGTCGACCGGCTTCACGACCTGGCCCGCGGCTCCCCAGGCCACTACCGACAGTGCCCGGTCAGGGGCGAGCGCAGCCATCAGCAGCGCCGTCTCTCCGCCGTCGCTGAAGCCGACCAGGTGTGTGGCGTCGACGCCGAGTTGGTCGAGTAGTGCCAGGTACGCCCGAGCGTCCTGGGAGTAGAAGTCGGCGGTGTACGTCCGGGGCTCCGAGCGGCCGCAACCGGGCAGGTCGGCAGCGATGACCCGGAATCCGTCCGCTAGCGCCTGCCGGAGCGGGTTGAGGTCGGTGATGCTGCCGCCCCAGCCGGGGAGCAGCAGGACGACATCACCTTGGCCGTGGTCTTCGTAGTACACGGGTGAGTCTCTCTCGGCTGTTGTAGGTGGAGAACCAGCCCAGGATGAGCCAGGCCAGGACTGCAAGGCCCCAGCCCGTCAGGGGATGGCCGAAGACTGCGATGGCGGCTGTGGCCAGCAGGCTGGGTGCTAGCCAGCCCAGGTACCAGGAGAGGGGCGCCTTGCCTGCGAGGCCGGCGAAGAGGCTGGTGAGGAAGTAGAGCGCCATGCCGCCGAAGAGGTACCAGCGATCCTTGTCGTGGACGTGGTGCGCCGCGTCCGGGATCAGCGCGCCGAAGCCGGTCGCGATGGCCACGATCGAGGCGGTGACGCCTAGGTGGGCCGGGAGGGATTGCCACGGCTCGAGTGGCGCAGTGGTCCGGGGTGCAGGGGTGAAGCCGTAGAGGGTGGTCAACTGCCAGAGCATGACCAGCACCAGGAAGGCAGCGAGGGAGGCAGCGATCACCGCATAGGTCCAGGCCTCCTCGGTGTTGGAGGCCACCACCTGGGCCAGCGCCTCGCCGAGCACGATGATGACGAACAGCCCCAGCCGCTCGTCCAGGTGTCCGCGCTCCACCTGCGCTACGGAGATGTACGTCGTCGGCACGGTCGGCAACTGATCCGGGGTGACGCCGCGCTCGATCATCCGGGCCAGTCTGCGTTGCTGCTGCCGGTCCTGCTGCTCCTGCCGCTTGCGGGCGCGCTCCGTCATCTCCTCGACCGCATGCGGGTTGCTGGCGCCGAGCATCGAGAAGGCGATGTCCACTGCAATCGCGAACCCCCACAGCCAGTACGCGACCGAATGCGACACGAAGATCGAGACCACCCAGGGCGTGGCCATCAGGCTCTGAGTGGCCGGCCAGAACGCGACCACCTGCCCGTCCCGAGCCGCAGACCTGGACGCGATAACCCGGCAGAGGATGAAGGCGACGACGAAGACAGCAGTCCGCCCCTTCAGCTCCTCATGCTCACCAGGAACCAGCTCCGGCCACACCCCCGGCACCGTCGCCGCCATGACGGCGATACCGAGCATGGTCCGCAGTACCGCGCGCCGCCGAGTCCGCTCCCCCGCCACGTTCGCGTAGATGCTGGTGGTAGTCCAGACGCTCCAGATCGCGTAGTACATCGCAGCACAGGCAGCCACCTGCCCAACACTGTCCGCCCCATGCAACCGATGCGAAATCTGCGCAGCAGCCGCCACCACCGTCAGATCGAAGAACAACTCCAACCAACTGGCATGCCGCTCGTCCGCCGTCTTCTGCTCTGCCACGCGCCTAGTTAAGAGGAAGACAGGGCCCTCGGGTGGGAGGTTGCGTAGACCTCGCGGAGTTTGTCGACGGTGACCAGGGTGTAGACCTGGGTGGTGGTGACGGATGCGTGGCCGAGGAGTTCCTGGACGACTCGTACGTCGGCGCCGCCGTCCAGTAGGTGGGTGGCGAATGAGTGGCGCAAGGTGTGTGGCGAGATGTCCTTGGCGATGCCGGCTCGCTCCGCTGCGCGGCGTAGTACGGTCCAGGCGCTTTGGCGGGACAGGCGGCCGCCGCGGGCGTTGAGGAACAGGGCATGCGACCCACGACCCCGCTGCACGAGGTCAGGCCGGCCACGGACCTGGTACGCCGAAATCGCATCGCGCGCATAACGCCCGACCGGTACGACCCGCTCCTTGCTGCCCTTGCCTCGCAGCAGCACCGTGCCGGTCTCGAGGTCGACCTCATCCACATCCAGCCCGACAGCCTCCGAGATGCGTGCACCCGTCCCGTACAGGAACTCCAGCAGCGCAGCGTCCCGCGTAGCCAGTACTGCAGGCTCCGCCTCCGCCCCTGCCGCGGCAGCGAGGATGCGGGTGACCTCATCGACGGACAGTGCCTTGGGCAACCGTTGCGGAGGAGCAGGTGGCTTCACTGCGGCCGCAGGGTCGACAGCGGTCAGCCCCTCGCGCAGCAGGAACTTGTGGAAGCCACGGACGGCCACGACCGTCCGCCCAGCACTTGACGCGGTCAGTGGCGGGTTGTCGGCGTCCCCCTCGCGCAGGCGCATCAGGAACTCGCTGATGACCGCCTCGGAGATCCGGCCGAGACTGTCGATCTCCACGCCCGCCAGGTAGGCGTCGTACCGGCGCAGGTCGCGGCGGTACGACGCCAGGGTGTTGGCGGCCAGCCCGCGCTCGACCGTCAGGTGGTCGAGGTACGAGCTGACCGCACGGGTGATCTCCCGGCTCAGACGAGCACCTCGTCGAGCTTCAGCTGCGGCAGGTCGTGCGCGTCGGCGACCGGGCCGTAGGTGACGTGGCCGTCGTGCGTGTTGAGGCCGAGCGCGAGGCTGTGGTCGGCCTTGAGTGCCTCCCGCCAGCCGAGGTTCGCCAGGTCCACGGCGTACGGCAGCGTCACGTTGGTGAGCGCGTACGTCGAGGTGTTCGGCACCGCGCCCGGCATGTTCGCCACGCAGTAGAACAGCGAGTTGTGGACCTTGTAGACCGGGTCGGCGTGCGTGGTCGGGTGCGAGTCCTCGAAGCAGCCGCCCTGGTCGATCGCGATGTCGACGAGCACGCTGCCCGGCTTCATCCGCGAGACCAGCTCGTTGCTGATCAGCTTCGGCGCCTTCGCGCCGGTGACCAGCACGGCCCCGATCACCAGGTCGGCCTGGAGGACCGCCTTCTCGATCTCGAACGCGTTCGACGCGACCGTGCGCAGGTGGCCCTGGTAGGTCGTGTCAGCGTCCCGCAGCCGCTGGATGTTGCGGTCGAACAGCTGCACCTCGGCCTGCATGCCGAGCGCGATCGCCGCCGCGTTCATGCCCGCGACACCGGCGCCGATGATGACGACCCGGGCCGCGTGCACGCCGGAGACACCACCCATCAGGACGCCACGGCCGCCGCCGTTGGCCATCAGGTGGTACGAGCCGGCCTGCGGCGCCAGACGGCCCGCTACCTCGCTCATCGGGGCCAGCAGCGGCAGTGAACCGTCGGGGAGCTGGACCGTCTCGTAGGCGATCGCGGTGGTCCCGGACTCGATCAGCGCGGTCGTGGTCTCGCGGCTGGCGGCCAGGTGCAGGTAGGTGAACAGCACCTGGTCCCTGCGCATCCGGTGGTACTCCTCCGCCACCGGCTCCTTGACCTTCAGCACCAGCTCGGCCTCGGCCCAGACGTCATCGGCAGTGGGGACGATCCGGGCGCCCGCCGCGACGAATTCCTCATCGGGGAGCAGCGAACCGGTACCGGCCCCCTGCTCGATCAGAACCTCGTGCCCGAAGCGCGCGAACTCGTGCACGCCGGCCGGGGTGATCGCCACCCGGTACTCGTGGTTCTTGACTTCCTTCGGTACTCCGACCTTCACAACTTGCCCTTCTTCCGTATCCAGGTGACGACTCGGCCGGTTGCGTCCGAGTCGCCGGCGGCCCACCTCGCTGTGGTCCGCGGCCCGGGCGTTTCGAGGGGTTGGGAACGCCAGGTCGCTGCCGAGTGTAAGCCCGCCGGGTTCATACCACTCGACCGGTTGGTCTTAGTGATGAACGACGCGCGGTGGCCGCGCGTGGCAGTCCGGTTAAATCTTTACCGCGCTCTTTCGAAGCTCTGCTTTTCTTAACCCGTTCAGCTACTTCCCGGTACCCGATCGGGAAACCCGTAGGCTTGGACCTGCCATCGTTGCCAGGTGAGGAGAACCAGGCTGGGGACGACGGCCCGCCCGAGTCGCCTGTGTTTGAGACGTACTGACGAGAGGAGCACGACGTGGCGGTCGATCTGGGACGGTTCGGGGTCTGGCACCAAGCGCACAAGTGGGGACCCGAGCTCGCAGCCGGGGTCGAGCAGGCGGGCTACGGCACGCTCTGGCTCGGTGGCTCCCCGACGGAGGACCTGCGGGACGCCGAGGTGCTACTCGCCTCCACCACCAATGCGGTGGTCGGCACCAGCATCGTGAACATGTGGAAGGCGGACCCGGCCGTGCTGGCGGAGTCCTACCACCGGCTCGAGAGCGAGCACCCCGGACGGTTCGTGCTGGGCGTCGGGATCGGGCACCGAGAGCACACAGGCGAGTACAAGACGCCCTACGAGACCATCGTCGACTACCTGGACGCGCTGGACGACGGCAAGGTCCCGGTGGACCGGCGAGTGCTTGCCGCACTCGGCCCGCGAGTGCTGAAGGTCTCCGCTGAGCGGACCGCCGGTGCAGTCCCGTACCTGACCACCCCCGAGCACACCCGGCAGGCCCGGGAGACGCTCGGCGCCGGCGTACTGCTCGCGCCCGAGCAGAAGGTGGTGCTGGAGACCGACGACGACCTCGCCCGGGCGGTTGCTCGCGACTACCTGGCGACCTACCTCAAGCTGAGCAACTACACGAGCAATCTCAAGCGACTCGGCTTCAGCGACCACGACCTGGCCGACGGCGGCAGCGACGACCTGGTCGACGCACTGGTGCTGCACGGGACCGCAGTGGAGATCGCTGAGGGCCTCAAGGCACACCTGGATGCCGGTGCCGACCAGGTCGTCATCCAGCAACTCGGCAAGGAAGGCCCCGACCTGCTGCCGGGCTACGAGGCGCTGGCGACCGTACTGATCTAACGCAGGGTGAAGTCGGCGAAGTCGAAGCCGGGCGAGACGATGCAGGAGACCAGTACGGGCTGATCTCCTGCCGGCCGCGCAGCTTGCCAAGCACCCGCCGGTACTACGGCCTGCGGGTGCTGGCCGGCCTTCACATCCGGCCCGAGCGTGATCGGGTCCGGCTCGCCCGGATCCTCACCGGTGCCGCCGAGGTCCAGCGTCAGCGGCCCACCGCTGTGCCAGAGCCAGATCTCGGCCGACCGCACCCGGTGCCAGCGCGACTCCTCCCCCGGCGCCAGCAGGAAGTAGATGGCGGTGGCGCTGGCCCGCTCCCCGTCGTACCCGTCGGGCTGGAAGGACACCTCTGACCGCCACGTCTCCCGGAACCACCCACCCTCCGGATGCCGCTCCAACCCCAGGACCTCAGCCAGCTCAGGAATTGACATGCTCCGACCGTAGCCTTCGGGCATGAACGAGTACCCAAGCGACTATCACCGCCGGCTCCCGTACGGCGAACGCATGGCTGCCGATCCCCTGCTGGGCGGCCCGTTCTTCCCGTTCGAGGGCGATCTCCAAGTAGTTCCACTCGCCGACCCGGTACTCCCCGAGCCACCACGCGCCGGCGAGCCCGGCGGCACCCCCTGCCCGACCTGCGTCGACCCGGAGAAGGATGCGATCTGGGCTGACCACCAGTGGGTGCTGAAGGCCTTCCAGCCCACCGGACTGCCGATGGTTGCCTTGATGGTGCCCCGCGAGCACTTCCGGCTGGACAACCTGCCTGACGAGCTGACCGCGACACTAGGCCCGATGATCCAGCGGACGGCCGGCGCCATCCGCCAGATCCCCGGCGTAGGCCGCACCCACTTCAACCGCTGGGGCGACGGCAGCGAACACTTCCACGTCTGGTTCCTGGCCAGGCCGCTCGGCATGATGCAACTCCGCGGCGCCATGATCGCCGCCTGGGACGACCTGCTCCCATCCATCCCGGCCGACGAGTTCCAGGCCAACGCCCGCACAGTGGCGGCCGCCCTCGCCGAGCGGTCAGGTGCTCCGCTCGGCAAGGGCGTCTAGCGCCTAGAGGTGCCGCTGAGCCCACTGGGCGAGCAACGAGTAGAGGGCTGGTGCTGTGCGATGGAGGTTGAGGACGTGGCCTGTGTTGGGCACGACCAGTGCTTGGAGGTCGGCGTTCGGCGCGTAGTACGGGCGCTCGCCGGCCAGCAGGGTGGCTGAGCTGGAGCAGTCGGAGCCACCAGCGCCCGTGTCGCAGATCAGGCGGTCATGGCGGCCGACGACGACCAGTACGGGGACTTTGATCTTGCGGTTGAGTAGGACCGAGCCGAACTCCGGGTCGGTCGGAAAGACGTCGGGCTCGGGGTTGGCCTCGTCGCGAGCCACCACCTGGTCGGCCGCGGCCGGGCCGTAGTAGAACCAGCTCCGGCGCACGCCAGGGCGCAATGCTCCGTACCCGTCGTCCAGCCGGCGCCCCGCCAGCAACGGGTGCTGCGTAGCCGGGATGTAGTCGGCGCCGAGCTGCTCGAAGGCCGACCAGTTGGGTGTACTCGATTCGCCGGTCAGGATCAGACCGTCCACGTCGGCCGGATGGTGGATCGCGATCATCCGGGCGACCGTGGATCCGAGCGAGTTGCCGACCAGGACGATCCGCTGGTGGCGGAACGCCCGTAGTACCTGGTGAATCGTGAAGGTTTGGCTGTCCGGCGCGAAGGCCGTGCTCGGCGGCGCGGAGCTCTTCCCCGTCCCGATCCGGTCGAGTGCGAGGGTCGCGTACCCCGCCCGATTCATCGCCTCTACGTACGACGGTCCGCGCGGGTCACCCCGCCAACTCCAGTAGGTCCGGTCATACCCGCCGCCCGGGAGCAGCACCTGCAGCACGCCACGATCCCGCCCCCGCGGCCGGCACAGAGTCCCCGCGATCTTCGCGGTCAACGGCTCCCCCGCACTCATCGCCACCGGCACCTCGACGGACCTGCACCGCGCCCCGGCCGCTACCGCTGTCCCAGGCACCGTCCCCAGCACAAGCCCTGCCGCAGCACCCACCGCAAACCACTTCTTCCCCAGCATCCGGCCCCTCTCGACCATCGATTCCGAACATTCTCGTGCACCATACGGGAATGCCGGTCCGCCTTACAGTCGGGGAATGATCAACGGAGCGCACGTCATCATCTACAGCCAGGACGCCGAGGCCGACCGGGCCTTCCTGCGCGACGTCCTCGGCTATCCGCATGTCGACGCCGGGCACGGCTGGCTGATCTTCAAACTGCCGCCGGCCGAGGTCGCCGTCCATCCGGCAGAAGGCAGCGGCTCGCACGAACTGTTCCTGATGTGCGACGACCTCGCCGAGACGATCGCCGACCTGGAGTCCCGCGGGGTGGAGTTCCCCGACCCGCCGGAGGAAGCGCGCTGGGGCATCCTCACCACGATCCGCCTCCCCGGCGGCGGCGATCTCGGCCTGTACCAGCCGCACCACGAACCCGCCTACGACCTCTGATCGGGAGGTAGCGCTCCGGGGTCGGACTGTCGCGGATAGTGGGCCGATCCCTTGACGGTGGTCGGCCGCTCGGGTATTTCTTGCTGACAACGATGTCACGCCGCCCGTGAATCGACGTCGAAGGTGGGGAACCCCTTGAAGAAATCCGCCCTGCGCCGCCGCGCGTCCGTAGTACTGGCTGGGTCTTTGATCGCAGCCGTCTCGCTGACAACCTCAGCACTCGCCGGGCCTAGTCCGGCGCCACCAAGCCCTGGTCCAGGCAAGAAGGCTCAGCCGACCACGGCCACCCCTGACACCGCTCCACCCGGCCTGCGCGCTCCCAACGTCATCGGGTCGTCGCGGATCACCGCAAGCTCGCTGGACCCGACGGACCATGTCGACCCGCTCATAGGCACCACCAACGCGGGCAATGTCTTCCCCGGCGCGGTCACTCCGCAGGGGATGTTCTCCTTCAGCCCGGAGACGACCAGGGGCAACGCGTACCGCACCGCAGCGCCTGGTGGCTACCTGTACTCCGCCACGAAGATCCGCGGCTTCAGCCTGACCCACATGTCGGGCACTGGGTGCGCCGGCGGCTCCGGCGACATCCCGATCTTCCCGTACGCCGGTGAGGTCACCACCTCTCCCCAATCGGACGCGACGGACGCCACCTACGCCAGCACGTTCTCCCACGCCAACGAGGTGGCCAAGCCCGGCTACTACAAAGTGGGACTCGACTCGGGCATCACTACCGAATTGGCAGCGACACCGCGCACCGGCTCGGCCAAGTTCACCTTCCCGGCCGACAAGGCCTCATCGCTGCTCTTCCGGACCTCCAACTCCGAGGTGGGCAGCAGCGACGCCCAGATCTCGATCGACCCGGCCACCCGGACCATCACCGGCTCGGTGACCGCCGGCAACTTCTGCGGCTACCTGGCGTCGGTCGGACGGCACAGCTACTACACATTGCACTTCGTCGCCCAGTTCGACCAGCCCTTCGCCAAGACGGGTACCTGGAAGGACACCACCGTCAGCCCGGGCAGCACGAGCGCCCAGGGCGGTACGACGTACGGGCCGGACGGCTGGATGCCCGCCAACAAGGGCTCCGGCGGGTACGTCGGCTTCGACGCCAAGACGGTCAACATGCGCATCGGTATCTCCTACGTGAGCAAGGAGAACGCGCAGGCCAACCTGACGGCGGAGAACCCGACCGGCACGGCCCTGGAGGCCACAGCGGCTCAGGCGAAGCAAGCCTGGCGCGACCAGCTCAACAAAATCCAGGTTGACGGCGGAACGCCCGCAGCGCGCACCACCTTCTACACCGCGCTGTACCACGCACTGCTGCACCCGAACCTCTTCAGCGACGTCAACGGCGAGTACTGGGGCTTCGACCAGCAGAAGCACCGGGTCAAGGGCGTGCAGCAAGCGCAGTACGCGACCTTCTCCGGCTGGGATGTCTACCGGTCGCAGGTCCAGCTGCTGACTCTGATCGAGCCGCGCAAGGCCGGGGACATCGCCCAGTCGCTGCTCAACCAGGCCAACCAGAACGGCGGCATCTGGGACCGCTGGACGCACGCCTCCGGCAGTACTGCGGTAATGACCGGTGACCCGGCCGCCCCTGCAGTGGCAGGCATCTACGCGTTCGGTGGTACCAACTTCGACGCCCGCGACGCGCTGAAGTCGCTGGTGAAGGCTGCGACCGTACCGACCGCCAAGGACCTCAGCTCCGCAGGCAAGCCGGTCATGTCGATCGGCCAGCGCCCGTCGCTCGACAAGTACCTGGCGCTGCACTACATCCCCACCAAGTCGAACGCGTGGGGCGGAGCGGTCGAGACGCTCGAGGACACCACTGCGGACTTCGCGATCGCACAGCTGGCGTTGAAGACCAATGACAGCAAGACGTACGACCAGTTCCTCAAGCGGTCGCAGTACTGGCAGAACGTGTTCAACCCGGACAACGGCGGCTACATCCAGAACCGCGACGAGAACGGCGCCTGGCCGGGCTTCGAGCCGGCGACCGGTGACGGGTTCGCCGAGGGCAGCAGCGCGCAGTACACCTGGATGATCCCGCACAACCGCGCCGGGCTGTTCGACGCGATGGGTGGGCAGGCGAAGGCCAGCCAGCGGCTCGACGCGTTCTTCAAGGATCCGAACGGCAACTGGGCGCTGACCCACTCGGGTGACCTGCACGCCGAGATGGACAACGAGCCGTCGATCAACACGCCCTGGATCTACAACTACACAGGCCAGCCGTACAAGACGCAGGAGACGCTTCGGCAGGCGATGACGCAGCTGTGGAACACCACCACGGGCGGCATCCCCGGCAACGATGACCTCGGCGCCATGTCGTCCTGGTACGTGTGGACCGCACTAGGCCTCTACCCCGACGTACCGAGTCGCGCGGACCTGCAGGTGGGCGCACCGACGTTCACCCACGCGATCATCCACCGCGACCACGGCAAGTCGATCGAGATCACCGCACCCGAGGCGCCGGCGCAGTACGTCCAGAGCCTGAGCGTCAACGGCGAGAACTCGAGCAAGGCGTGGCTGGACGAGGACTTCGTCAAGCACGGCGGCACACTCGACTTCCACCTCGGTACTACGCCCAACACTGTCTGGGGTAGCGCCGCCAAGGACGCACCCCGCTCGTGGCGTACCGGTGAGATCCCGTACCAGACCTCTACCGACACCAGCCGGCTAGTGGTCGCTCCCGGCTCCACTAGCGGCCCAGTGGCCATCACTGCTCACCGGCTGAACGGCAACGCGAGCAGCGTCAAGTACACCGTGACAACGCCGGCCGGACTCACCGCGTCACCTGCAAGTGGCACATTCACCGTGGACCCAGTCAGTGGCGTTGGCAGTGCACCAGTGACCATCTCAGCGGCCGCAGGCACTCCGGACGGCCGCTACTCGGTCACTGTGGCCCTTCAAGCAGCAGACGGCACCGCCCTGCCCCGGCTGGGCTTCACGGTCGTTGTTGGCGAGCCGAACTCCTTCTCCGTACTCCGGGAAGGTGTAGCGGCCTCTGACGACGCAGGCGACCACAACGAGGCCGACTACGACGGTGGTGGCGTCAGCTACTCCCGCCAGGCACTCGCCGCGGCCGGACTCGTCCCGGGCGCCACGGTCACCAAGGAGGGCCTGACGTTCACCTGGCCCGCAGTACCGGCTGGTGATCCCGACAACGTGCCGGCGGACGGGCAGCTGCTCAATCTGAGTGTCCCGGCGGGTGCTACCAAGCTGTCCTTCGTCGGCAGCGCGGTGAACGGCAACCAGCAGACGACCGCCACGCTCACGTACTCCGACGGCAGCACGGCACCGATCGACCTGTCGTTCAGCGACTGGACCCTCGGTGGGGGCGGCGACACGATCCACTACGGCAACCTGATCGTCGCGACCACGCCGTACCGCAACGAAGCAGGCGGCGGCAAGGACAACGTCACCACCCACATCTTCGCCACCGCGCCGTTCACCTTCCCGGCAGGCAAGACACCGGTTAGCGTGACGCTGCCGAAGAACCGCGACCTGCGGATCTTCACGCTGGCCACCGGCTGATCCCGAACGCCCTGAAGGAGAACGATCGATGAGAGCCACCAGAGTCATCGCCGGCGCGGCGCTGACCATCGTGGGCCTGCTGGCCCCGACCACCACCGCGCTGGCCCAGCCCGCGGCCTCTGCTGCACCTACAGCGGTCACCACGTCGACCACCGGCCCGTGCGGCTACACGGCAACTCCGGACGACCCGTCGCCCCGGCCGGTGTCGTTGCCGCCGGACCCCCAGCACACGCCGGACAAGGGCATCGTCAAGGTGCTGCTGGCCACCAACCAGGGCCCGATGCTGCTGTCATTGGACCGGGCCAAGGCGCCCTGTACGGTGCAGAGCTTCCTGCACCTGGCCAAGAGCCGCTTCTACGACTTCACCACCTGCCACCGGCTCACCCTCTACGACACCCTCAAGGTGCTCCAGTGCGGCGACCCGACCGGCACCGGTGAACGCGGCCCCGGCTACTCGTACAAGGACGAACTCCCGACCGACCTGCCGCCGTGGCCCGGCGACACCACGGGCACCCGCAAGGTCTACGCCCGCGGCACCCTGGCGATGGCCAACGCCGGCCCGGACACCAACGGAAGCCAGTTCTTCCTGGTCTTCGCCGACTCCCGCCTCCGCCCCAACTACACCGTCTTCGGCTCGGTAGACCGCCTCGGTCTCAAGGCCCTCGACCGGGTAGCCGCCGCCGGCGTCAAGCCCACCCCGGAAGACCCGGCACCGGTAGACGGCACCCCCAACCGCAAAACCGACATCCTCCGGGCTCTCCGGTTGAGTTTCTGAACAACAGCTACTGACGCGGCCGCCGGGACTCCCCCGGCGGCCGCGTTCTAGTTGACGGTCAGCGTGGGTGCGAGCGCCCGGAGGAAGCCCTCGGCATCAAAGATCGCGCCGGCTGAAGCGACGCCGGTGGTCCGAGTGCGGCCGGTCAGGATGCGGTCGACCGCTTCTACGGCCAGTGGGGCTGTGGTGG
Source organism: Kribbella koreensis (assembly GCF_039525325.1). Taxonomy (NCBI): domain Bacteria; kingdom Bacillati; phylum Actinomycetota; class Actinomycetes; order Propionibacteriales; family Kribbellaceae; genus Kribbella; species Kribbella koreensis. The sequence continues at coordinate 471,490 of NZ_BAAAHK010000001.1, forward strand.
CGTAGATGTCTTGGCCGTGGGCGGTCAGGCGGCGCTCTGCGTTGCCTGCGCGGACTCGGACGTCCACTACGAAGGTCTGGTCCGAGCGGCCCTCGGTGTCGACCGCTACCGGCTCAGGCGTGTCCTCGTTGAACAGGTCCTTCGCAGCCTCGACGGACATGTAGGTACGAACCAGCGGGATCGCCAGGTGACTCGGGACGGTCACTACGTCGGCCATGGTGAACTCGGCGATCACCTGGCGCAGACCCAGCGGCTCCGGGAAGTTCCACGCCTCCTGCACCGCCTCGTCATCGTGGTGCTGCAGCCGACCATCGCTGAATCGCAGACGGCGGCCCCCGCGACGACCGTGGGAGACGGCACCAGCGTTGCGAGTGCCTGGGGTGGGGTGCCAGCTGGTCAGGCCGTAGGCGATGTGGGCCTCGTCGGCGCTGGTCCAGTCGCCCATGGCTGCTGAGACGAGCAGGTCGCCCAGGCCTCCGTAGAAGGCCATCGCCGGTACTACGGGAACGCCGGCTGCCTTTGCTGCTTCTGAGTAGTCGGCGAACATGTCCGTGTTCGCCTCGATCTCCGCCGCGACGTCGACGTACGGGATGCCTGCGCGCAAAGCGGCCTCGACCACTGGCCCTGCTGTCACGGCGAAGGGGCCGGCGGCGTTGATGACTGCGGCGGCGCCGTCGAGCGCGCGGTCCAGCGACTCCGGGTCGTCCGCCGTCGCCGGGCGGACGGCCAGGCCGTCGTACTCCTTGGCCAGTACTTCGAGCCGCCCGGCATCACGTCCGGACAGGATCGGGACGAAGCCGCGCTGGACCAGCTCCGCGACGATGAAGCGGCCGGTGTGACCGGTCGCGCCGTAGACCACCACTGTGTTCTGCATGCCTCCACTCTGGCCGGGGTCGGACCCAATCAGTGAGAGTCCGAAACGACATCATGCGTACACTTTCGGACATGCACACGATCGCGATCGCGACGGCCGGGCACCTGCTGCATTTCGAGCTGGCAGTGGCCTACGAGATCTTCCGGACGCCACCGGAGGAGCTGGCGCGCGAGGACTGGTACGACGTACAGCTCTGCGGCCCAGGCCTCGTCGACATCGGGCCGTTCAGCCTCGCCCCGGAGTACGGGCTGGAGCAGCTCGCGACCGCCGACACAGTGCTCGTACCGGCTTGCGCTGACGTCGATGTACCGCCCCGGGCCGACCTGGTCGACGCCATCCGCGCAGCCCACGACGCAGGCGCCCGCATCGCGTCCCTCTGCACCGGGGCCTTCGCGCTCGGCGCCGCCGGCCTACTGGACGGCCGCCGGGCCACCACCCACTGGGCGCACACAGCAGAGCTCACCGCTCGCCACCCCGAGGCCACTGTCGACCCTGACGTCCTCTACACCGACAACGGCAGCGTCCTCACCGCAGCAGGCAAGGCAGCCGCGGTCGACCTCTGCATCCACCTGATCCACCTGGACCACGGCGCCATCATCGCCAACACGGTCGCCCGCCGCCTGGTCATGCCACCCCATCGCCCCGGCGGCCAGGCCCAGTTCGTAGCCACCCCCATGCAGCCTTCCGGCGATCACCACTTGGCCGGCGTGATCGCCTGGGCGCAGCAACGCCTCGATCAGCCGCTGACGGTCACCGACCTGGCCAAGCAAGCCAGCATGAGCACCCGCAACCTGGGTCGCCAGTTCCACGCGGTCACCGGCCAAACCCCACTCCAGTGGCTCCTGACTCAACGCGTACGTCGTGCTCAGGAGCTCCTGGAGTCCACCACCGACAGCATCGACTCAGTGGCCACGGCTACCGGGATGGGCACGGCCACAACGCTTCGCCGCCAGTTCAAGCGGGTAGTAGGCGTCCCACCGGACACCTACCGCCGCACCTTCCGCACCCCGGCCTGAAGCCCTACTGGTCTTTGGCAGGCCAGGGAGAGTCAGCCGGACGCAGGTTGTCGAACCCAGGCCCGTTGAGCGCCGCCCAAGCAGACAACGCCCCCATCACCAGGATGGGATTGTGGAGATCCCCGGCCAGCACTGCGCCGACGACATCGACCAGCGGAGCCCACACGGTCTCCATGTCGGCTTCCTCGTGAAGCCGGTCATAAGTCTCCGGCGCCTCCGACAGCTCACGCGCCAGGAAGATGCGCACCGCCTCGTTGGTCAGCCCGGGGGACGTGAAGGCATCCACCAGCACCCGCCAGTCAGCAGCCTTGGTGGCCGCCTCTTCCCACAGCTCCCGCTCGGCCCCAAGCTGATACGCCTCACCGGCGACGTCCAATAGCCCGGCCGGTGGCTCCAGCAGCCGGTAGCCCACCGGATGCCGGTACTGACGCACCAGCAGCATGCGGTTGTCGCGGTCCAGCGCCACCACCCCAACAGCACCGGGGTGGACGACCACGTCGCGGGTGAAGGTCTCGCCACCGCCCGGCGGGACGATCTGGTCGCGGCGGACCGAGATCACCCGACCAGTGGAGTGCACTACCTCCGACGACGAGACCTCCCACGACTCCTGCGCGTCGGCCAGGCCTGCGCCGAAGCGGAGTACAGGGTGGTCGGTGGTCACGCCTTGGCCGTCTCTACGACCGCAGGCTTGGATCCCTTGGACTTGGGAGTGGGCTTTGCAGTCAGGTCCTCCACCGGCAGGCGCGACTCGCGCTGGCGGACCAGGGCAGCAGCGATCAGGCCGGAGAACAGCGGGTGAGGCTTGGTCGGGCGCGAGCGGAGCTCCGGGTGAGCCTGGGTCGCCACGAAGTACGGGTGCTTCGCGCGGTCCAGCTCGATGAACTCGACCAGTTCGTGGTCCGGGGACAGGCCGCTGAAGATCAGGCCGGCCGTCTCGAGCTTGTCGCGGTAAGCGTTGTTTACCTCGTAGCGGTGCCGGTGCCGCTCCTGGATCGACGGAGCGCCGTACAGGCTGCGGACGATCGAGCCTTCGGTCAGGTTCGCCGGGTAGAGGCCGAGGCGCATGGTGCCGCCGAGATCGCCCGTGCCGTCGACGATGTGCTTCTGCTCTTCCATCGTCGCGACGACCGGCTGCTCCGCGTCGGGGTCGAACTCCGTCGAGTTCGCCTCGGTCAGTCCGGCCAGGTCCCGAGCCACTTCGATCACCATGCACTGCAGGCCGAGACACAGTCCGAGGATCGGTACGCCGTGCTCGCGGGCGTACCGGATCGCGCCGATCTTGCCCTCGATGCCACGGACGCCGAAGCCACCCGGGATGCAGACCGCGTCGACGTCACCGAGCAGCCGCTGGGCACCCTCGGGAGTGGCGCAGTCGTCGGAGGGGACCCAGCGCAGGTTGACCTTGGCGTCGTTGTCGAAGCCGCCGGCCCGCAACGCCTCGGCGACCGACAGGTAGGCGTCCGGCAGGTCGATGTACTTGCCGACCAGCGCGACCGTGACCTGGTCGGCGGGGTTGTGGACGACCTTCAGCAGCTCGTCCCAGCGGGTCCAGTCGACATCGCGGAACGGTAGGTTGAGGCGGCGGACGACGAACGCGTCCAGCCCCTCGGAGTGCAGGACCTTGGGAATGTCGTAGATGCTCGGCGCGTCCGCCGCGGCCACCACGGCCTCGACGTCGACGTCGCACATCAGCGAGATCTTCCGCTTGACGCTGTCCGGGATCGGCCGGTCGGCCCGGCAGACGATGGCGTCCGGCTGGATACCGATCGAGCGCAGTGCCGCGACCGAGTGCTGGGTCGGCTTGGTCTTCAGCTCGCCGGCCGGCGCCATGTAGGGCACCAGCGAGATGTGCAGGAAGAAGACGTTGTCGCGGCCGACGTCGTGCCGGACCTGGCGGGCGGCCTCGAGGAACGGCAGCGACTCGATGTCGCCGACGGTGCCGCCGATCTCGTGCAGCACCACGTCGACGTCCGGGCCGGCCATCGCCAGCATCCGGTCCTTGATCTCGTTGGTGATGTGCGGGATCACCTGGACGGTGTCGCCCAGGTACTCGCCGCGGCGTTCCTTCGCGATCACCGACGAGTAGACCTGGCCGGTGGTGACGTTGGCGACCTGGGACAGGTCCCGGTCGAGGAACCGCTCGTAGTGCCCGATGTCCAGGTCGGTCTCGGCGCCGTCGTTGGTGACGAACACCTCGCCGTGCTGGAACGGGTTCATCGTGCCGGGATCCACATTGAGATAGGGATCCAGCTTCTGCATGGTGACCCGGATGCCCCGTGCCGTCAGCAGGCTGCCGAGGCTTGACGCGGTCAGCCCCTTGCCGAGACTGGAGGCCACGCCACCGGTGACGAATACGTGCTTGGTCTGCTGCCCGAACGAAGCTCTGTCCACGGGCTTTAAGGCTACCTCTTGTCAGCCGGTGGTCGCGACGAGACCCGCGTAGATGTCGAGCAGATTCTTTGCAACCTCGTCTTCGTCCGGCCACTCCGCGGCTAATTTCAGGCCATCTGTCCGCATAGCGGCCGCCTTGTCCGGATCAGAAAAAACTTCCTGTACCGCCGCGGCGAGTCCCGCTGCATCCCCGGCCGCGGCCAGCAGCGCAGCGTCGCCCACCAACTCCGGTACGCCGCCCACCGCCGTCGCCACCACCGGTACGCCTGCCAGGATTGCCTCCTGGAGCACCAGCGCCCGCGCCTCCCAGTGCGAGGTCAGCAAGAACACGTCAGCGGCCCCCAGCAGGTCAGCCACGTCGCTCCGGTGCCCAAGTAGTCGCACCGGGAGCCCCTCGGCGTCGATCCGTGCCTGCAGGTTCTCCTTGAGCGGCCCGTCCCCCACCACCGCGAAAACAACGTCTGGGCGCTCAGACGCCACCGCCGCCGCCACCGACAACAGGGTCGGGTAATCCTTCTGCGGAGCCAGCCGCCCCACCGAGAGCACCAGCGGCCCGTCCCCAAGCCCGAGAGACTCGCGGACCTCGGCAGCCGGCGTACGGGCCTCTGGCAACGCGGGAGCCGCTACCGGCGCCAACTCCACCTTCCGGGCGCCCAGCGACTTGGCGAGCTCAACGAGGTCGCTAGACGCTCCTAGAGTCAGGTCGGCTCCTCGAGCAACCAGTCGCTGCCCGAGCCGCATGACGAGGCCGCGCGGTCCAGTGGTCAGGATGGCGTTGTGCCACGTCACCACTAGCGGCCGGAGATTCGCCCGGTCGCGCAGGGCCGCAGTACCGGCTCGGTAGCCGTGGGCATGGATCACGTCGCAGCCACGCAATCCAGCGGCCTGTACTACGACAGTCGCGTCGCCGAAGTCGAAGTGCTCGGCAGTACCGGGCGGGGCGCAGACCACTACCTCGTGGCCGGCCTCGAGGAAACGCGGCACCAGCGAGGCGACGTGCTGCCCGATCCCACCCCGGGACTCCGCCAGCAGCAGGCCGATCCTCATGACGTCTCCTCCACAACGGTTGGCACACCCCGGCGCAGGAGCGCTCGGGCGTCCGGACGATCCAGAGCGACCGCGACCGCGGCGTACACGATCACGACCGCCAGGCCGGAGAGTATCGAGAACACCAGCGCACTGCCCCAGCCGCCGTCACCAGCCGGAAGCGCGACGAGCCACCCGGCCGCACCGGCCAGTACTGCGCCGACGAGCGCGGCAAGCGTCGCGCGGGACAGCCCACCGAGCACACCAGGTCCAGCCAGCCGCCGCAAGACCACGAGCAATACGACGGCCCCTGCGACCATACCGATCGACATAGCAGCCGCTAGTGCTCCTACAGCCTCAGAACCGTCCCACTGCAGCGTTAGCAGGATCCCGGCGATCGCAACGATCAGCCAGGCTCCCCCGGTCACTACTGCGACCTGGCGTCCGGCGTGACGCGCATAGAGCACCCGGCCGACATGCATCAGTACTGCGAAGCCGATGATCGCGGGGGCGAAGGCGACGAGTCCTGCGCCGAGTGAGGTGGCCTGGGCCTCCTGCACCTGTCCGTCGTTGTAGGCGAAGATGCGGGCGACCGGGACCGCAGTACCAACCAGCAGTGCGGCACCGGCTCCCCCGGCGAGCATGACGGCTCGCGTCGAGGTGGCGGCATAGAGGTCGAAGGTGGCTGAGCCTGACTCGTAGGCAGCCGCCAGGCGCGGGAAGACCGCAGTGGTGATCGGTACGGCCAGTACTGCGTAGGGCAGGAGGTAGACCGCGTTGGCCCACGTGTAGACGGCAATGCTTCCTGCTGCGCCTCGATGGTTGGCCAGGTAGGTCGTGACGACGAAGGCCAGCTGCTGGGCGACCAGCACGGCAAGACCTGCGGCGGCGAGCTTGCGTAGTACCGGGCCGACGCCGGGGTCCAGGCGCAGGGTCGGTTTGATCGGCAGGCGCAGGAAGAGCATCGGGACCAGGACAGTGAGGGCTAGGGCAAGCACGCCGGCAGTGGTGCCCCAGGCAAGCAAGTCGGCTGCGCCCTGCGAGGCCCTGTCTGCAGTGGGAGCCATGGCGGCGAACGCGAAGTAGGTGGCGACCACTACGAGGCTGGAGATGAGTGGGGCTACCGCACCGGCGGCAAAACGCTTGTGGGATTGGAGAACCGCTGTTGCGACCACAGTGATCGCATAGCCGAAGACCTGGGGCACGAAGATCAGCAGCATGCGTGTGGCGGTGGAACCGGAGCCGCCGCACTCGGGGCCGGCGTCGAGCATCGCGGAGGTGTAGCGCGAAGCGAAAAGCCAAGCCAGCAAGGCGAAAGGCGTCAGCAGTACGAGCGACCAGGTCAGCAGCGCACCGATGATCCGCCCTTGGGCTGCCCGATCGCCTCGAGCAACCGGCCCGGCCAGCACCGGGATGACCGCACCGGCAAGCGCTCCGCCAACGACGATTTCGAAAACCACATTGGGGAGCTGGTTGGCCGTCGCGTAGGCGTCGGCGAGGCAGCCGGCGCCAACGGTCTTGGAGAAAACCAGCCAACGGCCGAACCCGACAACGCGCGCGAGCACGGTGACACCGGCAACCAACAGCGCGGCTTGCGCAATCCGCGCACCTGGGCGACTCGCTCCGCCCGAACCGGCGGGCTCGGCCGGGCGATCCGGTCCGCCTGTGCTCACCGGGGGCGTCGGCCCCACTGGTCGAACTTGTCGAGGACGGGGGTGTTCGCGATCACTTTGGTGAAGCTGACCTTTTCGCTGGCCAGGTTGAGCGCGACGACCGCACCGAGCACGAGCACCTTCAGCGGACGCGGCAGGGCGGACGCGAGCGCAGTACCGGTGATCGCGCCGAGCCCGTTGGCCCCACAGTCACCGAGCATCGAGCGCTCGCCGAGGTCCGACGGCGCGGAAGCAACAGCGGCTCCGACGACTGCGCCGGCAGGTCCACCAGCCACAAGAGCGACCGGAGCGCTGACCGCGGTGATGCCCTTCAACGCCCGGCCGGGGCGGAGATCCAGCAGGTTCGCGAGGTTCGCAGTACCGGCGATCAAGGCGCCATCGGCAACGACCTCGACCACAGCGCCGAAGCCCTTCGACCGGCGAGGCAGCAACGCGGCCGCAGCAAGACCGGCCGCGCCGACCCCGAGGATCTTCACGGCCCCACTGGTCACCTCGCCGCGGCGCAATGCGGTCAGATGCCCACGGAACCCCTTGGTTTCGGTCGCTCCGGCAAGATCGTCGTACGCACCGACAGCACCCGAAACCGAGCCGGCCAGCAAAGCAGCCGCCTTCACGCGACCGTCTGACCGGCTAGCAGCGACTCCGGCCAGCGCGCCGAGCACCGCGATCGGGCCCTCCAGCAACGTCACCGTCTCGCCCCGGTGGTTCGTCCGCTCGAACGGCGCCCGGCTCTCCTTCGGCAGCTTCGCCGCGGCGCGTTCCAGCCCGGCCGTCGCGGCAGCAGAGATCACCGCACCCAGCAAACCCATCTCAGTTGCCCTTCACCTGGTCAGCCGACGGCGCGACGCCGTTCTTCGCATCGATCCCGCCGTACTGTCCCGCCTTGCCGCCGGCCTGCTCGGCCAGCGCGAACACGACCGTCATCTGCCCGCTCGGCAGGTTCGCGACGTCGACCGTCGACAGCGCCTTGGTCGCGTCGGCGTTGCTCCGCAGCGCCTTGAGGAACCCGCCGTTCTGCGCGGACTCCGGCATCCCGGCGACCACGACACCAGCGCTGGCCGAGTCGAGCCCCTCGGCGAAGTCCACTGCCTCGTTGTACGACGAGTTGTCCGGCGCCGGCGTCGGCGGCTTGGCGGCCACCACGACGATCAGACTGCCGCGGTCCTTCGGCGTCGGCTTGAGCGACACCAGCTTCGCGCTGCTCAGCCCGTTGATGATCTTGACCGCCTCGGTGTCGACCGTCTTGGCCTCTTCCTTGGCGGCCACCCCGCGGGCCAGGATCATCCCGGCGCGCTGGTAGGTGTTGCTCTCGGTCGGGAACTGCAGGTCGCTGGTGACCAGGTCGTTGACCAGCGGCTCGACCAGCTGGCGCTGTCCGGGGTCGAACAGCTTGCTGTCCAGCGAGACCTTGGTGGTGACCTGGCCGCCGGCCTTCTCGATCGCGGCCTGGATCGCGTCCGTCATGTCGCTGTCCGCGTTCGGCATCGTGACCACCACGATCCGCTTGCCGATCAGCTTGCCGGTCGTCAGGTTCGAGGTCACCTTGGCGATGTAGTCGTCGCGGTACTTGTCCAGCGCCTTGGTCTGCAGCAGCTGCTCGCGCTGGTCCTCGACGGTGGCCCGGTCCTTGTTGGCCTGGGCCTGGACCAGGTCGCTGCCGGTGCCCTTGAGCGGTCCGGCGCCTAGCACCACACCGGCGCCGAGGGCGAAGAAGATCGCCACGATGGAGACGATGTGGTAGCGAAAGTCGATCACGTGAACAGCTCCCGGATCCAATAGACGAAGTCGTTCCAGCGCGCCCGCAGGATCGACCAGACCACGTCGTCGGCACCGATGGCGACCATCGCCACGCCGAGCGCGAACAGGCCGGCCGCGATCAGCGCGACCACCTGCAGGGTCGAAACGCGGCTTCGGTAGAGCCGGCCGACGCCCTTGGCGTCCACCAGCTTCGCACCTACTCGCAGCCGGGTGATGAAGGTGCTCGCCATGCCGGAGCGTCCCTTGTCGAGGAACTCCACCAGCGAGTTGTGGGTGCCGACCGCGACGATCAGCGAGGCACCCTTCGAATCGGCCAGCAGCATCGCGACGTCCTCGCTGGTGCCGGTGGCCGGGAACTCGATCGACTCGACGCCGAGCCGTTCCAGCCGTTCCGATCCCGGCGCGTGGCCGTTGCGGTACGCGTGCACGACGACCTCCGCGCCGCACTTGAGCGTCTCGTCCTTGACCGAGTCCATGTCGCCGACGATCAGGTCGGGGACGTAGCCGTTCTCCACCAGGGCGTCCGCGCCACCGTCGACACCGATCAGGACCGGCCGGTACTCCCGGATGTACGGCCGCAGGGCCACCAGGTCCTCGCGGTAGTCGTAGCCCCGGACCACGATCAGCACGTGCTTGCCGTCCATCGCCGTGTGCACGTCCGGTACGCCGATGCCGTCCAGCAGCAGGTCGCGCTCCTGGCGCAAGTACTCCAGGGTGTTCGCCGTGAACGCCTCGAGCTGGGTCGACAGGCCCGCGCGGGCGTCGTCCATCAACTGGGCGACGGACGCGCTGTCCTGGACCACGCCCTTCGCGACGACTTCCTCACCCCTGTACAGGATGCCGTCGTTCAGCCGGACCCGCTCGCCCTCGTGCAGGACCGAGAAGACCTCGCGGCCGATCCCGTCGACCAGCGGGACGCCGGCCTCGACCAGGATCTCGGGACCGAGGTTCGGGTAGCGCCCGGAGATCGAGTCGGCCACGTTGACGACCGCGGCGACCTTGCAGTCCACCAGGGCCTCGGCGCTGACCCGGTCCAGGTCGACGTGGTCGATGACCGCGATCTCGCCCGGCTTGAGCCGTTTGGTGAGATTCTTGGTACGGCGATCCAGCCGGACCACCCCGGCGGTCCCGGGCAGTTCAGGTGGGCGTGCTCGACGCAGACTGGGCAGCTTCATCGCTTACTCATCCTGCCATGTCAAGAGCCTTCCGCCCGCCTTTTCAGCCGGTGCCCCGGTGACGGTGCGTTAAATCATCCTTTTGAACCAGTCTTCTTCTTCGGCTTCTTGTGCCTTTCGGCCGCCAGAGCGAGCAGTTCTTCGGCGTGCGCCTGGGCCGCGTCGGAGTGCTCCAGACCGGCCATCATCCGGGAGAGCTCCTTCAGCCGGGCATCGTCGTCGAGCGCGACCAGACCACTCGTGGTGACCGATCCGTTGTCGCTCTTCAGCACCACAGCGTGACGATCCGCGAAGGCGGCCACCTGCGGGAGGTGGGTCACCACGATGACCTGTGCCTTCTCCGCCAGCCGCGCGAGCCGCTTGCCGACCTCGACCGCGGCCCGGCCGCCGATCCCGGCGTCGATCTCGTCGAACACCAGCGTCGGCACGGGGTGCGTGTCCGACAGGATCACCTCGAGCGCCAGCATCACCCGCGACAGCTCACCGCCCGAGGCCGCCTTCTGCAGCGGGCGCGCCGGGCTCCCCGGGTTCGCCGCGAAGCAGAACTCGATCTCGTCGGCGCCATAGGGCCCGGGCGCCGTCTCGTGGATCTCGACGGTCAGGGTCGCGTGCGGCATCGCCAGCCCGCTCAGCTCCTCGGACACGGCGACGCCCAGCCGGGCCGCCGCCTCGCGGCGCGCAGTACTGACCTGGTCGCCGAGATCCTTCAGCTGGGCCCGCAGCTCGGCCAGCTCGGCGGTGAGCTGCTCGACGCGCTCGTCGCTGCCGTCCAGCTCGGCCAGCCGCGCGGCGGACCGCTTCGCCCACTCCAGCACCTCGTCGACTGTGCCCTCTTCGCCACCATGCTTACGAACAAGCGTCGTCAGCAACGAACGTCGCTCGCTCACCACCGAGAGCCGGGCCGGATCAGTGTCCACATCGGACGCATACGACGAAAGCTCGCCGGCCAGGTCAGCCGCCAGGTACCCGAGCTCGCTCGCGCGATCGGCCAGTTCGGCCAGCTTCGCATCGTGCTCGCGCTCGCCATCCAGCGCCTGCTTCGCCAGAGCCAGCAGGCCGAGCACGTCGGCCGGCCGCGTCGAGTCCAGGTCCTCGGACGCGAGTGCCTCGGCGGCGGTCGTGGCCGCAGTACGGAGGCCATCGGCGTACGCGAGGCGCTCCTCCTCGGCCGCGAGCTCGACATCCTCGCCCGGCAACGGCTCCGCCTTGGCGATCTCGTTGAGCCCGAAGCGCAGCAGATCCGCCTCGGCCAGCCGGTCGCGCTCGCGCGTCGTCAGCTCGGTCAGCTCGGTCTCGATCTCCCGATGCCGCCGGTACGCCGTGCTGTACTCCCCCAGCGGAACCAGGACCGGCTTCCCCGCAAAGGTGTCGAGCGTCTCGCGCTGCCGGGCCGGCTGCAGCAACCGCCATTGGTCCGCCTGCCCGTGGATCGCGACCAGGTCGCCGGACACCTCGGCCAGCACCGACACCGGCACCGAAGCGCCGCCGAGGAACGCCCGCGAGCGACCCTCCGACGACAGCTCGCGTGCGATCAGCAACTCGTCGTCGTCCAGCTCGCCGCCACGGTCCTCGGCCTGCTGCACGATCGACTTCGGTACTTTGCTCGCCCGACCCTCGACCCGCGCCCGCCGGACGCCGTGCCGGACCAGGCCGCTGTCGGCGCGACCGCCGAGCAGCATGTTCACGCCCGTCACGACCATCGTCTTACCGGCGCCGGTCTCGCCGGTGACTGCCGTGAACCCCGGATCGAGCTCCAGCGTGGCGTCCTCGATCACGCCCAAGCCCGTGATGCGGATCTCCGAGAGCATGGTCTAGTTCTCCTCTGATGTACTGCTGTTGCGGTCGCGCTCGGCGCGTCCGCGCCAGCCGAGCACCGGTAGATCGAACTTGGCGACGAGCCGGTCGGTGAAGGACGCCTCGTGCGCCCTCGCCAGCCGGACCGGCGTCCTGCCCCGCCTCACCACGATGCGCGCGCCGGGCGGCACCTCGACCATCCGCCGCCCGTCGCACCACAGCACTCCGCGTCCGTGCCAGGCCGCGATCAGCTCGATCGACAGCTGCGACGTCGGCGCCACCACGATCGGCCGCGAGAACAACGCGTGCGCGCTGAGCGGCACCATCAAGATCGCCTCGACCTCAGGCCAGACGATCGGCCCGCCCGCCGAGAACGCGTACGCCGTACTGCCGGTCGGCGTCGCGACCACCACCCCGTCACAGCCCCACCGCGACAGCGGCCGGCCGTCGACCTCGACCATTACCTCGAGCATCTTCTCCCGGGCGGCCTTCTCGACGCTGGCCTCGTTGAGCGCCCAGGTGTCGAAGATCAGCTCGTCGTCGTGCCACACGTCGACCGCGAGCGTCATCCGCTCCTCGACCGTGTACGTACGATCGACGACCACGTCGACGATCCGCTCCAGGTCGTCGCGCTCGGCCTCGGCCAGGAACCCGACATGGCCGAGGTTGACGCCGAGCACCGGCGTACCGTGCGGGCGGGCGAGTTCGGCGCCGCGCAGGATCGAGCCGTCGCCGCCGAGCACGATGATCAGCTCGACGTCCTGGGCCGCCTTCTCCGGATCCTCGGCGATCTCGACCGGTTCGAGCTTCATCGCCTCGAACTCTTCGGACAGCAACCGGACCACCAGGCCGGCGCCGGTCAGCAGGCGGTGCGCCTCGCGGGCCACCTCCACGGCCAGGTCGCGACCGGTGTGCGTCACCAACAGCACGCGCCGGGGCTCCGGCTCGACCACGGGGACCTGCCCTTCGACTGTCGACGCAGCGGTCACTGCGGGCCGCTCTCGATAGCGGTCCGGAGCATCGTCTCATCGAGCGGCGGCGCCGTACGGCGTATCCACAGGAAGTATTCGACATTTCCTGACGGACCCGGCAACGGACTGGCCGCGACACCGGCCACGCCCCAGCCGAGATCGGCCGCTTTCCGGGCCACGCCGCGGACCGCGTCGGCGCGCAGTACCGGGTCCCGGACGACGCCGCCCTTGCCCAGCCGCTCCTTGCCGACCTCGAACTGCGGCTTCACCATCAGTACCAGGTCGCCGTCGGGCTTGACCACGGTGAGCAGGGCCGGCATCACGATCGTCAGCGAGATGAAACTGAGGTCGCTGACGACGAGGTCGACCGGCTCGCCGCCGATGTCCTCCAGAGTCAGTGTGCGGACGTTGGTCCGATCCATCACGGTCACGCGCTCGTCCGTCTGCAACGCCCAGACGAGCTGCCCGTAGCCGACATCCACGGCGATCACACTCGCCGCGCCGTTCCTCAGCAGCACATCGGTGAATCCACCGGTCGATGCCCCTGCATCCAGGCACCGCCGATCCTTCACCTGTACTTCGCTGAACGCCTCCAACGCACCGACAAGCTTGTGCGCACCGCGACTCGCATAGCCCGGATCGTCGGTCTCGGACGTGTCGACCAAGATCGCCGCATCCGCGCCGACTCCCGTCGCCGGCTTGGTCGCCACCGTCCCCGCGACCTTCACCTTGCCGGCCAGCACCAGTTCACTGGCCTGCTCCCGCGACCGAGCCAGCCCACGCCGCACCAACTCAGCATCCAGCCGGGACCGTTTCACGCCCTTAGCCATCGGTCCCCGCGATCACTCAACCCCGGTCGCCATACTCGGCGTCCGCCTCCACCAGAGCACTCTGCAGCCGCTCATGCAGCTCCGCATAAACCTCCGCATGCTCCCCCACCGCCAACTCCCCCAACCCCTCCAGCCGCTCCACCACATCCTCAACCAACGGATGCACCTCATCGTCCCCCCGCTCCTCACCAGCCGCCTGCACAACAGCCGCCGGAGCAGCAGGCCGAGCACCCGCAGGCCCAGGCACAGGAGTCCCCGGCCGCGGATACGCCGCACCAGGCACCGGAGCCGCCGGCCGCGAGAACGGCTGCCCAGGCACCCCCGGACGAGGAGCGGCCTCCCCAGCCACAGCATCCGGCCCCGGCAAACCCGAGCCAGACGAAGGCACGGCCGGTCGTGGGAAACCCTCGCCAGGTGGGGTAGGCCGAGCAAAACCTTGCCCAGGCACCGGAGCCGCCGGCCGCGGGTACGCCGGACCAGGTGCCGGAGCAGCAGGCCGCGGGGGCGGCTGCTCAGACGCAGCAGGTACTACGGGCCCATTCGAAGCCGGCTCCTCAGCCACAGCATCCGGCCCCGGCAAACCCGGGCCAGACGAAGATGCGGCCGGTTGTGGGAGGCCCGCGCTGGGCGAAGGTACTGGGGCAGTGTGGTGCTCATCCGGCTCGTACGACTGGGTCGGCTCGTCGTACGAGTCGTCTGAGCCGTCGTCCACGTAGGAGTGCTGGGTCGGCTCCTCGAGTGAGGCCTCGAAGGCCTGCTCGGTGTCTTCGACCGGGTCCGGGTCCGGGTCGGGTTCCCGGGTTGGGTCGCCGTAGACGGTGAAGCCTGCCAGCAAGGGGTCCGTGTGGGGCCGCCCTTGGAGGGTTGGGTTCACCCAAGCAGTACGGGACTCCGGCGCCGGCTCGGTGTCGTAGTCGGGGTGGGACTGTTCGTCGGGCTCGGCGTCATGGCCGGGCTCGACGTCGGGGTCGACTGCCGGAGGGAACTGCTCGCCGGGGTGGTCGGTCACGTCACGCCTTCTTCGCCGGGGCCTTCTTGGCCGTCTTCTTGACCGCAGCCTTCTTCGCCGGCGCCGCCGACGTCTTCTTGGCCGCGGCCTTCTTGACCGCCGGCGCCTTCACCGCGGACTTCTTCGCGGCAGACTTCTTCGCCGCCGGCCTGGACGCGGACGACGACGCAGGAGCCGACGCGGGAGCAGGAGCCGACGCAGCAGCGGCGGCGACCAGCGCGTCGTTCGCCTCGGCGAGCTCGCGCTCCAGCCCGTCGAGGCGCCGGCTCAGCGCAGCGACCTCCTCGGACCGTACGAACCCGAGCCGCGCAACAGCACCCTCGACCTCGTTCGCCACGATCGCCTGCAGCAGTTGCCGGTTGCTCTTGCTGGTAGCAACGATCTCCTCGGCCAGGTCGCTCACCTTGGTGGTCACGCCGGCCGTCAGCGCGTCCGCGCCGGTCTGCTGCAACAGCGCCTTCGCGGCCTGCTGCGCACGCTGCTTCGTCACCTCGGTCAGGCCGTTCGCCAGCTGTACGTAGCCGCGCAATGCATCCATCACCATGAGAAACCTCCGTACTCGTCTGTCCTGGCGCCGTCGCCCCGGTCAGGCTCAGTTGCCAGCCACGGTATCGCGCCGAGCCCGCAATACCAGCCCGCCTCCGCCCATACCGAGCGTTACTTGTCCAGCCCGACCCGATGCAGCGCCTCGCCGATCTTGATCGACCCCAGCTCCGGCGCCGGCTTCGGCAACGGCCGCCGCCCGCGCGCAGCGCTCTTCGCCGCCGTCTTCGCAACCGGCTTGGCCGGTGCGTCCACCGCCGCCCAGACAGCCGAGAGGATCGCCCGCAACCCGTCGTACGGCTTGCCCTCACCGGTCACAGCCACTGCGCCGTCAACAACCGAAGCCGTCCAGCCTTCACAGCTGTGCTTCGCGCCGTCGACCGTCACCCCAGGATGCTTCTCCCGCAAAGCCCCCAGCCCGGCCCCGATGTACGTCGGCCGCTCGTTCTTCGGCGCCGCAGCCAGGTCATAAGCATCATGTACGCCGGTAGCGACCCAAAGACTCGCGATCCCGACGTTGTGCGCCCCGGCGATGTCCGAGTCGAGCCGATCCCCGATCATCAACGGCCGCTCAGCCTTCAACCGCTCGATACTCGTCTCGAGCAGCGGCGCCTCCGGCTTGCCGGCCACGATCGGATCCACCTCGACCGCCGCCCGCACCGCCTGGACCAGCGTCCCGTTGCCCGGCGCCTTGCCACCCGCGGTCGGAATCGTCAGATCGAGATTCGTCGCGTACCACTTCGCGCCCTCGTTGATCGCATGCGCACCGTCCGCGAGCATCACCCAGTTCACGTCGGGATGAAACCCCTGTACGACGGCCACCGGGTTCGCGTCGCTGCTCCGGACCGGCTTCAGCTCGTACTCCTCCAGCGCCGCGATCAGCCCCTCGCCACCGACCACGAGCACCGGCGACCCCTTCGGGAACTCCTTCGCGATCAGCTTCGCCGCCGCCTGCGCCGACGTGACGACGTCCTCGCCGATCACGTCCAGCCCGAACGACGCCAGGTGCTCGGCGACCACGGAGGCCGGCCGGCTCGCGTTGTTGGTGATGTACCCGATCCGCATACCCTCCGCGGCCGCTTTGCGCAGGTTCTCCGGCGCGTCCGGCACGGGGTCGGGGCCGACGTAGACCACCCCGTCGAGATCGAGGAGCGCAACGTCGTACCGGCCGGCGAGCGGTTCGTCACAAGCCGACAGTGGGGCGGGCGATTCCTGTGTCCTGGTCATGCTTCCCCCCGTACGATCACGGCCATGTCAGAAGCGTCCGCAAACGTCCTGCGGCTCGACCCGCTGCGGGCCTGGCGGTTCGTCGCGGGCAAGGTGAGCGCGCTCGGCGCGGTGACCTCGCCACCGTACGACGTACTGGAACCCGCCATCGTCCGGCGGCTGACTGACTCTGATCTCCACAACATGGTGAGGCTCATCCTTCCACGCGATCCCGAGCTGGGCCCCGGCCGGTACGACGAGCCCGCGCGGAGGCTGTCCACGTGGCAGCGCGAGGGCGTGGTGATCCAGGACCACCGGCCTGCTCTTTACGTGTACGAGCAGCAGTTCCAGGGCGCCGTACTGTGTGGGCTGGTCGGCTCACTCGCGCTCGACCCGGCCCGCCGGGTGGTACTGCCGCACGAGGACGTCATGCCGCAGTGGGTCGACGACCGGTTCGAGCTGATGGAGGCGACGGACGCGGATCTGGAGCCGATCCTGCTCGCGTACGGCGGTGGTGGGGCGGCCAGTGACGCCGTCGACGACGCCCGCTCGGGTGAACCCTGGCTGGTCGCCGACACCGAGAACGGGGCCCATCACCGGATCTGGCGGATCGACGACCCGGTCATCCTGGCCAAGATCGCCGACGAACTGGCGACGCACGAGGCGTTGATCGCCGACGGGCATCACCGCTACGCGGCGTACCTGGAACGCAACCGGCGCGAGCCTGACCGCGACGGCACCGATGTCGGCCTGGCCATGCTGGTCGACAACGACCGGCACCCGCTGACGCTGGACCCGATCCACCGCGTCGTACCGGGGCTCACCCTGGCCCTGGTGTCTTCCCGTACGCCGAGTGGCTGGCAGGTGCTGCCTGGTCGCGTGGAGGGCGTACCGGACCGCATAGCGATCACTGATGGGACGTCTTGGGTGACGCTGCAGTCCACTGAGGGGCAGGTGACTCCTACAGTCGCTCTGCTGCATCGCGAACTGCTACCGGCGTGGGGAGTACCTGCGGACGAGATCACCTTCCACCACGCGCTGGCGGACGCAGTAGCCCTCGCCGGGCCGCAGCAGGCCGCTGTGGAGCTTGTGGCGCCCCGGATGGACCAGGTGCTGCACTCAGCCGCGCGTGGCGCCGTACTGCCCCAGAAGGCGACCTCATTCGGCCCCAAGCCACGCGTGGGGCTCCTGTTCCGGATGCTCAGCTAGTAGCGCCCTGGTCGTTCAGGGTCGGTGGTACTGGTTGAGGAACTCCTCGCGAAGCGGCTTGCGTGCCGCCCGGTGCCGCTCGGTCAGTCGGCCGAGCGTGAACGACAGCTCCGCATCACCCTGAGCAGCCGCATCCTGTGCGAGCCTCGTCAGCGCATCCGCCGCCGCACAGTGGTCCTGATGCTGCCCTAGCAACTCCTGGAACCTAGCCGCCTGTACTGCGATGTCGCGCGCCTCGTCACCAAGCACCGACGCGCTCGTATCCGCGGCATACCGGACCCGCTTGGCCAGCAACCGCACCTCATGCCAGTCATCATCCGGCGACCACGGCTTCAGCAACTCAGCCGACGCTTCAAACTTCCGCCGAGCCGCCTTCAGCAGCTTCGGCAACACCTCACCACTGGTCTTCTCAGCCAACCCGCTGAGCTCAGGCGCAGCCGCGACCACCTGCAATTCCCTGACCAGCAAGGCGGTCCGCTCCCCCAAAACCACCTCAGCCGACTGCCCTGACGCCCGCTCCAACCCGGCAGTCAACGTCCCCAGAATCGTCGCCACATGCTCCGCGTCGTCCTCGCTGGTCACCCCGTCGCGCACCAACTCGGCTATCACTTCAAGATCCCGAGCCTCCCCGCAACTATTGGCCAACCAAGCCAACTCAACCCGCAGCTTCTCCCCCCAATCCCCCGCGATCACCTTCCTGAACAACTTCAAATCACTCCGCAACCGCCGGCACGAAACCCGCACCTGATGAATCGCGTCCTCCTCCCCCCGCTCCACCATCCGCACGGCCTTCCCCAACCGCCGACCCCCCTTCTCAACAGCCCGCCCCACCAACTCCCCCACCAACAACCCACCGCCGTCCCCGACAGCCCCCGCCACCGCAACACCCACCCCAACCCCACTCGCCCCCACCACCGGCTCCGCGACCGCCGCCCTACCACCAGCCTCACTCCCAGCACCCGCTACACCAACCGCAGAAGCCCCCACTGCCCTCGGTGCCCCAGCGCCGGCAGCACCCGCCACACCCTCAACTGTCGCGACGTCAACCGCGGGAGCCCCCACCGCAGCCAATGCCTCAGCACCATCCGTCACACCCTCAGCAGTCGCCACCCCGCCCACAGGAGCCCCCACTACAACCTCGGCACCGCCATCCGGCGAATCCCCTCCACCGTCAGCCTCAACCCCAGAAGCACCCGCAATCCCGGCACCGACGGCCAACGAATCGGCGTCACCCACTCCGCTGTCCGGGCCGGCATCCACCCGCGCCCCTGGCACGACGTCGGCAGCCGACGGGTGCGCTTCCACTTCGAGCGCCGCATCGGCAGCTGGCGGGTGTCCTACCGGGCCGGGCGCCGCGCCAGCGGACGACGAGTGTCCTGCCGGGCCGGGCGCCACATCAGCGGACGACGAGTGTCCTGCCGGGCCGGG
>NZ_BAAAHK010000002.1:0-189522 GCF_039525325.1 Kribbella koreensis
CCAGCGCCCGGCCCGGCCCAGCCCAGCCCAGCGGCCGGCCCTGCCCGGCCCCAGCCCCTGCCCCTGCCCGGTCCGGCGTCGCGGGGCGCCTGTGCCGCGTAGTACTCGGGGATGACCCCCAGGGGTTGGCCGGGGGTGGATCCGGCTGGTGGGGGAGTGGGTGAGCGGGTGGGGGCACGGTGGGTTTGGTTACCGGTGCGTTCCGTCAGGTGGGACGGGGCGGGTCGCTGCTCGTACGTAGTACGGGAAAGTTCTGGGCTGTGGGTTCCCCCAGGGTGGGGTGGGGCTGGCGCCAGGGTGGAGTCGGTGGCTTCCTGCATGGTGGGCGGTGCCCGGCTTAACGAATGCTGAGACACGTAGCCAGCAGTCGGCGTCGGGCCGGGCTGGGAGGGTGCGTCCAGAGGCGGGCGCAGAGGGGTAGGAACCACCATGTCCACTTCCAGGGGACAACTCACGGTGCGGGCCGCACGCTGGAGTGCCACCCATCCGTGGCGCGCGATCGCCATGTGGGTGGTCGTAGTCGTGGCGTGTTTCGCGCTCGGCAATATGACGGGGACCAAGGAGTCCAGCAACGAGGGCGACATCGGCGAGGTCACCCGCGCCGACAACATCGTCAAGTCCGGCAACTTCCCCGACCACGACATCGAGAGCGTGCTGATCACGCCGCGCTCGGGTCAACTCGACCAGGCGGAGGCCACCAAGGTCGCCGGCGTGGTGACTGAGCGGATGCGCGCCCTCGGTGGGGTCGCGGAGGTCGCCAAGCCCACCTTGTCGCCGAAGAAGGACGCGCTGATCGTCCAGGTCACGCTGAAGGACGGCGACGACGAGAACCGGGTCCAGCCGCTGCTCGACACGACAGCCAAGGTCCAGCAGGACTTCCCGGGCCTGCGGGTCGAGGAGGTCGGTGGCGAGTCCATCGACAAGGCGCTGAACGAGACGCTCGGCAAGGACTTCCAGCGCGCCGAGATCTTCAGCCTGCCGGTGACCCTGATCATCTTGCTGATCGCCTTCGGCGCACTGATCGCCGCCGCCGTGCCGCTGCTGCTCGCACTGTCAGCCGTCGCCGCCGCGATCGGATTAGCCGCAGCCGCATCACAGCTCGTACCAGCGGTCGACGCGGTCAACAGCGTCATCCTGCTGATCGGTATGGCGGTCGGCGTCGACTACTCACTCTTCTACCTGCGCCGCGAACGAGAGGAACGCGCCAAGGGCCGCGGCCACGTCGACGCGGTCGAGATCGCCGCGGCAACCTCCGGGCACGCGGTCGTCGTCTCCGGTACCGCGGTCATCATCTCGATGGCAGGACTCTTCCTCGCCCGCGACGCCGTCTTCTCGTCCTTCGCCGTCGGCTCGATCCTCGTGGTCGCCGTCGCGGTGGTCGGCTCGCTGACCGTGCTCCCGGCGATCCTCGCCAAGCTGGGCCGCTGGGTCGACCGTCCCCGCATCCCGCTGCTGTGGCGCCTGACGGCGAACAAGTCGCAGCCCCGCTTCTGGCCGACCGTGCTCAAGCCGGCCCTGAAGCACCCGGTCGCCACCCTGCTGGTGTCCGTGACCGCGCTGCTCGCGGTGGCCTCGCCTGCGCTCGGTATGACGCTGAAGTTCCCTGGTACGGAGGATCTGCCGCGCGATACCGCGGTGATGAAGGCGTACGACCGGTTGACCGCGGCCTTCCCGAGCACGGGGACCAGCCACGAGGTCGCAGTACGGGCGCCTGCCAACCAGCAGCCTGCGGTGAAGGCCGCGTTCGCCGACCTGATCAAGCGGACGCAGTCGGACAAGGTGTTTGCGCAGGACGGTCTGGAGGAGCCGAAGGTCTCGGCCGATGGTCGGGTGACGGTGTTCGAGGTCGCTACGCCGTACGAGGGTGGCAGCCAGGAGGCGCGTGACTCGCTGACGAAGCTGCGCAAGGAGCTCATGCCGGAAACGTTCGGCAAGGTGCCGGGGGTCGAGTACGCGGTCGGTGGGTTCGTGGCGGCGGATGTCGACTACGCCGCCCACACCCGGGCGAAACTCCCGCTGGTGATCGGCTTCGTCCTGCTGCTCACGATGATCGTGATGATGGTGACCTTCCGCTCGGTCGTCGTCGCCGTCACGGCTATCGGGCTCAACCTGCTCAGTGCGGGTGCGGCGTACGGGGTGGTGACAGCGGTCTTCCAGAACACCTGGGCCGAGGGTCTGCTCGACTTCCGCTCCAACGGAGCAGTCGTCTCGTGGCTCCCACTGTTCCTCTTCGTAGTCCTCTTCGGCCTGTCGATGGACTACCACGTGTTCGTGGTCAGCCGGATCCGCGAGGCGGTACTCCGGGGCGTCCCCACCAAGCAAGCAGTCGCCGAAGGCATCACCGGCTCCGCAGGCGTGGTGACGAGCGCAGCCGCCGTCATGATCGGCGTCTTCGCAGTCTTCGCCACCCTGAGCACCTTGGACATGAAGCAGCTGGGCGTAGGCCTCGCGGTGGCAATCCTCATCGACGCCACCATCATCCGAGCCGTAGTCCTCCCCGCCATCATGACCCTCCTGGGCGACGCCAACTGGTGGGCCCCCAAGTGGCTCCGAGGCCGCCAGCCCAAGCACGCCACCACCCCCACCCCCGAACCCGACCGAGAACTGACCCCAGTCGGCTGACACTCCCAAGCCAAGAGGTCCCGCTCACGAACCCGTGAGCGGGACCTCTTCAGGAGAAGGGGGAGTGGGGAGACAAATGGCCCGGATCGGGGGCAATTTGCTCCCCAGGCTCGGACAAGAACCTCCCCAAACCGGTTGAGCAGGCCGCCTGTGCCCACTGGTTGAGGGGTCAGGTGGTGGGGCGTTGGGCGACGAGGACCAGCGAGGGGACGCCGGCGACGCTTTCGGACAGGCGTAGGTCGGCTACTGGGGAGAGGCCGGCCGACGTGAGGAGTTGCCAGAGCTGTTCGGGTTGCCAGAGATGGGTGGTCCAGGTGACCGGGACTGCGCCGTACGCCTGCGTTCGTACCAGGTCGTCGTCGCCTTGGTGGGTGCCGATGATGAGGTGGCCGGCGGGGACCAGGGCTCGGGCGAAGGAGTTCAGGACCTGGGGGAGGACGTGGCGGGGGAGGTTGAAGAGCGACCACCAGCCGAGGATTCCGCCGAGTGATGAGTCCGCGAGGTTCAGGTCGGTGGCTGAGGCTACGGAGAACTGCCGGCCGGGGTACCGACGGCGGGCATGGTCGATCATCCGGGGCGACAGGTCGACGCCGGAGACGTCGAGGCCGCGGTCAGCCAGGTAGGCGGTCACGTCGCCCGGGCCGCAGCCCACGTCCAGTACCGGGCCGACACCCTGTACTGCGGTTGCGAAGCCGTCGATTGCGGTGCGGAGCCAGGGGTAGGCGGTGATGTCGCCGAGGTTCATCGCGACGTAGTTGTCGGCCACACGGTCGTACGAGGCGCGGACCGTGTCGAGATCGGTAGGTTGCTCGATGCGAGATGCCTTCACGATGCGGGATGCTAGCGCCCCGTAAGCGATGTGGCTCGACGCTATCGGCGCCCAGGCACGCACCTCGCGGCACTTGCCCAGCGCCCACGATGCTCCGCATCGAGGCCACTGCTCAAGCACCACGATGCACGCACCTGGACACCGCTATCGTTCAAGCCACATCGCTTACGGGACACTAGTCATCGGGTCGGACAATTCGAGGAGGCTGGATGTTCGAGCGATGGCGGCGTGGGCCGGGGCTGAGCAAGAAGGATCTCCGGGACCTCAAGCTCCTGCGGGCGTACAACGAGAAGGAAGAGCAGCTCCGGCGGGCGCGGCGTATTCCGCTGGAGGATCTGCCGCCGCTGGTTCGCGAACTGGTCGGGCTCGGGCAGGCGACGTCGTTCCGGGAAGGTACTGCGGGGGACCGCCGGGCCCGCGCGATCGGGGAGATCCTCAACGAGGCCGGCGGTATCGAGGCGATGCGCGACGCGTACGAGCTGGCCGCCGACTGGATCCCGCAGGAAGTCCTCACGCTGCAGAACACCTGGAACAACATCGGCGACTGGCAGTCCTGACCCACCAGTCGCCGCGCAAGACTAGTTGGTGCGCTCCAGGCGGACGGTCAGGCCCTTGGCCACGGGGGTGTTGCTGCCTTTGGCGACGTCGTCGGCCGACATCAGGACGTTGGTTTCGGGATAGTACGCCGCTACGCAGCCGCGCGCGGTCGGATACGAGACCAGCCGGAAACCCGAAGCCCGCCGCTCGACACCCCGGAACTCGCTGACGATGTCGACCCGCTGCCCGTCCTCCAGCCCGAGTTCCGCAAGGTCCGACGGGTTGACGAAGACGACCTCCCGCGTCCCGTGCACACCGCGGTACCGATCCTCCAACCCGTAGATCGTCGTGTTGAACTGGTCGTGACTCCGCATCGTCTGCAACAGCAGCCGCCCCGGCTCAGTAGGCAACCAAGACAACTCGTTGGCGCTGAACTGCGCCCGCGCGTCCGACGTCTTGAAGACCCGCTTGTCCCGTGCCGCGTGCGCGAGCAAGAACCCACCCGTCGCCTGCAACCGCTGCTCGAAGTCCTCGTACCCATCGCAGACCCGCCCGATCCGCTGCCGGATCAAGCTGTAGTCGTCAGCGAAGTCCGCCCACGGAATCTCCCCGATCTCCGGCACCACCAGCGAAGCGATCCCGCAGACGATCGCCACCTCCGACTTCAACTCAGGTGCCGGAGGCAACAAGTTCCCCGTCGACAGGTGCACAGCACCCTGCGAGTCCTCGACCGTCACCGACTGCGGCCCGGCAGGAGTGTGGTCATGATCCGTCCGCCCCAGCGTCGGCAGGATCAACGCCTCCCGTCCGACGATCGTGTGCGACCGATTCAGCTTCGTCGACACGTGCACCGTCAGATCACACCGCCGCAACCCCTCGGCCACGACCTCCGTATCCGGCGTAGCCGAAGCGAAGTTCCCACCCATCGCGAAGAACACCCGCACCGCGCCGTCCCGCAACCGATGCACGGTCTCGGCAGCATCGATCCCGTGCTCCCGCGGCGACGTGAACGAGAACTCGTGATCCAGCCGATCCAGGAACGCGTCCGGCATCTTCTCCCAGATGCCCATCGATCGATCGCCCTGTACGTTCGAATGCCCCCGAACAGGGCAAGGCCCGGCGCCCGGCTTGCCGATATTGCCCTGCAGCAGCAACACGTTCACGATCTCCGTGATCGTGGCGACCGCCTCGCGATGCTGGGTCAGCCCCATCGCCCAGCAGATCACCGTCGCCTTCGACTTGACGAACCGCTGCGTGAACTCCTCGATCTCGGCCCGGGTCAGCCCGGTCGCCTGCTCGACGGCAGCCCAGTCCAGCTCCGAATTGTGCTTCGCATACAACTCGTACCCGCTGGTGTGGCTCTCGATGAACGACTTGTCCAGCACCGTCCCCGGCGCAGCCGCCTCGGCCTCCAGCAGCAAGTGGCCGACGGCAAGGAAGAGCGCCTGGTCGCCACCGATCCGGATCTGCAGGTGCTGGTCGGCCAGCGCCGTCCCCTTGCCCACCCAGCCGGACGGGCGCTGCGGGTTCTTGAAGTTCATCAGCCCCGGCTCGGGCAGCGGGTTCACCGAGACGATGTCGGCGCCCTTCTTCTTCGCGATCTCCAGATGGCTGAGCATCCGCGGCGCGTTGGTACCAGGGTTCTGGCCGACCACGACGATCAGCTCGGCCTCCTCGAGCATGTCCAGCGTCACGGCGCCCTTGCCGCTGCCGATCACCCGCGACAGCGCAGTACCGGAGGATTCGTGGCACATGTTGGAGCAGTCGGGCAGGTTGTTCGTGCCGTACGCCCGTACGAAGGTCTGGTACAGGAAGGCGGCCTCGTTGCTGGTCCGGCCGGACGTGTAGAAGACGGCGTCGTTCGGGTCGACGAGCGCCTTGAGGTGCCGGGCCACCACGTGGAACGCCTCGTCCCAGCCGACCGGCTCGTAGTGGGTCGCGCCGGCCCGCAGCAGCATCGGCTCGGTGATCCGGCCGAGCTTGCCCAGCTCGAACTCGGAGATCTTGCCCAGGTCATCGATCGAGTGCCCGGCGAAGAAGGACCGCGGCACCCGCTTGCGGGTCGCCTCCCAGGCGACCGCCTTGGCGCCGTTCTCGCAGAACTCGGCCGCGTGTTTGCGCTTGCTGTCGGGGTCCGGCCAGGCGCAGGACGGGCAGTCGAAGCCGCGGTCCTGGTTCATCTTGAGGAACACCTTGCCGGTCCGGGCCGCCCCCATCTCCCGCAGCCCGAACTTGAACGACGAGAGCACGGCGGGGACGCCGGCGGCCTTCTTCTTCGGCTGTTCGATGTCGACCATGGGTTCAACTGTAAATCGTCCTATCACCACAAGCAGGTTTGATAGGTCACGGTGTGGCTGGATGGGGTGCGGCACCATGACCGAACCCCGCACTGTGTGAGGTCACCCCATAGTGCGCGGCGGCGCGGATTTCTAGAGTCCTCGGCCATGGAGACCCGTCGAGCCCTCGTCACCGGAGCCGCGTCCGGCATCGGCGCCGCCTGCGTCCACCGGCTGGCCGCGGACGGCGTACAGGTCGTCGCGGTCGACTACGACACCGCAGCGCTCAGCGACCTGGCGGCCGACGGCATCGAGACGATCACGGCCGATCTGACCGAGCTGGACAGCCTCGAACACCTGCCGACCGACATCGACATCCTGGTGAACAGCGCCGGGGTCCAGCAGGTGGCGCCGATCGAGCAGTTCCCGCCGGACCGGTTCGGCTACCTGCTGCGCCTGATGCTGGAGTCCCCGTTCCGCCTGATCCGGCAGACCCTCCCGCACATGTACGGCCGTGGCTGGGGCCGGATCGTCAACATCTCGTCCGTCCACGGCCTCCGCGGCAGCCCGTTCAAGGCGGCGTACGTCGCGGCCAAGCACGGGCTCGAAGGCCTCAGCAAAGTCGTCGCGCTCGAAGGCGCCCCGCACGGCGTCACCAGCAACTGCGTCAATCCGGCGTACGTCCGTACGCCGCTCGTCACCGCCCAACTGGCCGACCAGGCGCTCGTCCACGGCCTGACCGAGGCCGAAGTACTCGACAAGGTCCTGCTCGAGCCGGTCGCCGTGAAGCGCCTGATCGAGCCGGAAGAGGTGGCTGAGCTGGTCGCACTCCTGTGCGGACCCGCCTCGGCCTCGCTCACGGGGAGCTCGCTAGTCCTCGACGGCGGCTGGACCGCCCACTAACAAGGAGCCCGCCCACATGGCAACATCAACAGAACCCACGCGGACCAGGACCCCGATCGCCAGGGTCGTCGGCGCCAGCCTGATCGGCACGACCGTCGAGTGGTACGACTTCTTCCTGTACGGCGTCGCGGCATCCGTCGTCTTCGGCGACCTGTTCTTCCCCAAGGGCGAGCAGCTCACCGGTACGCTGCTGAGCTTCGCCACCTTCGCCGTCGGCTTCTTCGCCCGGCCGATCGGCGGCGTCGTGTTCGGCCACTTCGGTGATCGGCTCGGTCGCAAGAACCTGCTGGTGCTGTCGCTGCTGATGATGGGCATGGCGACGTTCGCGATCGGCCTGCTTCCGACGTACGCGCAGGTGGGTGCGCTGGCGCCGATCCTGCTGACCGTCCTGCGGCTCATCCAGGGCTTCGCGCTCGGCGGCGAGTGGGGTGGAGCGGTACTGATCGTGTCGGAGCACGGTGATCCCAAGCGGCGAGGGTTCTGGTCGTCCTGGCCTCAGGCGGGCGCACCGGCCGGGCAGCTGATCGCCAATGGAGTTCTGGCAGGACTGGCGGCCTTCCAGAGCGACGCGGCGTTCGACAAGTGGGGCTGGCGGATCCCGTTCCTGCTGTCGGCGGTACTGGTCCTGGTCGGACTCTGGGTGCGGCTGCGGATCGAGGAGTCGCCGGTGTTCCGCGAGGCGCGGGCCAAGCAGGAGCCGGCCGACAAGCTGCCGTTCGTCGAGGTGATCACGAACTACCCGCGCGAGGTGCTGACCGCGATGGGCGCGCGGATGGCGGAGAACGTCAGCTACTACATCTTCACCATCGTGATCGCGACGTACGCGAAGGAGCATCTCGGGCTGGGCAAGTCGTTCGCGCTGAACGCCGTGCTGATCGCCGCCGCGGTGCACTTCTGCGCGATCCCGTTGTGGGGCGCGTTGTCGGACCGGGTCGGACGCAAGCCGGTCTATCTGTTCGGCGCGATCGGGGTCGGTGTCTGGGGATTCGTCTTCATCGCGCTGGTCGACACGAAGAACTTCGGTCTCGCGGTCGTCGCGGTCACCATCGGGCTGGTGCTGCACGGCGCGATGTACGGGCCGCAGGCATCCTTCTTCACCGAGCTGTTCGGTACCAGGGTCCGGTACTCCGGGGTCTCGGTCGGCTACCAACTCGCCTCGATCATCGCCGGCGGGCTGGCGCCGTTCATCGCGATCGCGCTGCTGAAGGCGTATGACTCCGGCTTCGCGATCTCGGTGTACGTCGCGGTCTGCGCGGTGATCTCGATCGTCGCGGTGCTCAGCTACGGCGAGACCCGGCAGCGGGATCTCACCACGCTGTGAGCTGCGATGACATGATCCGCTGATGGAGGAGTTGCTGCGACTGCTCGCCGATGACGCGCCAGGAAGCGAGCTAGCGCGGGCGGCCGGGACCAACCAGGCCGCCCGCGATCTCGCGCTCCGGATCCGCGCCGGGATGGACGCGAGCAAGAAGCGCGAGACGGAACTGTCGGCGCTCGTCGACGTCGCCCGCGAGCTCGCCTCCGCCCGCGACCCCGGCGGCGTCCTCGACACGATCGTTCATCGCGCCCGCACGCTGATCGGCACCGACGTCGCGTACCTGACCCTGTACGACGCTGCGCAAGGCGACACCTTCATGCGGGCCACCGACGGGTCCGTCTCGGCCGCCTTCCAGCAACTCCGGCTGCCACTCGGCGCGGGGCTCGGCGGGCTCGTCGCGAAGACCCACAAGCCGTACTGGACAGCCGACTATCCCGGCGACCAACGCTTCAAGCACACGTCCCGGATCGACCACGCGGTCGGCGAGGAGGGGCTGGTCGCGATCTGCGGTACGCCGCTGATCGTCGACGGCGCGTTCGTCGGCGTACTGTTCGCGTCCAACCGCACCCGGCGCCCGTTCAGCCGCGAAGAGGTCTCCCTCCTCGGATCGCTGGCAACCCTGGCCGCGGTCACCCTGGTCCAGGTCCGGGCCACCGCTGAGACCGCCGCCGCGCTGGAGCAACTCTCAGCCGCCCACGCCGGCGCCGAACACGCAGCCGCCGCCCACGACCGCTTCGCCGAAATAGTCCTCTCCGGCGGCGACGTGGACGCCATAGCAGCCGCCCTAGCCGAACTACTGGCTGTATGGGTCGTCCTGGTCGATGCCACCGGCAACGAACTGGCTCGAGCGGGCGAGGTGGCCCCCGAACCCATTGCGGGAGTGGCGGGCGGTCGGCCGATGCCTTGGGCGGAGTCGCCGGCCTCGGGGCGTCTGACACGGACCGGCGACTGCTGGGTGGTGGCCGCTACGGCCAAGGGCGAGCGGCTGGGGGCGCTGGTCATCGGGGGAGTGGACGAGCTGTCCGGCGCCGACCAGCGGATTGTGGAGCGGGCGGCTGTGGTGACAGCGTTGGTACTGCTGTTCCGTCGACAGGCTGCTGAGCAGGCGGAGCGGGCGCAAGCCGACATCCTGGGTGATGCGCTCACCGGCTCGACAGCGTTGGCAGACCGGTTTCGCCTGCTGGGTAAGAAGGAACTGCCCAAGCAGGTAGTCGTCGCAGTGTGCCGCGGCGACCATACCGGAGTACTGGCTCGGCTAGACGCTCCACTGCAGGACAGGCTCACGTTGTCAGGCGCCTACGCAGGCGATCTCGTCATGCTGCTCGACCTGCCCAACGCGACAACAGCGGCCCAACGCCTGGACGACGTAGCCCGGCGTACCGGCGTGACCATCGCAGTGGCCGGTCCAGCGCGGTGGGGCGACCAGTTGGTCAGTGCGCACCAGCAGGCCGGCCGCCTGGTTTCGACCATGCTCAGGCTGCAGAGAACCGCCCAGGCCGCAGCACCGGACGACCTCGGCCTCGCAGGCCTAGTCGGCGCGGCCCACGTCGACGTAGCGACCCACGTGAACCATGTACTGGGCAAGGTCATCGAGTACGACGGACAGCGCGGTACCGACCTCCTCGGCACCCTCCGCGCGTACTTCGCGGCCGGCCAGAGCCCTACCCGCGCCGCAGAGGTCCTGCATGTCCACCCCAACACCGTCCAGCAACGCCTGGACAGAGTGACGGTCCTCCTCGGCCAGGGCTGGCTGGACCCCGACCGCGCCCTGAACATCCAGGTCGCCCTCCACCTCCTGGCAACCCTCCCCGACGCCACGTAATCGCAGTTTTGTCTGTCGGCCATTCGGTCGACAGGCGTAGGACGGATGGCCCACCCGGTCGCCACCTTCTCTGTCACCCGTTCACCCGCTGTAACGGACAAGCCCCTCGCGCCCACTCTTTAGGCGGGAGCAGCGCCGAAGACAGTGACACAGAGTGCTGATCCCGTCCAAACGGCGGGGGGTGTGAGATGGCGGACGGCCGGATCGTCACGGTCTTCGCGGCCAAGGGTGGCTGCGGCAAGACCACGGTGGCGACCAACCTGGCCACGGTCCTGCACGACCGTGGCGCCCGCAGAGTCTGCCTGCTCGACCTCGATCTCGAGTTCGGCGACGCCGCCAGCCTGCTCGGCCTGCGGTCCGAGCGCAGCATGGTCGACGCGCTCCCGGTGGCCGATCAGCTGACCCCGGAGATCGTCGCTGGACTGATGACGAACTACCTCCCCGGGTTCGACTGTCTGCTGGCGCCGACCCGGCCCGGTGACGATCGGCTGATCCCGGCCTCACTGGTGAGCCGCCTGCTCGCCGTCCTTCCACTCAGCTACGACTTCGTCGTCGTGGACACGCCCAGCCGGTTCGGCCCGCATGTCCTGGCGGCGCTCGACGTCGCGGACCACCAGATCCTGGTCACGACGCCGGAGCGGCCCGCGCTGAGGAACCTCCGGGTGACGCTCGACATGCTCGACCTGCTGCCGTACGACCGGACCGCCCGTTCGATCGTGATCAACCGCTCCGACGCCTCGTCGGCCTTGCCGCCCGGACTCCTGGACGAACTGCTCAGAAGCCCGATCGCCGGTCACCTGCCGACCTGGGAGGGCGTCCCCGCCTCGATCAACCGGGGCGAACCACTCACCTCCGCCCAACCCGACCACGCGGTCAGCCAAGCGATCCGGCAACTAGCCGCCGCCGTCCTCCCCAGCGACGGGAGGTGCAGCCGCGATCCGCCGCCCGCGTAGTACACGCCATCGAACTCACTCGAATCCTTTGACAAGAAAGCGAATCATCATGCTCCAGCAACTACGCCAAGCCCGCAAAACCGAATCCGGCTTCACCCTGATCGAACTCCTGATCGTCATCGTCATCCTCGGCGTCCTCTCCGGCATCGTCGTCTTCGCCGTCTCCGGCATCCAGGACCGCGGCAACGCCGCCGCCTGCAAGTCGGACCGCTCGACCGTCGAGGTCGCGGTGGAGGCCTACTACGCCAAGAACACGGCGTATCCAGACGCCGGCGCCGCCGGATATCTGCAGCTGACCACGGCTCCCGACAAGTTCCTGCGCAGCGCCCCGACGGCCACCATGGCGAACGGCGGTTACGTGATCACGCTCGGGGCGAACGGCGTCGTGACCGCCTCCGGTGCCTGCAGCTGATCGATCCACCATAAGCCACTGCCGGGGAGGGCTGACCCCCAAGGGCTTTCCCCGGCAGTGTTCCAACCGCCTCACTGGAGGAATCTCATGAAAGGTCTTGCTCGCGGTAGCCGCGTCGACGTGCTGCTGGAGGAGCTTTGGAACGCCGGCGGCACCGACCTGCTGCTCACCGTGGGCATGCCTCCGCAGATCCGCGTCCACGGCGCACTGCACGCGGTCAACGGCACCACGGCGCTGACCCACGACGACACCGACAACCTGCTGACCGAGCTCTTCACGCCGGCCCAGGCCGATGCCTGGTGCAACAGTTTCGAGCTCGACTTCTCCTTCTCCTGGCGCGACCACGCCCGCATCCGCGGCAACGCGTTCAGCCAGCGCGGCGACAGCACGATCGCGCTCCGGATGATCCCGCGCACCATCCCGACGATGGCCGAGCTCGGCCTGCCGCCGATCCTCGGCCAGTTCGCCAAGCAGCATCAGGGCCTCGTCCTGGTCACCGGCCCGACCGGTTCCGGCAAGTCGACCACGCTCGCCGCCGTGATCAACCAGATCAACACCGACCGTGCCTGCCACATCATCACGATCGAGGACCCGATCGAGTACGTCCACGACCACAAGCGTTCCGCGGTGAACCAGCGCGAGGTCGGCAGTGACACCGCGTCCTTCCCCGACGCGCTCCGCTCGGCTCTCCGCGAGGACCCCGACGTCCTGCTGGTCGGCGAGATGCGTGACCTCGAATCGATCCGCTTCGCGCTCACCATCGCCGAGACCGGCCACCTGGTCTTCGCCACCCTGCACACCAACGACACCGCGCAGTCCCTCGCGCGCATCATCGACGTCTTCCCACCCGAGCAGCAGTCCCAGGTCAGGGTCCAGCTCGCCGCGGCCCTCAGCGGAGTCGTCTACCAGCGCTTGATTCCCCGCGTCGGCGGCGGCCTGATCGCGGCGTACGAGGTGATGGTCGCGAACTCCGCGATCCGCAACCTGATCAAAGAAGGCAAGACGCACCAGCTGCGCAACTCCCTCGTCACCGGCCAGCGCGAAGGCATGCTCACGCTCGAGCAGTCGCTGTCCGGGCTGGTCCAGTCCGGCGCGGTCTCGTACGACGACGCCGCCGCGCGCAGCCTCTATCCCAAGGACATCGAGTCGCGGCCGAGGCTGCGGGCAGGAGTGCCGGCATGAGGCACCGCAAGCGTGACCAGGCCGCGGCCGTCGTCACCCTCACCGCGCGGCCCGACGTCCGTCCGGCCGCGACCCAGGAGGACCTCCAGATCGAGCGCAACCGGGCTCGGCAGATCGCCGAACAGCACGGACTCGCTCAGGTCGACCTCCGCACGGTCACCCCGGATCCCGCGGCAGCGGCGCTGATCGACGAGCAGACCGCCCGCGCGCTCACCGCCGTCCCGCTGACCATCGACGAGGACACCGTCACCGTCGCGGTGGCCGATCCGGAGGTCGAGGCGGATCTGCGGGCAGTGCTCGACGGCAGAGTCGTACTACGGATCGCCGCGCCGACCGACATCCTCACCGCCATCGGCAACAGCTTCCGGGCCCTGACCGGGATCGACTCCCGGCTCAAGATGTTCGAGGCGCGGGACGTGATCCGCAAGGACTCCAGCCGGGTCGAGGTGGCTTCCGCCAACGACGAAGCCCCGGTCGTCCAGGTTGTCCAACTCATCATCACCCAAGCGCTGCGGGACCGGGCCTCCGACGTGCACATCGAACCGCACGACGACCGGGTCCGGATCCGGTTCCGCGTCGACGGCGCCCTGCACGACCAGCTCGAGCTGCCCGGTTCGATCGGCCCCGCGGTGGTCAGCCGGATCAAGATCCTGGCGGACCTCAACATCGTCGAGCGGCGCCGGCCGCAGGACGGCCAGATCAGCATGGACGTCGAAGGCCGCGAGGTCGACATCCGCGTCTCCACGACGGCCGTGGTCGGTGGCGAGAAGGTCGTGCTCCGGCTGCTCGACAAGAGCCGTCCGCTGTTCAAGCTGGAACAGCTCGGGATGCCACCGGAGATGGCCGCGCGCTACTCCAGCCTGCTCAGGTCGCCGTACGGGATGGTGATCTGCGCCGGGCCCACCGGCAGTGGCAAGACCACCACGCTCTACGGCTCGCTGGGCGAGATCAACACCCCCGAGCGCAACATCATGACCATCGAGGACCCGGTCGAGTACACGTTCTCCTCGATCAACCAGATCCAGATCAACGAGTCGGCCGGCATCACCTTCGCCGGCGGCCTGCGGTCGATCCTGCGGCAG
Organism: Kribbella koreensis; assembly: GCF_039525325.1. Classification (NCBI taxonomy): domain Bacteria; kingdom Bacillati; phylum Actinomycetota; class Actinomycetes; order Propionibacteriales; family Kribbellaceae; genus Kribbella; species Kribbella koreensis. Next base: position 13,937 of record NZ_BAAAHK010000002.1, read on the forward strand.
GACCCGGACGTGATCCTGGTCGGCGAGGTCCGCGACGTGGAGACCGCGCGAATCGCCGTCCAGTCCGCCCTGACCGGTCACTTCGTGCTCTCCTCGCTGCACGCGACCGACGCGGCGACGGCGCTGCATCGCCTGCTGGACATGGGGATCGAGAACTTCCTGATCGCTTCCTCGATCAGCGCGGTGGTCTCCCAGCGGCTGGTACGCCGGATCTGCCACAACTGCCGCGAGAGCTACCAGCCGCCCGCCGAGGAGCTCGCGTTCCTGGACACCTTCGGCGGTGGCGTCCCGGTCGGCGGGCTGGTCCGCGGAGCAGGCTGCAACTTCTGCGCGCAGACCGGGTTCCTCGAGCGGACCGGGGTCTACGAGCTGATGCCGGTGTCCGACACCATCCGCGAGCTGATCGTCGACCGGGCGTCCCACGACGAGATCCGCAAGGCGGCACGGTACGAGGGCATGCGGACCCTGCAAGAGGAAGCGGTCCGGCTGGTCGGCGCGGGCGTCACCACGGTCGCCGAGGTCGTGCGTTCCATCTACGTGGTCGGGAGCTGAGATGACCAGGTACGCGTACGTCGCGATCGCGCCCGACGGTCAGCGCGCCAAGGGGATCACCAAGGCGGACACCCGCGAGGAGGCCGAGCTGGCTCTGTACGAGCGCGAGCTCCGCGACATCCGGGTGACCGAGAAGCCAGGCGTGCTCCAGCTGGAGATCACCGCCCGGCGGGTCAAGCGCGAGGAGGTCATGCACCTGTCCCGCCAGCTCGGCGCGTTCATCAAGGCCGGCCTGCCGCTGATCGATGCCGTGCACAGTCTCGGCCAGGAGGCCGACAACAACTCCGTTCGCCGGATGATGGCCGAGGTCGAGGAGGGCCTGCGAGGTGGCGAGAAGCTGTCCGACTGCTTCGACCGGCATCCCAAGATCTTTCCCGAGTTCTACCGCGGCATTCTGCGATCGGCGGAGCTCAGCGGACAGCTCGACTCGGTGCTGTCCCAGCTCGCGAAGTACCTGGAGCGTGACCTGGAGGCGCGGCGCAAGATCAAGCAGGCGATGATCTACCCGGCCATCGTGTCGCTGATGTCGCTGGTCACCGTCGTGGTGCTGGCCGCGTTCGTGCTGCCGCGGTTCAAGGAGTTCTTCGCGAGTCTGCACGCCACGCTCCCGCTGCCGACCCGGATGCTGCTCGCGGTCACCGACTTCCTCACTGCCTGGTGGTGGGCAGTCGGCATCGGGGCGGCGTCGGTGTGCCTGCTCGTGTTCGCTGTCACCAGGACGCACGGCGGTCGTTATGCCCGGGACAAGCTGTTCCTCAAGCTTCCCGTGCTCGGTGGCACCATTCAGTTCGCTCTGGTCGAGCGATTCTGCCGGATCCTCTCGTCGATGGTCGGCGCCGGCGTACAGCTTCCCGAAGCCCTCCGGGTGGCGACCGGCTCGTTGCCGAACCTCGTCTTCCGGCGTGCGCTCGGTGGAGCCGGTGAGGCACTGCTCGAGGGAGAAGGCCTGGCCCGGCCGCTGGCCGCGACCGGCCTCTTCCCGACCACCGCAGCCCAGATGATGCGGGTCGGTGAGGACACCGGAACGCTCGACAACCAGCTCGAGGTCACCGCGGAGTACTACGAGGGCGAACTGGACTACAAGCTGAAGAAGCTGATCGGCCTGTTCGAGCCGGCCGTCATCATCGTGATGGGGGTCGTCGTCGGCTTCGTCGCCGTCGCGCTGGTGTCCGCGATGTACGGCATCTTCCGTCAGGTCCAGGGCTGATGTCCGGCCGGCACCGGGTCGCCGACGAGCGAGGGGAGACCCTGGTCGAGATGCTGCTGGCAGTCGCGATCATGGGCATCGCCGCGGTGGCGCTGATGGCCGGCCTGACCACGAGCGTGCTGATGTCGGACATCCACCGCAAACAGGCGACCGCCGGTACCACGGTCCGCGACTATGCCGAGGCTCTGCAGAAGTACGTCGCCGATGGCAACTATGTCGACGGCTGTGCTGCGCCGGCCCCGTACACGCTCGGGACCTTCGTGGATCCGGCGGGCTTCCAGCACTCGGTCGTCGCCGGGTCGATCCGGTACTGGGACGGTACGGCGTGGCAGCCGGCCTGTGGCACGGACAAGGGCTTGCAGAAGCTGACCATCAAGGTGGCCAGCGCCGATGGCCGCGCGAGCGAGCAGCTGGTGGTAGTACTGAGAAAGCCTTGTGGACTGGGGGATGTCCTATGCAGCTGAGAGACCGGATCCGCTCCGAAGGCGGGTTCACCCTGGTCGAGTTGCTGGTGGCGATCGTCATCCTCGGCATCATCACGGTTCCGTTGTCCGGCACGGTGGTCAGCGCCTTGAAGAACACCGGCGCGACCCAGGACCGGATGGCCTTGTCGCACGACGCGCAGCTCAGCTCGTCGTACTTCGCCCGTGATGTGGCCGGCGTCGGCATCCGTGACTACGACAGCGTCAACGGCAACTCCTTGCCGTTCAAGTCGTCCGTCCAGCGGAACGCGGCCTACAACCAGGGCGGCTACACCTGCGGAGGGGCCGGTACTCCGGTCGCTGCGCTGCGACTGCTGTCCGATTCGTGGGACCCGGCCGACTCGATGACGACTCCGGAGACGGTCGTCGTCGCCTACTACCTGAAGACGGTTGCCGGTGGCATCGAGCTGCACCGGCTGAAGTGCTCGGGCAGCGACACCCCTGTCGACGTGCCGATCGCGCACAACGTGAAGGCAGGCAGCGTGACCGTGACGTGCTCGTCGACGTGTGAGTCGGCGACGGTGCCGAACGAGATCACGCTCCGGCTGGTGACCACGAAACCATCGGTGGGCGACTACCCGATCACGCTCAACGGTCAGCGGAGGCAGTCATGAAATCCCGGTTCGCTCGCGCCCGCTCCGAGGAGGGAGCCGCACTGGTTCTGGTGATGATCCTTGTCACGGTGATCGCGCTCGGACTGGCCGCGCTGCTGACCAGATCGGACACCGGCCTGCGGACGACGGTGGGGCTACGCGACCAGGCGGCCGCGACGTACAACGCCGACGGCGCCTTGCAGGCGTCGATCAACAACCTGCGCAACAGCACCTACAACGACGCCGCCGGCCAGAAGTGCTTCGGGGCCTCGAACACCCTGCCGCTGAACGGTTTCTACGGTTCCGACTCGGCCGCGGTGACCTGCTCCGCGGACCCGAAGAAAGTCTTGATCCAGTGCCCGTCGCTGTCGCAGTGCAACCGGCCGGGCAACGCGATCCTGACGCTGGGCAAGGTCAGCGGGGAGGACGGTCTCAACATCCGCCAGAACACCGGGTCGACCTTCCGGGTCCGCGGCAACGTGTTCTCCAACTCGAACATCAACGTCGTCAACGGCACCCTGAACACCAACGCCTCGACCTGGGCCAGGACCTCCTGCACGGGCGCGATCCAGAGCACTCCGGCACCGTCGTGCAACTACGGAAGTACGCCGAACGCCCTCGGCGACGATCCCGGATACTCGCCCTCGGCAACCGATCCGCCGGTGCACCGCAACGTGCCGTCCTGCACGACGGCCAACTCGGTGGTGACCTTCCTTCCCGGCACGTACGACGACGTGGTCGGGCTGAACGACATGATGAAGGGCAACAGTTCCTGCAAGAACAGCACCTGGTGGTTCAAGCCTGGGGTGTACTACTTCGACTTCCGCAACACCGGAGTGAACGCCAACCCGCTGCTCCCCAGCCCGGGGAGCGAGGGCAACACCTGGACGGTCAACGACGGCTACCTGGTCGCCGGTACGCCGGTCAACGCGGCCGGCGCCATCATCGCCAGCCCACCGGTACCGGCCTCGATCCCCGGCTCCTGCGACAACCCGATCAAGAACGCGAGCGCGGTCGGCGTGCAGTTCATCTTCGGCGCCGACAGCCGCTTCGCCATCAAGTCCGGCCAGGCCGAGATCTGCGGGACGTACCGGGTGGACAAGGCCCCCGTCGCCATCTACGGCCTGACCACAGGTGCGGACGCGCCGGTTGCGTGGACCGGCAACAGCAACTCGCTGAAGCTCTCCAGTGTGACGTCTGCGGGTGACTTCACGAATGCGACGACCGCAAACCTCGCAACGGGCAGCGATGTCCCGGTCGCGTCCTGGAACAGCAAGAAGAAGAGTGACTCGACCATCCTCAAGGTGAGCGGCTTCGCGCCGACCACGCCGATTCCGGCAGGGTCGGTGCTGAAGTCCGCCGAGGTGAAGATCCTGCACAGGCATACGGACATCACCAATGTCGATTCCTTCGATGTCTCCTTGACCACCGCAGGCGGCCCGGCCCTGACCGGGTCGACTTCCGGCCAGCTCGGCAGCGGGGTCCTGAAGGTCGACACGATCCCGCTGGACACCGCGCGGACCGGAGCCCTCGCCAAGGCCGTGAACGCCGGAACCTACAGCGGCTCGACCATCGACCTCAAGACGAATCTCGTCAACAGTCCCAAGGACGACACCGAGTACATCGACTCGATCCAGCTCGAACTCACCTTCGTTCCGCCGGCGTTTCGGGCTAGCAGTGGCTGTGTCACCAGTACGCCGTATGCGGGCGGCGGTCAGGACGGGGCCAACTGCTCTCTGGTCACGGCGGTCAACAGCGCCGGCAATCAGTTCTACGTCCAGGGCACGACGTACGCGCCGAAGGCGGCACTCGACATCACCCTCAACAACGCGGCCGAGCAGGTCTTCCGCTTCGGGGTCATCTCCCGGTCCCTGTGGGTCAGAGAGACCGGCAGCTTCTCGTACGGGGGCGTGGTGATCGAGGTCCCGGACGACTCGCCAGGCTTCGTCTTCAGCATGTACCTGTCCGTCTACATCTGTCCGAAGTCACCGACCTGTACTCCGACCGGCACGCCCGCCCTACGGTCCAAGGTTGCGTTGGTGGACAGCGACCCCACCACCCCACACGCAGGCGCCCGGCAGGTGACGATCCTCAGCTGGTCGCGGCCTGGATAGGCCGAATCGCCCACGAAAATAGGGCCGAAGGTCCCTGTCTGAGGCTGGGCGGGGGTACCTAGTGTGACTCCCACGGGGGTGGGGTCATGACTGATCGGATTCGGATCGTTCTGGTCGACGGGCACACGTTGACGCGGTTCGGGATGTCGGGGCTGGTGAGTGGGCTGGCCGATATCGAGGTCGTGGGGGATACCGGGTCGGGCGCCGAGGCGCTGGCTCTGGTGGCGGCGGTGAAGCCTGATGTGGTTGTGCTGGACACCGTGTTGCCGGATGGCGACGGGTTGCGGGTTGCTCGTGAGCTACGTGATCAGTACGTCGGTCTCGGCATCGTGGTGCTGACGTCGAAAGGCGGGGACGACGTCCTCTTTCGCGCACTGGAGATCGGGGCGTCGGCCTTTGTCAGCAAGACCGCTCCGGTCGCCGAGGTGCTGGCGGCCATCAGGCACGCCGCAGCCGCCGCGGGGTCCTTTCTCGCGAGCGGGCTCGGCCAGGCCTATGCCCGCAGGCAGTCGGCCCCCACTGGGCCGATCCTGAGTCCGCGCGAGGCCGAGGTCCTGATGCTGCTGGGCCAAGGACTGTCGATCCAGGCCGTCGCGGGCCGGATGTTCGTCAGCCACTCGACGGCCAAGACCTATGTCGCCAGGGTGTACCAGAAGCTGGGCGCCTCCAACCGTGCGCAGGCCCTGATCGCCGGCCTCCGGCTCGGGCTGATCCGCAAGGAACCGGTCAGCGCCTGAGCTCAGTTCATCAGGTGGCGCCAGGCGGTTGCCAGCGGTCCGGCGAAGAAGATTGCCAGTAGGGCGCCGGTGATCATGAACGGGCCGAACGGGAGGGTGGTCTTCCGGCCGGCGCGGCCGACGGCCATTGCTGCCACACCGACGACGGCGCCGAGGACGAAGCCGCTGAAGCCGCCGATCAGCAAGGTGGACCAGGAGAGGTAGGCGAGTACGCCGCCGAGCAGGCCGGAGAGTTTGACGTCGCCCGAGCCCATCCCCGACGGGGCGATCAGTACCAGGAGCAGGAAGAACGCGAACAGGGCCGCCGCTCCGAGGGCGGCCCTTGCCAGCGGCCACCAGTCGTGTTGCCAGGCTGCTGAGGCTGTCAGCAGTACCGCGGTCACCGGGTACGACGGCAGCACGATCGCATTCGGCAGGACCCGGAGCTCGAGGTCGATCAGCGCGAGCGCGACCCCTGCGCCGGCGAACCACAGGTACGCCGGGAGCGCCGGCAGCAGGTCGAGTCGGTCGAGACGCCAGGCCAGCGCGGCGAACAGCAGGCCCGTCGCGAGCTCGACCAGGGGATACCGGACGCTGATCGGCGTACCGCAGTCCGCGCAGCGCCCGCGCAGGATCAGCCAGCCGACGACCGGGAGGTTGTGCCGGGACCGGATCGGAGTACCGCATTGCGGACAGCGTGAGGCCGGCCGGACGACGGACTCGTGGCGTGGCACCCGGTGGATCACGACGTTCAGGAAGGAGCCCACGGCGGTCCCCAGCAGCAGGGCGAGCACGACGGTCATCGCCGGTCCACCTCCTTCGTCAGCGGCTCACATGATCGGCCGGGCAAACGGTTGAAAGCACCTCTCGCAACCTCGTAACAATGGGTGTACGTTCAACGATCAAGGTTACAGAAGGTAATTTTTATCGTCACTTGTCGCCTATTTGTCACGGAACGTTATTTTCAGCGGGGGGAACCGCATGACAAACTCAATCGGTGTTGCCGTCATCGACGGGCACACGCTAACGCGGTACGGGCTGGTCGCCCTGGTGGGCTCGGCCGAGGACATCCGGATGGTGGGGGAGTGTGGTTCGGCCGCCGAGGCCCCCGCTCTGGTCGCGAGTACAGAACCCGACGTGGTCGTGCTCGATGTCGCCCTGCCGGACGGCGACGGGCTGCGGGTCGCCCGTGAGCTGAGGGACCGCTATCCCGAACTCGGTCTCGTGCTGCTCACCTCCAACACGGAGGACGACGTCCTCTTCCGTGCCCTGGAAACAGGCGTCTCCGCGTTCGTCTGCAAGACCGCGCCCAATGCGGAGGTTCTCGCCGCGATCCGGCACGCCTCGGTGGCGGCGTCGTCCTTCACGGCCACCGGTCTCGCGCTGGCCCTGGGCCGCCGTGCGACCCGGCATGCCGGGCTGGTGCTCAGCCCGCGCGAGCGTGAGGTGCTGAATTTGCTGGTGGACGGGCTGTCCGTGCCCGCCATCGCACGGTCGATGTATGTCAGCCCGTCGACCGCCAAGACCTATGTGGCGCGGCTCTACGAGAAGCTCGGCGCCTGCAACCGTGCCCAGGCCATCATGTCCGCGTTGCGGCAGGGCCTGATCGAGCAGAACCTTTCGGTACCTGCCTGACCAGCGCGCTGTCGGCTGAACGGCCGACGGCGTGTCGGGTGAGTGGCCAGGACAGTCGGGCGTTCACCCGCTGTGACGCGGGCCTTGCAGAGGCGAGTGTTTGACGCGGCAGCTAGTGGCATCTGGGGGATGATCGACGGCTTCGCGCATCGGGTCCAGGGGTCGGACGTCCGGTACGCCGGTCGGTCCGTCGCGGGTTGCCGCGCCTGGAAGACCCTGTCTCCGTCGCCTGCCGGAGCAAATGCGAAGGAAGCACCATGAAAGACCGCCTTCGGGCCACCGTCCTGGCCGCCCGAACCATCCACCGCGCCTCGAACCGCCCGACCCGCCGGGTCCACTGGCATCGAATCCACAGCCGCTCCTCCGCTCGCGAGCGCGGCTTCACCCTGATCGAGCTGCTGATCGTGATCGTCATCCTCGGTGTGCTGTCCGGCATCGTGGTGTTCGCGGTCAGCGGGATCCAGGATCGTGGCAACGCTGCCGCCTGCCGGACCGACAAGAAGACCACGCTGGTCGCCGTCGAGGCGTTCTACGCCAAGAACGGCACCTACCCGGCCGCCGGTGACGCCGGCTGGCTCCAGCTCACCGTCGGCGTCGACCAACTCCTGCGGGACCGGCCGACCGGCACCGGCTACACGATCACCCTCGGCGCCAACGGCCTGGTCACCGCCTCCGGCGCCTGTACCTGATCGATACCCCGCCCCTCCCGCGCACCTCACGGCGCGGCGCGGGTGGACCGGCTCGGAGGAGGGCCGGTCCACCCGTTGAGGGAGCGCACCGCAGTACCGCCCAAGGAAGCTGCCCGGGACCGGGCAGCGCCACCCGAGAAAGCCGGCGACCCGGACCGTCGTACCGGATCGCCGCCGGTCTACCGGTTGTCCTCGCAACCGGTAGGCCATCTCGGTGGGGCGGTCCCGATCGATCGGAAGGGATTCCATGAAAGTCCCCGCGCCAGGCAGCCGGGTGGACCTGCTGCTCGAAGAACTCTGGAACGCCGGCGGCACCGACCTGCTTCTGACAGTGGGGATGGCGCCGCAGCTGCGCGTTCACGGCGTACTGCGCCCGGTCGCCGACCGCACCCCGCTGACCCGGACCGACACCGACAGCCTGCTGGCCGAGATGCTCAACCCGCACCGGTCGAACGTCTGGCAGACCACGTACGAGCACGACTTCTCGTTCTCCTGGCGGCAGAGCGCCCGGATCAGAGCGAACGCTTTCACCCAGCGAGGTGACACCGCCCTCGCGCTGCGGATCATCCCGCGCAGCATCCCCACCATGTCGGAGCTCGGCCTGCCGGCGGCGATCGGCAAGTTCGCCCAGTTGCACCAGGGGCTCGTCCTGGTCACCGGCCCGACCGGCTCGGGCAAGTCGACGACGCTGGCCTCGGTGATCCACCAGATCAACACTGACCGGGCCTGCCACATCATCACCATCGAGGACCCGATCGAGTACGTGCACGAACATCGCCGCTCGGCGGTCAATCAGCGCGAAGTGGGCAGTGATACGGCGTCGTTCCCGGACGCCCTCCGCGCGGCGCTGCGGGAGGACCCTGATGTCTTGCTGGTGGGCGAGATGCGCGACCTGGAATCGATCCGGTTCGCGCTGACGATCGCCGAGACCGGCCACCTCGTCTTCGCCACCCTGCACACCAACGACACCGCGCAGTCGCTGGCCCGGATCATCGATGTCTTCCCGGCCGAGCAGCAGTCCCAGGTACGGGTTCAGCTGAGTGCCGCGTTGAGCGGGGTCGTGCACCAGCGCCTGATCCCCCGAACGAGCGGCGGCATGGTCGCCGCCTTCGAGGTGATGATCGCCAACCCGGGCATCCGCAACCTGATCAAGGAAGGCAAGACGCACCAGCTGCGCAACGCGCTCGTCACCGGCCGCCGCGAGGGCATGATCACGCTCGAGCAGTCGCTGTCGGCGCTGCTCCAGGCCGGCGAGATCTCGTACGCCGATGCCGTCTCGCGCTGCGCGCATCCCAAGGAACTCGAAGTCCGGCCGAGGGCAGGAGTGGGAATCAGACCATGAAACATCGCGGACGGGGAACCGCGCCACTGGCGCAGCAGGCCGCAGACAACCAGTATCCGGAGCAGAACGCGCTCGCCGGCGTCGCCGAGCGGGTGAAAGCGTTCCAGGCAAGACATCTGACGCCCGATGACGTCGCTGTCGAGAACGAGGACGCGCCGGTCGTCCAGGTGGTCCAGCTGATCATCACGCAGGGCCTGCGCGACCGCGCCTCCGACATCCACATCGAGCCGCACGACGACCGGGTGCGGGTGAGGTACCGGGTGGACGGCGCGTTGCGGGACAAGATCGAGCTGCCGGGCGCGATCGGGCCGGCCGTGGTCAGCCGGATCAAGGTGCTCGCCGATCTCAACATCATCGAGCGCCGCCGGTCGCAGGACGGGCAGATCCGGATGCGGATCGAGGAGCGCGACGTCGACATCCGCGTCTCCACGACGGCCGTGGTCGGTGGCGAGAAGGCGGTACTGCGGTTGCTCGACAAGAGCCGGCCGCTGTTCCGGCTGGAGCAACTGGGGATGCCGCCGGATCTGGCCGAGCGCTACTCGACGCTGCTGCGTACGCCGTACGGGATGGTCATCTGTGCCGGGCCGACCGGGAGTGGCAAGACGACGACGCTGTACGGCTCGCTGAGCGAGATCGACACCCCTGAGCGCAACATCATGACGATCGAGGATCCGGTCGAGTACTCCTACGCCTCGATCAACCAGATCCAGATCAACGAGGCCGCCGGGATCACCTTCGCCACCGGGCTGAAGTCGATCCTGCGGCAGGACCCCGACGTGATCCTGGTCGGCGAGATGCGCGACGCCGAGACGGCCCGGATCGCCGTCCAGTCCGCGCTGACCGGGCACTTCGTGCTGTCGTCGGTGCACGCGACCGACACCGCGACGGCGCTGCATCGCCTGCTGGACATGGGGATCGAGACGTTCCTGGTCGCTTCCTCGGTCAGTGCGGTGATCTCGCAGCGGTTGATCCGGCGGATCTGCCTCAACTGCCGCTCGTACTACGAACCGCCGCCGCCCGAGGTCGCGTTTCTGCGGACGACCGGGGTTGCCGTGCCGTTGGGCGGCCTCGTCCGTGGTGTCGGCTGCGAGCAGTGCGCCGGGACCGGCTACCTGGAACGTACCGGCGTGTACGAGCTGATGCCGGTCACCGACGCGATCCGCGAGCTCGTGGTCGAACGCGCGCCGCTCGCCGAGATCCGCAAAACCGCTTGCTACGAAGGGATGCGGACGCTTCAGGAGGAAGGCGCGCGGCTGGTCCAGGCCGGCGTCACGACCGTCGCCGAGGTGGTCCGCTCGATCTACACGGTGGGGATGCAATGACGCGATACTCCTACGTCGCGATCCAGCCGAGCGGCAAGACCAAGCACGGTACTACCCGCGCCGACACCCGCGAGGACGCCGAGCTGGCCCTCTACGAGCGCGAGCTGCGCAACATCCGGCTGACCGAGAAGCCCGGGTTGCTGAAGATCGAGCTCACCGCCAAGCGGGTCAAACGCGAGGAGGTGATGCACCTGACCCGGCAGCTCGGCGCGTTCGTGTCGGCCGGGATGCCGTTGACGGAATCGGTGCACAGCCTCGGGCGCGAGTCGGACAACCTGACCGTGCGGCGGATGATGTACGAGGTCGAGGACGGGCTGCGCGACGGCGAGAAGCTGTCGGACTGCTTCGACCGGCATCCGCGGATCTTTCCGGAGTACTACCGCGGGATCCTGCGCTCGGCCGAGTTGAGTGGCCGGCTCGATACCGTCCTGGCCCAGCTCGCGCGCTACATGGAGCGTGATCTGGAGGCGCGGCGGCGGATCAAGCAAGCCTTGATCTATCCGTCGGTGGTGGCCGGGATGTCGCTGGTGACGATGGTGGTGCTGGCCGGCTTCGTGCTGCCCCGGTTCAAGGAGTTCTTCAACAGCCTGGGCGCCGAGTTGCCGCTGCCGACACGGATCCTGCTCGGGATGACGGACTTCCTCACTGCCTGGTGGTGGGCGCTGATGATCGGTACCGGGCTGGTGGTTCTGACGCTGGTCTATGTGCTGAGCACGCCGCCCGGCCGGTATCTGCGGGATCGGTTGTTCCTGGCGTTGCCGGTGATCGGGGCAACGGTTCGGTTCGCTTTGGTGGAGCGGTTCTGCCGCATTCTGTCGTCGATGGTTGCTGCCGGCGTGCAACTTCCGCAGGCCTTGCGGATCGCAACCGGGTCGCTGCCCAACCGGGTGTTCCGGCGTGCTTTGGCCGGGGTGATGGCGTCGATGCTCGCGGGGGACGGGCTCGCGCGGCCGTTGGCTGCGACGGGTTTGTTCCCTGGTACGGCCGCTCAGATGCTGCGGGTGGGGGAGGAGACGGGGACACTCGACCGGCAGCTGGAGGTGACGGCGCAGTACTACGAGGGCGAGCTCGACTACAAGCTGAAGAAGCTGATCGGGCTGTTCGAGCCGGTGGTGATCATCGTGATGGGCGTCGTCGTCGGATTCGTGGCGATCGCCTTGGTGTCGGCGATGTACGGCGTCTTCCGGCAGGTGCAGGGCTGATGCGTGGGCAACGGGGCGAGAGCCTGCTCGAGCTGGTGATCGCGATCGCGTTGATGGGGGTGGCGATCGTGGCGGTGATGTCCGGGCTGACCACGACCGTGCTGCTGTCCGACGTCCAGCGCAAGGAGGCGACGGCGTCGTCCACGGTGCGCAACTACGCCGAGGCGCTCCAGCAGTTCGTTGCTGATGGCCACTATGTCGCGTGCGCGAACGCGGGGTCCTACGTGGTACCGGGCTTCGCGCCGCCGACTGGTTTCACCGCGCGGATCGTTCCCGGGTCGGTCCTGTACTGGACGGGCGCGCTCTGGCTGCCACTTTGCCTTCCCGATCGTGGGGTTCAGAAGCTACGGGTCAAGGTGGACAGTACGGACGGCCGCGCCTCGGAGTACCTGGACGTGGTACTCCGGAAGTCTTGTGGGGTGGATGATCCGCCGTGCTCCTGAAGCGTGACGAGCGGGGCTTCACGTTGATCGAGGTGTTGATCACGATCACGTTGATGGGGGTGGTCGGCCTCGCGCTGTCCGACCTTGTCATCAGCGCGCTCAAGGAGATGAGCGCGACCTCGGACCGGCTCGACGTGTCGCAGGACGAGCAGCTCGGCGCGGTCTACTTCGCGCGAGACGTTGCGGCGTTCGGAGTGCGGGACTACGGTGCGGCGATCGGCGGGGGATCCCTGCCGTTCAAGCCGTCGATCCAGCTGGACGCGGCCGACGACGCCGGCGGCACGACCTGCGGCCCGGCCCCCGTCTCGGCCCTGCGCCTGCTCTCGGATGACTGGGACTTGTCCGTCGTCCCACCAGTACGCCGTACCGCCGTGGTCGCGTACTACCTCCAGCCCGTCGACGGGGTGCTCGAGCTGCACCGAGCGAGGTGTGTCGGCTCCAGCACTCCGTCGTCGGATGTCCGGCTGTCCCAGAGCGTCAAACCCGGGAGCGTGTCCGTGAGCTGCTCGACACCGTGTACTGCGGTAGTCGCACCGCTGTCGGTGACCCTGCGGTACACCGCGACCAAACCGTCCAGTGGCGACCAGGTCGTCGTCTTGAGCGGCCTACGGAGACAGTCATGAGGCGCCGCGATGAGCGCGGTTCCTCTCTGCTCATGGTGCTCGTGGTGATCACTGTGGTGGCACTGGCGTTGTCTGCGCTCCTGACGAGGTCGGACGCGGCGCAGAAGGTGACAGAGAGCCTGCGGAAGGAGGCAGCCTCGTCGTACACGGCTGACGGCGCTATGCAGGCGGCGATCAACAACCTGCGCAACAGCACCTACAACGGCGACGCAGGCCAGCACTGCTTCGGGCTCTCGGACACGCTGTCGCTGCTGGCCTTCGACGGCCTCAACCCTGTTGCCGTGAAGTGCCAACCGGATCCCAAGCAAGCAGTGGTCCAATGCCAGACCGACTCCGACTGCAACCGCCCGGACAACGCCATCCTCGCCCTCAGCACCATCCCCGGCGAGGCAGCGATCTCTGTAGCTCAGCCGGCCGCCTCCACCTTCCGCATCCACGGCAAGGTCTTCTCCAACTCCAGCATCGACGTCACCGCCGGCAGCCTGTCAGCCAGCGGCACCCTCTCAGCTCGGGGCCTGTGCTCGGCCGGTGTCCTAGCTCCCCTCTGCGGCCTAGGAGGCGCCATCCAATCGGCACCGATCTACGACGTCGCGGTGACCACTGTCCCCGCCCACCGCTCGTTACCGCCCTGCACCACACCCGACTCGCTGGTTACCTTCACCCCGGGCTACTACGACGACGCCGACGCCCTGACCCAGATGATGGCCACCACCAGCCCGTGCCATGGCAGCACCTGGTGGTTCAAGCCAGGCACGTACTACTTCGACTTCCACAACACCACCAACCCACTGCTCACCGGCACCAACACCTGGACGATGGCAGCCGGCACCCTCGTAGCCGGCGCCCCGGTGAATGCAGCTGGAGCAGCCATCCCGGCCCCGCCGGTCCCCGCCCCAATCCCCGGTGCCTGTGCCTCTCCCACCTCCGCCGGCAGCGCAGCCGCCGGCGTGCAGTTCATCTTTGGCGGCAACAGCCGACTGGCAGTCGACGGTGGGAAGGCCGAACTCTGCGGCACCTACTCGGCCAGTAGGCCACCGATAGCTGTTTACGGACTCACCAGCGGTTCGGAGACCGTCAGCAGCGACGTGCTGAAGCCGACTGCGGTCAGCTTGCTCAGTAAGTTCGGCTTGTCGGCGACCCCTGGGCGCCTGGGCACGGAGGACGGTGTCGCCGCCAGCTGGAAGAGCACGGTGGCGAGCGAGAGCGCTGGGCTGACCTTGAGCGGCTACAACCAGGCCGGCGCGATCCCAGTCGGCTCCGTGCTCGAATCCGCCGACTTGAAGATCACCCATCGGCACAGCGACCCGCTGACGACCGACAAACTCGACCTCTCGGTCGACGTCGGCCCCGGCGCGCCGATCACCGCATCGATGACCGGCCGGCCAGGCGGATCGGCGTACGGGGTGACAACGATTCCACTCGACGCCTCCCGGACCGGCCAATTGGCGCGCGCGATCTACGGTGGAACGTTCACCGGCGCCTCGATCGCGCTCACCGTCGGCCTCACCGCCAAGGACGACACCGAAGACATCGATGCCATCCGGATCGAGCTCAACTACCGAGAACCCTCGTTCCGCAAGGGAAACGGCTGCGTGACGGACGGCCCGTACCCGGCCACCGGCTGCGCCCTGATCTCCGGCAACGTTGCCGTGAACGGCACCGTCTACGCCCCGGAAGCCGCGCTCGACCTCACCTCCACCGGCGGAAATCGGCCACTGATCGAAGCCGGTGTGGTGATTCGTGCTTTGCGGGTTTCGATTACGGGAAGTCTCAGTGGTGTGGCGATCGATTTGCCGGACGTTTCACCCGGGTTCACCTTCGGGCTGCACCTGTCCGTCTATCTCTGCCCGGGCGCGCTGGTCTGCGTGCCGAGCGGGCGACCGGCACTACAAGCCAAGATCGGGCTCGTCGACGCCGATCCCTCGTCGCCCGATGCCGGGCGGCGGAAGGTGACCGTGCTCGGCTGGTGGCGGCCCGGCTGATGGGAGTTCAGACGCAGTCGTGGGTGCAATCGGTGGCCGGGGGAGAAGAAGCAATGAGTGAGCAGGTCAAGGTCGTCGTCGTGGACGGCCACACGCTGGTCAGGTTCGGCCTGACCGGGCTGGCCGGGCAGGAGCCGGACCTGGAGATCGTCGGCGCGTCCGGCCTCGGCGCGGAGGCGATGGCGATCGTGGCGACCACCAGGCCCGACGTGCTGGTTCTCGACTCGGTACTACCGGACGTCGACGGCCTCCAGGTCGCTCGCGAGATCCGTGATCAGTACTCCGAGCTCGGCATCGTCCTGCTCGCCTCCGACGGTCAGGACGCCGTCCTCTTCCAAGCGCTCGAATCAGGAGTCTCCGCTTTCGTCACCAACACGGCACCGATCGAGGAAGTGCTCGCAGCGATCCGCCATGCGGCAGTGGCCGCCACCAGCTTCACCGCGACCGGTCTGGGTCCAGCGATGGCCAGGCGCGACCAACCCCCAGCACCGCCGCTACTGAGCCCCCGAGAGGCTGAGGTGCTCTCACTACTCGGCCAGGGGCTCTCGGTCCGTGCGATAGCCACGTCCCTTTGCGTCAGCCTCTCGACGGCCAAGACCTACGTGGCGCGGCTCTACGAGAAGCTCGAAGCCTCCAACCGGGCCCAGGCGATCATGCGCGCCCTGAAGCTCGGCCTGCTCGAGTCGTCGTAGCCCCGGAGAGCTACTCTCAGCCGGTGGATGACCGGCGCGTAGTCGTATTAGTCGTTCCGGCAGCCGGCACCTGGGCGCCGCCGGGACGCACGGCCGACGCTTGGCGGTTGGCGCTGGCGGAGGACACGTACGAAGTACTGGCTTCCCTTGATCGCGTAGACGTCGCAGTGGCTGTTGTGGGCGGCGATGACTCTGCGCTGGCTGGGGTGGCTGCGCTCACTTGGCCTGGTACTCCCGTGTACTCCGTCGACCCCACGCGGCCCGTGCTGGACGCGGTGGAGCAGGCCGGCCCTGCAGCGGCGGTGGTAGCCGTCAGCTTCGACGTACCGGATCTCCCCGGGCTCCTGATCGGCAAACTGTTCCGGGCACTCGGCTCGGCCGACTTGGCCGTCACGCCTGCAGAGGACGGCTCGCTCGCCGCGATCGGTGTCAATATCCCGACCGCCTCCTGGGTCACGGAGGCCGCGCCGACCTTCGACACCCCACTGGCGGAACTGGAGAGCATCAAACCCCGCCGCCACGCGATCGGCGTCGGCCCAGGCTGGCACCGTCTGCGATCGAATGCTGACTTAGCGCGACTGGATCCGGGCCTCGAAGGCTGGGACGCGACCAGATCTCTACTCCGAGGTGCTTGAGCCGTCACCTTCTGACGATTGGCTCGTTTTCCCAGGCAGCGGGGACATGGGGGATTTCCACGGGGACCTAGTGGCCGTCGTCGCAACCGACTGTCGGTGCCGTTCAGGGGCGGTGCTACCGGCAGCCGGGGGAGGGGGGAGCGACGACGGCCCACACCCAGACAGACGTGTGCGGGCCGGCCTACAGGGACCGGCCCGCACACCCTCGCTCAACCGCACGCCGGGGATTCACCCCAGCCAGGCCGGCGCTCGTCCGGCTCGTGACGCTTCGCGTCACCTCGCTACCAGGAAATGTGGCCAACGAGCGCCCGGCCGCCAGCCAGCCAATCGCCGGGACCTTGAACACCTTGTGGCGGGCGTGAACACGCTATTACGTGTTCACGGTCGCCGTTAGGTGTCCGAGCCCACCACTGGCGGTTTCGGGCAGCGTCGGTCCGCAGGCAGCTAGCTGATCGGGTAGGCCCGCGCGACCAAGTCGGAAACGGTCTGGTCGATTCCGCCCGGCAGCTCGCCGGCCGCGAACCAGGCCAGATCGTGCGACTCGTCGCTCACCACGTACGCCGTGCCCGCCGCAGCAGTCACCCGGAACTGAACGTCCAGGTGGAACGTCCCCCGGCAGCCGCCGGCCGTGATCTCGTGGCGTGACAACTGCAGCGGTCGCGGATCGATCCGCAACCCGGTCAGGCCGGACTCCTCGGTTGCTTCACGCAACGCAGCGCCTGCCAGCGTCGTGTCGCCCGGCTCGCAGTGCCCGCCGAGCTGCAGCCACCGGTTCACCAGCCCGTGCAACGTCAGCAACACCCTGGGCGCGGCAGCGTCCACGACCAGCGCGCTTGCCGTCAGGTGCTCCGGACGCGACGAGCGCCACATCCCGTCCTCATGCCCGGCCAGGTACTTCAGATAGTGCTCCCGCAGCTCCGCCTGCTCGGCATCCGGTGGATCCCAGCCGGTCAGTACTGCGGTCGCATCAGCGTGCAAGCTCACTTGTCGTCGGGACCCGAGCCGCCCTTGTCCTGAGGAGCCCCGCCGTCCTCCTCGCCCAGGAAGTCGGAGATGTCGATGTCGGCCAGCTCGCCCGCGTGCTGGGCGAACCCGATCGGATCGTCCAGGTCGGAAGCGCTCGGCAGCAGGTCCGGGTGCGACCACAACTCGTCGCGCCCATCCACTCCGCGGGCATCCCGCACTGCGGCCCACAGGTTCGCTGCGTCCCGCAGTCGCCGCGGCCGGAGCTGCAGCCCGACCAGGGTGGCGAAGGTCTGCTCCGCCGGACCCCCGGCCGCGCGACGGCGGCGTACGGTCTCGGCAAGCTGCACTGCGGAAGGCATCCGGTCCTTCGTCGCCTCGCGGACGACATCGTCGACCCAGCCCTCGACCAGCGCTAGCGCCGTCTCGAGCCGGACCAGTGCCGCCTTCTGCGCCTCGGAGTCCTCGGGC
The DNA here is from genome assembly GCF_039525325.1 of Kribbella koreensis. Classification (NCBI taxonomy): domain Bacteria; kingdom Bacillati; phylum Actinomycetota; class Actinomycetes; order Propionibacteriales; family Kribbellaceae; genus Kribbella; species Kribbella koreensis. Next base: position 31,600 of record NZ_BAAAHK010000002.1, read on the forward strand.
TCGAACAGGCCACCCTGGAGAGCCTCCTGGATCGCCTCGGGGTTCTGCGGGTCGATCTCGGACATCGCGCGCTCGATCTTGCCGCTGTCGACCTCGATCCCCGACGCGTAGTCGCCGACCGCGGCGAACAGGTGCTGGCGCAGCCACGGCACCCCGGCGAACAGCCGCTGGTGCGCGCACTCGCGCAGGGCTAGGTACAGGCGTACGTCCTCGTCGGTGAGCCCCAGCCCCTCGGCGAACTTCGCCACGTTGTCCGGGATCAGTACTGCCTGGCCGGCCGGGCCTAGCGGCAGGCCGATGTCGGAGGAGCTGACCACCTCGCCGGCGAGCTCACCCAGTGCCTGCCCGACCTGGGCACCGAAGATCGAGCCGCCCAGCTGTCGGAGCATGCCGCCCATCGGCCCGGCCATCTGCTGGGCCTCCGCGGGAAGCGCGCCGCCCATCGCACCGGCAACGTGCTCGGCGACTGGGTCCACGACGGTCTGCCAGACCGGCAGGGTGTTCTCCACCCACTCCGCCCGGCTCCAGGCCGCTGACGTGGCCGATGCCTCGGGCAGCGTGGTCGCTGGGTCCAGCCAGTGCTCTGCCAGCCGTACTGCGTCCGCGACCCGCTCGTTGTCCGCCGGGGTGACCGAGCGGTCGCCGGCTGCAGAAACGGTCTTGCGGGCGATGTCCTTGGCCAGGTCCCAGTTCACCGGCTTGCCGTCGCCCGAACCGCTGAGCAGCTGCTGGACCTGCGCGAAGATCGCGTTCAGGTCTACGCCGTCAGCGCCGCCAGGGCCGGCCGCACCGGAGAACTGCTGGAACATGGCCTCGAACGGAGTTCCCTTGAACGGGTTGTCCGGTTCGTCGCTCATCGGAGTGGGCCTTCCTGTGCAGGTGGGGCGTACTACTCCAACGTACTGGTTCCCCGGTTCCGTTCCTCCGTAGGCGAACGGATTACCTTGGTCACGCGGCGGCACGCGCTGGTGCGACGATGTAGACAGTATGGTGCGCGCAGAGAGTAAGGACCGATCATGACCGAGACCATCAGGCTGCTGGACATCCGCGACACCGCGCTGTCCAGCGACGAGGTGCTGGCCGCGATCGCCGACCCCACAGCCGGCGGTACGGCGCTGTTCCTCGGTACCGTCCGCAACCACGACCACAATCTCGCGGTCGAGGAGCTGACCTACGAGGCCCACCCGGAAGCGCTCAAGCACCTCCGCGTGGTCGCCGAACGGGTCTGCGAGAACCCGGCCGTGACCGCCCTGGCCGCCGTGCACCGCACCGGCGTACTGGCCGTCGGGGACATCGCTGTCATCGTCGCCGTGGCCGCGGCACACCGCGATGTCGCCTTCGCCGCCTGCCGTCAGCTGATCGACGAGCTCAAGGCTGAGGTCCCGATTTGGAAACAGCAGCGCTTCGCAGACGGTGCGAGCGAGTGGGTCGGCGCTTGCTGACCCGTACGCTGGGCGCATGAAGGTGGCCGGATGAAGGTCTTGGCGTGGCTGGCGTTCCCGCTGGTCGCCACCGCCCTGGCGATGTGCTGGGCGGCTTGGCGCGGGCGGAGTCGCGGCCCCCGCCGGTCCTCGGGCGCCTTCGCGTCGGTGGAGGACTTCCGCCGCTTCAACGAGGCGGTGGCAGCACCCAGTCCTCGATCCACCCCCGAGCCGCGCCGTGGGCTGCGCGGTCTCTTCCGGAAACTCAAGATCGCAGGGCAGGGTTCGTGACACGTCGTACCGCCACGCTGGTCACCTCGATCGTCGTGCTCCTCCTCACTCTCGGGCTGGTCACCGTCTTCCCGGTGCCGTTCGTGTCCTTCAGCCCGGGGCCGGTGAAGAACACCCTGGGCGAGGCGAAGGGCAAGCCGGTGATCGAGATCACCGGCCACGAGACCTTCCCGACCACCGGCGAGCTGGACCTCACCACGGTCAGCGTCACCTCGCCGGACCGTGAGCTGACCCTGCCGCAGGCGATGCGCAACTGGCTCGACCCGCACCACGACCTGTTCCCGCGCGACATCATCTACCCGCCGGAGCAGAGCGCCGACGAGGTCGAGCAGCAGAACACCGCCGAGATGACCGGCTCGCAGGACAGCGCCGTCGCGGCCGCCCTGCAAGAGGCCGGCGTGCCGTTCAAGCCGAAGGTCTCGACGGTCTCGGAGAAGAGCCCCGCCGACGGCAAGCTCAAGCCCGGCGACATCGTGCTGAAGGTCGACGGCACCACGCCGACCCAGGTCCCGCAGGTCGGCGAGCTGGTCCGCAAGCACAAGGTCGGCGAGGACGTCAGCTTCCTGATCAGCCGCGGTGGCAAGGAGCAGACGGTCGTCCTGAAGACCGCCGCGACCCCGGGCGACAAGACCCGGCCGATGGTCGGCATCACGATCGGCGTCGAGTCGCCGGTCAAGGTGACGGTGAACCTCGGCCAGGACATCGGCGGGCCGAGCGCCGGTACTGCGTTCGCGCTGGCCATCTACGACAAGCTGACCGACGGCGACCTGCTGGCAGGCAAGCACGTCGCGGGAACCGGCACCATCGACGCACTCGGCCAGGTCGGCGCGATCGGCGGCATCCAGCAGAAGATCGCCGGCGCCAAGAACGACGGCGCCACCGTCTTCCTGGTCCCCGAACCGAACTGTGAAGCCGCCCTGCACGCAGGCGTGGACGGCATCCGCCTGGTGAAGATCACCACCCTGCACGAGGCGATCGGCGCATTGAAAGCACTGGCCAGTGGAACTGGAGACGTCCCGGCATGCACGAAGTAGGCCCTGACAGCACCATCCCTTCGGACGCGCTCGGCCGGGCGGTGATCGAGATCGAGCGGCACGTCAGCAGCGCGGGCTGGGATCAGCCGGCGCAGCTGTTCGCGTTGGTCCCGACCGCCGAGCTGCTCGCGGCTGAGCCGCAGCTGGCCGCCGAGCTGGGTGCGGACGACGCGTCCCAGCCGCTCACCCCGGTCGCTCAAGGCGAGCTGCCCGGTGGCGACGACGAGCACCTTGCCGACGCGCTGGCCCGGATCGAGTGGCCGGACGGCGTCAGTGGTTGCGCCGTCGCGGTCGAGCGGATCGTGTTGCCGGCGTCGGCCGAGACGGGCGCTGACACCGATGCCGAACTGGCCCGCCTGGCGGGATCGGATCCGCGGCGTCACGAAGTACGGATGGTGGCCGCGGTCCTGCGGGACGGGGACCGGTTCGGCGCCGTCCGGTTGCGTACTCACGACGAGGACAGCGCGGTACTCACCGGCGTCGACTTGGTCCCTACGCTTTGCCAAGTACTGTCATTGACATTCGAGCCGACGACCGCGGGCGGTCCCGGCTCTGTGCTCGGCGGTACGAGTGACAACGAGGAGAAGCTGCCATGAGTGACGGCGTCTACGACATGCCGGAGGAGCCGAGGCGGTCGCGGCGTACGCCCGGCCAGCGCCCGCGGGCTCTGCTGCCCACGATCGCCACCCTGATCGTGCTGCTCATCCTGTTCAGCGTCTTCACCGACGTGTGGACCCAGCGACTCTGGTACCGGTCTCTCGACCTCGGGTCGGTGTTCGGCACCGTGCTCGGCACCCGGGTGCTGTTGTTCGTCGTGGTCGGCCTGCTGATGGCCGCCGCCGTGGTGGCGAACGTGATCGTCGCCTTCCGGACCCGGCCGCGGGTCGCCCTCGCGCCGTCGCCCAGCCCGGGCTTCGAGCGGTACGGCGACCTGCTGCAGCAACGCGGCAAGATCGCCATCGGCGTGCTCGCCACCCTGATGCTGGTCTTCGGCGGCTCAGCCGCGTCGGGGGAGTGGAAGGTCTTCCTGGCCTGGCGCAACCGGACCCCGTTCGGTGTCGCCGACAAGCACTTCGGCAAGGACATCTCGTTCTTCGTCTTCGACTACCCGTGGCTGCGCGTCCTGCTCGGCTTCGGCTACTCGATCGTCCTGCTGTCGCTCGTCGCCGCGATCATCACGCACTACCTGTACGGCGGCTTCCGCCCGTCGGCGAAGGGGCAGAAGGCCTCCGGTGCCGCGCAGGTGCAGTTCTCGGTGCTGCTCGGCCTGCTGGTCCTGCTGAAGGCGTTCAGCTACTGGCTCGACCGCTTCGGGCTCGCGACCTCCGACAGCAGACTCTTCACCGGTATCTCCTACACCGGGGACAACGCGGTCCTGCCCAGCAAGGAGATCCTGGCCGTCATCGCGGTGATCTGTGCCGGGCTCTTCTTCGCCAATGTGGTCCGCAAGACCTGGCTGCTGCCGGGCGTCGGCACCGTAGTACTGGTGCTGTCGGCGATCCTGCTCGGTGCGCTCTGGCCGGCTGCCCTGCAGCAGTTGCGGGTGCGTCCGAGCGAGCCGGTGAAGGAAGCGTCGTACATCACCAAGAACATCGAGGCGACCCGAGCGGCCTACGGCCTGGAGAAGACCAAGGTCATCAACTACGAGGCCAAGACCCAGGCGACGTCGGAGCAGCTGGTCGCTGACGCCGGTGTCCTGCCGGGCATCCGGCTGATCGACCCGAGCGTCGTCGGGCCGACCTTCGAGCAGCTCCAGCAGGTCCGTGGTTTCTACGCCTTCCCGACGGACCTGGACGTCGACCGGTACAAGATCGGCAAGGAGGTCCGCGACACCGTCATCGCGGTCCGCGAGGTCGAGATCGACCGGCTGCCGGCCGGCCAGCGCAACTGGAACAACGACCACACGGTCTACACCCACGGCTACGGCGTCGTCGCCGCGAACGGCAACCAGCGCAAGTCGGACGGTACGCCGGTCTGGTCCGAGCAGGACCTGCCGCCCGAGGGACAGCTGGGCGACTACGAGCCGCGGATCTACTTCGGCGAGCAGTCCCCGAACTACTCGATCGTCGGTGGCCCGAAGGGCTCCTCCGCGGTCGAGCTGGACACGCCGGAGGGCAAGGACGGTGGCCCGCCCACGCTGAACACGTACGAGGGCAAGGGCGGCGTCTCGCTCGGCTCGTTCGGCAACAAGTTGCTCTACGCCACCAAGTTCCGCGACGCGAACATCCTGCTGTCCAGCCGGGTGAACAGCGACTCCAAGATCCTGTACGACCGCGGCCCGCGCGAGCGGGTCCAGAAGGCCGCTCCGTGGCTGACCCTGGACGGCGACCCGTACCCGGCCATCGTCGACGGCCAGGTGGTCTGGATCGTCGACGGCTACACCACCTCGGGCAACTACCCGTACTCGCAGAAGGTCGCGCTGGACGACAGCACCCGTGACACCACCACCGGTCGTGGCACGGTCGCTTCGCAGCCGAGCGAGGAGATCAACTACATCCGCAACTCGGTCAAGGCCGTCGTCAACGCTTATGACGGTTCGGTCGACCTGTACGCGTGGGACGAGAGCGACCCGCTGCTGAAGACCTGGATGAAGGCCTTCCCGAACACGGTCAAGCCGCGCTCGGACATCTCGCCCGCGCTGATGTCGCACCTGCGCTACCCCGAGGACATGTTCAAGGTGCAGCGCGACCTGCTCGCGAAGTACCACGTCACCGACTCGACGACCTGGTACCAGAACAGCGACCTGTGGCGGGTGCCGGCCGACCCGACCGTCAGCCCCGGCGGTTCGGACTCGCCGACGCCGGACCAGCCGCCGTTCTACCTGTCGCTGCGGATGCCGGACCAGACCGACACGAAGTTCTCGCTGACCTCGGTCTACGTGCCGAACGCGAACCGGGAGAACCTGACCGGCTTCCTGGCGGTCGATTCCGAGGCCTCGTCGCCGGACTACGGGCAGTTCCGGATCTTGAAGCTGCCTGGCAACGTACAGATACCCGGACCTGGGCAGGTCTCGAACAAGTTCCAGACCGACGAGAGCATCCGGTTGGCGCTGCTGCCGATCAACCAGCCGTCCAGCGGCGCCAGAGCCCAGTTCGGCAACCTGCTGACGCTGCCACTGGGTGGTGGTCTGCTCTATGTGCAGCCGGTCTACTCGTCGCGGACGAGCGGTCAGGGCAGCTATCCGGTCCTCCGGTACGTGCTGGTCGGCTTCGGTGACCGGGTCGCCTACGGCACGACTCTGAAGGAAGCCCTCGACAAGGTCTTCAACGCCAACGTCGACACCGGCGAGAAACCGCCGGGCGAGACGCCGACGACCCCACCGGCCAACCAGACGGTGAAGCAGGCACTGGCGGAGGCCCAGACCGCGTGGAACGCGGCCCAGGCAGCCCTGAAGACCGGAAACCTGGGCGAGTACCAGAAGCAACTCGACCTCGTGAAGGCCGCCCTCGACAGAGCGGTAGCCGCCGGCAACGCCCCGGTCACCAACCCGACAGTCCCACCGTCAGGCACTCCTTCAACCCCCACGACCCCGACCAGCCCACCGAGTTCTCCAACGGGCTGACTCCCCGCGTTTCTTGATCCGGCCGGCGACACCCAAGGTGTCGCCGGCCGGATCTGCTTTTCCACAGGCAACAAACTCACTCCGGCTTCCGGCCAAACCCGCGGCACCTTCTCTGACAAGGAACCCCGCACTTCGTCTGAGGAGGCAGCTATGTCGTTTTCGTTGTCCTGGTCCGCCGTCCGCCCCGCCACCCGCCGTATCGTGATCGGCGGCGCGGCCGCAGTGACTGTTCTGCTCCCGACCGCCGCGGCCAACGCAGTGGCACCAGCGACACCGTCCGGCCTGCACCGGACGACCCCATCGACCCAGCAGAGGGCGTGCATCTTGGACGGATTCGCCATCGACCACCTGCCCGGCGGCATCGGCACGCCGAGCGACTTCGAGTACGAGTGGGAGGAGGTCGTCTTCCACAGCCGGGTCTGGGAGACCGGCCCGGACCCCGAGGGCGCCACCAAGGTCGACCTCACCGTCAAGACCATCCGCGGCGAGAAAATCATCGACCTCGAGTCCCTGCGCACCTTCCTGACCGAGTACCACGAGCACGACCCGGCAACCTGGGAGCTGACCGCGATCGACGTCGCCGGCTACGGCGGCTACCGCGCCGATGACCAGGTCTTCTTCTTCGTCTCGCCAGGAATCGCCGCCGAGGTCTCGATCGACCGCACCCGTTTCACCGACGACGACCTGCTCGCCACAGCAATGGGCTTCCACCCGGAGGACACCGCCTGACAGGGCACAGGGCCCACACCGAGCGTTGCCGGTGTGGGCCCACAGCCCTCGCGTCAGCGGCTGTTGTCAGCTCACAGGATCGAGTTCGCGCTGACCGTGAAGCCGGTGTTCACCAGTGCTCCGGCGTTGGTGAAGCAGTTGACGTCCCGCACGATCAGGTCCGGACCCGAGGTGCTGTTGGTCCAGAACGTGTTCAACCCGCAGAAGTTCGAGTTGGACCCGTACGCGGTCACCTGAACCGTGTTCTGGGTGAAGGCGATCTTCGGGAACGTCACCATCGACAATCCGACACCAGCCGGCAGGATCGTGTTCGCACCGAGCCCGAGGACCGAGTTCATGTTGGTGCTCGGCGGACCGGCCGGCGGCTGGTTGAGGAAGAAGCCGAAGTACTTCGGCGGGACGGCAGCTCCGTACAGGGAGGCCTTGTACTGGTAGGTGAGCGTGAACCGCGTGTTCAGCAAGGCGCCGCCGGCGTCGAAGCAGAGCACCCTCACGTCCTGACCCGCACCGCTGGAGCTCCAGACGCGGACCTTGCAGCGCGCGCCTTGCTGCGGGTTGACGGCAGTGGCTTGCAGACTGCCGTCGAGAGTCCCGCCGGCCACCAGCCCGGGGAACTTCACCTGCCATTGCCCGACACCGAGCGGCGTCGAGGTATTCGGAGCACCGGCGGAGTTGTACGTGCTGACGAGTGCGCCGTTCGGTTGCGAATCGACGTACCCGAACAGACCTGGCGCCGGGCCGCCGGACGCACTGACGAAGAACGCGCTGAAGCTCGTCACGTCGAGCGCACCGCCGACGCGGTAGCAGCGGATGTTGACGATCTCGTCCGGCCCGGACTGGAACCAGTTCTCGGCCTGGCACCAGTGCGGCGCGTTGTTGATCGCCGTGACGTGCACGACCCCACCGGGCGCACCCTGTCCGGGGAACTTGAGTTGGTACCGGCCGAAGGCCACCGGGATGACGCTGCTGGGCGCAGGCCAGGTGCCGGTCGGGATGACGGTGCTCGCGGTCTGGTTCCACAGCACCCAGGCCTTGCGGTCCGGGACGGCGGCGTTCGCGGGCTGGATGATCGTGAGGGCCCCCGCCAGCATCAACACACATGCTAGGAGGCGGGCAAGCAAAGACGGACGTGGCATCGGATTCCCCCCTTTAAGGAAACGATCCTTAGGAACGATTACTGGGGGAATGCAAACATGCGCAATCAGCGATTGGCAATAGCTCACCGTAAGCCCTTGTGTACAGAGCGTTTGATTAGGCGGCTGTCGTTGCGCGATGCAAACGATGGCTTGATCAGTGCCCGATCAGCCGATGCAGACGATGGAATGTCTGCGCGAATCCGAGCCGCGGCCAGGCCCTGGACGAGAGCAGATTCGTCACCCGCCAGTCCGTCACCACGGAGGTGTAGCCGACTCCCGCAGCCCAGTTGATCACTGCCTCGCCCAGCGCCCTTCCGGCCCCCGCGCCACGAGCCTCCGGGAACACTGCCGCATAGGCAAGGAAACCTGCGTTGTCAGGCTGCGCCAGTCCGCTGTGCGCACTCGACTTCTCCAGCGAGCACCCGATCGACGACCCGATCACCTTCCCGTTGCTCTCAGCAACAAAGGTGGCGTAGTCCTGGTCGTCGATCGACTCCTCCCAGTCCGCAAGCGCCTCCTCGAGCGTCGGCATCTCCCCGGAACTGAACGTCGGCGCCAACCCCTGATGCCGAGGCAATACAAGATCCAGCTCAGCCAGCACCCGGATATCCCCACGCCCAGCCCGCCGCACCGTCACCCCCGGCCGCGGCGGCAACGGCTCGCTCGGCGCCGGCATCACCGCATGCGCATGCTGCCCCCCGAACCCCAACCGGAACCAGGCATCCACCAACTCCGGATCATCAGGCACCAACGCGTACTGAGCTGTCTTCCCGTCCGCCACCCACTTCGTTGCCGCGACAGCGTAGAGATCCCGAACCTTCTCGGGTTCCCTTACCGCATGCCCCGCCCGCTCCACCCAAACGTTCTCGCCCCATACCGGCGAACTCTTAGGGGCCCCCAGCAAATATCCGGTGACCTCCCCGCCCTCCACCAGCACGGCTCCCGACGCACCCTCGGTCTCCCAGGCGGCAGTCACCTCGACCAGCGCAACCTTCGGATCCTCATACTCCGCCGGCAACAACGGATGCCGGACCCGATGCCGGCCTTGCCGCTCAGCCAGCAACCGCGCAGCCGCCCCCAGATCCCCACTCTGGAACTCCCGAACCACCCCATTGCTCATACCGAAACGCTACGCCGCACCCCACCGTCCACGACACACCTTTTCCTTCCCCGCCCCCGATTTGGACTCTCAGCCCAGATCCCCTAATCTGAACACAGCAAGGCGGCGCGGGGTGGAGCAGCTCGGTAGCTCGCTGGGCTCATAACCCAGAGGTCGCAGGTTCAAATCCTGCCCCCGCTACCAAAGAAGGCCCTTCGGACGAGGCAACTCATCCGGAGGGCCTTCGTCATTCACGATCTACCCAAGCTGCCCCTCACGGCACCACCCGCCAAGCTCGCGGCCCGCCTGCAGACCGGCACCCCGATTTGGACCCTCAACAGCCATGACCTAGACTTGTACTCGTAAGACAGCGGCGCGGGGTGGAGCAGCTCGGTAGCTCGCTGGGCTCATAACCCAGAGGTCGCAGGTTCAAATCCTGCCCCCGCTACTGATAGAAGGCCCGGACCATTGGTCCGGGCCTTCGTTCGCGTAGGCCCTGTCTTTCGTGGCGCCTGCAGCTCGCTCGCTACTGCGTCGCAGGTTCCCGCCCACCCCGTGGTATCCGCTTCCCTCATCGCGCTGCTGCGAGAGCCCCTGATCGGCGAGCGCCCTAGCTCGCAACCACCTCCAATTGCCCGTCACCGCTCCTCGCCACCGGCCTGACCAATGCAACCGCCCAACGCTGACAACAGGCTCAGCCCGTGCCTCGCCCCACTCAGAGCCTGTTCCCATCCGCTGTCCGGGCGTTGGTGCATCCGTCGCGAAGCCCCAGAGCGTCGGGCACTAAAGTCAGGCCGCAACTTATGGCGCCGCGATGATCCCTCTTCCGCCTGCGAAAGAACTATCCCTCGGTCGCCCAGTCGCAGGCTACCGATCTGAGCGGCCCTCGTCTTTTGAGGGCATCGGTCGGCCAATCGCCCAGTCATCAGGTAGTCGTGGTCCGGATAACTCTTGCCGAAGTCCACCCACTCATAGTTCATCTGGTCGACGAACTATGTCAGATAGCGGACAGCCGAAGCAGTGGGTGAGATCTCCTTCGCCCTGGCTGTTCGGGGACGGCCCTCCTGGTAATCGCTGGGAAACCGACGGTGAGCCTCCGACCCGTACCGGTCTAGACAACGCTTGACGTCAGTGGGCCCGGACCTTGTGCCCGCGGCCGACCGGAGCGTAAGGGGAAATCCACGGCCCGGAGGAAGAACTCGGAGGCTACGCTGAGCCGGAAGCCTCCGTGTGTCTTACGGGACTCTGGTTCTGTTGATCTCGATGGTGACACCCTCCGGCCTCTTCTAGCAATTTCGATCTCTGTCCGTCCCGAGTGTCGAACGGGATGTAGATCAGGCGTATGAGACGTCGGCCGTAGAAATGCATGACCCCTTCTGATTGTGTGCTGAATGAGACAATATAGGGCAACGACTAGCCTGCAGCGCAGAAGCCAAGGCGCAAGCGCCCGCATATCAAGCGTTTGGCTTACCGCCAATGCTGGTCACGGGCAGGCATCCCTGCTGGCTATAGATGGTAAGCCACGAAGAGGTCTGACGGGCAGACAGAGGAGGCGCAAATCAAGCCCATCGCAGCGACCAAATGCAAGATCGAGGCTCTGAAATGGAGAATAGATAAAGTTGATAGAACTGCAGATTTCAGACAAGGCCTCGTGGCGATTCTCTACTCAACGATATGCGAGCTTACCTCTGTCGACATTTGGCGAACCAGACCGATGGAAAGTGGCCGTCAGATCCTTCCTGCAAGAAAGGCCTCCAATTTGCTTGGTTCTAGATGACCTGACCAAGAGGCCCGCCGGCCATCATCTGGAACTAGCAAATCGCCCGGACAACTCGTCCACCCATAGGCAACTGCGGTATGCGCGGTCCCTAATCTTGAGTCTCCACTTAGGTCACCATACGGGCCGCAAGGGAGGGGTTGCGCCCGTCCAGCTTCGCTATTCCCGTGAGGCGTCACACGAACCCTTGGACTGGTGGAGCGATGTTCGAGGATGCGATGTATCAATTGGTGAGGCGCGAGAGTCGACGAAACAGTCGGGCATCGAGCATTACGAGGTGCTAGTTGACACCGACACCGAACTCGAAACGCCGAAAGTATCTTTGGATTATGCAAATTCCTGTTTTATGGCGTTACGCGGCTTCTTGGAACTGGAGAGCATCGCACTGCCGTCGCGGACCAAACACACCTTCCTGGTTGCAATTGACTTCATGTTCCTCGACGGCCGTGAGCCGAAAATTACCGAGGTTCATGTTCCTGGAAGATCGGTTGCGCCAGCGGCCATTGCCCATCAATTAACATTTGGCACTCGCCCTCGCTCTTGGGTACCTCCCCACCTCGCTGCAGGTCTAATTGATCCACTGGCTGACCCGAGCGTACCCAACTCAACATTTCATGACCTGGACCTGGCCTTCGCTCGCGAGGCGGCGAGGCGCCAATCCTCGCCCGGAGATCGACGAGGCGCGACCGTATGGGACCTGGAGTCGGTCTACAAGAATCAGTGCGTCCGCATAGGTGCCCTGTCTATCCCTGAACATCTGCTATCGAGAACCAATTTGTATTCCGTCGGAGGCGGCAGTGTGGCAGATAGCACGGCGCCGGTGCGGGTCGAGCAAGGGGATCAGGAGAAGATGATGCGTCTAATTAATACGGCCGACGGGTGGTCAGTGATAAAAGACGATCGCAATCTCCCCTGGTGGCATAAGTTCGCCCAGCCAGTCCTCTTTATCTCCGGACCTGCGGATCCGGAGATACGAAGAGTAAAGGAGTGGCTCGACTCTGCACCCTTGTCGATCGAGCCACTGATCACTGGCTCGATCGACAATAAAGGAAGATCAGGTGAGCTGCGAGTATTTTCTTGGGCTACAGTAGGCCAATCATGAAGAACATCAGTGTCGCGATTATAGGCGGAGGCCATGCAGGTATGACGGCGGCAATATCCGCGAGGCTCCAAGGAGCGCAAGTAACGGTCTTCGAAGCGGCTCCCAAAGGCCTACGAGGCGGCAATAGTTCCCTTACAAAGAATATCCGCTTTCCCTACTCGGACTCCGTCGAACTGTTCTACTATCTAGGTCAAGCTGAACGTAAGGACCCAGAGTTAGTAAGACGCGCCGCCCCATACACGAAAGAGCAGTACTTGAGAGACTGGTTGGGAATCTCAGGGGACGGAGTAGACGAAGCGCTTGTCTCTTCAATCATCTCGGACGGCGACAAGGCCATGCGTTGGCTGCGACGCATAGGTCATCAGTGGACTCCCACCTCAAGCTGTCTTGAAGGTGCTCTGCCGCTCGACCTACATGGCGGCGGGGCGGCGATGCAACATCATAATTTCACCATTGCCGAGAAACTTGGCATCGAGTTCAGGTACGCGACGAAGATCGAAACGCTCAGACGATCAGCCGCCGGCTGGACTGTCGCCAGGGGGCGCACCTCCCGGAGATTCAACGCGGTCGTCATTGCTAGCGGTGGCTTTCAGGCGAATCAGCAGGAAATTTCTCGGGCTCTTGGGTCCTCCTGGGAGGGAGTGCGCTTGAGAGGAGTACGGTATAACGACGGAACAGTGTCGCGCTCAGTCCACGCAATAGGCGCAGCGAAAGCTGGAAACTGGACGGGATGCCACGCGGTGCCTTATGCCTATGACGCACCACCATATCGGCTGCCCGGGCAGATCGCGGAGGCTCAGGCGGCTACGCGCTATATGTACCCGCTTGGAGTTATGGTGAACCGGAATGGACAGCGGTTCGTGGATGAAAGGTCGGCGGTAGGGAATTTGACCTATGCCAAACTTGGCCGCAGCATTTTGGAACAGCCCGGCAAATGGGCTCTGCAAGTATTTGCCGGAAATGAAATCGGTAAGCTTCATGAGGGCTACCGAAAAGACTCTACTGTCGTCCATGGTGACTCATTGGAGGACTTGGAGGCTTCGTTTGGTTTACCGCGCTATTCTCTAACCCGTGCCTTTGCGGACGCGATCCAGGAAAGTGCGTCGTTGAAACACTGGGGACTTTCTTATGGCTCAACAATGCCGCCTTTCCTCGGTCTGAAGGTAGCGTGCGGCTTGACGTTTACATTCGGAGGCCTGCAGGTCGATCGACAAGCGAATATACTGGACGAAGACGGTCAGAAAATTCCCGGGCTATTCGCAGCTGGAGAAGCAGTTGGTGGAATCTTCAGCGAGAACTATCCTGGTGGCGCGGGTCTGCTCGCAGGGACGGTGCTTGGACTGCGTGCCGGCTTTGGATGCAATACGGTACTTTAGCCCTCGCACGCACTGGTGGCATTCTTTTCTTCCCGGCGCCTGGCGAGCGCGCACATGAATGCTGTACTTAAATATTCTGGCAAAGTATCTTCTTCTTGATCCAGGAAAACTGCCCGCAATTCGCAGTCCGACTCCTGAGCAACTGCAACGAGTCTGCGCCATGCCGCAAGGTTGACGTGCTTGAGAGTTGGATGAGACTCCGCCGGGCTAAGCGCTGAAATGGCTTCGATCAGTTGCGTCGGTGTGATCAAAATTGCTTCTGTTCCCTTAGAATGAGCTACGATCGACGAAACCACTATGGCCGGCAGCATCTGCTCGGCGACATTTACGAGCGGAAACCATGCTGCAGACGAAGGCCGTATCAGACCTATTCCATGGGCGTACGGCTCCACGAAATCTGGCACCCGTGAAATGAAATCGTCGTATGCTCGGTCTATAGCTTCGTCCGTGGACCACTTCTCATCGGGCATGGAGTGCCTCCTGTCGTGCAACACTATCGGTCCAGCATGACTATGAGATGTTTATGCACAGGGTGCAAAGCATCCTGAGCAGCAGAGCGTGCCACTGGCGAGTCTCAGTGTAGCAAGGCAGCCATCTCGAAAAGTGCAGTCATCGGCGGAACAACGCGCGTTGGTAGGCAGATTAGGTTGATATCGCTCCTCATCAGAGCTGGCCAAGGCTCCAGACATCAGCGCGGCTAGCAGCGCTCTTCTCGTTAAATAGGAGCGAGTGACATGGTTCAGTGCTTGTTCGCGTATGAACTCCCATGCGTCAGTACTCAACTCCTCGCCCCGTGGCAGCGGATGAAGAACCATCTTAAAACGCGCGACTTCTTGAACCCGCAATGGTGGCGGAGATGCTTGGCTAGAGTTCCATCGCTCTCTCTGGGGCCGGCATACGTAAAGCATATCGGCTTCTACCTTGCTTATGTCCGCGGCCACGGAGATCGAGCCTGGGAGTCCGAGCTCGGATGGCAGACTGGCCAAACGCGGAGCGTTGACAAAGGCTGGATCCACAAGGATCACCGTGCCGCCCAGTGAAGCAACGCCGAGCGCAACCGAACGAACAGTTCTGGAGCGGTCAAAGTCTCCATATATTGCTACTGTCGCCTTATCGGACGCAATGTCAGATTGGTGCATGGCGATGAGCGTCGAAAGCGCCTGAGAAGGGTGCTCGTTCCAGCCGTCTCCGAGATTTAGGACCGGAAGGCCGGTCCACGCGTAGATCCGCAGTGGCAGTGAAACAACTCGTGTTCGGATTGCGAATAGGTCAGTATATCTGCTCAGCACCATAAAGGTATCCTGGAGCGATTCACCCTTCGCGATTGAGAGACCGGAGGACGGCGAGCTATCAAGTATTTTAAAGTTGAGGTCCGAGCATGCGCGAGCTACCGAGACCCTGTTACGAGTGCTGGGTTCGTCTATCCATAGGGCTACATGTTTGCTGACTCCGTCACGGTGGACCTCGAGCGAGGCAACATCGTCGGCCAAACGATAGACAACATCGGAAAGGTCGTGGCGCAAGATTGATATCACGGAAGCCGCCGAGCTGGCCTCATCGTTAGGCGCATGCTGCGTTTCTCGACCGCCTGTAGTAGCTCGATTCCCCAATCTCCATTGCCTTCGATCAGAAGAGGCCCCCGTGTAGTTAGCCCGACATCCCACCCTGCGCTGCCTAAGCCGGGCACCCTCATATGCATCGATATACTCATGCTGATCGCCTCCGCAATCAGGTCGGGAGGAATGCGGGCCGGCGCAGATATGTTCGTTGGCTGCATGTTCGCGTCTATTCCTCCTGTGATCATGCCCGTTTGCCGGTTGACATGGAAGACCGCTCCACCAGATGACATGTTATCCACAATGGCATCTTGCCGACCGAAGCGCAGGACACAGCCGAGAACCTCGACATCGGCTGCGGTAGTGGATCGTGGACTGTAGGTCATTACTCTGAGTGTCGGAACTGGCCCGGGGAAGGTCCGAGAGAATGCTGACTTCTCGCGGACCTCGATCATCGTAGGAGATGCGCTCGCTGCTTGAGTCGCATTCTGCCTTAGCGTGTCGCGGCTGCTGATCTGAACGCCTTGACCCCATCTAGAGTTGATCGGCTTGGATAACAGGCTTGAGCTTGCGGGAACGTGCTGTAAGAATTCGGTCGGGCGTCGGATTTCGGCGAATGTACCGCTATCGACGTTCCAAAGGCGGCCAAGACTGGATACACCGACCAGGCGAGTAGTCGGTATACGAGCCAGATCTGCCACTTGTTTGGTTCGGAGCTTATTGTCAAGCAGTGAGAGAGCCTCGGGAGAGCTACAGAGCTCGCGATACTCGAACCGTCGCGCGTATTCCAAGTAATGGCCGATCTTGTTGCTGGGGCGCGTGAGTCCTCGGGTGGTGCCCTGATATAGCTCGTCCCGAGAAGAGTGGGCATACAGTATCCCTAGGAATGTTTGTCGTGCGAGGTGACCAACGCTACGAGACATTTTATGGTCCTCGTCGAGTGATATCTTTACTGCAAGATAACGGTAGTAGGCCTCCCGCAAAAACCATGGAAGGTTTCGAATTCTCTTTGCCTGGTCGGCGCCGCCAATATCGCGCAACTCATCGGGTATTGGAGGGGCGCTGTCAGAGATCGTAACTCCTCATGCGATCCCGAGACGTGATGCAAAAGATTCGCTGACTTCGACGCCAAAACTTTGAGCCCGCTCCCAATTGTTACGGGCCTGTACGCCCGGCGCCCTCGGTGACTCGCCTGCAATAGTTGGTCTGGAGTTTGCGATATTGCTGGCAACTTCGGCGATTCGTTCAGCTAACGCTTCCCCATCGCCGAAGGTACTTGGGTCGATCGCGAGGAAGAGCATGCCGCGGTCGGCGTCGTGAATCCCATATTTGGCGCCAGTTATTAGTGCACCAGACAGGCATTCGATCATGAATGCCAGAGCGGATCCTTTGTAGCCGCCGAAAGTCAACATTGCTCCCGCGAGAGCTTCGCTAGGGTCCCGAGTTGGCTGCCCATCGCGTGTGATGGCGACGCCGGCGGGCAGGGACTCTCCAGTTGCGGCGGCTTCGCGGACTTCGGCTGCGGGTAGGTTTGTAATTGCCATATCTACGACGATCGGTCCATCAGCAGTAGGGAAGCCCATAGCCAGCGGATTTGTGCCGAAGATCGGATCAATGGAACCATAGGGCGCCACCTTTGCAGCCGCCGCTGATGTGCAGAAGCCAATGAGGCCGGCATTGGCCGCCCTCCACGGGCTATATCCAGTAGTTAGGAAAGTTGAGGCGTTAAGCAGGGTTGCCATACCGAGACCATGAGAGCGAGCAGAGCCTATAGCGGCGTCCATGGCGATCTTGGCCGCATAAGGACCTAGGGTACCGTTGCCGACGACGGTGGTTATTGTTCCCGTGTTCTTTTTCACTGTTGGCTCGGCATCGTTCATAGCGCGTCCGAGCATGGCGTCGAGCATGGGAAGACCATGCGATTTGATGCCGCAAGCCTCGGCATATGTTATCTCGTCTGCGACGGCCGTCGCACGTGGAACGTCGGCGCCCGCTGATGTCAGTAGATCAACAAGCGCTTCATGTAGTGTACTAGTCGGTATACGCATAGCTAACTCCAGTCCGGTCCCCACTCGAGAGCATAAGTGTGACCCATTAGAGGCTGATTTACATCGATACTTGCCACTGCGCTGTCGCCTGCAAAGAGTTGATATATTCCCTCTCGTGTGCGAGCGGATTCTCGCCTGTTCTCTGTCCAATTGTCCATGCGTTGCCCTACATATGCCTTCGCGTCCACGACTGAGAACCCAACGCCGAGATCCGACGTGACAGCTATGCGTAGCGAGTGCATTGGTAGGGTGACGTTGTACATGTGCATGATTGGATATTGCCTTGTATTCCACCACTCTCTAGTTATGGGGCCGTTGTTCGGGCTGACTTGATAGACGTAAGACAGTCGGTCGCCGTACTTGAGCGGTGGATCTATTTCCCATCCAAATCGGAAGACGCGGTCATCGCCACTAGGCGACCGCAAGGTTAACACTCGTCCTTGGTCGCTAGTGGGGATAAGTTCGACCGAACGTGGTTTGGGTTCGATCGGGTCGGGTAGGCGCGGGTTTCTGTTCATCCAGTGGTCAAGGTCGCCGACATTGTCTGCTTGCGCAACGCATTCGAAGCGGCAATTGTACTTAAAGTGGCCCATCGCATCCACATGGACACTCCACACAACTGAGTCGTAGCGTAGTGGGGCGAGATCTTTACGCTCGGGTGCAGGGTGGCGTAGAATGCTATCCTTTAAAGATGACAAGTATGATGCAATGGCGATGTGGTTTTCGGTGGATGTGGGGTTTTTAGTTAAACGAAGAGGCTCAATGTCGCGTGCCGGCAAATGAAGATCGGTATCCAGTTCGCCCGCTGAGGCGTATATGAATGCTATATGGTGGCTTAGTGACAGTGCGTAGCCGAGCTCTGCGCTTTGCCATGAACTCGGTGGCTCTTTGTCTAGATCGGCGACGAAAATCGTTGCTTGGCAGCGGCGCATCAGTTCGAGGACTTTGTCCCGCGGGTTTGCGGGGGCTTCTTTGTCCGCGAAGATCGGGTCAAAGCCGAGAGCGGATGCCATCTGTGCCGTCAGTTGTGCCAGGCCTCCGGGAGGGAAGGCGCACGAAATGAAGATGGCTGGGTGGTGCTCTGCAGAGCCTCCTGATAGCCGCGGCACATGCAGAGGGTAGCTGACAGGTCGGCTGTTGTGTAGAGATGAGGCCTTGGCTGCGAGTGCGGCTCAGCAGCGGTCGCGCAACTTGTCTGCCGGTTCGTTACGGCGGTAGAACCTTGGCCGGACACCGTGGCATGTCGATGGCCGGCCTGGCATGTGGAGACCCTTTGATACCCAAGCATTCTTCGGCTATGGGGATTGTGTGATGACGATCTTCAGAGGTGTGCAGTCGCCAAATTGCGCGGATTTTCCGAACTGGTGGTCTCGGTTCCCCGATGTGACCAATTGAGTTAAGGTGTCCGCTGATCTGGTGCTCGAGTTGATGTCTGGGCTGTCTCGCCTGAGGCGGCGCCCATGTGTTTGGAACGCGTAGCCGTGGACTTCGTCATCTACTGACTTCTTGGTGCCGCAGGAGGGGGCCGACCGCTCGAAGCCACGGTCGGTGTTTCCTAAGGACGTCGCCGCACGGCGAGGAACGTTGCAGTGCGCCGCGGTCGGATCGACCCCGAACTCCTCGGATTCGGGGACCTTGATGAACGCAAGAACCGTCCAGACGAAGATCTTAGTCCCGCAGTTGGCCGTTGATGGGTGGTCATTTCGTAGTGAACTGGGGGAGCCGTATATGGAGGCGGCTAGCGGGTGCTGCCGGTGATGACTACGCGTGCGGCGCCGGAAGGTATGCCAGTGGGGATTGCGACTGGCCTGGGGTTGAGGGGGCGGAGCCGTATTCGCCATGGTCGGCTAGTCGCGAGAGTGAGCATTCGGGTATGTAGAGGAGTTGCAGGAGGCCCCCTTGGAGGTCGATCGTAGGGTCAGTTCGCTTGGGGGTTCTGTGAACTGCTGGACCCGGGTGGGAGTGGACAGGGCTGGGCTCGGCCGACTCCTCGGCGGAGCTCGCGGGTCGGCGACAACTCGGTTGTTTGGTGTCTACCTGGTGTGGTCGGCCGCCGACGCTCTGGCGAGACGCGCGACGGAGGGAGCGTTCAAAACGGGCGAGTGGGCTTTTGGCGCCCTGCGTCCGGTTAGAGTCGGTGGGTGGCTGAGGGAGTGGAGTTTCGGCGGCGGGTGGTGCTTGGGGGGTTTGGGCAGGAGGTTTCTGTTCGGGGGGATGACTCGGGCAATCCGTTGTTGCTTGTGCTGCATGGTGGGCCGGGGTTGGCTGAGATGCCGTTGTTTGCGGCGTACAACTCCGAGCTGGAGCGGCACTTTCTGGTGGCGCATTGGGATCAGCGGGGCGCGGGGCGGTCGTACGACGCTGGGATCCCGGCTGAGTCGATGACGTTGCGGCAGTTTGTTGCCGACGCGGTCGAGTTGATTGAGCTGCTGACCGGGGAGTTCGGGCAGAAGAAGGTTTATCTGGTTGCGCACTCGTGGGGGACGTTGCTTGGCGCGATGATCGCTGGCGAGTATCCGGAGAAGGTGCACGCGTACGTCGGGGCCGGCCAGTTGGTGTCCGGGCGGCGGGCGGCGCGGACGGCGTACGAGTTCGCTTTGCGGAAGGCGACCGAGCAGCAGCACGACGAGGCCGTCAGCGCTCTCCAAGAGATGCAGCAGTCGGCTGCCGACGGAGGGCCGACGTTCGCCAACGCGGTCGTCCATCGTGCTTGGGTCCAGTACTTCGGCGGCACGGTGAACGGCAGTCATGAGGCGTTGTTCGCGCGGATCGAGCCGGCCCTGCTGCGGGAGTACTTCGGTACGCTCCGGGACATCGCCCAGGAGTTCTCGTTCCGGCACCTGATGCCGGAGACCTTCGAGACCGACCTGCTGCAGACCAATCGCAGGTTCGAGATCCCCGTCCACCTCGTCGTCGGCCGGTACGACCAGGTCACCCCCGCCGAGCAGGCGGTCGAGTACTTCGAGGCGATCGAAGCACCGTCCAAACAACTGCACTGGTTCGAGAACTCGGCCCACTTCATGCCCTTCGAAGAAGCCAAGAAGTTCAACACCCTGCTGACCACCATCGCGCTGGAGAACCAGGAGTAGAAATGATCATCGACGCTTGGGCACAGCATTCGACGACCAGGCACTTGGCTGATCCGATGCTGGATTCGTTGCGGCGGTGGCAGCCGGGGATTCCGCTGGAGGAGCAGCCGGTCAGAACGACGGTTGAGGCGATGGACGAGGCCGGGATTGACAAGTCGCTGATCTCGGCCTGGGTTGCGCCGGGGAACGTGATGATCTCCAACGATGAGGTTGCCGGGTTTGTCGAGCAGGCGGCCGGTCGGTTGGTGGGGGTTGGGTCGGTCGACATCAGGAAGCCGATGGAGGCGGTCAGGGAGATCCGCAGGTGCGTGGAAGAGCTTGGGTTCAAGGGGATCCGGGTGCTGCCGTGGCTGTGGGAGGTGCCGCCGACGGATCGCAGGTTCTATCCGGTGTATGTCGCCTGTTGCGAAGCTGATGTCCCGTTCTGTACCCAGATCGGCCACACCGGTCCGCTGATGCCGTCCGAGGTCGGCCGCCCGATCTACCTCGACCAGGTCGCGCTCGACTTCCCGGAGTTGAAGATCGTCGGCGGCCACCTCGGCTACCCGTGGACGGACGAGGCGATCGCGGTCGCCACCAAGCACGAGAACGTCTTCATCGACACCTCGGCGTACACCACGAAGCGCTACCCGGCCGCGCTGGTCGAGTACCTGCGCGCCCACGGCCGCCGCAAGGTCCTCTTCGGCTCGAACTACCCGATGATCAGCCCGGCCAAGGCGTTGCAGGACCTCGCAAGCCTCCAGCTCGACGAGGAAGCGACCGACCTGTTCCTCGGCCGCAACGCCCAACGGGTCTTCGGGCTGTAACTGATAGTCAGCTAAGAAGTCTGAATGGGGGACATTTCAGGGTTGGCTGCTTCGTTGTTCCTGGCAGGATGGAACAAAGGAGTTGGTCATGAGCTTGCTTGGAGCCCTTGTCGGGTACGCGTTGTCAGCGTTTCTGCTGGTACTGATTGCCCGGATGTTGCTGGACTGGGGCGGTGTGGTCGGTCGCGGGCCGGCCTGGGCCGTGAAGGCGCGGACGTTGACGCACGCCTGGACGGAGCCGGTGCTCGAGCCGGTACGGCGTCGCGTGCGGCCGGTGCGCGCGGGCGGGATCGCGTTCGATCTGGCGTTCACGATCGTGTTCGTGGCGGCGCTGATCGTGCGGTCGATCGCCTTCAGCCTCTGAGGTCGCCGCTCGTTCGGCCGCGAGGCCGTCACCCTTCGGGGTTTGTTGCTCACCATCGCTAGAAGCTTGCTGTTAATCGTTCACCAATGCGTCTCTTGGGGATCACCAAGAGACGCATTGGTGTTTTCGCTGCGGCGGGAAAGTCCGGGGGTTGCGTTGATCGACGCGCTCGGGGCTGAGGGGTGGGGGCGTTGGTGCTTCATTTGCTGCGCCCAGTCCGGCTGCCGGCGCGGGGCCGGCTGGTCCGGCGGGAGCTGGGCGGGCCGCACGTGCGCCAGCCGGTACTGCGTACGCTCGCCGTCGTTGGCGTGCTTGCCGCGGTTGGGTTGGGAGCGGGGGTCACAGCTGCGCCGGCGCAGGCGCATCCGTTCGGGGATCCGCAGACCGCTGCGATCAGCCTCGATGCGGGGCGGGCCGATGTGGTCCGGGTGCGCTGGAAGGTCGGCGGGCTTGACGATCTGACGCTGCTCGGTGTCGCGCTCGGGGTACTGCCGCAGAGCCGGGTGATGCTCGATGGAGCCGCCTTCTTCGAGCCGGCGGATGCGATGGCGGTCGGTCCGTCGGCGAAGTTCAGTGCCTACTTGTTGCGGCAGATCAAGGTACGCGCCAACGGGCACGAGTGCGCCGGGGTCGTCGAGCCGCCGAAGGAACTGGCCAAGACCGGCGTCGCCGTCGCGTTCACCTGTCCGGAGCCGATCGCGAAGGCCGATATCACCGTCCGCACGCTGACCGACCTCAACCCCGCCTACCGAACCCTGGCCACCGGCCCCAACGGCGACCGCACGGTCTACTCCACCGACAAAGACACCTACGACTGGTCGTTCGGTAGCGGAACGGCAGTCACACAAAAGCGTGCCGGGCGGAGTGCGGCGATCCAGCTTTCGGTGGTGGTCGGGGGAGTAGCACTCGTCGCGGCAGTAGGTCTGGTCGTAGTACGACGAGTACGTGCGCGGCGGCAGGAGGTCGCCGCGTGATCGCGCTGGCAATGTCCGATCAGTTGCAGAACTTTGTCAACTCGCCTGGGGTGCCGCCGGTTGCGTTTGGGCTGGCGTTTCTGGCGGGGGCTGGGCATGCGGTGATGCCGGGGCATGGGAAGAGTCTTGCGGCCGCCTATCTTGTCGGCTCCCAGGGGAAGGTCAAGGACGCTGCCTGGCTGGGTGGGTCGGTGGCTGTGATGCACACGGTTTCTGTGTTGGTCATTGCCTTGGCCTGGACCTTTCTGTCGCTGGCCGAGGTGGTGCAGATGCAGCAGCTCACGACAGCCTTGCAGTTGATCGCCGGGATATTGGTTTCCGCCACCGGGCTGTACCTGGCACGCCGCCACTTCCGATCCGCGACCCACGGACATGGACACGGTCACGGGCACGGCCATGGGCATGGGGAAGCAAAGCGACCAGGGCTGCTGATGTTGGGGATCTCCGGCGGCCTCACCCCTTCCCCTGCAGCGTTTCTCGTGCTGGTGGCTGGGTTGTTCATCGGGCGGGCCGGCTTCGCGCTGCTGCTCGTGATCAGCTTCGGCGTCGGTATGGCCGTTGTGCTCTTCGGCGTAGGGCTGCTCGCCATCGCCGGCAGCACCGTCGTCGTCCGCGGCGCCCAGACCCAGTCAGTACTACGCCTCGCCACCCGCGTAGCCCCCGTACTAGCCGCCGCCGGCCTAACGATCGCCGGACTAGGCATGACCGTCCTAGCTGCTCTCCACCTCACCGCTGTCCTCTGAAGGAGACACCGAACAAACATGACACCCCGACTGCGCCCAGGCCGGCGAACACGTGTCCTGATCGCACTGGCAGCGACAGCGCTGATAGCCGGCTCCGGTGCCGCGATCGTCCCGTCCACCGCAGGTGCCGAGGATGCGCCACCCAGTACTACCGCCCCGACCCTCAACCTGCGCGCCGGCCAAACGCTGGAAGGCACGGTCAAGGTCCAGGCCGAGCCGGCCACCGAGAACGACTCGGTCGACTCGATCACCATCGACGACACTTTGCTCGACGCCGACAAGACAGCCGGCACGGCGCACCTCAGCTTCGACATGGGCGGCAACGGCACCGAGGCCCGGTACCACAACTACATCACCGTCAACGGCCACACCTCCGACGCCGACCGCATCTTCTTCCCCGACATCCCCGGCGGTCGCGCAGGCACGCTCGACCTGCCAGGCGACTGGCTGAAGAACGGCGTCAACACGGTCACTGTCCACGCCGGCGCGAACTGGGTCGACACGACGAACACCGCCGCGGTCGGGTACGAAGTACTGCCGAACGGTGAAGGCGCGCGCTGCCCCAACTACGACGACTTCCCGTTGACGAGCCTCAGCCTGAGCCTGCTCGGCGTGGTCATCGACGGCGAGCAGAACGCGTTCAGCTACAGCTTCGGCGACGGTACCTGCGGCAGCTCGAAGCACCTCCTCACCCAGGACCTCACCTTCGTACTCTCCGGGGAACCGGGCGGCACAGCCGGCCTGAGCAAGGATCTCGACACCACGACGCTTGCCAACGGCACCCATACCGTCACGGCGACCAGCAAGTCGGGCAAGGCTCAGACCGTCAGCATCGAGGTCAACAACTCCCCGGCCGGCGCCGCCGAGCTGACCCCGGCCGACGGCGCGCTGCTCAAGAGCACCCAGCCGATCATCGCCGCCCTCCCGAACGGCGGCCAGGACCAGGTCGAGTCGCTGGCGATCGACGGCCAGCCGGCCCAGAACGCGGAGACCCTGGCCCAGGGGACTGCAACCCTCAACCTCACGATCGAGGCCGGCAACTCCGCCGAAGCGAAGTACCACAACTATCTGCTGGTCAACGGCAACCGTGTCGACCTCGGTGGCGACTACGGCGTCAATGGCGCGGAAGCGATCAGTCTCAAGCTCCCGCAGCGCTTCCTCAAGCCCGGCGACAACACGGTCCAGGTCAAGACCGGCGACTACAACGGCACATCGGCCGGCGCGACCTGTGCGAACCACGACGACTTCAAGCTCACCCGTACCTCCGCAGCGCTCGCGCTGAGCACCGCAGGCACGGTCGCCCCCGGTACGACGTACCTGGTCACCACGACCGGATCGACGGTCACCAAGACGCCGACCACGGACGCATCGCTCGCGCTGGGCGATGGCACTTGCGGCCCGAACAAGGAGGCCGAGTTCCACTTCACGATCGCCGATGCGCCGACGACGCGCACGATCGAGACGCTGGGCAGTGGTGGCGACGCCCACCTGAAGCTGTTCATCGGCGGCAACGGTTCCGACAACGGCTACGACAACCGCGTGCTGATCAACGGCATCCCGCTCAAGCTCGGCATCTGGGAGAAGGAGACCGCCGACCTCGCCTTCCCGAACGAGTGGCTCGTGCCGGGCGTCAACACGATCGAGTTCGTCGCCGGCAGCGACCACGGCAGCGCCAACGCCGGCGGCTGCGACAACTACGACGACTTCACGATCAGAGACCTGGACCTCCAGGCACCAGCGATCAAGGCGACCCAGCTGACCAAGCAGACCGCCGGTACCACCGTCACGATCGGCTCGGCGAGCTACCCGGTCGGCACCCCGGTCACCATCTACATCGGCGACGGCACCTGCGGCAACAGCTTCAACTCCGTGCTGGACAAGGCGATCCTCTTCGACGTGACGGCCGCCGACGGCATCCCGGCGTCAGCGCGAGGCCTGCGCGCCGACGTCGACACCAAGACGATCGCGGACGGCGCCCACACGCTCGAGGCCGTCGTCGGCGACAAGACCTCGACCCGCCGCTTCTCCGTCGACAACACCGCGCCGGAGATCGACAGCAGTGTTCCGGCCGAGGGTCAGAAGCTGACCTCGACCGTCGCGCTCACCGTCAAGGTCAAGGACGCTTCGGCAATCGTCGGTACGCCGGCCATCACCCTCGACGGCAAGGCGGTCAAGCAAGGCGATCAGATCGGCCACGGGCTGCCCGCCGGTGCGCACACGATCGCGGTCACCGCCACCGACTCGCTCGGCAACACCGCGACGAGGCAGGTGCACTTCACCAGCGCGAGCATCCCGGACGTACCGACCGATCTGAAGGCGACGATCGCCGGCCGCAATGCGCCGTCTGCGACCCTCGCTGCCAAGATCCCCGGCGAGGACGGGGTGGCGCTCAAGGCGACCTTCACCAAGGCGGATGTCGTACTGCCGTCCAACGGGTACCAAGGCATCGCCAGCGCGGTACCGACCACGCTCGACATCACCCACGACGGATCGGTGCAGGTCGACTCGCTCAAGCCGCTCGACGGCAAGACGATCGACACGCAGTCCGCGCGGGACGTGGTCTTCCAGCGCTACGACCTCAACCTCGGTACCACCGCACAGACCCCCACCATCAGATGGGAGGGCACGATCGACCCGGCCCGCGTCGCGGCACTCCGCGTCTGGGACAAGGCGACACAGAAGTGGGTCGCGCTGACCAGTTCCCGGGGCAAGACCGGCCAGAGCACGGTACTGACTGCGCAGTTGGACGATCAGTACCGCGACGGCAACGTGGCGCATGTGCTGATCACTGGCGAGGACCCCTTCGCCGATGACCTGTCGCCCCGGGATGCCTCGGCGCAGAACGACAAGGACCATTTCGAGGACCCGTCGACCTATGACTTCTCGATCGCGCACTTCACCGACACCCAATACCTGACCGAGGGTGCCGCCGGTGGAACGTACGACGACTGGGACGGGCAGAGCGAGGCGTCGGATGTCGAGACAGCCGAGGAGCAGGCGATCTGGGCGGCGGCGTACCGCAACGAGACGCAGTGGATCGCGGACAACCAGGCCGGCCGCAAGATCGCGTACGCCGCGCACACCGGCGACATCATCGAGAACGACTACTACGACCCGCTGGCCAAGAACCCGGACGGCTCGCTGCAGCGGCCCGGTCTCAACGCGGAAGTCGACAAAGAGCTCGCGGCCGCGTCGAGCTACCAGAAGATCCTGGACGACAACGGCGTGGTCAACCAGGTCATCGCCGGCAACCACGACAACCAGCTGGGTGCCGAGACCGGACCGGACTCGCGGTTCAGCAAGATGTTCAGCGCCGACCGGTACAACGCGCTGGCCAAGACCTGGCCGGCCGGTACCGAATACCACGCGTGGGACGAGAGGGTGAACCCCGACGGCAGCATCACGCCGGGCAAGGACAACCAGAACAACTACGTCCTCTACTCCGCCGGCGGACTGGACTTCGTCGCCGTCGGCCTCTCGTACGGCGTGACGCCCGACGAGGCCAAGTGGGCCGACTCGATCTTCAAGCGCTACAAGGATCGCAACGGCATCCTGCTGTCCCACGACTACCTCAAGCCGTCACCGAACCCCGACGGCCGCGGCGCCGACTTCTCCGCACCGGACGGGTCGCCGCTGTACAAGCAGGTCGTCGAGAGCAACCCCAACGTCTTCCTGGTGCTGGCCGGTCACGAGCACGGCGTCGGCACCAACCTGAAGACGAAGGTCGGCGTCACGGTCGCGCACGACGTCGTCGAGCTGCTCGCGGACTACCAGTTCTACACAGTCCCGGCCGGTGAGCTGTGGCCGAAGCTGGTCGATGCCGCGGGCAACATCGACGTCAATGGTGACGGCAAGCCGGACCACAAGGCGACGGACCGGCTGCAGTTCGGCGCGAGCTTCCTGCGGCTGCTGCAGTTCGACGTCAAGCGGGCCGAGCTGCACATCGACACGTACTCGCCGTTCCTCGGCAACTTCGGGGCGACCGAGTACGACGTACGCCAGGACGGCAGCCAGACCAAGCCGCGCTACAACGGCGCCGAGGACAACCTCACGCTGCCGGTCGACCTGACGACGCGCAAGACGTCCTTCTCGACGGACTCGCTCGCTGCGTACGTACCGACTGCCGAGATCGGGTCGGATGACGTAGTGGCCAACGGCACGGCCTCGGTGACCTGGTCGGGTCTCGCACCGGCGACGTCGTACGGGTGGATCGTCTCGGCGGTCAGTGCAGACGCCGGTACTGCGGTAGCGCAGCCTGCGGTCCTCCGGACCGTCAAGGGTGAGGCGACCGTCACAGCGACGTCTGCTCCGGTGGACTGGGGTACTGCGGCCAAGGTGACAGTCAAGGTGACCGCTGATGACCTACCGGTCACCGGCACGGTCGAACTGCGCGAGGGCGACAAGGTACGTGGCACCGGGACTCTCAATGCCGGTACTGCGAGCTTCCCGCTGCCAGTGGGTCTCTCACCCGGCACGCACCCGCTCACCGTCTCGTACTCCGGCAGCGACTCGCTCGACGCGGCTACCGGCGCTGTCACAGCCACGGTGAACCTGCCGCCGGCCTGGAGCCCCAGTGCTTCGTACAAGCCGGGCACCAGGGTCAGCCTCGACGGCAAGATCTACCTGGCGTCCTGGGCGAGCAAGAACCAGAAGCCGGGCGCGCCGTACGGTGCCTGGGAAGAGCTGGCCATGACCGAGGACGGTACGACGATCTGGACGGCGTCGCGGGTGTTCCGGACCGGCGACCGCGTGCTGTACGAGGGCCAGCTGTACGAGGCCAAGTGGTTCAACAACAACCAGCCGCCGAGCGCCGCGCCTAGCGGTCCTTGGAAGCCGGTCGGCTGAGCCGAGCCTGCAGGCCGAGGTGGTCGGAGAGGTAGCCGAGTGACGGCGACTCCTCCTCGAACACCACCTCGGCCGACTCGGTCGTCAACCCTGTGGTCAGGATGAAGTCGATGCACTGCGACTGCATCCCGGCCGGCAGATAGGCCTGCTGGAACGTCGGCGGGCACTCGCCGCCGAACACGTCGGTGAGCTGCGTGGTGGCCAGAAACTCTTGTACCAAAGGCTTGTGGCGCGGGATGTTGAAGTCGCCCGTCACGACGCAGGGCTGCGGAAGCTCAGCGATCAGCTGCGCGAGCGTGGTCAGTTGAGCGCGATGGATCGGATGAAACCTGTTCGACGCCGACCAGGTGCCGTCGGTGTTGGCGAGCAGGTGCACGTTCACCACGGATACGCCGGCGACTTCAGTCACCAACGCGCCCTTGAGGAATCCGCGCCAGCGCAACGACCGCTCCGTACTCCGAGGCGCCGGCAACCGCCGATATCGCGTGGACTCCACCGGCAGTCGCGAGAACGTCACGACCCCACCGGCCGGCCCGGCGAGCGTCGGGCGGTAGGCGGCTCGAAACGACGGCAGGCCGGCCGCGAGCCGGCGCAGGTGGTAGTAGGTCAGGACCTCCTGGAAGTTGACGACGTGTGTCGTCGACGCCTCGAAGGCGCGCGCGATCTCGGCGTACCGGAGCTTGAGCTGGGAGCCTCTGACCGGTATCCCGCGAGTGTTGATCGAAGCGATACCCAAGGGTCCGTTAGTGGAGGGTTCGCGACGGGTACCTGGGTCTTTCCCCGCCCGAAGTATCGACAGGAGAAACACCATGTTCGCCATTATCGCCGCAGTGATCTTCGGACTCGCACTCATCCTCGACTGGGCCGACGCGTCCGTCAGCGATGCCTTCACCCCGCAGACCCTGCTGATGGCCGGCCTGCTCTGCATGGCACTCCATCTGGCCGGCGTCGGCGCTGCCGCCAAGTGGGGCCGCCGTCGCCGCTGAGCCCGTCAGGTCGTCGCAGCGACGACGAGGAGGACGAGGTTCGGCACAGCCTCCATCACGGAGTTGAGCCAGAGCTTCGGCTGCGTGACCAGCATGACGACCGCAAGGAAGACATGCTGGCACGCGGTGAACAGGATCAGCGCCTGCCCGGCATCCGGATGACTCGTGTGCAGCAGGTACGTGCCGATGAAGAGCGCGGCCGCCGTCGTCAGGTTGTAGTACGCGATGCAGATCCGCCACAGCCGGACACCGTCGTAGTCGGCCGGCTTGATCAGGAACATGAAGTAGAGCCGGCGGTTCTTGTAGAACCACAGCTCCATCGCCCAGACCGATACCAGGATCACGCCGATCACGACGGCGAGGACCTGCACCGCAGTACTCATGTCAGCCACCCCCTGCGCACCAATATGGTACGAGTCTCTGACTAAATCAACCCTTCACCTGGTCTGGGCGATGTCCTTGTCGATCTGCTCGTCGGCCTTCTTGAGGGCGGCGGGCAGATCTTTGATGGTGCCGGATTCGTACCGGTAGCCGACGTCTTGCAGGGTGAGGAGGTAGGCGTCGCCGTTCGGGGTGGCCGGCGGGCTGATGCTGTCCTTGTTCTGGGCGACATCGAGGAAGACCGACATGGCTGGGTCGGTGGCGAACTTCGGCGACTTCAGCGCATCCAGGGTCGACGGGACGTTGTGGATCGCGTTGGCGAAGTTGACGACCGCGTCGGTGTCGGTGGTGATGAACTTGACCAGTTCCCAGGCCGCGTTCTGCTTCTGGCTGGTGCTGGCGATTCCCACGATCGTGCCCGACAGGCCGCCACGTCCGTAGGTGTCGGCCTGGTCGTCGGGGACCGGCATCGGGGCGACACCGAGGTCGAACTTGATCCCGGCCTCCTTCGCCATCCCGGCCCGCCACTCGCCGTCGAAGCTCATCGCGACCTGGCCGGTGTGCAGCGGGTTCTTCGCGCCGTACTGGTCGCCGAAGGTGGTCCGGTACTTCTCCAGCTTCGCGTAGCCGCCGAGCTCGTCGACGAGCTTCTTCTGGGTCGTGAACAGCTGGGTGAACCGGGGATCGCGCGACGCGTTCGCCTTGCCCTGGTCGTCGAAGTACTTCAGACCGAACTGGTAGCCGTAGAGCAGCAGCGTCGACGTGTAGCCGTGGAAGTTCGGCATGAAGCCGAGCTGGGTGTAGCCGTCGGCGGTCGGCTTGGTCAGCTTCTTCGCGACCGCCTCGAACTCCGAGAACGTCTTCGGCGGCGCGGTGATCCCCGCGGCCCTGAACGCATCCTTGTTGTAGTGCAGGCCGTACGTGTCCGCGAGCAGCGGCAGCGTGCATCGCTTGCCCTGGTACTGGGTGTAGTCCTGGATCGCCTTCGGGAAGGTCTTGTCCAGGTCGATGCCCGACTTGTCGAGGAACGGCTTCAGATCCGTGAGCACGTTGGACTTGCAGAACGCGCCGACGTTGGCCGAGCTGAACGACGACACCACATCCGGGGCGTTCGGCCCGCCGGCCCGCAGTGCCTGCTTGATCTTGTCGTCATTGATGTTGCCGACAGCCTTGACGTGGATGTTCGGATGCGCGGCCTCGAATGCCTTCACGTCGGCCTCGATCGCGGCCACCTCGCTCGGGGCGCTCCAGCCGTACCAGAAGGTGATCGTGGTGTCCTTGGTGGCGTCGTCGCTCGCCTTGGGGGCGTCCGGAGTACCGGTGCAGGCGGCGGCCGCGAGGGCGATGGCGGCGGTGGCGGCGAGGGTTTTGACGGGGCGGATTCGAGGCATTCGCACAGCTCCTGATCCGAACTGTTAGGAAAGTTACCTGATATTCCGTCGGACGTTAACGCGCTGACCGGTGGGTGTCAATTGCCCTGCGCAACAACAGGGTCACACCTCGAGGGCGCGTTGCAGACGGCGCAATCCGTCGAGGTGATCAGCCGTCCAGAGCATCCGTACTGCGGTCGCGGTCCAGCTACCGTCGTCTGCCGTGAGGTCTGTGCGTACTGCGCTGACCAGCCGCTCCTCCGCGTCGCCGTCGCGCTCGATCGGTGTCGGCACCTCGCCTGCTCCGGCCAGTGCGAGAGCGGTCTCCTGGTACCAGTCCACGAGCACACCGGTGGAGTCGATCAGCTCCATCCGGGCTGCTGTGCGGTCGCCCGTGGGGGAGTCGCCGCGACTCCACAGCTCGAGGATGGCGTCGACAGTGATGCGCAGTACCGCTACCCCGGAGACCAGCGTCGCCACGTTGGCCAGTGGGAGCTGCTTGCCGCCCCGCTCGGCCAGGTACGTCCG
This sequence comes from Kribbella koreensis, assembly GCF_039525325.1. Taxonomy (NCBI): domain Bacteria; kingdom Bacillati; phylum Actinomycetota; class Actinomycetes; order Propionibacteriales; family Kribbellaceae; genus Kribbella; species Kribbella koreensis. Next base: position 62,817 of record NZ_BAAAHK010000002.1, read on the forward strand.
GAAGGCGTCGTCCAGCCGGCGTGCGGCATTCGCAGCCTTGCGGGACGCTTCATCCGGTACTGCGGCCGGCGGGGTTCGCGCGTCGCAGCGGCTCACCGCATAAGCGATCGCCTGGCGCAGGTAGTGGGCGCTGTCGGAGTACCCCTCGGCGAGCGCCTGCTGCAGAGCAGCTGTTGCTCCGCGCGGCCAGAGGAGGAGTCCGACGAGCAGGCTCACCGCTGAGCCGATGGCTACGTCCTCGATGCGTACTAGCCCGATCTCCCAGCCCGCCGGGGAGATGATGTCGAACAGGATCAGCAGTACGCCGGTGAACGCGGCCTGGCCTGCTGCGAAGGAGAACGCTGCAGGGGCTAGTCCTGCGAGCAGTACCGCTATCGGCAGGAGAAACCAGGCGACGGTGGTGTTGGAGCCGATGGCCAGTACTACGGCGCCGCCGATGATGATGCCGGCCACGGTGCCGGCTAGGCCGCGGAGGGCGTTCTGGCCGGTGCTCAAGGCGTTGGAGCGCAGTACGGCGAGGGTGCCGAACACTACCCAGAAGGAGTGCTGTACGCCGGTGAGGTCCGCGATCAGGACGGCTAGAGCGAGGCCTACCGCTCCACGGATGCTGTTGTGAAGCCAGACGGAGTGGAGCTCTAGGTGGGCGCCTGCACGTTCCTTGACAGATGACAGGGGTGAACCGGGGCCGATGGGGCCGCGGCCGAGGAGGTGACCCCACCAGCTGCGGCCGCGGGCGGCTACTGCTAGCTCGATGTTCTCCGCGATGGCTGCTACGGCGAAGCTCATCTCCTGGGCCCGGAAGGTTGGTTCGAGCGCGCTCACGAAGGCCTTCACCATGCTGTCGTCTTTGCCTGGTGACGGCGGTAGTTCGGTGACGGCTTGTTCCAGGGCGAGTCGTGCCTCGTGGAGTCGGCCGAGGGTCTCCTCGAAGCCGGTGAGGTTGCCGTCGTCGTTGTCGAGGACGTTGGCGGCTCGGTCGAGGAGGTCGGCTGCGGCTTCGTAGACGGCGATCAGGTAGGGGGCGGCGGGGCCGGGGGCGGGCATGCGGGGGTGGGGCTCTAGGACGGAGTTGAGCCAGATGACTTCGTCTACGACCCGGACCAGGGTTCGGGCGGAGGTTGAGAGGCCGGTGGGGCGGTACGGCGTACCGAAGAAGGTCTTGCGGAGTTCGGCTACTGCGGCGGAGGCTTCGCCGGCTTCGTAGATGAGGGCGGCTTTGCTCTCGGTGTCGGCTGGGTTGCGGAGACAGGCGAGGCCGGCTTGGAGGCGTCTGGCAAGGAGGGTGCAGGCGTGGGCGGTGGGGCCACGGAGGGGTTCTCGCGTGGGGGCCGGCCAGAGGAAGGTGATGGCGATGAGGGAGGCGGCGCCTGCCAGCAGCCAGCCGATGAGGCGGTCGGGGAGCGTGGTCATGCCGCCGGGGAGGCTGACGGGGAGGATGAAGCTGGCCAGGAGGGCGGTGGTGGCGCTGGCGAGCACTGAGCTGATGACGCCGACGAACAAGATGACGAAGGCAACGATCAGGGTCGCCAGGGCGGCGCCTCCCGCGGAGCCTGAGGCAACGGTACCGATCGAGATCAGGACCAGGCCGGCGACGATCAGGCTCAGCTGGGCCTGGATCCGCTCGAGCTTGCTCCCACTGAAGTCGACGAACAGTACGGTCGACATCGACCCGAACGACGCGAAGATCGCGATCACCGGATTGTCCAGCACCAGGTAACTGAACGCGAACGCCGAAGGCATCACCACCGCGGCCCGCCCAGCCCGCCGGGTAGCAGACAACCCCGCATCCTTGGCCCGGAGCCACTCGAGCAACCTCACCGCCCACCCCAAGTACCAGCCACGCCCCGAGCGTACGCCGCCCCGGCGGTCGCCAGCCAGCAAGTGCACGCGGCTCGTCAGCCCCCAGCTCGCCCGGCCGCGCCCCGGCGCCCCCACCCCTGCCCTGGGTCCACGCCTTGCGAGTCGGTCGGAGCGGTCAGCTGTGCAGGAGGTCGAGGAAGGCGCGTGTTGCCGGGGACGGCGTCAATCCGTTGATGGTGGCGGTGTAGATCTGGCGGGGTGGCATGTCGTCGGGGTGGATGCGGACCAGCTTGATGTCGGGGCGGACTGCTTCGGCGGCCAGCGACGGGACCAGGGTGATTCCGGTGCCTGCGGCAACGAAACCTTGTTTGGCCATCCAGTCGCGGGCGACGAAGCCGATGTGAGGCTGGAAGCCGGTGCGGAGGCAGGCGGCGATCAGGGTGTCCTCGGGGCGGGAGCTGCCTGCTATCCACTGCTCGTCCTGCAGGTCGATGAGGCGGACCTGGCGGCGGCGGGCGAGGCGGTGAGCCGGTGGCAGCGCGACGTACATGAAATCGTCTCGCAGTTTGCGGAGGTCGAAGCCGTCGAGGTGCTGGACCGTCGGGTAGCTGACGACGGCGACGTCGGCTTCGCCGGCGCCGAGGAGTTCGAGGAGGCCGGAGGTGAAGCCTTCGCGGAGGGTGATCCGGACGTCGGGGTAGCGGCGCTGGAAGGTGGCGATGGCTTGCGGGACGAGCGCGGCGTCGGCGGTGGCGAAGGCTGCTACCCGGAGTCGGCCGGTGGACAGTTCGCTCAGGTCGGTGAGTTCCTGGCGGGCCGCGTCGAGGCGGTCGAGGACGGCTTGGGCGTGGGGGAGCAGGCGGCGGCCGGGCTCGGTGAGTCGGACGCCTCGGGGGAGGCGGTCGAACAGCGTAGTACCGGCTTCGTCTTCGAGGGTTGAGATCTGCCGGGAGACCGCGGACTGGGTGTAGCCGAGGACCGGGGCGGCCGCGGTGAACGATCCACGGGCGGCGACGGCGACGAAGACCCGGAGCAGCGGGGTGGAGAAGTCATGCTGGATCGGCATGGGTTCCATGCTAGACATTCGCTACTCACATTGGTTGCCGGTGGTTAGGTTTGGGGCATGGACAAGAACACGAAGATCGCTTTCCTCGGCCTCGGCTCGATGGGCGCCCCGATGGCCCGCCGCGTCCTGGCCGCCGGCTATCCGCTGACCGTCTGGAACCGCACCACCACCCGAGCCCTCGCCTTCGCCGGAGCAGCCGTCGGTTCCGGCGCGGGCGCTGCTGAGGTGAAGGTGGTGGACTCGCCGGCCGAGGCGGTGCGGGATGCCGATGTGGTGGTCACGATGCTGGCGGATCCGCCGGCGGTTCGCGAGGTCGTGGGAGCCTTCGCGAGCTCGCTGAAGCCAGGCACCGTGCTGATCGACGCGTCCACGATCGGCCCGGAGGTCGTCGGCGAACTGGCCGGCCTCCTCCCGCCCGACGTCCAGCTGATCGACGCCCCGGTCATGGGCAGCGTCGACCGAGCGGCGAGCGGCGAACTCCTCCTGATGGTCGGCGGCGACGCAGACCCCGTACTACCTCTGCTCGAACTCTTCGGCACCGTCAACCGCACCGGTGATGTCGGCACCGGCGCCGCCCTGAAACTCGTCCTCATCAACGCCGTCATCAACGGAGTAGCGGTAGTAGCCGAAGCCATGGCTCTAGCCGACTCCCTAGGCCTCCCCGAAGCCCAGGTCAAAGCCGCCCTCTCCACCTCACCCCTCGCGGGCCTGGCCGGCCGCGCCTTCACCACAGACGCCTACTTCCCCGTCCGCCTAGCCGCCAAGGACGTCGCCCTGGCCACCGCAGCCGCCGACCTCCCGATCGCGCACGCCGTCCACACCCGCCTGACCGACTATCCCGAGGTCGCCGACGAGGATCTCGGCCAGATCGTCAAGTCCTTCCGGTCCTTGACCTCAAGTTAGCTTCAACTACGACGATGTCGGGCATGGACATCACCGGACAGATCCCCAGCCAGGCCGACGTCGACGCGATTCTTGCCCTGGTGGCGACTGTTGAGGAGGCGCAGAGCAAAGAAGATGCAGATGCGTTTCTTGCTTTGTTTCGTGAGGATGCGTTGTGGGTGACCGGGCACGGCAAGCGTCTGTATGGCCGCGACACCATTGCCGAATTCACCCGACGCGTACTGCCCGGCGCGACCGTGGAGTCCTACGCGACCTACACGCCCGACCACCTGCTCTTCGTCCGGCCCGATATCGCGGTCGTCAACGTCAACCAGAAGTACGCCCTCCGACCGGGCTCCACCAGCGAGCTGCCCGTTGATACCGGCAGTCCTGTGTACTTCCTGGCCAAGGACGACGGGGTATGGCGGATCGCGGCCGCGCAGAACACTGTCGTAGTACCGGAGCCGTGATCGCGCTAGGTAACGAAACAGGGACGACTCACCAGTAATGGCCGTTCACCCGTCGCGGAGTGTGATGAACGACTGGTAGGCATGGGGTCGCTCGGACCGAGGGGGCCCGAGCGACAACGATCCCGTCCCGGGGGGAACCGAGGACGGGTTGGGGGAGCAATGACCAGATTCCACCCTGCCCTGAAAGCCTTGACAGGCCTCATCGCAGCCACCGCCCTAACCACCGCCTGCGGCGCCACCACCACCGAAAACCGCGCCGCATCCCAAACCACGGTCACCACAACCATCACCACCACACCCGCCGCGAAGCCGGCCCCACTGGCATCGATCCCGCCCAAGAAGCCGACTGCCACCGCAACCGCCGTACCAACTCTCAAGCCGAAGCCGAGAGTCACAACCCACAAACCGACCAAGAAGCCAACAGTCCGCCTCACCACCAGGCCCAAACCAAAGCCCAAGCCAACCCCAACCAAAACAACAGAATCCGCCTACTACGCCAACTGCTCCGAAGTCCGAGCCGCCGGCAAGGCCCCGATCCACGCAGGCGAACCCGGCTACTCGAGGAAGCTCGACCGGGACGGTGACGGCGTCGCGTGCGAGTAGCTGGTCCCTGGCCGTCTCAGGCCGGAACCACAGATCAGCGGTTGACGGCTAGTTCGGCTAGGTCGGACCAGTTGGATTGGTCGAGTTTGAAGTTGACGATGCGCGGGGTTTCGGCGAGGTGGGGTGGGAGGTCGGACTGGGCGGATTTGAAGTGGGCGGAGTTCACGTGGGCGCCGGCGGCTTCGTCGTCGGCGAAGGCTTCGACCAGGACGTATTCGGTGGGGTCGTCGAGGCTGCGGGACCAGTCGAACCAGAGGTTGCCGGGTTCGGCGCGGGTGGCTTCGGTGAAGGGGGCGGTGATGGTGGGCCAGTTGTCGGCGTGTTCGGGGAGGACCTTGAATTTCGCGGTGATGAAGATCATTTGAGGGCTCCAGACAGGCGAGAACAGGACATCGCTGATGGTAGCGGCGGCTTGCCTGGCGGGAGGTGTCAAAAAGAGACAGCCCGCCCCGAGAGGGCCGGGGCGGGCTGTGACGGGATGGTCAGCTGACGGACCACTGCTGGCCGGCTCCGCCGGTGGTGGGCTCCTGCGTGACCTTGCTGCCGTCTGTGCTGGAGGCAGTGGTCATCGGCAACCCGCTGTGCGCGTTGACGATCAGGTACGCGCCGGATGCGACCTCCGTGACGATCCAGCGCTGGTTGGGTCGGCCGGTGCACGTCCACTGGATCACCTTCGTGCCGGCCGCGGTGAACCCACCTTCGGCGTCGGCGCACAACTGCGAGTAGACGTTGGTGATCGTGTAGGTGCCGTCCGCCTGGAGAGCAAGGTTCCAGCTCTGGTTCTGCTGCCCGGACGGCGACCAGGTGATGAGCTGGGTGCCAGCGGTCTTGGACCAGTCCGGATCGTCCAGCGCCTTACCGTTGGCCTTCAGAACGTGTACGCCGCTGAGCCCCGCCGCAACACCAACCGCTGTCATGGTCAGCGCCTGCTCGGCCGCCGTACGCGACCCGCCGACGGCATCGCCCGTGCTGTTGGTCCAGTGCCGAACCGGCGTCGACTCGGTCAGCCGCCCTTGCTGCGACGACATCCCGAGCACCAGCCCGCTGTACCGGTTGACGAGCCGATACCCACCGCTCAACGCACCGGTCGACGAGGTGTTGGGTACGACGAACCACTGCTGCCCGACCGTCGGCCCGGTCGCACCAGGAGAAGTGACGGACAACGATGCGCCCCAAGCACGGCCGGCGACGCCGGTCGGGTCGACGCCGAGCAGCCGGCCGGTCGACGCGTTCGCGATCCGGTACGAGCCGTCGCCGTTGGGAGCGAACGACCAGGCCTCGAGGGCTGATCCGGTCGCGCTGGCGAGTGACGTCGTCGTAGTACCGCCAGACACCTGAGCCAGCACCCGACCGTTGCCGTTGGCAACTCGATAGGTCTTGGCCGGGTCGAGTGGCGGCGCGGCCGGCGTGGTCGAGTCGATCGCCAGATCGGCGTACTCACCATCAGACCCCGCGCAGGCGATCGAGCAGTACGAACGGAAGGAGCGGCCGATGATGGTCGAGCTCGTCTTGTTCACCGGGTCGAGGAACCAGCGGTACCAGGAGCCTGACTTGTAGCTGCCCGAGTCGCCGATCAGGTACCACTTCTGGGTCGCGAGGTTGTCGGTGACGTAGAAGCGTTGAGTCTGAACACCCGAGACGACCTCGGGCTCACCGAGATACAGGCCCAGGTACGCGTTGTAGGTGATGTTCATGATGAACAGATCCGACTTGGCGGGCAGTTGCCCGGCCGCGACCTGCTCGTCCACGTTGCCCGTGTTGGCAGGGCTGTAGTCGTCAGCCGTGGGCGTGTAGCCGTTCTGATTGGCGGCCGTCACCGGGACCATGTTGCTTTCGAGTCCGCCGACGCCGGGCTGCGACCAAGCTCCGTCGTACCACTTCGACCACGACCCGGTCGCCATCTTGCCCGACAGCGGCGCCCGGGCGACGTGGGCGAGTCCGCCGTTGCTGCCGCCTTCGCCGGCCTTGGGGATGATGCGCGATCCGTAGTACACGTAGAAGTAGCCGGACGCGGTGTCGACGAAGAGCCGCTGGTCGCCGTCGCCGTAGTCGTAGGTCTCGTGCGGGAAGGCGGTGTTGTCGCCGCGCTTGATGCTGTACGGCGAGGTGATCGCGTGACCCTTGATCGTCCAGACCTTGCCCTGGTTGGTCGAGACGGCGTAGTCGATCGAGTCGTAGTGCAGGCCGTCGCCGAACGGCTGCGGCGTGAACTCGTTGTGGACCAGGCCGATCCAGTTGCCGGTGTCCGGATCGACCCAGGTGCCGATCAGGTCGCAGTAGTTGCGTTGCGAGTACGAGCCCGCGCCGCCGTTGACGTACGTCGACTCGAGACCGGTCGGGCTGTTGTTGCAGCGCCAGGTGGTGTCGCTGTTCTTGTCGCGGCTGTCGGCCGGATTGACCGCGCCGCTGATCGCGGTCGACTTGGTGGCGGTGTCGAAGTTGCTGCCCGTGTAGAAGTTCCACTGACGGGAGGCGGTCGCTTCGTACAGGGCGTGCGACTGCTGGAAGTAGAACGTGCCGTCCTTGTCGATGTACGGACTGGCCGGCGAGTCATCGGGGAACCGGTACGCCGTTGTGCTCGACCCGACCGACACCGTGTAAGTGGTCGCCGGCGGGACAGGTGGCGTGGCGGCTGCCTGCAGGCCGCTGCCGGCGAGCGCGGCGGCGGTCATGATCGCGACGGAGACTCTCTGAAGTGTCGACATCGCTGCACCATAGGATCCATTTGACCGGTAAACAAGACCTCGATGCGCAGCGGGTGGGATTGACGTGGCGTCAGGACCGCCCAATACTGCTGGGATGTAGTTGACCGGTCCAACAACTTTGGGGTCGCCCGTGGTGACGATGCAGGACGTGGCCAATCGGGCGGGCGTCACCAAGCAGACCGTCTCGAATGTCGTGAACGGCCGCGCCGCCGTCCGGCCGGACACCGAGGCGCGGGTCCGGGCGGCGATCGCTGACCTCGGGTACGAACCGAATCTGGTGGCGCGTTCGCTGGCGACCGGTTCGACGATGACCGTCGGGTTGATCGTGCCGACCGTCGCCAGCCCGTTCTACTCCGAGATCGTCGAGGAAGTGGAGAACGTGCTGGACCAGCACGGCTACCACCTCGTCCTCTGTACTACGCGAGCCGACGGCGATCGCGCCAAGCGCCAACTGGCCGGGCTGTCGAGCCGGCTGGTCGATGCACTGCTCATCGCGGGCGATCGCGATCTGACCGATCCGATCGCGCTGCTTCCGGACGCGCGGTTCCCGATCGCGTTGTGTGCCTGGGAGACCCAGATCCCCGACTCGCTGCCGGTGGTGACGATCGACTACGAGCACGCGGGGTTCCTGGCCGGTGAGCATCTGCGGAGCCTCGGGCATCGGCGCATCGCCGCGGTGGTCGAGCTGCCGACCCATGAACTACGGCTGGCTGGCCTCAGGCGTGCATTCGGGCACGACAAGGTGAGCGACGACCACGTGTTCGTGCCGACGAAGCCGACGCCGGCCGGTGGGTTCGCGGCGGCTCAGGCGGCGCTGGCGGCGGACCCGGAGCTGACGGCGATCTTCGCATCGCACGATCTGCTCGCGCTCGGGGTGCTCGAGGCGGTGAAGGAGTCCGGACGGTCGGTACCGGGCGATGTCTCGGTGATCGGGTTCGATGACACGGCCCCGGTGGCGTTGACGCATCCGGCGCTCACCGCGGTCGCGATCCCCAGTCGCGAGATGGCCCGGCAGGCCACCGCACTGCTCTTGCGTGCCATCGACGAAGGCACTCAGCCGGTCAACTCGGCGCAACTCCTGCGCACCTCGCTCGTGATCCGCGACAGCACCGGACCGGCTCCTCGATAGCTGTGTCTCAGATGGCTGTAGCTCAGGCGGCGAGTTGCTGGGCGGCGTTCTTGCGGGCCCAGACCGCGCGGCGGAGCTTGGCCTTGTCGGGGTAGCCTGCGGCGCGGCCGATCATGTACACGTCGTGGCTGCGCATGTTGACCATCGCCGCGACGTACCAGACCGGGTTTCCCTCGGCCAGCATGGTGACGATCATCTGCTGTGCGCTGTTCTCGGACATCCTGACCCTCTCCTCGATCCGTGGTTCCTGCTCTTACTGGTACGTCGGATCCGGATCGCCGATTTCGACATCCGGCCAGAACTTTTCCCAGGAGCCGAGAGGATTGAGTAAAGGCCTGGTAAAAAACGAATGCCCCGATCGATGATCGGGGCATTCGTCCGTGCGGGTCCCGGGGGGAGTGGGACCTCCACACGTGGGGGGACTTCGAATTTATCCCCGATCGGGGGTCAGGGTCGCACCTTTGCGGCGATTCCCGAATCACCAAAAGCCGAGCGGTTCGAACCGTGCGCCCAACGGTCGGGTCAAAGGCTTGTTCGTTGCGGACTCATCGAGTGGTTCTGCGGCGGTAGAGCACCGTCGCGAGAGTGGTCGAGAAGAGGAGCAGGCCGCCGCACCAGGCCAGTGCGAGCCGGCCGTTCGAGCTTAGCGGAGTACCGGTCAGGAAGCTGCGGACTGCTTCGATCACCGGCGTGATCGGCTGGTGTTTGCTGATCGGCCGGAGGAAGGCCGGCATCGTCTCGGTCCGGACGAACGCGCTGCTCAGGTACGGCACGAACAACATGAAGAAGCCCAGTGCACTGGCCGACTCGACCGACTTCGCGATCACGCCGAGCGCGGCGGCGAGCCAGGACAACGCGATCACGTAGAGCAGCAGCAGACCGATCGCCGCGAGCCAGTCGACCACGCCGGCGTTCGGGCGGAAACCCATCGCGAGGGAGGCGAGGATGACGAGACCGGTCGACACTGCGTTGCGTACGACGCTCGCGGTGACGTGGCCGGTCAGCAGGGCGAAGCTGCGGATCGGCAGCGAGCGCAAGCGGTCGATCATGCCCGTCGTCATGTCGTCGGCGACGGCCATCGCGGTACTGGCCGCACCGTACCCGGTGGTCAGTAGCAGGATGCCGGGCACGACATAGTTGATGTACTGCGTACCGGTGTCGATCGCGCCGCCGAAGACGTACACGAAAAGCGCCATCATCATCAGCGGCAACAGGATCGCGACGAACAGGGTGTCCACGTTGCGCCGGCTCAACCGCACGCTGCGATCGACCATCGTCGTCACGTCGCTGACGGCGGCGCCGAATCCTTGGTGAGTGCTCATCGGGTCGCTCCTACGCGGTCAGGGTGAGGAAGACGTCGTCGAGCGTCGGGCGGTGTGACGACACTCGGGCCGGTGGCAGGTCGTGGTCGCGGAGCAGATCCAGTACGTGCAGCAGGTGACCGGCCGAACCGTCGGACGGCAGGCTGACCACTCGTCCGTCGGTGAGGCCGCCGAGTAGGTCGCTGGCCTTGGCCGCGGTCGGCTCGTCGTCGAAGTACAGCTCGATGCGTTCGCCGCCGACCTGTTTCTTGAGCGAGTCGGCGGTGCCGGACGCGGTGATCCGGCCGTCGTCGAGCAGCACGATCCGGTCGGCCAGGCGGTCGGCCTCGTCGAGGTACTGGGTGGTGAGCAGGATCGTCGTACCGTCGCGGACCAGCTCGCCGATCGCGTCCCACATGGTCAGCCGGCTGGCCGGGTCGAGCCCGGTGGTCGGCTCGTCGAGGAAGATCACTCGCGGTCTTGCGATCAGGCTCATGGCCAGGTCGAGTCGGCGCATCATGCCGCCGGAGTAGGTTTTGGCTCGGCGGTTCATCGCGTCGGTGAGTTCGAAGCGCTCGAGGAGTTCGGCCGCTCGCTTGGTGGCAGTGGTCCCGCCCAGGTGGGTCAGGCGGCCGATCATGACGAGGTTCTCGCGGCCGGTCTGGTTGTCGTCGACCGCGGCGTACTGGCCGGTGAGGCTGATGACGCCGCGGACCTTGGCCGGGTCGCACACTACGTCGTACCCGGCGATGGCCGCTTTGCCTGCGTCGGGGCGGGTGAGGGTTGTCAGGATTCGCACGATGGTGGTTTTGCCGGCTCCGTTCGGGCCGAGCAGGGCCAGTACGGAGCCTTCCTGTACGTCGAGGTCGATGCCTCTGAGTACTTCGGTGGTGCCGTACGACTTCCGTAGGCCGGTGGCTTCGATGATCATTCACCCTCCCCTGTACTGCGTACTTGCTACGCTAATTAGCGTAGGCGATACGCAGTGCGGGTGTCCAGTGCGAAGGTTCCTAGACTGAGGCGGTGGAGATGAGCGAGCAGCCCGAACTGCCGGCGGACGTGGCGCTGATGTGGGGGCTGCGGGACGTCACCAAGCGCGGGCCGAAGCCGTCGTTGTCGGTCGGCGACATCACTCGGGCGGCGATCGAGCTCGCTGATGCCGAGGGGCTCGCCGCCGTCTCGATGGCGCGCGTTGCCGAGCGGCTCGGGAACTCGACGATGGCGCTCTATCGGCATGTGAAGAGCAAGGATGAGCTTCTTGTGCTGATGTCGGATGCCGCGTTGGAGCGGCCGGAGCCGTTGCCGGCCGGCGCCGATTGGCGGGCGGGGTTGACCTTCTGGGCGAAGGGGGTGCTGACGGCGGTACGCCGGCATCGGTGGTACGCGAAGCTGCCGATCTCGGGGCCGCCTGCGGGGCCCAACAATCTTGCCTGGTTCGACTCGGCGCTCGGTGCGCTGAAGGACACCGGGTTGAGCGAGGAGAGCAAGGTCGGGATCGTGATGGGGCTGATGACGTACGTGCAGGGTGAGATGCGGCTGAGCATGGACCTCGCCACCGGCTTCTCCGAGAACCCGGACGCTTTCACCCGGTACGGCGCCACGTTGTCGCGCGTCGTCGATCCCCGTGAGCTACCCGCCTTGGCGAAGGTGCTGGCCGCGGGCGTGTTCGACCAGGTCGATGCTTTCGAGGTGACCGAGGAGGCCGACTTCGACTTCGGGCTTCAGCTCTATCTGAACGGCGTTGCCGGGTTCATCGATCGGGCCGAGTAGCCGTGGGTCTCCTGGTGCGGCTGCTGGTCAGGCGAGGGTGAGGATCGCGTCGGCGTTGGGTTTGGTGGCGGCGATGAGTTGGGCGTTGGTTTCGTCGGAGCCGTAGGTGCGGTCGTGGGCTTCCTGGGGTGAGCGGCCGAATCTCTGGTGCCGGGCTTCCAGCCTGGCGTGTCTGAGGTCGTCGTCCAGGTCGATGTACCAGCACTCGTCGAGCAGTGTGCGCGCGGTCGCCCAAGGTTGCTGGTCGAAGAGCAGGTAGTTGCCTTCGGTCACCACCAGGGTCGTCTCTGGTGGGACGGGGATGGTGGCGGCGATGGAGTCTTCGATGGAGCGGTCGAATCTGGGGGCCCAGATCGTTTCGGTCGGTGAGTCCTTGAGCCTTTTGAGGAGGGCGACGAAGCCGTCGCCGTCGAAGGTCTGGGGGGCGCCTTTGACGGCGGCGAGTCCGCGGTCTTCGAGTGCTGTCTGGGCGAGGTGGTAGCCGTCCATCGGGACGAGTGCGACCTTGTGGCCGTTGGCAACCAAGTCCGCGGTGAGCTGTTCGGCGTACGTCGATTTGCCGGCCGCGGGGGCTCCGGTGATGCCGAGGATCGCTCGTTGTCCTTTGGTGGCGAGCGCCACGGCCCTGGCGAACGCGGTCTCTCGATTCAGCTGCACTCGGAGATCTTGTCAGGCTTGCTCAACGCTGCCCAGCTTTGCGCAAGATCGCTCAGATGCTGATCCTGAACCAGCCGGCGGACCATCGAGCCCGGTCCTTCGAGTTGCAGGGTGTCGGGGGAGTCCGGGAGGCGCCGGCCGAGGGTGGTGATCGAGTCGAGGCAGCGCGCGCCGCCGAGAATCGCCCAACCGGGTCGCGCCGCTGGGGTGAGGTCCAGGTCTTCGGCGAGGATCAGCTGACCATCGAGGTGTGCTCGCTGAGATGAGTGCAGAGTGCCGCCGATTTCGCCGTGGCGCCCGAACACCAGCGACTCGCGCACCGCCAGCTCGCAACCGGCCTCCATCTCGACCGTCATCGACCTGGCGACATCGGCCCCTTCCGAAACAACGAACGGCTCACCATGCCAGCTGAGCTCGGCTCCGTCAGTCAGCTGGACGGATACGTCCCACCGAGCCGATCCACCACGCATCGCGTACGCGACGGTGCCCGCCGTCTCAACGATCTCGACCCGAACCGGCCCACGGACCACGACCTGAAGCTCCACCTGATCGCCGGCGAGCAGCAGAGCTGAGGCGGCGACCAACGCGACTCGGACAACCCCGTCAGCCTGCAACCGACGCGGCGAGAGCAGCCCGGTAGTGAGCAAGCACCGATCCCGCACTGGATCGGCAACTACCTCTATCCGAGTCGGGTTAGTGGGAGTGGGCATGGGTGTGGGAGATGAGTTGGCCGTTTTCGTCGGTGTGGGAGTGGGGGGCCATCGGGCCGGGGTCTACTGGGGTGTGGGTGCCGGTGTGGACTAGTTGGGTCATGGTGAGGACCCAGTCCTTCAGGCGGCGGACCGAGTCGGGATCGGTGCGGGACAACGCCAGCACCGGCTTGCCTTGGCGGGCGGCCTCGGCGTCGGCGACCATTTGGGGGACGTCGACTCCGACGTACGGGGCCAGGTCGGTTTTGTTGACGATGAGAAGGTCGGCGCGGGCGATACCGGGGCCGCCTTTGCGGGCGACGTCGCCACCGCCGGCTACGTCCAGTACGAAGATCTGCGCGTCGACCAGTGCGGGGGAGAAGGTCGCGGTGAGGTTGTCGCCGCCGGACTCGACCAGGACGACGTCGAGTGGGGCGAAGTCGCGTTCGAGGTCCTCGACGGCGATCAGGTTCGGGGTGACGTCGTCGCGGATCGCCGTGTGCGGGCAGGCGCCGGTCTCGACTGCGCGGATGCGTTCGGGATCGAGTACGCCGGCCGCGCGCAGCAGCCGCGCGTCCTCGTCGGTGTAGATGTCGTTGGTGATGACGCCGAGCTGGAGCTCATCGGCGAGTTCGCGGCAGACCATCGCGATCAGCGAACTCTTGCCGGTACCGACCGGCCCGGCGACGCCCAGACGAAACGAGCGAGTGTTCTCAGGCATGGAATAACCTCATTCTCTCGACAGCATGAGCTTGTGCGAACACATCCACCAACGGAGCCCCGTACGCCGGAATCGCAGCGACCGTCGTCGTCCCGCTGACCGCGCTGACCAGTTCCTCGATGGCGGGATGAAGCTTGAGCAGCCAACTCGCCGCATCCGCCGGATCCACCGGCAACAACTTGAGCGAAGCGGCCACGACCGTCTGCGCATCGTCGTACCCGACCAACCGCGCAGTCTGCTCCGCCGACAACCCGGTCACCGCCGCCACAACCCCAACCACCACCGGCCGCGCGATCTCCGCATCAGCCTTCAAATACTCAGTAGTCCTGGGCCACACCCGCGAAGCCAACCGGAGATATGCCCGCCCCTGCCGACGAGACGCAGCCCGCAACGCCTGACTAGGAGTCCTCGCCGCCCAGGCGGCCTCAGCCTCCTCCACCAACTCCCCATCGAGAGCAAGCCGCCGCGCCACCACCGCAGTAGCAGCCTCCACGCGAACAATCGTCCGCAACCGATCCGCCGCATAGCTCGCAACCTCACCCAGCCGCGCGCCGTCTCCTCCGAGCCCCGCCCGCACAGCAGGCTCCAACCCACCCGACTGCGTATGCCCACCGGTCGGCAACCGCGCATCGGCCAGCATCATCGCAACCAGCTCTGGCGACCCCGCTGCGATCCCCACCGGCCCGGCTCCGGCTGCGGCAACTGCCCCTGCGCCGCCTCCGGCGGCGTTCTGCCCGGCTGACGGCGACATGGTCTGGTGGGCGTGAACACCTTCGGGCGACCTTGAACAAGCTATTTCATGTTCAAGGTCGCCACTAGGTGTTCGAGGTCGCGGCGACTGGTCGCCGGTCGCCTCTTCGGAGGTGTTCATCAGAAGAGGTTGTAGAGCTGGGCTAGGGGGAGTTCGGTGGCGGGGGACGGCTCGATGAGGTCGCCGTCGACTTTGATGGCGAAGGTTTCCGGGTCGATGTCGATGGTAGGTAGGGCGTTGTTGTTTTTCATCTGGGCTTTGCCGACGTCGCGGGTGGGGCGGACGCCTTCTAGACGTCGTCTGAGTTGCAGGCGGTCGGCCAGGCCGTCGTCCAGCGCGGCGGGGGAGACGAAGGTGATGGAGAGGTCGGCGCCGATCGCGTCGCCGAATGCGGGGCGCATGAGGACTGGCTGGGGTGTCGGGATGGAGGCGTTCGGGTCGCCGAGTGCGGCCCAGGCGATTGCGCCGCCTTTGATCACCAGGCGGGGGCGTACCCCGAAGTACGCGGGATCCCAGAGCGCGAGGTCCGCGAGCTTGCCGACCTCGACCGAGCCGACCAGGTGATCGATGCCGTGGGCAACGGCCGGGTTGATCGTGTACTTCGCGACGTACCGGCGGGCGCGTTCGTTGTCGGCGGGGAGGCTCGTACCGAGGGAGCCGCGGCGTGCCTTCATCACGTGGGCGACTTGCCAGGTGCGGGTGATGACCTCGCCGATTCGGCCCATCGCTTGGGCATCCGACGAGGTGACCGACAGCGCGCCGAGGTCGTGGAGGATGTCTTCGGCGGCGATCGTGGTCGCGCGGATCCGCGACTCGGCGAACGCGAGATCCTCCGGTACGTCGGGGCTGAGGTGATGGCAGACCATCAGCATGTCGAGGTGCTCGGCGACGGTGTTGACCGTGTGCGGCAAGGTCGGATTGGTCGAGCCGGGGATGACGTGCGGATGGCTCGCGATCGACAGGATGTCCGGCGCATGCCCACCGCCGGCGCCCTCGACATGGAACGCGTGGATCGACCGGCCGTCGATCGCCCGCAACGTCGACTCCACGAAACCGGCCTCGTTCAAACTGTCCGCATGCAGCGCGACCTGCAACCCCCATGCATCCGCGGCCGTCAACGCCGCGTCGATCGCCGCGGGCGTCGAACCCCAATCCTCGTGCACCTTGTAACCGGCCGCCCCCGCGAGCGCTTGCTCGGCCAGCCCCTCAGCGCTGACCGTATTCCCCTTGCCCAGCAGCAAAACGTTGAGCGGAAGGGCGTCGAGAGCCCGATGCATCTGCGCCAGATGCCAAGCCCCCGGCGTCACCGTCGTCGCCTTCGACCCCTCACTCGGCCCCGTCCCACCCCCCACGATCGTGGTGATCCCGGTGGCGGATGCCTCGTGCAACTGCGAGGGCGACAGCAGGTGTACGTGGGAGTCGATCGCCCCGGCCGTAAGAATCCGTCCCTCGCCGGCGATGACGTCCGTCGACGGGCCGATCCGCAGATCCGGGTGAACGCCATCGGCGATATCCGGGTTGCCCGCCTTCCCCAGCGCGACGATCAACCCATCCCGAATCCCCACATCAGCCCGAACCACACCCCACCAGTCCAGCACCAGTACGTTGGTGATGACGGTGTCCGGCGCCCCCTCTCCCCGAGTCGTCGTCCCCTGAGCCATCGACTCCCGGATCGACTTCCCACCCCCGAAGATCGCCTCCTCGCCCCCGACAGTCCGATCCTCTTCCACCTCGATCCACAGATCCGTATCGCCCAACCGAACCTGATCCCCGACAGTCGGCCCATACAACGCCGCGTACGCAGCCCGCGAAATCTCAGCCATGGTCCACCGCCGGTGGGGTTGCGCCGCCCGGGGTCGGCTTGAGGTCAGCCGGCGTCGGCTTGAGTTGGATGCCTGGTACCAGGCGCCGGCCGGCCAGCGCGACGGCGCCGACCTCGCGGGAGGCGCCGGGCTCGAAGCGTTGCGACGTACCGGAGGGGATGTCGAGTCGGAAGCCTTGCGCTGCCTCGCGGTCGAAGGCGAGGGCGGTGTTGGCGTCGGGGAGGTGCAGGTGGGAGCCGATCTGCACGGGCCGGTCGCCGGTGTTGACGATCACCAGCGTCAACTTCTGGCGTCCGGCGTTCAGTTCGATCGTGCCGGGGGCGACTCGTACTGCGCCGGGCCCCCAGTTGCCCGCCCCCTGTCCTTCATTGCTAAGTCTAATCTGGTTGCTCATCAGATCCCCGATCAGATTATGGGGCTGTGGATAGTGACCAGTTTCCGGCCGTCTGGGAAGGTCGCTTCGACCTGGACGTCGGTGAGGAGTTCGGCGACGCCGTCCATGACCTGGTCTCGGGTGAGGACTGTGCGGCCTTGTTCCATCAGGTCGGCGACGAGGGCGCCTTCGCGGGCGCGTTCGATCACCCAGGTGCTCAGCAGGGCGACCGATTCGGGGTGGTTGAGCCGGACTCCCCGGGCCAGGCGGTCGCGGGCGACCATCCCGGCCACGGAGAGCAGCAGCTTCTCGATCTCGGACGGGGTGAAGTTCACGCCTGGGCCGCCAGTACGTGGTCGGCGACCTTGTCTGTGCTCAGGCAGAGCGAACAGACATAGGAGTCGTGCGTTTCGCAGGCCGTCATGTCGGGGCGCTCGTAGTCCTGCCGGCAGACATGGCAGGTCAGTACTGCGCCTGACGGGTTCCCGTGCTCGTCGAACATCGGCAGCTCAATCCCATCGCTCATGCGCCGGAGGTAGTACTTCCCGCGAGTCACGATAGCCAGCACCGGCGGCAGAACGAGCGCAAGCACGATGGCGACGAGTGGCGAGTACGGCTTGATCCCGTCGCCGAGTCCGCCGAAGAAGACCAGGATCGAGACGCCCGCGGCGACCGCCATCGACACGAAGCCGACCGGATTCACGGCATAGAGCATGCCGCGACGGAACTCGGGCACCTTCGGCGACAGCTTCAGCAGGTACTTGTTGAAGACGATGTCGGAGGCAACGACCACGATCCACGCCATCCCGCAGTTCGCATAGAAGCCGAGGATGGTGTTCAGGAAGTCGAACATGTTGGCTTCCATCAGCACCAGCGCGATCACCAGGTTGAAGCCGAGGAAGACGAGCCGCCCGGGGTAGTGCTTGGTCAGCCGCGTGTACGAGTTGGTCCATGCGAGCGACCCGGAGTACGCGTTCGTCACGTTGATCTTCACCTGACTGATCACCACCAGTACTACGGCCAGCGTCATCGCCAGCCACCCCGGCAAAAACCCACGGTAGATCTCCAGGAACTGATGCACTGGCTCGTTGGCGACCGAAGCCCCGTCAGTCACGGACGCGATGATGTAGACGGCCAGGAACAGCCCGATCACCTGCTTGATCGCACCGAAGATCACCCACCCCGGACCGGCCAGCAACATGTGCGTCCACCACCGCCGCGAGTTCTCCGGCGTCTTCGGCGGCATGAATCGCAGGTAGTCGATCTGCTCGGCGATCTGCGCGATCAGCGAGAGGCAGACGCCGGCCGCGAGCAGCATCGAGCCGACATCGGTCGCGCCCTTGCCGTCCTCACCCTGGTACTCGAAGAACGACGACACCGACTCCGGGTGCGACACGACCAGGTAGACGAACGGCAGCACCATCAGCAGCAACCACAGCGGGGTCGTCCACACCTGCAGCGTGGACAGCACTTTCATCCCGTAGATCACCAGCGGGAAGATCACCAGCGTCGAGACGGCGTACCCGAGGGCCAACGGCACATGCAGCCCCAGTTTGAGCCCCTGCGCCATGATCGAGCCCTCGAGCGCGAAGAAGATGAAGGTGAAGGACGCGAAGATCACGTTCGTCACCACCGACCCGTAGTACCCGAAGCCGCTGCCGCGGGTGATCAGGTCGAGGTCGATGTTGTAGCGCGCGGCGTAGTACGCGAGCGGCAGGCCGGTCGCGAAGATGACGACGGCGAAGATCCCGATGCCCCACAAGGCGTTCGTGGTGCCGTACGAGATGCCGATGTTCGCGCCGATCGCGAAGTCGGCGAGGTAGGCGATCCCGCCGAGCGCCGAGACGGCGACGACGCCGGTCGACCACTTGCGGTAGGACCGCGGCGCGAACCGCAGCGTGTAGTCCTCGAGTGTCTCGCGGGTGGCGGCGGTGGGCTCCGACGGGGGAGCGGTGCGGTGGTCGATGGAGGGTTCAACGGTCATGGCGAACTCCTGCGGCACCTTCGGGCGGAGACGGTGCAGGGCGCCCGGCGACGTTGCCGGACTGATGCACCCGAATGGAAGGAACCTAGGAACGCCGCGTTACACCGGTGTTTCCAAACCGCTAAGACCGTGTATTTCCATCTGGAAGGATCTAGAGCGAGCGCTGGAGCCGGCGGAGCCCGCCCGCCAGATTCTGCAGCCGGTCGTCGCCGAGCTCGGTCGCGATGGCGGATTCGACCCGGCGTTCCTCGGCCCGCAGCCGCTCGGCGACCGTTGTGCCGACCGGAGAAAGCGCGGTGACGACGCGTCGCCGGTCGTCGGCGTGGATCCGGCGTACGACGAGGCCGCGCTCCACCAGCTTGTCGACGTGACGCGTGAGGCTGGCGTTCGGAAGTACCGCCTGGGCGGCGAGTGTGGACATCGGCTGACCAGGCTCGTCGGCCAGCGCCGACATCACCCGCCACTGCTCCAGCGACAGGTCGAAGTCGGCCAGGATCGGCCGCAGTTCGTGCTCGATCCGGCGTTCGGCCTGCTTGAGCAGCAGGAGCAGACTGGCGGTCATCGTCCCTCCCCGTGTCTCACGTTCTGGTGAATATAGCTCAGAGCCCGGAGTACCGAGCAGGACTGAGCCACACTGTCCGAAAGGCTGAAGGAGGTCCGGCGTGCGCGAGCTGCTGTCGATCGCCTTCGTCGTGCCCTTGCAAGGACCGACCGGCATCTACGGCCCGTCCTGCCTGGCCTGCGGCCAGCTCGCCGTCGAGCAACTCAACGCCAGTCGCGGGATCGCCGGCCGCCAGGTCGAGCTGGTCCAGGTCGACGCCGGCCGGGCGCCTGAGATCGTGGCCGAGGAGGTCGGCCGGCTGGTGGACAGCGGTCGCGTCGACGCGGTCGCGGGCTGGCACATCTCCGCCGTACGGGTCGCCCTCACCCGGCGGATCGGCGGCAAGGTCGTCTACGCGTTCGCCGCGATGCATGAAGGCGGCGACGATACGCCGGGCGTTTTCATGCTCGGCGAGCGGCCGGTGAACCAGTTGCTTCCGGCAACACATTGGATCGGCGCGCAGCACGGCGTACGGCGCTGGGCGGTGGTCGGCAACGACTACATCTACCCGCGAGTGACGGCGGCGACGACCACGAAAGCCTTACAGGGTTCGGCTTCCTCGATCGTCCAGTCGGACTTCGTTCCGCTCGGTACCTCGGACTTCGGCCGCGTGATCCAAGGGCTGGAACAGGCCGACGTCGAGGGCGTGATCATGCTCCTGATGGGTCAGGACGCGGTCCACTTCAACCGCCAGTTCGCCAAGGCCGGCTTGAGCGACCGCTTACTCCGCCTCAGCCCGGCCATCGAGGAGAACACCCTGCTCGCTGCCGGACCCACCGCAAACAAGGGCTTGTATGCCGCCGCCGCGTACTTCGACGGCCTCGCCACCACCGAGAGCGGCGAGTTCGCCCGCGACTACTACGCCCGGTTCGGCACCTGGGCGCCGGCTCTCAACGCGGTCGGCGAGTCCTGCTACGAGGCCGTCCGCTTCCTTGCCCGGCTGGGCGAAATGGCCGGTTCGATCAGTATCGACGCGGTCTCCGCGCTGCCGACCGGCCACTTCTACGACAGCCCGCGCGGGCTCATGCGGCTGGACGGAAACCTCGTGGACCAAGACGTCTATCTCGCTTCGGCCAACGGTCTCGAGTTCACCGTCGAAGACCAGATCGCCAGGACCGGCTGAGCCATCCACAACCGGTGATTTCTCGGCTACTCTCGGTCGGATGTTGCAAGAACTCGCCAACTTGCTCATCCCCGCACCGGAGTTCTCGATCCGTCCGAACACGGTGCACGGAGACGAGATCGTGCTGCGTGGACAGCCGTTCACCGAGGACGACGGGGAGTGGCTCGACCGCTCCGTCGTCGAGGGATTGCTGCGCGATCCCGACGTACAGCCGGTCCTGATCGGCCGGTTCGAGGATCGGGGCGTCGGCGCCCACCGTTTCGACGGCCGGAGCCGGGTGTGGCGGCCGTTCGTGCTGGCCAACTACATCCGCGACGACGGATATCCGCCGGCCGGCTCGGACGAGTGCCTGGTCGCGTACCGGTGGACCTCGCCGACCGGTAAAGCCCTGCTGGTGTTCGAGTTCGACTGCTAGCGCTGCTGGAGATCCTTGAAGAGCTGGGCCTCGGTGCGGCCGAGTTGCGCGGTGAAGATCAGGTCGCGCTGGTTCTGGCTGAACCCCTGCCGGGCCAGTTCCTTGTAGACCTTGGCGAGCTTGGTCGCGCCGTACTTGTCGACGATGTAGTCGACGACGTACCAGCCGACCGGGTAGGAGCTCTTCACCGTGTCGTAGAACTGCTCATCGGTCGGCAGCGCCTTGAGCTTGCTGAAGTACTTCGAGCGGACCATCGTGCGGTAGCGGGCCAGGTCGAGGTCGCGCTCACCCTGCATCGGCAACTGCTCGATGTACTCGGCCGTGCCCTCGACCATCCAGACCGGCGCGTCGACCCCGTACTGCGCGGTCGCGACATGGGTGAACTCGTGCGCCAGCACCCGCGCGTCCAGCTCGTCGCGGTACCGCGGATTGACCACTACATAGGCGCCGCCGAACGTGCCTTCGCTCTGCACCTCGCCCGGCAGCGTCCGGTAGACGAACGTCGCGGTCGCCAGGAAGTCCTCGGCGTCCTTCGGCTTGGTGTAGTCGGCGATCCGGACCCTGCGGTCGTCCAGCGCGATGACCAGTCCGCCGCCGCGCCAGCTGGCCGACCAGAGCTTGTTGACGGCGCGAACGGCAGATTCGGCTTCGGTGAGGATCGACTTGGCCAGTTGTGCCTTGCCTTGTTCGACCACCACGAGGGCGCGGGCTGATCGGCGTACCAGCACGGGACCGACGTCCCAGGCCTCCTTGTGCGCGCCGAACGGCAGGGAGCTGTCCAGGTAGGTGTCGTTGATGAGCAGGTACCGCCCGCCGCGCTGGACGAACATGTAGCCCAGCGGGGCCTTCACCAGCCCGTCGTCGATGCCACCGATCTGGTACGACATCACCACGCTGACCAGGTAGGTCGTCGGCCCGTACTTGTCGAGCAGCCCCTGCTCGAACTGCGGCCGGTCCTGCAGATAGTCGAGCTTCACGAATCCGAACTGGACCAGATTCTCGAACAGCACCTTCTGCTTCGCCAGCAGCAGCTTGTTCTTCGGATCCACGTCAGCCAGGAACTGAGCCTCGTTGTTCTCGAGCACCGCCGTCGCACGGCGCTTCAGAATCGCATCCACAGCAGCACTCTGCGCAGTCACATCGACCTGTACTGCGGTAGGCCGCGGCGCACTCACCACCGCCACCGGCTCCGGCGTCCCGCTCCCGCGCGAGTGCAAAGCCACCCCACCCGCGACCCCGCCGCCCACGACAACCACCACCCCAGCGGCAGCCAGCCACGCACGCCGACCCATGATTTCCCCTCCCCAGGCCCCCCGGCCACGCTAAAAGCAAGCGCTTATCTGTATCACGAACCCCGCGAAGCCTTGAGCTCGGCGAAGATCTGCGCCTCGGTACGACCGAGTTGGGCGGTCATGATCGTGTCGCGCCGGCCCTGCGAATTCAGCTGCCAGGCCATCTCCTGGTGGAGCCCGACGATCTGGTTCAGGCCGTACTTGCGGACCAGATAGTCGACGGCGTACCAGCCGATCGCGTAGGAGCCCTCTTTGGTCGGGCCGAGGAACTGCTTGTCGGTCGGCAGCGCCTTCGCCTTGTCCAGGTACCTCGAACGCACCAGCTTGCGGTACTTCGCCAGATCGACAGCGGGCTCGCCGGCCATCTGCATCCCCGGACGTACTCGGCCATGCCTTCGACCAGCCAGAGCGGGGCAGAAGGACCGTCCGAAGCGGTGGCGACGTGGGTGAACTCGTGCGCCAGCGAGCCGGCATCGATCTGGCCGCGATCGCGCGGGTTCAGCACGACGTAGGAGCCGCCGAACCCGGCGTCAGCCCGGCGTACAGGTGTCGCCACCGCCGCGGTGTCGTTCCACACCGGCCCCTTGAAGTCGGTCGATCGCACCTTGGTGTCGTCGAGCGCGATCACCAGAGCACCACCCTTCCAATCGGGCAACCACCACCGGTTCACGGCTTTCAGCGCGACCTGCGCATCGGCGAGGATCGTCTTGGCGACCTCCGTCCTGCCCGGCTCGACGACGACGAGCGTCCGTGGACCTCGCTGAACCAGCACCGGGCCGGTGTCCCACGCCTCTTGGTTCGGGCTGTCCGGCTGGTCGGTGTCGAGATAGCTGTCATCGACCAGCACGTACCGTCCGGCACGCTTCACGAACGTGTAGCCCACCGGGGTCTGCGCCGGCAGTTCGTCGATCCCGTCGATCTGGTACTCCATCACCCCGCCCACCAGGTACGCCGTCGGGCCGTACTTGTCGAGCAGCGCCTGATCGTATTGGGCTTCGCCCTGCCGATAGGCGAGCTTGGAGAACCCGAACTGCACGAGGTTCTCGAACAAGACCTTCTGCGAGGCCCGCAGGTTCTTGTTGTACGGATCGATGTCGGCGAGGAACTGACCTTCGTCGTGCTGCAGGACCGCGGTCGCCCGGCGCTCCAAAACCGCCTCCACGGCAGCAACCTGCGCAGCAGCGTCCACCTGTACCTCGGCGGAGCTGCTAGCGGCGGCTCCATCCGCGGCGCCGCCGGCCACGATGGCCAACACCCCGGCCACCGCCACCCACTCGCGTAGACCGCCCAACGTTCGCCGACCCATCACTGCCTCCGCCTGTCCCGCCCCTGAAGCAAACGACCATGCTTACCACGGAACCATCGCCTTAGGCCTGTCGCTGCAGCTTGTTGCAATCGGCCCCTTGTCAGCCGACGTAGCCGTCCGGGCGGATCAGGAACTCGTCGCCGTCTCCGGCGTGGTAGTAGGTGAACGCCTCGGGCGAGGTGTAGGCGCCGGGCTGTGGCGTGTGGTTGATGGTGACGGCGTGCGGGTGGGTGCTTGTGGTGCTGGGGTTGAAGCGGAGCAGAGTCTCGTGTGGGCCTTGGAAGAGGGTGAAGAGGCGGGTTTGGTTGCCGTCGGCATCCGTGAGCGGTGAGTCGGGGGCGCGGTCGCCGGTGGTGAGCGCGGCGGTGGCGTCGGGGGAGCGGTAGCTGATGTCCAGCTGCTGAACCTCCTCGCCCCGGTCCATCGCGCTCTCGTCGCCGTCGATGTGCTTCTGCATCAGGTCTTCGCTGATACCCAGCACGCGCATGGCGTTGGTCCGCCGCTCCGTCTCGTATGTCTTCAGGACCTCCTCGCGCCCGTCGGCAAGCTTCCAGCCGAGGTTGTACGCATCCTGTACGCCGGTGTTCAGCCCCTGACCGCCCGTCGGCGGGTGAACGTGGGCGGCGTCCCCGGCGATGAACACACGACCGACCCGGAAGCGCTCGGCCAGCCGGATGTTGGGCCGCCAGACCGTCGACCAGGTGAGGTCGCGGAGCTTGGTCACGCCCTCACCGGCGTACCGGTCGACCAGGAATTGCAGGCCTTCCAGCGTCGTGTCGGCGTCGTTGGAAGCGAGCGGGGCGCCGAACTGGAACTGGTCGCCGCCCGACAGCGGGGTCAGGGCGATGCCTTCCATCGGGTTGTCCGGGCCGGCGAACCAGTATCCGTAGTCGTGGTCCAGCCCGTCGGCGGAGACGTCGCCGAGCAGCATCCGGATCGAGTCGTCCGTGGTGCCTTCGAAGGCGATCCCGAGCTGCTTGCGGACGGCGCTCTTGCCGCCGTCGGCGCCGACCAGGTAGTCGGCCTCGACCGTCTCGCCGGTCGACAGCTCGGCCACCACGCGGTCGTCGTACTGGGTGAAGCCGACCAGTGCGGTGCTGAGCACGACGCTGACGCCGAAGTCGGCGAGGCGGTTGCGGAGGATCGCCTCGGTGCGGGACTGGCCGAGCATCCAGGCGTTCGGGTACGGGCGGTCGGGGGTGGGGTCGACGGGGTCGGCCATCCGGCGTTCGCCGACGGGGTGGCCGCCGATGGTGATCTTCATGACCGGCAGCGGGATGCCCTGGGCGAGGACTTGGTCGAGTACGCCGAGATCTTCGAAGACCTCGAGCGTCCGCGGCTGCAGCCCGTCGCCGCGGGAGCCCTGGAAGAACTCGTCGGCCTTGTCGATCACCCGGACAGCGATGTCGCGGCGGGCAAGCTCGATGGCGAGGGTCAGTC
The DNA here is from genome assembly GCF_039525325.1 of Kribbella koreensis. Lineage (NCBI taxonomy): Bacteria > Bacillati > Actinomycetota > Actinomycetes > Propionibacteriales > Kribbellaceae > Kribbella > Kribbella koreensis. The sequence goes on from NZ_BAAAHK010000002.1 coordinate 87,718, forward strand.
CGGTCGGTCCGGCACCGGCGATCAGAACGGTCATCATGCTTCCTTCGCTGAATTATGATTCACTGAATGTAGATTCAGCTTGGACCTGACTAGGGTTCGTTGTCAAGGAGGAGGTGTCGCGGGTGACGAGCACACGCAAGGAGCAGGCGGCCGGGACCGAGGCGGCGCTGAAGCAGGCGGCCCGGGAGGTGTTCGCCGAGCGCGGCTACCTGAACACCAAGATCACCGACATCACCGCGGCGGCCGGGCGCGCGACGGGTTCGTTCTACAACCACTTCGCCGGCAAGGAGGAACTGCTCGAGGCGCTGCTCGTCGACCTGCTGGCGACGGCCGACCTCGCAGTACTGGGCGATCTGGCGCACGACGAGGACTTCAGCAAGATCTCGTCGGTCCGCTGGCACGTCGCCGCGTTCTGGAACTTCTACAAGGCGCACCTGCCGGAGATGATCGCCATCAAACAGGCGGCGATGGTCGATCCCGAGCTAGGCCAACGCCTCCAACGCATCATGGCCGACGACGACACCCACATGATCAGGCACCTCTCGTACCTGCCTCAGCCTCAGCCCGACCCGCTACTCCAAATCTCCGCCATGAACTCGCTCTTGGAAGGCTTCGCCTACACCTGGCTGGTCAACCCGCCTTCCGGTCGCACGATCCCGGACGAGGAAGCCATCGACCTCCTCACCAACCTCCTCCACCACGGCTTCGCCGGCCGCGCATGACTGCCCTCGACGCACCGGCCCGCCGCGCATGACCGAGCTTCCACCTGTTACCACCCATGAGTGGACGCATGTGCCTGATGCAGACCACATCGCGGCAATCCGCGCGGGCTCTGCCAGGTACTCCCGCGGCGGCCTCGCTCATCTCGTCCTCGAAGTCGTCGCCTACCCGGTCGACGAAGCAGAAGCCGGTACGACGGACCGCGTGCTCGTCACCCTGCACTCCGACGGCTCGATCTCGGTCGAGGACAACGGGCGCGGTACCAACGTGTACTTCGACGAGCACGGCAAACCGATGGTCAAGCCGATCATGGCGACCCGCGACGTCCGCTTCTTCGACAACCCTTCGGCCGAGTCACTCCCAGACGGCCTGCCCCGCACCGGCATGTCGGTCGTCGCCGCGCTGAGCAGCTGGCTCATCCACGAGAACCGTCGCTCGGACGGCGCCTGGACCCGCCGCTACGAGTACGGCCTCCCCGAAACCGCCCTGACCGAGGTCGAAGCAGGCCGACCCACCGGTACGGTCGTCCACTTCCGCCCCGACCCGGACGTCTTCGGCGATCAACCGCTGACCGCGGACGAACTCCGCCCCCTCCTGGCAACCTTCCCCACCGAGGCACGGCTGGAAGTCCGCTCCGCCTGACCCCGCGACCGCGCCGGCCGCCCCCGCTCCGCCTGACCTTGCGACCGTGCCGGCTGACAGCGCGCCGGCCAACCCCGCGACCGCGTCGGCTGACCCCGCGACCGCGTCGGCTGACCCCGCGACCGCGTCGGCCTGTCCTCCGTACGGGGTGGTTCTACTCGTCTGGCGGTGGTGGCTCTTCGGCGCCTTCGGCCTCGTCGCGGGCGGCCCACTCGAGCAGGGTGTCCAGGGAGTAGGCGTCGTCGTCGATGGTGGCGTGCAGGTCGCCGAGTTCGGCGAAGCGGGCGGGGACTGTGGCGATGGTGAAGGCTTTGGGGTCGACGTCGTCGATCTCGTCCCAGCGGATCGGGGTGGAGACGGTGCCTTCGGGGTTGCCGCGGACGGAGTACGCGCTGGCGATCGTGTGGTCGCGGGCGTTCTGGTTGTAGTCGACGAAGAGCTTCTTCGGGTCGCGGTCCTTGCGCCACCAGGTCGTCGTGACGTCGTCGGGGGCGCGGCGCTCGACCTCGCGGGCGAAGGCGAGCGCGGCCCGGCGTACATCCGAGAAGCCGTGCTCGGGCTTGATCCGCACGTAGATGTGGATGCCGGAGCCGCCGGAGGTCTTCGGATAACCGGTCGCGCCGAGATCATCGAGTACCTCATGTGCGACGTGCGCAACCCGGCGTACCCGGTCGAACGGGCAGTCGGGCATCGGGTCGAGGTCGATCCGCCACTCGTCGGGCTTCTCGGTGTCGGCGCGGCGGGAGTTCCACGGGTGGAACTCGACCGTCGACATCTGCACGGCCCAGGCGACGTGGGCGAGCTCGGTGACGCAGAGCTCGTCGGCGGTCCGGTTGTACCGGGGGAACTTGACCTGGACGGTCTCCATCCACGGCGGGGCGCCGTGCGGCAGCCGCTTCTGGTGGACCTTCTCGCCGGACACACCCGACGGGAAGCGATGCATCATGCACGGGCGCTCCCGCAGCGCGCGGACGATCCCGTCGCCGACGGACAGGTAGTACTTGACCAGATCGAGCTTGGTCTCCCCGCGGGCCGGGAAGTAGACGCGGTCCGGATTGGAGATCCGCACCGTCCGCTCGCCGACCTCCACCTCGACCGCCGGGGTCTTCGCTTTCGCCGCTTTCGACTCCGCCATACCGTCAACCTAACGGCCGGAACGGACATCAAGCATCATCATCGTCAGAAGTATTCGTTCCCGATCCATCCAGGAGACCACCGCCATGGCTCAACCCGTCGTCGAGATCCACATCCCGCTGGTCGAGACCCGCGTCCGCCTACTCGACGACCCAGGCTCCGAAGAAGCCCCCGAGCCCGGCCTGGAGGTCGAGTTCGGCTGGATCTCCGTCGTCGAGGACTACCTCGCCAAGCGCGAGGAATCCGGCGAGTTCGAGCTGTACGCCGACGGCGAGGAACTGGGCGGCGACTACCTCTTCTTCCTCACCGGCGCTGACGAGCAGACTCTGCTGGCCATCGCCGCAGACGTAGCCCGCCTCCCCGGCATCCCACCCGGCCCCTACGCCATAGTCACCACCGACGACTCCGACGAACCCGGCACAGGCCGCCACGAGCCCCTCCCACAGCGCTGACTCCTTACGTCCGAAGAACTTGCGGAACGTGTTGTCGGGTTCTTCGGACGTAAGGGAGGTGGATCAGGCGAGGCGGGTGAGCCAGTTGTGGGGGTCCGGGGAGCGGCCGTGCTGGAGGTCCAGGAGAGACTTGCGGAGGGTAGCGGTGACCGGGCCGACGCCGTGGTCCACCGAGTGGTCGCCGATCACCACCTCACCGCCATCCCAGGCCAGGCGCCCGATGGGGGTGATGACGGCCGCCGTACCGGAGGCGAAGACCTCAGTGATCTCGCCACTGCGTACGCCGTCGCGCCAGTCATCAGCCGAGATGCGCTTCTCCTCGACCTTGTGCCCGAGGTCTGCCGCCATCTGAAGCACCGAGTCCCGGGTGACGCCCTCCAGGATCGACCCCGACAGCTCCGGCGTAGCGATGCGGCCATCGGAGTACACGAAGAACAGGTTCATACTGCCGCTCTCCTCGATCCAGCGGCGCTCCACTGCATCAAGGTAGGCAACCTGGTCACACCCATTGGCCACTGCCTCAGCCAACGCAGCCAAGCTGGCCGCATAGTTGCCGCCGCACTTAGCCGCTCCCGTCCCACCCGGGGTAGCCCGGATAGACGTACTAGACAGCCAAATAGAGACCGGCTTAGGCCCAGTATCGAAGTACGCGCCAGCAGGTGAGGCAATAACCCCAAACAGCACCTCCCGCGCAGGCCTCACACTCAGCGCAGCCTCGGTGGCGATCATGTACGGCCGCAAGTACAAGCTGGTCTCCCCAGTACCCGCCGCCGGCACCCACGTCTCATCCATAGTCACCAACGCCCGCAGCGCCCCAAGAAAGGCCTCCTCCGGCACCACAGGCAACGCCAACCGCTCCGCACTCCGCTTGAACCGCCCCGCATTGACCTCCGGCCGAAACGCCCAAACCGACCCATCCTCATGCCGGTAAGCCTTCAGCCCCTCAAAGATCTCCTGCGCATAGTGCAGCACCGCAGCAGCCGGACTGACCTTCAACGGCGCATACCCCGTCACCTTCGCCCCATGCCACCCAAGCTCACTGGTCCAGTTGGCCACCACCATGTGGTCAGTGAACGCCTGCCCAAACCCAGGCTTGGCCAGCACCGCACCCCGAGCCTCAGCCGTAGCCGGATCGGCCCGCAGCTCGACCGCGAAGTCCCACGCGTCTGTCAATGTCGCCACCTGATTCTCACCCGTCACTCTCGGCACGCTACCCCTGCCACCCGCCATACCTCGACCCACTGCCCACACTGCGGCTCTCATACGGCCGACGCCCCAACAACTCCCGGAAGTCCCGCACCGCCCGCCGCGCAAGATCACCACCCCGTACTGCGCTCAGCACCCGTCCCGCCGTCTCATACAAATGATGGGTATGCCACTCATCCGGCAACTCCACCAACACCCGCATCCCCACCGCCAACCCAGCCGCGGTATCCCCATCCATCACCAAACACTGGGCGACCACCAACTCCAACTCAGCCCGCTCGCTAGCCCCAAACACCCCAGCCCCCAACGCCCGATCAAGAGCCAAATAGGCACCGAGCGTGTCGCCAAGAGCCGCGCACACCCGCCCCTCGACGCCATCAGCCCCGAACGCGCCCCACTCGAACGGCGAACTGCTCACCACCGAGCGACCCGGCAAGTCGGCCGTCACTGCGTGGAGGTCGCATACCGCCTGCCGTGCTCCATCTGCATCATGCAGCGCTGCGAGCACCCGGGCACGCGCAGCCAGAGCGCGGGCGACGTCAGCTGGTCGGTCGGCCAGCGCCAGCGCGTCATCGGCGAGCTCGAGGAGGCTGGGCAGTGGGCGCTGCTCGGCCAGCCCGCTCGTCGCCTCCCAGCTGCGCGCCACACCGGCCATCCGGCGCTCAGCGGAGCCGTCAGCGGTCGCGCGAGCGGTGCGCCACCAGCGCTCGGCCGAGCGCAGCCTCCCGAGCTCGGCAAGGGTCAGGGCGATCATGACCGCCAACTCGGCCGCTGGAACTGCCAGCGCAGCCGAACCGCTTGCCGCGCCGCTCCGCAGCAGTTGCAGATCCGCGGTGAGCTCGGGCAGACGCTCGGTCGGAGGAGTCGTGGCGAACTCGTGCGCATGGCTGGTCGCCACCGCCCGCCACTCCGCGACCTCCGTGCCTGGACCGAAGGACCCGGCCAGCTCATGTCGAACCGCTTCCAGCAACTCCACCCCGGTGGGCAACCTTCCAGCGCTTCGACCGCCCGGTACTCCGTCCGGCGCCGCAGCTGTCGCCTCGGGTGAAGAGAGCTCAGGCACCGGGCCGGGAGCGGCGGATGCCTGGGACCGCACGTGGTCGTCCTCGACGGCGGCGAGTGCGGTCGGGTGGGACTGTTCGTAGGCGGTCGAGAGTGCCGGGCTGGTGCCCAGCTCCCGGTCGCACAGGATGGCGAGATGGGCTGAGCCCGGGCGCCGGCCGCGCTCGACCTGGGATAGGTAGCTGTGGTCGTAACCCACCCTGGTGGCAAGTTGCCGCAAGCTCAGGGCGGCTGCTTGGCGGGACTGCCTTAACTGCACTCCGAACTCAGCCACAGGAATCCTCCCTGTTCGAGCTGCCGGTCTGGCCGGCTTACCGGTCACGCCTGGTGGTTGCGGTGCGTAGCGAGAACGTACAAGGCCCTACCGACAGAACCTGTCGCGGTGCCGCCAGAAGCTCAACATTGCAAGGCGTTCCGGATGCTCGGGGTACTGCGGGGCTGTGGGCGGCGGTGGTGACTGTGGGCTGTTTAGACAGCCCACAGCTCACACCTGGTGACCACACCCCATCACCTACGAGCCTCGGACCATGAGCACCCCGCAGCCAGAGCCAAGGCTCTTCCACCTGGTTCGCCCGTCCGGCTCCTCGCCGATGGCGGGGGCTGTGGTTGGAGCGTCGACTGGTACGCCGGGGTTGGTCACCGTCGCTGAGGGAGTCGAGTGGTCCGACGGCACGGTGACGCTTCGCTGGCGGGGGCGTTGGCCGGCGACGTCGGCATGGGAGGGCGGAATCGCCGCGGTCCTCGCAGTCCACGGCCGCAACGGCACCACCAAAGTCCGCTGGCTCCCAACGGCGCCGGCTGGTAGTACAAACTCCTCGACCTCACGAGCCGGTACTGCGAACGCCTCCACCAATCCGCCCGGTACTACAAACGCCTCCGCCACGCCGCCCGGTACTGCGAGCGCCTCCGCCACGCCGCCCGGTACTAGGAACGGTCCCTCCCTGGCGGCCGGTACTGCCGACTCTGTCCGGGCGCCCGAGTCGATGCTCACAGGGCTGAGTGGGTTGCGATTGGCGGCGGCTGGGGTAGATGGGAGGTGTGTTACGTGTGGGGGTGTTTGGCCTTGTCTGAGTTGTGGGCCGTGACGAGACAACGCTGTCAACCGGGTGGAGGGCGGTCTAGTCTGTGGTCCATCGTTGGAAATGGAACGTTCGAAGAGGCCGCAGTTGGTAGATGAAGTCGAGGGGCAGGGCGGGCCGTCTCCCGCTCGGCAGTCCATCCTCACCGATCCGCTGGACGAGTTGGATGCTCAGCTCAACCGGCTGCGTAGCGTTGCTGATGAGCTGCGGGGGTCGCGGGGGAAGCCGGTACTGGCGGGGGATCAGGTTGAGCTGATCGAGGACGGGCCGACGCTGCTTCGTACCTACGAACGGCTGCAGGAGGACGCGCAGCGCGAAGTACGGGTGCTGGATCGGCCGCCGTATGTCACTCCGCCGTCGTCACAGCAGCAGTTGGAGCTGGATCGGCTGCATGCGGGCGTGGGGTATCGGGCGATCTATGGCACGGAGGTGTTCGAGAGCCAGGACATCATGGGTGTGCTGCCGGAGCTGCAGTCGGCTGGTGAGGTCAGCCGCGTGCTCGCGCAGGTGCCGATGAAGATGGCGATCGCTGACGACGACACGGCGCTCATTGGGATGACCAAGCGGTCAGCAGGTGACTACCACCTGCTGATCCGCTCGTCCGGACTACTCGACGGACTGATCGCCACCTTCGAGATGCTGTGGGCCCTGGCGATCCCCATGCCCGCCCTCCCCTTCAACGGCGACATCGCCGGCCTACGCCCAGCCGACCGAGACATCCTTCTCCTCCTCGCCGGCGGAGCAACTGACGACAAGATCAGCCGCCACCTCCGCATCAGCCCCCGTACTACGCAGCGCCGGGTCCGAGCGCTCATGGAGTCCCTAGGCGCCCAGACCCGCTTCCAGGCCGGCGTACAAGCTGCACGCCGGCGCTGGATCTAGTACCTCACCAGCAGCGGTTGCGGGGTGGTGGCGGAGGTACTTGGCCCCACCCGTACTCGTGTTGCTGCGACCGTCTTGAGCCCACCCAACCACTGGCGAGTCGGGCCCGACGGGTATCAGGCTCGGTGGTGGCGTGGTGGTGGAGCACGGGGTGCGTCGCCCCACCCACCGCCAAAGGCTGCGAACCTCCTGCGCTAACCCGAACCGTCGGTGGCCGGGCCGGGGTGATTGGCCGGCCCGGGCCGGTGGTGATTAGCTCGGGCGACTTGGTGGTGAAGGCGCATCGATCCACCGGCCTGTGCTGACTGCCAACCCTTCGATCTCCGCGCGGGGTGGATGCCATCAGGTCTTGCTTGCTGCCCTCTACCCGTGGCGGTGGATCAGTTGACGGTCACGGTGACCGGGTGGACGGCAGCTGACCTGCTGCCGTCCACCCGGCGGTGGATCAGTTGACGGTTACTACTGTTCCCGCGCGGTTGGGGAACTCTACGAAGCCGGTGGAGCGTTGGCCGGTCGGTAGGCCGGACCAGGAGGCTGTTACCTGGAAGGGTTTGCCGGCGGCGGGGGCTGCCGTTGGGGTGACGTTCAGGGAGTTGCCGCCGGTCACCACGTTGGTTTGCATTGTGTACTTCGTGGTGTCGGCACCAGGCGGGTTGGAGAGCGTGATCGCTAGTACGCCCCACACGCCCGGCGAAGGCGCGGCGACCGTGGCCGATGCTTCGTTGGCGCCGGTGCCTTCGAAGGAGAGCAGCTGCATCTGGCCGTTGACGACCTTGTAGAGGACCATCCAGATGCTTCCGGCGGGGTCAACCGTCTTGATGTTCCACTGGACGGCCTTGGTCCCGGTCGTCACGGTCACCGGGTAGTTCGGGAGGTCGGCGTCTGCGGCACCTGCGGGTACTTCGCCCGGCACCTGCGGCGCAGAGGTGAACCCATAGGCCCGGATCGGTACGCCGGCCTTGCCGACCGTCGCGTCGAAGGAGACCGAGCCGGACGCGCCCGAGCCGGTCACGTTGGTGGGAGCGATGACTGAGGTCGGGACGACCACGATCGGGCTGCGGACCGAAGTACCGGCGCCCTGCCAGGTGAGCCAGCCGCTGGTCGTCTCGTGCGACGGGGCGGTGTCCTGGGTGAGCTTGACCGTGAAGGACTTCGTCTGGCCGGTCTGCAGGTTCAGGATCGACGGGGTGACGACCGCCTTCATGCCAGGCACGGACACGGTGGCCCGGTAGAGCCCGCCGGTCACTGCGGTCACCCGGCGGGTGATGGTCTGCGTGCCGACCAGTTCCCCGACAGCGATGGACGGTGCGTTGTAGTTGCTCGGGTCGATCGCCGGTACGCCGGTACCAGTGTCAACACCGTTCCCCTCGAGGTACCCGAGCCAGTCGGCGTCTCCCGAGTCGTAGACGAGCCCCGGGTCGAGCATGCGCGACGGCTGGACCTCACCGGCGCCACGAGCGAACGGGTCGTTGTCGACAGCACCAGTGGAGGTCTTCACGTCACTAGTGGTCGTCATGAGCGCCGACTTGACCATCATGGGCGTCCAGTCGGGGTGCTTGCCCAGGTAGAGGGCGGCCAGGCCGGCAATGTGCGGTGCAGCCATCGACGTACCGGAGTAGAAGGCGTAGCTGTGTCCAGCGTTGCTGGGCGGGGCTACTGCGGCCAGGACGTTCACACCCGGCGCAGCGAGGTCCGGCTTGAGCAGGTCGCCGTGGCTCGACAGTGACGGCCCACGCGACGAGAAGTCAGCCATCTGCGGGTACGGCGTGACAGTCGAGGTCAGGTTGCCGGGCACCAGTTGAGCCGTGGCACCCGCAGTACCGGCGTAAGCCTTCACCGACAGGGATCCAGGCGTGTTGAGGTGCACAGTCGGTACTGCGTGCGAGTCCGCCACCATGTCTTGATCAGTGAGGTTAAGCAGCACCATGCCAACGCCACCGGCTCGCTTGACCTCAGCCGACTTGTCGACACGCGCGCCGACGCCCCGGTCGCACACCACGATCTTGCCGGCCACCTGCGCCGAGTCGAGCGTGTTGGGCAGGCATTGCGATCCGTCGTACTCCGTAGCGCTGGTCACCCGAGCAGCAGCCCCGGTGACGAGTGCCTTGGGGCCTACAGCCGTGGCGATCGAAGTGGTCAACCCGGCAAACTTCGATCCATCACCGAGGACCACTGTCCCCTCGTACGGCGCAACCGTGCTCGCCCCGACCGTAGTCACCCACGGCGAGGTGTTGTCGAGCGACGACGGCTCCGGCCCCGAGTTGCCGCCAGCGGCCGAGACGAAGATCCCCGCGGACGCAGCGGACAGGAACGCGAGCTGCACCGGGTCAGTGTGCGCGGACTCGAAGATGGAGCCCACGGAGTAGTTGATGACGTCGACGCCATCAGCCACGGCCTGGTCGATCGCAGCGAGGATGTCCGACGTGTAACCGCCCGAGCCGACGCCGTTCTTGCCGGTCCACAACGCCTTGTAGACGGCGATCTTGGCGGCCGGTGCGACACCGGAGATCGTGCCGAAGTTGATGCCGCTCTCCGAGACGTCTACGCCCGCACGGCCGGCCGCAGTGGTCGCGGTGTGCGTGCCGTGGCCTTCACCGTCGCGCGGGGAGGCGTAATCGGCACGGGCCTCGGGCGGGGTAGCGCCGAGCCAGGCGTCCCCGAAGTACTTGGCACTGATGAGCTTGGTGTTGCACAGGTCGGCGGTGAAGTCCTCACCTGCCTGGCAGGAGCCAGTGAAGTCGTTGCCGTCCGCCTTGTGCATGACGATGCTGTCGCCGACCCGGTAAGGGGTGGTGGCGGAGGGCTTGGTCCCGAGCTTCGGGCCCGACAGTGACGCACTCTCCGGCCAGATGCCGGTATCGACGACGCCGACCACTACGCCCTTGCCTGCTTCGGCGTTGCCGCCCAGTGCCTTCCAGACACCGGAGTTGCCGGACAGCTTGAGGAAGTCAGTCGGCTTCTTGTCGTCCAGCGCCTGGTGCAGCTGGTCGGGGGTCACAGCGACCACACCGGGAGTCTTGGCCAAGGCCGAGACCTGCTGGCTGGTCAGTGAGGCAGCGAAGGCGTTGACGGCCGTCGAGTAGTGCCGGGTCGCCTTGGCGCCAACTGCGGCGGCGACGGTGTCTTGGCGGCTACCGAGCCAGTTGCTGTAGCGCTTCGAGTCCGGGGCCGTGGTGTCGACCTTCTTCCCTTTGGCCGGCTTGGTGGCCTTCAGCCCGGCCACACCACCCTGGTACGTCGCCAGTGGCTTGTCGGCCAGCGTCACGACGTACCGGCCGGGGGCGAAGTGGGGGAGCTGCAGCGCGCTCGCCAGGTTGTCTGGCCGGGGCGTGCCGGGTGCTGGCTCTCCAAGGGCCGCATTACCGGCAGATGCGGTGAAGGCGGCAGTAGTGAGCACGGCGGCCGCGATCAACGCGGTCCGTCGGCGCAAGGACAGGTGGTTCACGCGATTCCTCCAGGGCAGTGGGGGCTAGCGACGATGACAGTGCCAAGAAGTCGCCAGGAGTTCATCGTTTTGGCTTCAACTAGCCGCTGGCGAAAAACTGCCAGCCCGGCCGGCGGGCACGGAAAGAGACTGGCGGCGGGTTTCCCACAGGGGCGGAGATCCGACAGCGCGATGCCTTGACGGTGAGTTTTGAAAGCTCTCTACTTAATGCACTCTCATCGCTGGAGGTCCGCCCATGCGTTCACGGCTCTCTGCCGCTGTCCTCGGTTTCCTGCTCGTCATCGCCGGACTGGTCGGCGTCACCCAGACCGCGCAGGCGGCGAACCTGTTGACCAACCCCGGCTTCGAGGCGGGCTCGCTGAGCGGCTGGACCTGCTCCGGCGGCTCGGTGATCACCAGCCCGACGCACAGCGGGGGATTCGCGCTCAATGGAGCAGTGTCCGGCTCGGACTTCGCCCAGTGCAGCCAGACAGTCGCGGTGCAGCCCAATACGGCGTACACGCTGTCTGCCTGGGTGCGCGGCTCGTACGTCTACCTGGGCGTCACGGGCGGTGCCTCCACCTGGACACCACAAGCGAGCGGCTACACCCAGCTGACGGTCGCCTTCACGAGTGGTGCGAGCCAGACCTCGGCACAGATCTACCTGCACGGCTGGTACGGCCAACCGGCGTACCAGGCCGATGACGTGAACCTCGACGGCCCTGGCGGCACCCCGCCGACCGGTGGCGCTCCCGGAGTACCAGGGACTCCTTCTGTGACCGGTACGACGAGCAGCGCGATCTCCCTGAGTTGGGGCGCATCCACTGGGACAGTGACCGGCTACCGGGTCTACGAAGGCTCCACCGTGGTCAAGACGGTCACCGGCACCTCAACGACCGTCGACGGACTAGCGGCGTGCACCAGCCACAGCTACACAGTTGCGGCGTACAACAGCAACGGTGAATCGGCCAAGAGCGCAGCAGCCTCCGGTACCACCTCAGGCTGCACCAGTACCGGCCTCCCGAAGCACGCGCTGATCGGCTACCTCCACGCCAGCTTCGCCAACGGCTCCGGCTACGTCCGGATGGCCGACATCCCGTCGCAGTGGAACATCATCAACCTGTCCTTCGGTGAGCCGACCTCCGTCACGTCAGGCGACATCCGCTTCAACCGCTGCCCAGCTAGTGAGTGCGCGAACGTAGAGAGTGACGCGGACTTCCTCGCCGCCATCAAGGCCAAGCAGGCCCAGGGTAAGAAGGTCCTGCTGTCTATAGGTGGCCAGAACGGACAGGTGCAGCTCACTACGACCGCTGCCCGCGACACCTTCGTCAACTCGGTCAGCGCGATCATCGACCGCTGGGGCCTCGACGGGCTCGACGTGGACTTCGAGGGGCACTCGCTCTACCTCAACCCCGGCGACAACGACTTCCGCAATCCGACCACGCCGGTGGTGGTCAACCTGATCAGCGCGCTCAAGACGCTCAAGGCGAAGTACGGGACGAAGTTCGTGCTGACGATGGCGCCCGAGACCTTCTTCGTGCAGATCGGCTACCAGTTCTACGGCGACGGCGGCAATGGCGGCGACAACCGGCGCGGCTCGTACCTGCCAGTGATCCACGCGCTGCGCGACTCGCTCACCGTGCTGCACGTCCAGGACTACAACTCCGGGCCCGTGATGGGGCTCGACAACCAGTACCACACGATGGGCGGCGCCGATTTCCACATCGCGATGACCGACATGATCAAAGCCGGCTTCCCGGTCGGCACCACCGGCCAGACCTTCCCCGGGCTCCGTGAGGACCAGATCGCCTTCGGGCTCCCGGCGGCCACCAGCGCAGGGAACGGCTACACCGCCCCCGCAGCCGTCCACACCGCGCTCGACTGCCTGGTGAAGGGCCAGAACTGTGGCGGGTACACGCTTCGCGGCGGATCCTCCCCGTCGTTCCGCGGCCTGATGACGTGGTCGATCAACTGGGACAAGTACTACAACTGGGAGTTCCAGAACAGCCACGCGCCGTACCTCGCGGCCCTGCCGTAGTAAGCCTGTGGATGAACAGCGCCCGGAATTCGCCGGGCGCTGGTATTACTGAGGCATGCCAACGTCAACAACCCGCCCGGTGATCCTGACCGTGGACGACGATCCGGGGGTCTCCCGGTCGATCGCCCGCGACCTGCGCCGCCGGTACGCCGAGGAGAACCGGATCGTCCGGGCGGAGAGCCCGGACCAGGCCCTTGACGCACTCAAGGAGCTCAAGCTGCGGGGCGAGCCCGTCGCCCTGCTGCTCGCGGACTACCGGATGCCCGGGATGTCCGGCATCGACTTCCTCGAAGCGGCGATGGACCTGTTCCCGCTCGCCCGCCGAGTCCTGCTGACCGCGTACGCAGACACCGACGCCGCCATCCAGGCGATCAACGTGGTCGACCTCGACCACTATCTGCTCAAGCCGTGGAACCCGCCGGAGGAGAAGCTCTACCCGGTGGTCGACTCGATGCTCGACCTGTGGAAGTCCACCCCGGACGCGCCCAGCGACGAGACCCGGGTGATCGGCCACCGCTGGTCCGCCCCGTCCTTCGCGGCCCGTGACTTCCTCGCCCGCAACGCCGTCCCGTACCGCTGGATGGGCGTCGATGACGAGGAGAGCCAACGGCTGCTCGTCGCGGCCGACATCGACGGTACGACGCTGCCGGTCATCATCACCCCGGACGGTACGGTCCTGGTCGCGCCGTCCGAGGCCGAGCTGGCCGACAAGGTCGGGCTGTCGACCCACCCGGCCGAGGAGTTCTACGACCTCGTGGTGGTCGGTGGCGGGCCTGCTGGGCTCGGTGCTGCGGTTTATGGCGCTAGCGAGGGCCTGAGGACGGTACTGGTCGAGCAGGTGGCGACCGGTGGGCAAGCGGGTCAGTCGAGCCGGATCGAGAACTACCTGGGCTTCCCTGATGGGGTGTCCGGGGCACAGCTGACCGATCGGGCCCGGCGGCAGGCGATCCGCTTCGGTGCGGAGCTGCTGACCGCCCGCGAGGTGGTCAAGCTCGAGACGAACGGATCGGCCCGGCGGCTGCAGTTCTCCGACGGCAGCGAGATCGCCGCGCACTCGGTGATCCTGGCGACCGGCGTCTCGTACCGGACGCTGCAGGCGCCCGGCGTGGACGACCTGAGCGGCCGCGGGATCTACTACGGCTCGGCGACGACCGAGGGTCCGGCCTGCGCCGGCCAGGAGGTCTACATCATCGGCGGGGCGAACTCCGCCGGTCAGGCCGCGGTCTATTTCTCCCGGCATGCGAAACGCGTGCATATGCTGGTAAGAGGTCCCTCACTCGAGGCGACCATGTCGTCGTACCTGATCGATCAGATCGGCGGCATCGACAACATCGAGGTGCACACCTGTACGCAGGTGGTGTCCTGCAAGGGTTCTGATCACTTGGAGTGCGTGACGCTCACCAACAGCACGACCGGGGAGAGCTGGGAGGTGGACACGGAGTGGATGTTCGTGTTCATCGGCGCGGCGCCCCGGACCGACTGGCTGCCGGGTGACCTGTTGCGTGACGAGCGAGGGTTCGTACTGACCGGGCCGGACCTGCGTGGGCGACCACCGGGCTGGGCGCTGGACCGGGACCCGTACCACCTGGAGACGAGCATGCCGGGCGTCTTCGCGGCGGGCGACGTCCGGGCCGAGTCGGTCAAGCGGGTCGCCTCGGCAGTCGGTGACGGCGCGATGGCCGTGACCTTGGTGCACCGATACCTGGAGATGCTCTGATGACCGAGTCTGCTTCCGAGACTGTGTCCGGCTCTGTTTCCGCGGCCGCCGCGGAGACCGGCTCGGGGACCGACGACGGCGTGCGCCGGATCACCCGGGACGAGCTGCGCACGCTGTTCCTGTTCGAGTCGCTGACCGACGAGCAGCTCGACTGGCTGGTCCGGGCCGGCCATGTCGAGGCGGTCGAGGAGGGTCGCGTCTTCGCCGAGGGCGACGAGGCGACCTGCTGCTACGTGCTGATGACCGGCGGGCTGCGGATGTGCAAGCTGCTCCAGGGCGAAGAGGTCGAGATCAACCGCTCGACCCAGCGCGGCGTGTACGCAGGTGCGTTCAACGCCTTCTTCGGCGCAGACGACCGCAAGGGCTACACCGCGTCGATGTACGTGCTGGAGCCCTCGGAGTTCTTCGTCGTCGACGCGGCCGCGATGGCCGAGATGATGAACACCTGGTTCCCGATGGCGGTGCACCTGATCGAGGGCTTCGTGATGGGCATGCAACGGACCAACGAGACGATGGGGCAGCGCGAGCGGTTGCTTGCCCTGGGCTCCTTGTCGGCCGGCCTCACGCACGAGCTCAACAACCCTGCTGCAGCGGCGGTTAGAGCTGCGGCGACGTTGCGGCAACGGGTCGCCGGGATGCGGTCCAAGCTCGCGATGCTTGCCGACGGCACCCTCGACTCGACGAAGCTGCACAAGATCGTCGCGATCCAGGAGGACGCCGTCGAGCGGGTCGCCAAGGCCCGCGAGTTGTCGCCGATGGAGTTGTCCGACGCCGAGGACTCGTTGTCGGACTGGCTCGACGACCACGACGTCCGGAACAGCTGGGATGTCGCGCCGGTGCTGGCCGCGGTCGGGCTGGATGTGCCTTGGATGGAGGAGGTGCTGACGGCGGTCGGCCCGGAGTACCTGGAAGGCGCTGTTCGCTGGCTGATGTACACGATCGACACCGAGTCGCTGATGAACGAGATCGACGACTCGGTGACCCGGATCTCGACGCTGGTCGGGGCGGCTAAGCAGTACTCGCAGATCGACCGGGCGCCGTACCAGGTGGTCGATCTGCGCGAGCTGCTGAAGTCGACGATGGTGATGATGTCGGGCAAGTTCGAGGGCCTGACCGTGGTGAAGGACCTCGATCCGGATCTGCCGCCGATCCCGGCGTACGCGGCCGAGCTGAACCAGGTCTGGACCAACATCATCGACAACGCCGTCTCCGCGATGAACGGCTCCGGCACGCTGACGATCCGGACCAAGCGCGACGGCGCCTACGCGGTGGTGATGATCGGCGACACCGGCCCGGGCATCCCGAACGAGATCAAGAACCGGATCTTCGAGCCGTTCTTCACCACCAAGCCGATCGGCGAGGGCACCGGCCTCGGCCTGGACATCTCCTGGCGGATCGTCGTGAAGAAGCACCATGGTGACCTGCGGGTCGACTCCAAACCCGGCGAGACCTGGTTCAAGATCGTCCTCCCGATCCACCCGGAGGCCGAGATCCAAGCCCAGGCCGACCTGACCTAGGCCTTTCCGACCAGTAGGCAGAAGGGGTGACCCGCCGGATCCGCTAGGACGTACAGCGGCTCACCCTCCTCCTCGGTGCGATCAAGCAACAAGGTCGCACCGAGGTCCTCTGCCCGCTTCTTGTGCCGCTGCAGCTCATCCAGCGTCGGCACTGCGAAGTCGAGGTGCAGCTGCATCGGTATGCCCTCGTCGGGCCAGGTCGACCGAGGCAGCACATCCACCTTCTGGAACGCCAACTTTCGCCTGCCGTCGGCATCGACCAGCACCAGCCAGTCCGCGTCATCCCCCACGCCGTCCGCCGCCGGCTCATCCCCCGGCCGGTAACGCAGCCCGAGCAACTGACGGTAGAACTCCGCCAGTCCCCGAGCGTCAGTCGCATCCAACGCGGTGTGCATCAACTCCGGATAGGTCGCCACATCTCTTTATACGTTGGCCGAACCGTGCGTGGCGGCATAGGCGACGAGATCCTCGTACGACTGGCCGGTTGGGCGGTAGAACTCGTTGGGGTCGCGGTGTTGGCCCAGGGGGCTTTCGCCGAGGAGGCGGGAGACGGTGAGGGCTGCTGACAGCGGGCGGTGGTTGACGACGATGTGGTCGACCTGGCCTTCGGGGTTCAGATGGAAGGTGCCGACTCCGGTGACCGGGCGGCCGTCCACGACGGCGGTGTACTCCTGGACTCGGCGGTCGCCCAGATCGGCACTCCAGAGCAGGGTGTAGTCGCGGTACAGCCCGACCACGGTCCTGATCTGCTCGGTCACCCGCTCGGGGCCGCGCACGCTCCCGTTCATGACGACGCCCTCGAGGACGACGTCCGCTGCCAGTTTCTGCAGAAACCACGGATCTCTTACTTCGATGCTCATGAAATGAAAGAACCATGTCGACTACGCTTCTGTCAATGTCAGAAGCGGCAATCGGGTCGGCGCGGCCGGTCAGTTCCTCTACCCTCGAACTCCCATGAAGACGTCAATCGCGGCCGGCCGGCTCGCCATCGCAGCAGCCGTCCTCGCAGCCGCCTCGGGCTGCTTCCTTCCCGGCGATCCGGTCGGACCGAGCATCGGCATCCGCGTCGATGACGGGGTGCTGACCGTGTACGTCCCGTTGTGTCCGGGCGAGAAGGTGCTCGGCGCCACCCTGGATGACCCAAGTGGAGACGGCAAGCAACTCTGGAGCGCCAAGGGCCCGGCGCACCCGACGTCGAAGGTCGTCCGCCTGGGCGGCGCCGACTGGAAGCAGCAGACCGGTTCCTACAAGTACGACAACCAAGAGGTCACGATGGACATCGACGCGACGAAGCGCTCGTACGGTGGCGGGGTGATCGAAGAGCCGCTACTCAAAGACCTTCCCGCCGGTACCTACGACCTGAACGGAAAGCGCGCCACCCCCGCCGACATCGAAGCCCAGTCCAACTGCGACTCTCAATCCGGCGGCTGACACCCGATCAACCCTGGTGACTTCCGCCGGCCTGGCGCCTCCGGCCGGCTGACGACTGTGACCGATCGAGTGGCTCCGATCGGCTGGTGGAGCGACCTCCTGCCCGGTGAAGGTTGCAGGATCGGCGTACGCCGGGGAGCCCACTCGGCCGTCACGGCGGGGTCGAGGCAAAGGCCGTTCAACAGGGTGGTCGCCTCGTTCACCCGCGCGGACACGGTCGAGTGGAACTGCAGCTCGACGGTCTCGCCCGAGGGACGCCGGAAGCTGACGTGGATTCCCTTGTACCGGCTGCCTTCCGTGTACGACTGCACGGCGGACTCGGGTTGCCAACCGGCTTTGCGGAGTTGGTCGACAGTCGACTGGGTCTCGGCGACGGGTTGATCCGGCGAATCCGTGAGCATCGTGTAGCGGAGGATGTCGTCCGGCTCGCCGTCGTCGAGAGCTTCCAAGTGGTCGGCGTACTTGCGGGGGAGGGACTGCGGTGACTTTACCCTCGAGCCCAGTTTGTAGCCGGTGCTGTGGTCGGACAGTGCGCCCACGAACTCCGCCGTTGCAGCAGGCTCGGCTGCGACCCTCGCGCGCAGTGCGTCCAGAGCAAGTCGCACTGCCTCGTGGCCGAACTCCGCGACGAGTCGAGCTTGGTCGGGAGAGGCTCGCCCCAGTTCGGTGCGTGATGGCGGCTCAAGGTGCGGTGTAGCTGGGCGGGGTCGGGGAGCGAGTGCAGGCCTGGTGGTTGATCGCCTCCCGTTGTCCCCATTCATCAACGGTAGGAAGTACTGGTGGGGCTGTGGGGTGGTTTGGGGAAGTTGTGGATAAGTCGGGAGGGTTAGCGGAGGGCTGTGCCGTTGGGGGTTTCGAGTAGGGGGAGGTCTGCGCGGGTGGGGAGGGATTCCCAGTCGCCGTGGGTGCCTACGCAGAAGGCGCCGGAGGTGGTGGCTCGGGATAGGCGGGCTTCGGGGGTGAGGTTGTCGAGGGTGGCGGAGAGGTAGCCGGAGACGAAGGCGTCGCCGGCGCCGATCGAGTCGACGACTGTGACTGATAGGGCTGGGTGGTGGATGGTGCCGGATTCTGTGTGGGTCCAGGCGCCTTTGGAGCCGGCGGTGATTACTACCTCTTTGATGCCGGTGGAGAGTAGGGCGGCGGTGGGGTTGGGGGCGTCGGTGAGGATGTCTAGTTCGTCGTCCGAGGCGAAGATGGTGGTGAGGTGGGGGAGCAGGGGGCGTAGGGCGATGGCTGCTTCGGGGCGGGACCAGAGGCGGGCTCTGTAGTTGACGTCCAGGGAGACATGGATGCCGGCGGCGGAGGCGGTTTGTACTGCGGTGAGGGTTGCTTCGCGGGCTGTGGCGGAGAGGGCGGGGGTGATGCCGGTGACGTGGAGGATGCGGGGAGGGGCGGCCTCTAGGGCGGCTACGCATTCTGCGGCGGTGAGGGTGGAGGCGGCTGAGCCTCGGCGGTGGTAGCTGACTCGGGTGATGTCGTGGGCCGGCTGGTCGAAGGCGATGAAGGCGGTGAAGGACGCGTCGGTGAAGCGTAGGTGGGTGGTGTCTACGTTTTCGGCGCGGAGGGTCCGCTGGATGAGGTGGCCGGGTTCGTCGTTGCCTACGGCACCTAACCAGGCGACGTCGTGGCCTAGTCTCGCCAAGCCGATGGCTACGTTGCTTTCGGAGCCGGCGATGGAGAGGTGTACGTCGCCGCCTAGGCGGAGGGCCCGGGAGGAACGCAAGGAGACCATTGCCTCGCCGATGGTCAGGACGTCAGGCATGGAGGGCTCCTGGATGTGGGGCTGGCCGGGGCTCGCGCATCAGTTGGCCAGTGGCTGAGGTTGGTGCGGACCGCCAGCCCATCAATCGGTGCCTATCGGGGTGGCGGTGAGCGGGGGCGGCGGTCGGTATGCCGGGCATTGATGGGCTGGGGGTTGTGGGTATCTCGCTGACGGCGGGTTCAGGCATTGGTGACCGCCTCCAGGAAGGTGGCAGCTCGGTCGGCGAGGTCGGTCTGAGTGCCGCCCTTGCCGGCATCGCCCAAGAGGGGTGAGCCGAGGCCGACAGCCAGGGCGCCCGCCTGCAGGTACTGGGGGGTCGTGGGGGCGTCTACTCCGCCGACCGCGATCAGGGGAGCGGTGGGGAGCGGGGCTCGGAGTTCGCGGAAGTAGCCGGGACCGTGGAGTTTGGCGGGGAAGACCTTTACGGCCAGGGCGCCCAGGTCCAGGGCGGTGATGATCTCGGTGGGGGTGAGGGCGCCACACAGCAGCGGCAGGTCCAGGGCCACGCTGCGGTGGGCGCCTTGTGTGATGGCGGGGGTGACTATGAAGTCGGCGCCGGCCGCG
This sequence comes from Kribbella koreensis, assembly GCF_039525325.1. Lineage (NCBI taxonomy): Bacteria > Bacillati > Actinomycetota > Actinomycetes > Propionibacteriales > Kribbellaceae > Kribbella > Kribbella koreensis. The sequence continues at coordinate 107,348 of NZ_BAAAHK010000002.1, forward strand.
GCTACCTCGTCTGCCTGGGCGGGGGTGATGACGGTGCCGGCGCCGATCAGGACCGAGGAGTCGAATTCGGAGCGGGCCTTGGCGATTGCGTCGGTGCCGCCGGGGGTGGTGAGGGAGACCTCGAGGATGGTGATTCCGGCGGCGACCAGGGTGTGGATGCACTCCAGGGCCCGGTCGGGGCCGTCGGCCCGGATGATCGCGAGCACCTTGCGCTGGGTCAGTTCGGCTAGCAAATCCACTGAGAACACCTCTTTGACGGGGATTGGATCGATTCAGACATAGGACGTGGGATGTTCACCATTCCCAGGCGGCGGTTTTGTGGATAAATTACCGATCGAACAACCCGCTCCGTTGTTTACTTTCCGTTCACCGGAAGGCAGGTCCACGTACCCATGCCAAGATTCCGCCTCTTGATGGCATCCCTCGCCTTGCTGGTCGCCGGCCTTGTCGCCGTGCCGCAGCAGGCTCAGCCCGCCGAAGCCGCCGTGACCCAGACCGTCCTGTTCGACAAGGGCGGCGCCGGCTACGGCTGCTACCGAATCCCCGCCATCGTGCGCACCAAGCTCGGCACGCTGCTCGCGTTCGCCGAAGCCCGCCGTACCTGGTGTGCCGACTCGCAGGAGATCGACCTGGTCGTACGCCGGTCCGAAGACGACGGCCGTACCTGGTCCCCTCAGCAGATCGTCCTGTCCGGCACCGACTCCGACCCCAATGCCGTCGCCACCCGCGGCAATCCGACACCGATCGTCGACATGGACACCGGCCGGATCGTCCTGCTCACGACGATGGACCCGGGAACCTCGAGCAAGCCCCGTACGCCGTACGTCCAGTACTCCGACGACGACGGCAAGACGTTCTCCGAGGCCAAGAACATCGGCTCCCAGATCGACGATCCGAGCTGGGGCTGGTACGCGACAGGCCCCGTGCACGGCATCCAGTTGACGCGAGGCGCGCACAAGGGCCGCCTGGTGGCCGGTACGAACTACGACGTCGCCGGCGACCCGAACGACCCCGATGACAACAAGGTCGCGGGCCAGTTGGTCTACAGCGATGACGGCGGCGACACCTGGCACAAGGGTGCGACCGATCTGCGCAGCGCCGCCGGTCTCCTTCCGCAGGAGATCAGCGTCGTGGAGAAGGTCGACGGCGGCATCTATGCGGGCGCCCGGAACAACAACGGCAGCGCCGGCAACAGTCGGGCGTTTGCCGTGAGCAACGATGGTGGTGAGACCTACGTTGCGCCGTACGCGAGTGTCCCGGGGCTGACGACGCCGACCGTCCAGGGGTCGTTGCTGCGGTTGCGGGCGACGGATCAGGGGGCGAAGTACAACCGGATCCTGTTCGCTTCGCCGGCTGATCCGGATCGTCGCCGGTACATGACGATCCGGTCGAGCTTCGACGAGGGGAAGACCTGGGAATCCGTTGCCGATGGCACCAGGATCACCAGTGACTGGTCGGGGTACTCCGACATGACCGTGCTCGATACCGGTGAGATCGGGTTGCTCTACGAGGGCGGCTCGGTGGATGCGCGGGATCAGATCCGGTTCGCGCGGTTCACCGAGACGGACATCGGGCTGCCGGACGGGCCGGCTGGGCCGACGACGCCGGATGTTTCCGGGCTGGGGAACAACGGGATTCTGCGCGGCGGTACGACCGTTGTCGCCGGGAAGTTCGGGCAGGCGCGGGATCTCGACGGGACGGATGACGCGATCCAGTTGCCGTTCGCCGAGTCGCTGGCTGTTGGAGCTGGAGACTTTACGGCTATGAGTTGGATAAAGTACGGGGCTCGTACTACTCCTCAGGCGATCTTCTGGGGGTACAACATCAATGAGTTCTCGCAGTTCTGGCTGCGGGCGGAGCCTGCGGATGCCCGGATCCGGGGTTTGATCACTACCGGCGGCAATACGGCGGTGGTCGCGACGGCCAAGGCGTACAACGACAACGCCTGGCATCACGTTGCGCTGCAGCGGAAGGGGTTGACGCTGTCGATCTGGGTCGATGGCGTCCAGGTCGCCAGTGTGGCGTCGCCGGCTGGGTCGGTCAGTCCGGGGCGGCCGTTCAAGATGTACGTCGGCCAGCGGATCGATGGTGCTCATCACTTCGACGGGTCGCTGGATGAGGTCCGGTTGTACAAGCGGGCGCTGACGGCGGCCGAGTTGGGCAGCATCCGGACCAGTAACGTCACGACGGTTCCGAACGTAGTACTCGACCTGCCGCTCGGGTAGGCGAGACATCAGACTGACCTGGCGGACACCACGAGCCGCCAGGTCAGCTCACCCGCCTCCGGTACGACGGCCGCGTCACCCGGCCCGGCCTCGTCCAGCCCGAAAACCCTGCCCAGCATCGGCTCCACACCCAAACTCCGGTACGGCGCCTCCGCCGGATACCCACCCAGGTTCCGCCACACCGCAGTCGAAACCGGTTGCCCGGGGCAACTGAGGTTGAAGTCCAATGCCAGTGGACCGTCCAGGACGGATGCCGTTGGGCAGTCGATGAGGACGGCGCCAACTGCTGTTCCGTCGGATGGGCCGTAGGTGGCCAGGTCGAGTTCGGACCAGGTTTTGCTTTCGTTCCAGTTGGTGCCGTCCTGCGGGTAGAAGCGGCCGACTGCGTCGGCGGGTAGGTCGACAACGGTGCCGACCGAGCAGTCGAGGAGGGCGTGGGCGGCCCAGAGGAAGTGGTAGCCGGGTGGGGCGATCAGGCGGTAGTCGACCCAGATGGCGCCGGTTTCGTCCATTTCTGCAGGGGGTTCGCCGCCGTTGAAGCGGCGGAGGAGGACTGCTTCGGCGTGTTGGACGGCGTCCCAGTCTTCGTCTTCGTCGAGGGAGGACCAGGGTTGGTTCCAGAGGGCGCCGTGGTCGGGGAGGCCGCGGACGGTGGGGAAGCATTCGTCCAGCCCGCCGACATCGACGTACGTCGTCAGGCCGTCGCGGGGGCCGGAGAGCAGGCCGGGGCCGGACCAGAGCCACTCGCGGCCGCCGAGGATCAGCGACGTCCAGCGGCCACCGTCGTCCAGGTCGACCGCGACCTCGTTCGCCGGCAGGCCGGCCACCGAGGTCGGCAGGTCGGCCATCGAGGTTGGCAGGTCGGCCATCGAGGTTGGCAGGTCGGAACCGGGGTCGGGGTTGGTCACCATTCCGCGAAGGATCCGTCCTCTTGGGTCCAGATCGGGTTGCGCCAGGCGTGGCCCTTCTTGTCGGCGGCGCGGACTGCGTCCTCGTCGACGGTGATTCCCAGGCCGGGCAGGGGATTCCATTCGGCGTGGCCGTCCACCCAGGTGAACGGGGTTGGGTCGGTGACGTAGGAGGTCAGGTCGCTGTCTGCGTTGTAGTGGATCCCGCGGCTCTGCTCCTGGATCAGGAAGTTGGGCGTGGCGAAGGAGACCTGCAACGAGGCCGCCAACGAGATCGGACCCAGCGGGCAGTGCGGCGCCAGCAAAGCGCCATGCGCCTCAGCCAGTACTGCGATCCGCCGCAACTCAGAAATCCCACCAGCATGCGAAACGTCGGGCTGGACCACCGCCACCCCCGCCTCCAGCGCAGGCATGAACTCCGACCGTCCGTACAACCGCTCACCCAAAGCCACCGGCACGGTCGACGCCGAGACCACCGACGCCAGGTGATGCAGATGCTCCGGGAGCACCGGCTCCTCGACAAACAGCGGATGCAACGGCTCAACCGCATGCAAGATCCGTCGCGCCGCAGCAACCCCGACCCGCCCATGCAGATCGATCGCCACATCCCGCGAATCACCCAGCACCGACCGAGCAGCCTCAAGCCGCGCGACAACAGACCGCACTTCAGCCAACGAAGGCGACGGCTGAATTCGCCCACTGGCGTTCATCTTCACCGCGGTCATCCCGGCCTCGACCTGCGCCGCGACCTGATCCGCGATCTCAGCCGGCTCATCCCCGCCGACCCAGGCATAAACCCGAGCCCGGTCCCGCACCCGCCCACCAAGCAGCGAGGCAACCGGCGCCCCATATACCTTCCCGGCAATGTCCCACAACGCATGATCGAGACCAGCCAGCGCGCTGCTCAGCACCGGCCCGCCGCGATAGAACCCACCCTTGGCCAAGATCTGCCAGTGCCGCTCGATCTGCAACGGATCCTGGCCGATCAGGTACTCCGACAGCACCTCGATCGCGGTCCGCACCACCTCGGCGCGCCCCTCGACCACCGGCTCGCCCCACCCGACGACGCCATCGCTGGTCTCGATCCGGCAGAACAGCCAGCGCGGCGCGACGAGGAAGGTCTCGATCCGCTCGATCTTCACTTGCCACTCCGGCCGGTCGTCTTCCGTACTGCGGACAGGTCCTCAGCAGCCTTCGCCAGCAACTCACGCATCGCCAGCTCGGCGCCCTCGGGGTCGTGCGCCCGTACCGCGTCCACCACGCGAGCATGGCTCGGTACGGGATCGTCCGACGACTTCACCTTGTGCACCAGCCGATCGCGACCAGCCAGCCCGGTCTCGATGACGACCTCCATCTTGGTGAGCAACTCGTTGCCGGTGGCGGCGAGCAAAGCCTTGTGGAACGCGACATCCGCCTCGGCCGCGTCGAGGTCGTTGGTCGCCGACGACATCGCGGCCAAGGCGGTGTCGAGCAGATCGATCTGCGCGTCAGAGGCCCGTACTGCGGCCAGCCGCGCGGCCGCCGGCTCGACGATGCCCCGTACTTCGTGCAGCTCCTCGAGCAGCTCCGGCCGGACGTCATCGTCATCGAAATGCCAGCGGATCATGTCCGCGTCGAGCAGGTTCCAGTCCGACCGCGGGCGGACGAACGTGCCGCGCTTCTGCCGCGCGTCGACCAGGCCCTTCGCGGTCAGCACCTTGAGCGCCTCGCGGACCGCGGTCAGGCTGACGCCGAGGTCGGCCTGCAGATCGGGCACGTTGATCGTCGACCCCTCGGGGATCTGCCCCGACAGGATGCGCTGCGCCATCACCTCCACGATCTGCCCGTGCAGTCCCCGCGATATCCCGCGCTGAATCCCCGTCACGCCGCTCTCCCCACTCCGCTGCTCGCGCGCTTCGCGCCGGACCACACTGTCATCGGAGTTCCCGGCATCGCCGCGCCGTACTCCGGTACCGCCGTCTTCGTCATGCCGAGTCCTTGGCCGCGGCCCAGCCGCCGTCGACCAGCAGCTCGGCGCCGGTGATGAACGATGCCTGCCCGGACAGCAGGAACGCCACCGCCTGGGCCACCTCGTCCGGACGACCCAGCCGCCCGACGGCCGTGGCCTTCGCGCTCTGCGCCTTGCCTTCCGCTGTGACACGGTCCCACGCGGCGGTGTCGATCGGGCCCGGCAGCACCGTGTTGACCCGGATCGATCCGCCGTACTCGACGGCGAGTTGCCGGCCCAGTGCGAGCAGAGCGCCTTTGGATGCCGCGTACGCCGGATGGCCGGGGATGCCCGCGACCGCGTGCACCGACGAGACGAGCACCACCGATCCGCCGCGCGACGCGAGGTCGGCGTACAGGATCTGGAAGGCGAGGAAGGCCGCGGTCAGGTTGACGTCGAGCTGGCGTTGCCACGACGCCGGCGGCAGTTCGTGCGCCGGCCGGACATCGACCGTGTACGCGTTGCTGACGAGTCCGTCGATCGGGCCGAGCGCGTCGTGGCTTCGGGACCGGACCTCGTGCCAGGTGTCGGGGGAGGAGACGTCGCCGACGACCGCCAGCGCACGGCCCGGGATCTCCTTGCACGGTTGGAGATCGACCTGGACGACGCAAGCGCCCTCGTCGAGCAGCCGCTGCACGCAAGCAGCGCCGATACCCGTCGCGGCACCGGTCACCACGATCACCCGCTCAGCCAGCCGCACCAGAAGCCTCCACGTCTCCAACGATGAACGAGTCACTAGTTGACCGTGAGCAGGTAACCACGTCAAGCGATTTCATCGTAATTTACGAATTAATATTGACATGCTCGACGGACCGGCTGCAAGATCCTCGGCAGAACGAACCACTCAATCGACTGGAGTAGTCATGGCGGGTCTGGCAGCTGATCGGCGGACGTTCCTCAAGGGGCTCGGAGTACTCGGGGCGGCCACCCTGATCCCGGGTTGCGCCACCTCGACCTCGTCACCGGGCTCGGGTTCCAGTACCGGGGCGACCGGCAATCTCTCGCTGCAGTCCAACCTCTCCGCGGAGCAGGCGAAGGCCGCGATGGAGAAGCTGGTCGAGGCGTACAACAAGACCGGCGGCGCCACGGTCAAGCTCAACACCGTCGCGTCGGAGATCTACCGCACCCAGCTCCCGACGTACCTGACCTCGGCGAACCCGCCGGACGTCTACACCTGGTACGCCGGATCGGTCGCGGACTCCTACGCCAAGAAGGACCTGCTGCTCGACATCACCAGCGTCTGGGACACGATGGGCAACTACCCGGACTCGATGAAGACGCTGTCCACCAGCAGCAACGGGCAGAAGATCTTCGTGCCGACCAGCTACTACTGGTGGGGCATGTTCTACCGCAAGTCGAACTTCGCCAAGTGGGGCGTGACGCCGCCGAAGACCTGGGACGAGTTCATCGCGGTCTGCAAGACGATCCAGTCCAAGGGCATCCCGCCGATCGGCATCGGCCTCGGCGACACCCCGTGGGTCGCGTCGGCGTGGTTCGACTACCTCGACATCCGGATCAACGGCGCGCCGTTCCACCGCGACCTGCTGGCCGGCCGCGGCCGGTTCGACGACCCGAAGGTCAAGGCCGTCTTCACCAAGTGGCAGGAAGTGCTTCCGTACTTCGACCCGAAGGGCAAGTCGTTCCCCTTCCAGGAGGCGACCTCGGCGCTGCTCGGTGGCAAGACCGGGATGTTCCTGATCGGCACCTTCTTCGCCGACTCGGCCCCGAAGGACGCCCTCGACGACATCGACTTCTTCCAGTTCCCGATCATCGACCCGTCCGTACCGGTCGCCGAAGAGGCCCCGACCGACGGCTACTTCGCCTCCAAGAAGGCCAAGGACCCCGAAGGCGTGAAGAAGTTCCTCACCTGGCTGGCCACGCCCGAGGCGCAGAACATCTACGTCGAGAGCTCCTCCGGTACGGCGATCCCGGCGAACCCGCTGGGCAAATCGGCCGACACCGCGCTGGTGAAGAAGGGCAAGGCGATGATCGAGGGCGCGAAGGAGCTGACCCAGTTCTTCAACCGTGACTCCAGCGACGCGCTGCAGCCGACCGCCGACGCCGCGCTGACCAAGTTCATGGACAAGCCGGACCAGATCGACAAGATCCTCAAGGACTGGCAGGCGGCGGCCGAGAAAGTGTTCAAGGCGTGACCGCAACCACGGTGGAACCGGAGTCGCCGCCCAGGGCGCCGGCCGGATCGGGACGCGCTGACCGACGCCCCTGGCGAGTGTCGCCGTTGATCCTGGCGTTCGTCTTCGTTCCGTTCGCGGTCGAGGCGGTGTGGGTGTTCTGGCCCGCACTGCAGGGGTTCTGGTTGTCGCTGACGAACTGGGACGGGTTGTCGGCGCCGAAGTTCGTCGGCTTCGGCAACTTCGCGGACATGTTCTCCGACCCGATCTTCAAGACGGCGCTGAAGAACACGGCCATCTGGCTGGTGCTGTTCGGTGGGCTCAGTGTCATCGGTGGGTTCGGCATGGCGATGCTCCTGCAGAAGGAGCGTCGCGGTGTCGGCATCTACCGGGCGGCGCTGTTCACTCCGGTGGTCTTCTCGCTGGTCGTCACCGCGCTGATCTGGCGGGTCTTCTACCAGCCGGACGGCCTGATCGATTCGATCCTTCGCGGCATCGGCCTCGAGAGCTGGATCCATCCCTGGCTCGCTGATCCCGACACTGCCCTGTACGCCGTAATCCTGCCGGCTCTGTGGAGGCAGATCGGGTACGTGATGGTGCTGTATCTGGCCGGGCTGAAAGCAGTCGACCCGGCTCTCTACGAAGCGGCCCGCGTCGATGGCGCGTCCGCCTGGCAACGGACCCGGTACGTGACGATCCCACAGCTCAAAGGCGTGAACTCGGTCGTGCTGTCGGTGATCGTGATCGACTCGCTACGTTCCTTCGACATCGTCTGGTCGATGACGAAGGGCGGGCCGTACCACTCGTCCGAGCTGCTCAGCACGTACATGTACTCGACCGCGTTCCAGTCCACCCAGCTGGGCTACGCGTCGGCGATCGCCGTGGTGATCTTCATCCTCGCGCTCGCCGTCATCCTCGGCTATCTGATCCGCGCCTTCCGGGAGGAGACATGACGAACCGCTTCAAGACCGGTGGGTACCACGTGGCGATGAGCATCGTCTCGTTCCTGTGGATCGCGCCGATTCTGTGGGTGGTCGTGATCTCGCTGCGCAGCTTCGACGATGTGGCGGCCAATGGGCTCGGGTCGTTGCCGCATTCGTTCACGTTCTCGACGTACAAGTCGGCCTGGCAGGACGCGGACGAGTTCCGGGCGCTGATGAACTCGTTGGGGGTGACGATCCCGGCGGTGATCCTGAGTCTTGGGTTGGCTTCGATCGCGGCGTACGGGTTGGCTCGGTACAACATCCCGTTCCGGCGGACGGTGTTGTTGCTGATGCTGATGGGGAACTTGCTGCCGCCGCAGATCTTGCTGATCCCGATCTCGCGGTTCGTCGAGCTGACTGGGTATTACGACACGTTGTATGCGTTGATCGCGGTGCACGTCGGGTTTGGGCTTGGGTTCTACACCTTTGTCTTGCACGGCTTCATGCGTGACCTGCCGCGGGAGATTCAGGAGGCGGCCACGATCGATGGTGCCGGGCCGGGGAAGATCTATGCCAGCGTGATCCTGCCGCTCACGCGGCCGGCGATGGCGGCGCTCGGTGCTCTGTCCTTCACCTGGATCTTCAACGATCTGCTCTGGTCGATCACGGTGATCCGGTCCGGCGAGAAGATGCCGGTCACGCCGGCGCTGCTCGGTCTGCAGGGGCTGTTCGTCTCGTCTTGGAACGTGATTGCCGCAGGCACCGTTATTGCGGCCGTCCCGACCCTTGCGGTCTTCTTGAAGTTCCAGAAGCACTTCGTCTCGGGACTCGCGATCGGAGCCGTCAAGTGACCCTATGGACGTTGCGCGGAGCAACCACCTCGTACGCCGTGGAGGTCCCGTCGCATGGCCAGTGGGCGGCCCTGGTCGCCTGGGGTCCGCACGCTGTAGCCGACGGCCCGTCGCTCCTCGCCCCGGTCGGTACCGAACACTTCATCCCTCGCTCTGATGTGGAGCCGCTGGAGTACGCCGCCCGAGGCGTCCGCTACACCGCCCCGACCGACCTGGTGGTCGTCGGCCCAGACGGCTCGGACGAGCTACGCCCGCTCTTCGTAGGCGCGAGCGGCTCCGCCACAGCCGAGACCTCCTCGTACGACCCAACCCACGCCACTGGAGCGCATCCCGGCTCTCCCTCCGCCCTCCGGCCCGTCGCAGCCGGAGGCGGGGACTGGCTGGAGTTGGCGTTCGTTGACGATCTTCGCGAAGTGCGGGTGGTCCTGCACTACCGGATTCCCGCGGGACTCGATGTTGTTGAGCGGTGGGTTTCCGTGCACAACCTTGGCGGCGAGGAACTGACGCTTCGGCAGCATGCGTCTGCGGGGTTTGTCGTGCCGACCAGCAACGGGGCTGTTGTCAGGTATTTGTGGGGGGAGTGGAACAGCGAGTTCCAGCGAGGGGCTGTTGAGTTGCGGCGGGGGCGGTTCTCCGTCGACAGCCGGCAGGGGATTACCGGGCATTCGTACTCGCCATTTCTGTCCGTTGCCGACTTGGAAGATCCAGCCGGTACTACGTGGGGCGTACAGCTCGCGTGGTCGGGGAGCTGGGAGTTGAGCGCGGACGTCGACACCACCGGGCAGACCCGGATTCAGGCGGGCCGGGCTCCGTCCAGCCTCGGGCTCGCTCTTGCCCCGGGATCCAGCTGGGTCTCCCCGGTGGCGGTCGGCGGGTGTAGTACCGAGGGTGTCGACGGATTGGCGCGGGCCTTCCATGCCTACCAGCGGACCTTCTCGCGGGGGTTGCCGCAGAAGGTCTTGTACAACTCGTGGTTCGCGACCGAGTTCGACGTACGGGCAGGGCACCAGCTCGAGTTGGCCAAGCGCGCGGTACGGGCCGGGGTCGAGACGTTCGTCGTCGACGACGGGTGGTTTGTCGGGCGGTCGGATGACACCGGCGGGCTGGGGGACTGGGATGTCGATCCGGCAGCCTTCCCCAAAGGGCTCGGCGCATTCATCGACGACTTGAAGGAACTCGGACTCGGGTTCGGCCTGTGGGTGGAGCCTGAGTCGGTCAGTCCGTCGTCGGAGTTGGCGGCCAAGCATCCCGAGTGGATCCTGCAGACGCCGGGTCGCGAGCCGCTGCTGGTTCGCAATCAGTTGCTGCTCGATCTGAGTCGGGACGATGTCGCCGAGTGGATCTGGGAGACGCTCGACCGGCTGCTTTCGTCGTACGAGATCAGCTATCTCAAGTGGGACGCGAACCGGCCCCGGCTCGACGCCGGGGATCAGCGGCGCGATCTCGACGGCAGGGTCGTCGAGAACCTCTACAAGATCCTCGACGGCCTCCGCGCCGAGCACCCGCAAGTAGTCGTCGAAGGGTGCGCCGGAGGAGGTGCGCGGGTCGATCTCGGCATGGCTGCTCGCGTCGACACGCTCTGGCCGAGTGACAACACCGCGCCGCTTGATCGGTTGAGCATCCAGCGTGGGTTCCTGACCGGGTACTCGCCGCACCTGATGAGCTCGTGGGTGACGGACGCAGAGGGGACTCATGACGGGCGCGAGCGATCGCTCGACTTCCGGTTCCATGTCGCGATGGCCGGCGGGCTCGGGATCGGCGCGGATCTGTCGCGCTGGACCGACGAGCAGTTGGCGACGGCGGCGCGGCACGTTGCGCAGTACAAGGAAATCCGGGATGTGGTTGCTCATGGCAAGGTCTATCAGCTTGCCGAGGGTACTCAATACGTAGCAGAAGACCGGAGCGTCGTGTTCTTGTGGAACACGGGCGACGGCAACGTCCGCGGCACTCTGCCGACGCGACCCCGTGGGATCCCGCTCGTTCAGCTGGATCCTGCCAAGAACTACCGGGTGGGAACTGAGGTCTACCCGGGCAGCTACCTGCTGCAGGTCGGCGTCCCCTGGGATGACTCGACCGATTCGCAATGCCTGGTCATCACCCCGTCCAACTAAAAGGATGAAGACGTGAAACGACTATCCGCCCTGCTCGGCGGCGCGCTCTCGGCGGTCCTGGTGACCGCCGCGGTCGCCACCACCGCAGCAGCCACGACCACCAGCGCCACGCCCCAAGCAGCCGCCACCACATCCCCGGTACTCAGCCCCACGCCGTACATGGGATGGAACACGTACTACGGCCTCGGTGGCGACTTCACCGAGACGACCATCCGCTCCGTCGCCGACTCCATGGTCAGCCGCGGCCTGAAGAAGGCCGGCTACGACATCGTCTGGCTCGACGGCGGCTGGCAGGCCGACGAGTCGCGCAGCGCGGCGGGCGACCTGGTCCCCAACCCGGCCAAGTTCCCGAACGGGCTCAAGCCGCTCGTCGACTACATCCACAGCAAGGGCCTGAAGGCAGGCATCTACACCGACGCCGGCCCGTACATCCCGGGCAAGTGTGGTCTCGGTAGCGGCGGGTATTACCAGCACGACGCGGACACCTTCGCTGCTTGGGGTTTCGACGCGGTCAAGGTCGACTACCTCTGCGGTATCGCCGCGAACCTCGACCCGAAGACGGTCTTCACCGAGTTCGCCAACGCGTTGCACAACAACGCGAGTCACCGGCCGCTGATCTTCAACCTCTGCAACCCGGTGACGTCGCCGGACTGGGGCAACTACCCCGAGTCGCAGCAGTCGATCAACTCCTGGTCGTATGCGCCGGGGATCGCGCAGTCGTGGCGGACGTACACCGATGTCGGCTTCCAGGGCGACATCAAGTTCAAGGACGTCCTGCGCAACTACGACGCGAACGCCCGGCACCCCGAGGTCGTCAAGCCCGGCGCGTTCAGTGACCCGGACTACCTGGCGCCTGAGCTTGGAATGTCCGACGAGGAGTTTCGTACGCAGCTGACGCTGTGGTCGGTTGCGGCCGCTCCGCTCGTTGTGGGTAGCGACATTCGCAAGCTGAGCGCGACCACGATCGGCATGCTGACCGATCCGGATGTGATCGCGATCAACCAGGACAAGGCGGCCGTCCAGGCTGTGCGGGTTGGTGCGGCCGGTACTACGGAGACGTGGGTCAAGCGTCTTGCGGACGGCAGCCGCGCGGTCGTACTGCTCAACCGTGGCGACAGCGCGAAGACCCTCACCACGACCGCCTCGGCCGTCGGTCTGCAGGGTGGTCGCTTCACGCTGAAGAACGCTTGGACCAACGCGGTCACCGAAAGCGCCGGCACGATCAGCGCCGCCGTACCGGCTCACGGCACTGCGCTGTTCCGGGTCGGCCCGGCAGTTGGTGTCCCGGGCATCCCGCATGTCACCGCCGGCATCCCGCAGGTCACCCAGGTCGGTACGCAGGTGCTTCCTGAGGGCAGCGCTCCCGTTGTCGCCGGTGGCGACGAGCTGCGGGCAGAGGTTGCCGTGCGCAACGACGGTGTGCTTCCGGTCTTCAAGCCGACCGTCGCGCTGACCGCTGCTGCTGGTTGGACGGTCACTCCGGTCGGCAAGGCTCCGGCGTTGCTGGCTCCCGGCCAGAAGACCACTTTGGCCTTCAAGGTGACGCTGCCGGCGACGGCGGTTGCGGGGAACGCGTCGCTGACCGCGACCACGCAGTACGAGACTCTTGGGTATGGCAAGCAGCAGCAGGTGACGGTGTCGCCGCTGGTCATCGCGCCGGTGCCGCCGGATGGGGTTGCTGCGCTTTCGCACCACCCCTGGATCAGTGCGACGAGCGGCTGGATGTCGCCGACGGTCGATGAGAGTGTCGGCGGCGGTTCGCCGATCAGCCTGGTCAGCCAGACGTATCCGACGGGTATCGGCGTCGCTTCGCCGTCGCTGGTCCGGTACTACGTCGGGCAGCAGTGCACCAAGTTCACGGCGACTGTCGGGATCGATGACGCGGTGCGGAACGTCGGGCCGGAGGGCGGGACCTCGACCTTCCAGGTGATCGGTGACGGCAAGGTGCTGTTCGACTCCGGGGTCGTCGATCGAGATCACCCGAAGCCGGTCGATGTCGACCTCACCGGCGTACGGGTCCTCGACCTGGTGGTCGGCGACGCCGGCGACGGCGGCTACAACGACCGCGCCGACTGGGCAGCACCGACGGCCACCTGCTGAGGCTGAGGTACAGGGGGCAGATCGCATACGCGGTCTGCCCCTTCCGGTGGGGCGTCCCGATCGACAGGACATAGTCGGTGGTCCGCCCGTTCGCCACGCTCACGGAGGCGCCGGTGGGGCCTGATCGAGGGACTATGTCCTGTCGGTCGGGACGGAGCCGGGCGGGGTGAAGAGGTTGACCAGGTTGCCGTCGGGGTCGCGGAAGAGCAGGGAGCGGTTGCCCCAGGGCATGGTGGTCGGCTTCTGGACGAACTCGAGGTCGCTGAGCCGTTCGTACTCGGCGTCGACATCCTCGACCTGGAACTCCAGGAACGCCGTGTGGTTGGCGGCGGGGCGGACGACGTCTTCGCCGTACAGCTTGGTGGTCAGGTCGCTGCTGGAGATGGCGAAGGCGCCGGCGCTGGTGCGGAACTCGGCGAACACCGGCGCCGGGCGGCTCGCGGTGAGGCCGGTGACGTGTTCGTAGAAGGCGGTCAGGCGGTCGAGGTCGTCGGTGACGATGCGGACTGAGGCGAAGGTTGTCATGTCGTCGACGGTAGAGGTGATACCGGACAGGATCCGCCCGGTATTCTTCTCGGTGTGACGAGGCCGACTTCGCGGGTGCTGGCGCTGCTGGAGTTGCTCCAGGGCGGTGGCACACGGCGGGTCGGAGATCTGGCCGAGCGGCTCGGCGTCGACGAGCGGACCGTACGGAGATACGCGGAGCATCTCGTCGAGCTCGACATCCCGGTCCGCTCGGTGCGCGGCCGCTACGGCGGCTACCGTCTCGCCCCCGGCTACCGGATGCCACCGCTGATGCTCATGGACGACGAAGCGGTCGCCGTCGCCCTTGGCCTGGTGGTTGGCCGCCGGGCGGGATTGGTACCGGAGTCGCACGCCTCCGAGAGCGCGCTGGCAAAACTCCGCCGAGTGCTCCCAACCCGATTGGCCGATCGACTCGGCGCGTTGCTCGCCACCGCATCGTTCACCGCTCCGCCGCGATCCACCACGGCCGTCGACACCGACCTCCTACTGACCATCGCCGAGGCCGCCCGCGACCGCCGGACCGTTGAGATCACCTACGTCGACAGGCGCAGCATCAGCACCACCCGCACGATCGCACCGGATGGAGTGGTCGGCCATGCCGGCCACTGGTACGTCGCCACCCATGACCGCACCTTCCGCCTGGATCGCATCACATCAGCATCGTTGCTGTTGGCAACCACCTCCGAGCCTGCTCCCGCCGACCTGCCGAGCACCGTCCTGAGGTCACTGGCAACCGCGCCCTGGGCCCACAAGATCTCAGTACGAGTTCAAGGCTCGGTCGACGACGTCCAACGCAAGCTCCCACTCGGCCTCGCCCTTATCACCCCGCTTGATGCCGAGGTGCGGGTTGAGTTTTGGGCTGAGCGGCTGGATTGGGTGCCGGCGTTGCTGGTGGGGCTTGATCGGCCGTTTGTGGTTGAGGAGCCGCTGGAGTTGCGGCGGCTGGTGGCTGAGTTGGGCGCTCGGCTTGTTGATTGGGCTGATGGTTGAGTCTGCTCTACCTCGGAACGGGTGTGAGGGTGACTGTGCTCGTCCTCGGCGCTGCCTAGCTTGAGGAGGACCGTTCAAGCTAGGCAGGGAGATGATGATGACGAACTGTCCGAGGGGTGTGCTGACAGCGATCTTGGGCGCGGCGCTGGTGACAACCGCGCTGGCGACGACAACAGTGGCGACGACCCCACCGGCGACGGCCGCGTTGGCGGCGAGCGCGCCGGTCGGTGGCGCTTCGGTCGCGCGGGCCGGCGGCGAGTTGCAGCGGGATGTTGACGCGATTCGTGCGACGGGCGCGGTCGGCGTACAGGCTCGGGTTTCGAACAGGTCTGGGACGACGACGGCGGTGAGTGGGGTGGCTGATCTGCGGACCGGGGCGCCGGTACCGGCGAACGGGTTCTTCCGGACTGGTAGCAGTACGAAGACGTTCGTGGCGACGGTCATCCTGCAGCTGGTCGGAGAGCGGAAGGTTTCGCTGGACGACTCGGTGGAGCGGTGGTTGCCGGGTGTTGTCCGAGGCAACGGCAACGACGGGCGCCGAATCACCGTACGCAACCTGCTGCAGCACACCAGCGGCATCCACGACGACATCCCCAGCCCGTCGACGGCGGTCGAGTACTACGCGCATCGGTACGACGTGGTGCGCGGCTCCGAGCTGGTGCGGCGCGCGATGACGCATCTGCCGGACTTCCAGCCGGGCAAGGGGTGGAACTACTCCAACACCGGCTATGTCCTGCTCAGCATGATCACCGAGCGCGCGACCGGCCACAGCTGGTACGCGGAGGTACAGGCAAGAATCATCCGCCCGCTGGGCCTGCGAGACACCTACTGGCCAGGGCTCGGCGCCGGCGTCCGATCGCCGCACGCCAATGGATATCAGATCTACCCGGGCCAGAACCCCACCGACGTCACCATCGGGCGAGAGGCGTACATGGCCGGGGGAGCCGGCGGCTTCGTCACCACCACAGCCGACCAGACCAGGTTCTTCCAAGCACTGGTCGGCGGACGCCTCCTACGCCCGGCTCAGCTAACCGCGATGCAACAAACGATCCCGGTAGCCGGCCAACTCGCCGAGATCTGGCCAGGCGCCCGCGACGGCCTCGGCCTGTTCTCCCGCCCGCTCTCCTGCGGCGGCGTCTACTGGACCCACAACGGCGACATCCTCGGCTACATGACCCGCAACGCCTTCACCCCCGACGGTCGATCGGCAGTCGTCTCCGTCTCCACCGAACGCCAAGACTCCGTCGCCAACGTCATCGCCCAAGACAGAGCCACCGGAGCCCTGATCGACCACGCCCTCTGCACCAACCACTGATGGCGGATGGAGCCGGGCGGCTGTGGTGTTCAAGGTCACCGGATCCGGTTGACAAGGGGGCTGTAGGGGCGGGCGGAGTGTCACTGCGGGCTAGTCCGGCGTGAGGAGCGTTATCCGAGTTGGCGGCAGTAGAGGGCGGCTGGGGTGCCGGAGGAACCTACGCGGGTGGTGAAGGCTATGCCTGCGATGTATTCGGTGTCGGTGCACTGGCCTTTGTAGTTGTTGGGGGCGAAGTCGCCGCCGTTGGTGGGTGGGCGGTTGTCGCTTCGGTCGAACCAGACGGTTCGGGCGGAGGTGCCTTGGGGGAGGGCGGCGGAGGCACAGAGGGCGGAGGAGAGTCGGGCGCCACGGACGCTGTAGCCGATGACGAAGGAGCCTGGGGCGCATTGGTACTTCGTGTAGCCGGAGGCCCAGTCGGGGGAGACGTGGCGTTCGTCCTTTACCACTTCGTAGCCGGTCGAAGAGACGCCGGAGCGGCAGAGGGCCCGGTTGTTGGTGTGGGCCAGGGCGATCAGGCGGGTGCCGTCGGGGCAGGCGGCTTTGCGGCCGCCGGAGTCCCAGTCGCCGGCGGTTCGCATGCGGAGGGACTCGACGAAGTCGCCGTGGTCGGGGCTGAGCATCTTCCAGTGCGGCGTGGGTGGGATCTGGCCGGTTCTACTCGGGGCGGCAAGAAGGCGGGTCCACGCGGAGGCGCGCCAGTCGTCGCCGTCGTACAGGCCCATTCGGTGGCCGGCGGAATCCCAGTGCAGCAGGGCCCAGCCGTTGCCGGTTCGGTTGGTGTGCCAGCCGACCAGTGGCCAGTACGCGAAGTCGGCGTCGGTACGGATCAATTGGTCGATGAAGTTCTCGAACCAGGCGCGTGGTTTGGCGCCGGTCTCCTCGCGGCCGCCGACGCCGAATTCGCTGATCCACAAGGGGGCCGTGAAGTGGCCGTCCTCGCCGGTGACGAAGAAGGCTTGACGGTTGAGTTCGCTGATCAGGTCGGTGGGGGAGAGGTCCTGGTAGCGGGGATCACTGGTCTCGCCGGTGCCGGTCGCGCCGCTGTGGCGGGGACCGGTGTAGCCGTAGAAGTGCGCGGAGTAGACGAGTTTGCTGGACGCCACCAACGTGTGTGACAGGCCGCGGGCCGGCTCGAGGGTCGGGCGTTCGTGCGGGAAGCCGTCGACCGGGATACCGGTCCAGTTGATGCCTTCGACAACGATCAGCAGGTTGGGGTTGGCTTCGGTGAGGATGCGGTCGCCGAGGCGTTGGGTCGCGGCGAACCAGTCGTGGGCGTCGCCGAGGCCCCAGTTCGGGTCGTCGAGGATGTCACGGCGTACCTCGTTGTACAGGTCCGCTCCGACGACGCGGGGGTTGATCTTGTAGCGATTGACCATGAAGAGCCAGTCGCTCTCCCAGGCCTGGTCGGACTGGCTCTTGTTCCAGCGCTCGTTGCCGTCGATGCCGCAGCACCAGCGGGTCGTGTTCGTGTGATTGTTGAGGATCACGGCGAACCCGGCGGTGGTGAGCGCCTGTACGACCGCGTCGTACACCTGCAACGGCGTCTTCCCCCGCAGCTCAGGATTGGCCGCCACCGAAGCGTCCGTCACCGGGCGGGCGTCATGCATCATCTCATTGGAGAACGGCAACCGAATGCTGTTCAGCCCCAGCTCGCCGAACCCGCCGATGATGTCCGCAATCGCCGCCCGATCAAGCCCCAGCGGCATCCGCCCACTGTTCTCGCCCGCATGGTGATTGGCGTCGACCTCGCTGTCACCGGACCCGTTCCAGGTCCCGCTGGCCCCATGCCAATTCCCCGACCTCAACCGAAACCGGTCCCCGTTGGCATCCACAATCCACCGCCCCCGAGTACTGAGCGGCGGCACCCAACCAGGCACCACGTCAGCCCGGTACGCCGGTACGCCGCCCGACCCGGTCGCCGGGGACCCAACCGCCGCCGACTCGGCCGCTCCCCGCTCGGTCCCCACCGTGGCGCGGGCCGGCGCCAACCCCGTCGCCGGAAGTACCAACAGCATCGCGACCACGGCCGCCCTGACGATTCCGCGCATGGCTCACCCGTCCCCAGATCGGTGCACTCGGAACTCGCCATCATGACCGATCCCCGCCACCCGAACCAGATCTCGCGCAGCCCTTCGTGTCCGGGCCCACCACTGGTGGGCTCGAACACCAAACGGTGACCTTGAACAAGCTATTCGGTGTTCAAACCCACCGGAACCTGTTCAAGGTCGCCGGTTCTGGCCGAGGAGTTGGGTCGCGGTGCGGTGGATCGTTGCGGCTAGGGGCCAGTGGCCGGTTGGGTCAGGTGTTTTCGGGGGCAGGTGCTCGGCGGATGGGGGCGATGGTTGGGACGGGGGTGTTGGTGAGGAAGTCGAGGACCAGGGTGTTGACGAGGGCCGGCTTTTCCTGGGGCAGGAAGTGGGAGGTGCCGGGGACTACGGCGAATTCGGCGTTGGGGATGTTGTCGTACATTTCGACGGCGTGGGCGAGCGTCACCAGGTCGTCGTCGGAGAACATCACCAGGGTGCGGGCGGTGATCACGTTGAGGTCGGTGGCGCGCAGGTCGGGTTCCTTGGCGGCCATTTCGCCGATCTTGGTGGCGACGACGGGGAAGTGGTCCTCGCCGTCGGGGGAGACCTCGCCGTACGCCGGGCCGAGGAACTGGGTGATCGCCGGGACGTCCCACTCCATCTCCGGGCCCGCCTCGCCCGACTTGTTGAAGCCGCCGCTGATCAGCACGAGCCGATTGACCAGCTCAGGGCGTTGCATCGCGACGAGCATCGCGGTGAAGGCGCCGTCGCTGTGCCCGACCAGATCGGCCGGCCGGCCGATCACGGTCTCGAGGAACGCGATCGTGTCGTCGGCCATGAGCTGGTAGCTGATCGGCCCTTCGACATCCGGCGTATGCCCGTGCCCGCGCCGCTCTGGCGTGTAGACGTGGAAGTGCTCCGCCAGCGCGGGCGTGTTCGCCTCGAAGAACCGCGCATCCACCAGCCCGCCATGCATCAGCACAAGCGGCTCACCCGAGCCCGCCCCGTGCTCGTCGTACCAGGTCTTCACGGCCCCCAATTGCACGTACTCACCCATAACGCTCCCCAATGTCCGGATGCCGAAAAGCTACCCCACGGACCGGGCCTTGACTCGACCGGTGAGGGCCCGAACACTCACGGTTATGACACGACTCGCCCGCCGCCCAGGACGGGTCTCGCTAGCCGGCATCCTCACCGCCGCTCTGCTCGCGACACCCCTCTTCGCACCCACGACGACTGCCCTGGCCACGCCACAAGCAGACCCCGCACCCAGCCTGATCCCCAAGCCGGTCAGCCAAACCGCGCTCACCGGCCAGACCTTCACCCTGACCAGCTCGAGCGCGATCAACGTCGCCACCGACGCCGCCGAAAGCCAAGCCGCCGGCAAGGTCGCAGAACAGTTCGCCGCCAGACTGCGCGTCTCAACCGGCTACCCACTAGCGATAGTGCCGGGCACCGCCACCATCAAGCTCTCCACCAACGGCCCCGCCTCGCTCGGTGCCGAGGGCTACCAGTTGCGCGCCGACAGCACCGCGCTCACCGTCACCGCAGCAACCCCCGAGGGCCTGTACCGCGGCCTCACCACCGTCAGGCAACTACTGCCCGCCAAGTCCGAGGCGTCGACCCAGCAGGCCGGCCCGTGGACTGTAGCCGGTACGACGATTGACGACTCACCGCGCTACGCCTACCGCGGCACCATGCTCGACGTATCCCGCCACTTCTTCTCACTGACCGAGGTGAAGCGGTACATCGACCTAGCCGCGCTCTACAAGCTCAACAAGCTCCACCTGCACCTCTCGGACGACCAGGGCTGGCGCATCCAGGTCGACTCGTGGCCGCGGCTCACGACGTACGGAGGAAGCCTCGAGGTTGGCGGCACCCCAGGAGGCTTCTACACCAAGGCAGACTTCGCAGAGATCGTCCGGTACGCCGGTGAGCGCTACCTGCAGGTCATCCCCGAGATCGACACCCCCGGCCACACCAACGCCGCACTGGCGTCGTATGCCCAGCTCAACTGCAACGGGGTCGCCCCGCCGCTCTACACCGGCACCGATGTCGGCTTCAGCTCCCTCTGCGTCGCGAAGCCCGTCACGTACACGTTCCTCGACGACGTGTTCCGTGAGGTGGCCCAGCAGACCCCTGGCGACATCGTCCACCTGGGCGGGGATGAGGCGCACTCGACCCCGCACTCCGACTACCTGACCTTCGTCCCGAAGGCGTCCGCCCTTGTCACCAAGCAGAACAAGCGAGTGATGGGCTGGCAAGAGATCGCCGAGACCACCCTCCCGGCCAACAGCATCGCGCAGTACTGGGGCACCGACGACACCCGCTCCCGCGACCTGGCCCGCAAGGCCGCCGCCCAAGGCGCCAAGGTAGTCCTGTCCCCGGCCAACCGCGCCTACCTGGACATGAAGTACAACTCCAGTACTCCGTACGGCCTGTCCTGGGCCGGCTACGTCAGCATCCAGAAGTCCTACAGCTGGAACCCGTCCACCCTCATCCCGAACCTCCCCACCACCGCAGTAGCCGGCGTAGAAGCCCCCATCTGGTCCGAAACCCTCGACAACCTCGACAAGCTCGAATACATGGCCTTCCCCCGCCTACCAGGCATCGCCGAACTAGGTTGGTCCCCGTCCTCCGCCCTCGACTGGACCACCTACAAAACCCGCCTAGGCGCCCAAGGCTCCCGCTGGGACACCCTAAGCATCAACTTCTACCGAGCCCCCGAAATCACCTGGCGCTAGCCGCCCCCGGGCTCGCCTGCTCGTGGAGCGGCGCCGGGGCACGTTGTGTGACCCCGGCGCCGCTTCGTTCCTTTGGTTCGGTACCTCCTCCAGCTGGGTGTTTGATGAGCCGGTGATTGGTCAGAGAGCAGCGGCCACCAGGACCGGTGTCGACCAGGCGCCGGTACCTAGTGCGTTGGTGCCACGGATCCGGAAGTACCACGCCTGTCGAGCGATGGTTCCGGTCGTGACGGTCGTGACGGCTCCGAGGTTCGTGGTGCCGGCAACCGTCGTGAATGCTGGGGTCGCGCTCCATTGGATGGTGTAGCCGGAAGCTCCGGCGACACCGTTCCAAGTGAGGGTGACCCGCTCCCCGCTCCCTTGCCGTACGGCGCTGCCGACCAGGGCTGTCGGCACGGCCGGGACGTCGACGGTGACGGTCAACGCCGGGGTGAATGCCGAGGTTCCGGCGGTGTTCTCGGCGGCGACCCGGTAGACGTACGTGGAACCGAGTGCCACGCCGGTGTCGGTGAACGTGACGTTCCCGGTGCCGGCGCCGGCGGCCCTTGTCGCGATCCTGCTGAACGTCGTGCCGCCGTCGGTCGAGCGCTCGACCGCGAAGCCGGACTCGTTGCTCGCGTTGTCACGCCAGGTGAGCACCACCCTGGGAGGCCCTGCCTGCAGCGCCGCCGTGAGCAGTGTCGGAGCTGCCGGGAGGTTGACGCCGAGTTCGCTCGAGGTCGACTGGACCGACATGGTCGGGAAGCCCGACCCGTAGCCGACCGTGTTCACAGCCTGTACCCGGTAGCGGTAAGGCGTCGTCGCATTGGACGTCGGGTCGACCGTGACCAGTGTTGATCCCTTCGTGTTGGTCTGGTTGAGCGGCGATTGCACCGTTGAGACGGTGGTCCAGTCGATGCCGTTGGTCGTGCGCTGGACGACGAACGACGTCTCGGTGATCGAGTTGTCGGTCCAGGTCAGGCGCACCCTCCGGTTGGCGCCGGTGCCGGTGAAGGTGAACGCGAGGTTCTCGGCCTTGAGCGGCGGCATCGCGAGGCTTACCGGTCGCATCATGTCCATTTCCTCATGGGACAGGATGTGGCAGTGGTAGACGTACTCCCAGCCGAAGTTGACCAGCTGGTTGGTGATCGCCGCCGTCGGATTGCCCTGCGGGTCGATGCTGTTGAAGCCCACCGTCGACCCGATCGGACTCATCGGACTGAGGGGCCGTACCGAGTTCGGTACCTCGAACGGCACCTTCGGGATGATCGGGCGCAGCGCCACGATGGTGTCCTCCAGCGGACTGATCCGCACCGTGTCCTTCCAGCCCAGCTCGCCAGGGTCCGGCGGGATGATGATGTTGTCCCACGTCACCCGGTTCAGCACCTGGACGTCGAAGAGGTGGAAGTGGATCGGGTGCGTGTCCACCCCGTTGTGGGTGAAGCGCCAGATCTGCGTGCCGTCCTTCAGGTCACTGATCGGACTGGCCTTGACGTCGGCGGTCGGCAGCTTGGTGCCGTCGATCAGTTCGGTCTGTGGATTGACGTACGGGTACAGGGTGACGTTCTGTTGCCCTGGACTCGGTGGTTGGGCCTCGAGGCCGAGGTTGGCCTGCATCCGCCCGAACTCGTCGAAGGTCGAGGAGTTCATCTCGTCGTGCATCGCCTTCGGCTCCAGCTTCATGGACACCTTCGTGGCCGGCGACCGCAACGTGTTGAAGCCGAAGGTGCCGGTGTCGTTCACCCGGACCAGGCCGTCACACCGCTGTACGTTGGTGTTCGCGACGTTGCAGTTGCTGCTGGCGGCGAACGACGAGCCGTACGCCGAGTTGTAGGCCGCCTGACCGACGACGATCGGGTTCTGCCCCGACTCGAAGACCCCGGAACCGTTGGCCTTGTGCGTGAACGCGGCGCGGAGCTTGGTGAGGTCGAACGCGGCCGCGGGCGTGCTGGCGGCGATCGTCACCTGCATCACCGTGCGGGTGTTGGGGCCGTAGCCGGCCAATGGGGTCGGGGCGCCGGCCGGGCGGAGGTCCGGTGCTCCGGTGTAGTAGTCGTACGACGGCACCCTGGCCGGGAACGCGGCGGGAGCGTCGTTGTAGAGGATCAGCGTCTTGCCGGCGAACTTCGAGAAGTCGACGATGACGTCGGCCCGCTCCGCCGGTGCGAGCAGCAACGACGACTTGTCGACGTTGCCCACGTCGAACCGGGTCGGGTCGGTGATCCAGGTCGTCGGCTGCTGGCCGTCGATCACCGCGGGAGCGGGCAGGAAGCCACCCTCGTTGGCGATCTGAACCCAGTCGGGGCCGAAAGCGTTGTTGTTGGCGCCCACCGGTGTCGGTGACACCGTCGGATCTGTTTGCGCTGCCTGGAGCTCGTTGGGCTTCAGCGCGACCTCGGTGGTGCCGTCACCCTGGGTCGGATCGGCGGTGTACCACTGGAGGTTGAAGAACCGGTCGTTGGCGGCGTTGAGCATCCTCAGCCGGTAGCTCTTCGGCTGCAGCGTCACCTTGGGGTAGGCCACCCCGTTGACGATCGGGGTGTCGTTGAACTGCTCCATCCCTGCTGAGATGTTCGGCGTCCCGGGGATCTGCTCGGGCTCACAGAACGGATCGGTCTGGTACTGCCACGTCGACGGGACGTCGAGCTTGCAGGCGGGGTCGAAGTACGGGTTGGCGATCGGGCCGTTGACCGTGCCGGTGGCCGGCGGCCAGAACCATGGCCCGTACATCCAGCGGCCGTAGGCACTCATCCCCGAGGGGTCACCCGGGTTCTGTGCAGGCATGTAGACGTGGTGGTACCAGAAGCTGCCCTTGGCGCCCCAGCGTTGCTCGTCCCAGGTGGGGTCCTGCAGCTTGAGCTGGGCCTGGTCCGGGGTGAACGTCCGGTCCTGCACGATCAGCGGGAGACTGTCGGCCTCACCAGGGATCGTGCCACTGCTGACCAGCGCCTTCTCCGTGTCGTCGGTGATCAGGTAACCGGCGGCCTCGCCGGCGTACACGTTCAGCCGGGTGATCCCCCACGAGTGATCGTGGTAGAACATCATCCGCGCACTCTGCTGATTCGTGTAGTAGAAGGTGGAGCAGCCGTCGTCGGCGGCGGCGCAGACCTCGGCGCCCGAGCCGTCGACCATGTCAGGCACGGTGCGAACACTCACACCCTGCGGCCATGGGGTGTTCTCCCCGGCCGGCGTGATCCACTGGTGCGGCGTACCGTCGCTGATCCACGGCGTGACCCCGCCATGCAGGTGCAGCGTGGCGCGGTTGTCCTTGAAGCACCCGGCGTCCTTCGGGTACTGCGTACAGGCCGGGTTGCGTACACCGTCCATGACGGTGCCGGCGTTGGTCGGTGCGGCCTGCCCGGTCGGGCCTGTGCCCGATCCCATCATGGTGCTGTCGGTGGGCAGGAACAGATCACCGGCGGCACCGGTGGGCAACAGGTTGCGGAAGACGATCCGTACCGGCTTGTCCTTCGTCGCGGCGATGATGGGGCCGAGCCATTGCGGCGAGGCGACACCGGTGTAGCCGGCGATCTGCTGCCGGGTGCCGTCCACCAGTTCGTTGTAGAGCGGCACCTGCCGTCCCGGAACTCCAGGGGTGGATAGCTGCACGTAGCCGCGGACCAAGGTCGGTGGCAGGTCTGAGGAGAACTTCGTCCGGTACTGCACCAGACCGATGACGTACTCGTCGCTCGCCTTGCCGTTGTAGGTCTTGGCCTCCGGAACCGCGGTGGGAATGAACTTCGCGGCCGGCCCCATCGCCGGGGTACTCGGCGCCAGCGGGCAGCCCGTACCGTCGGTGCCCGGGTTGCAGGTGACCGGAAGCTCGTCCTGGAACTTCTTGAGGCCCGGGGACAGGTATCCGTTTCCAGGCGTGTCCACGGTGATCCCGCTGATCGAGCCGACGTCGGTGACTGCCGTCACGGCCGCCCCTGTGCCGGTCCCGGTCGGGTCGGTGACCGCGACCGCCGGCGTACTCGTGTAGCCGGTACCGGGGTCGGTCACGGTGGCAGCGACCAGCTTCAGATCGGCCGTGGCAGTGGCCGGGGTGGACCCGGTGATCGGGTCGAAGATCGTGCCGTCGCGAACCGTGACTGCGGGCGCCGTGCTGTAACCGGAGCCGGGTGAATCGACGACGACCGCGGTGATCGTGCCGTTGGCGTTCATCCCGTCGACCGGGTCGCCATTGGCGATCATCGGCACGTGTCCCTTGGCGACGGTGCCGTTGGGATCGTCGGGCAGGTCGAAGTCGACAGTCGGCATCGTGTAGCCGCTGCCACCGTCGGCGATGTGAACGGCGTCCACGCCCCCAGAGGCGGTCGCGGTCGCACCGGTGCCACCGCCACCGGTGATCGCGACGCCGAACCCGCTATACCCGGTGCCGGCGCTGCCTACTGTGAGGTTGACGACCGCGCCGGTCGGGTTGACCGTCGCAGTCGCGCCGGCCGGCGTACCAGTGCTGCCATCGACGGTCACCGTCGTCGTCGCGTCGTAGTCGTGACCGGGAGCCGTGACCGTGATCGATGTGATCCCACCGGTCGCCGGGTCGACCTGGGCCACAGCCGCCGCCCCGGTCCCCGTCCCGTTGATCTTCACCGCCGCGGTCGACAGCGTGGCCGGGCTGTTGGCCCAGTTCGGATAGGGCCCGAAGTAGTGCGGGACCTTGGTCTCGTCAGTCGGCGACACCGGACCCGCAGCGGACACGCGCGCCGGCGTGACCGCACTGACGGGCCCCGCCAGCCACGTCATGGAACCCGCGATCACCGCCAATACCGTCAAGCACGTGGTGGATCTTCTGACATTCACGATCAGCCTCCCTCTGGACTCGGATCCTGCCTGGATCGCCCCCCAGTCCCCTGCGCCAAGCAGTCCCTTTCAGGGTCGCGACATCCGTCGGCGGAGCCAGAGCCGAAAGAGTTCGAGGATTCATGCCATAGGTCCCTTGACCCGGCCGCCCAGGCACACTCACAGCGTTGCCTCCGGCCACACCGTGCATCACCGCTCGATCCGATTGACCGGTGCTGAGGTCACCTGGACTCGTCGCCGAAGCGGGCCAGGTAGTGCCAGACGCGTTTGAGGGCTTGGGGGTCGTGCTGTCCGAGCGCCGCCGCGTCGCCGAGGATTGACGGCGTCAGCCAGCCGTCTACTTCGATCGACAGGCCGAGGTCTACGTACTGCCGGCCTCTGTAGTCGGGATGGCGGCATAGGTCGTCGGTGGTGAGGCGGAAGCCGGCGTGCCACTCGATTGGGCAGGGGAGTCGGCGGGCTGCTTGCTCGATTGGTGTGCCGCGGTGGCTGGGGTCCAGGACCAATGCCTCGACGTCGCGGTCCAGTCGGACCGGGCCGTGGATCTGGGCTTCGACGTAGTTGTCCAGGGCATCTCGGTCGTCGGCCTCGGCCAGGGCGTCGGCGGTCAGGCGGAAGTGAGCGGAGCCGAAGCGCGGCGCTGCGCCGGTGGGCTGGTGCCGGTAGTTGAGGGCGCCGTAGACCCGCCGTCGCGGTCGGGGTGGAAGTTGAGGGTGATGCGGAGGGTTTCATCCAGCGGCGGTCCCGAGGAGAGAGCGGTGACGTGGCCCAAGGCTCGGTCGGGTGCGGAGGGCGGCGGCACGGTGGAATGGTAACGGCCCGGACGGAGACGTCCGGGCCGTTCGGTTCTTGCCTACTTGGAGCGGTGCTGCTGGGCTACCTCTTTGAGGTACAGGGCGCTTTGCTTGGGGATTCGGGCCTGGGTTTCGTAGTCGACTCGGACTATGCCGAAGCGTTTGTCGTAGCCGTAGGCCCATTCGAAGTTGTCCAGGAGGGACCAGGCCAGGTAGCCGCGGATGTCGGCGCCCTGTTGGATGGCGGAGGCTACCGCCGCTAGGTGGGAGGCGAAGTAGGCGGTGCGGCCTTCGTCGGCGACGTAGCCGGTGGTGTCGGCGGTGTCTTCGAAGGCGGCGCCGTTTTCGGTGATGACCATGGGGACGCCGGGGTAGTCCTTGGAGATACGGACCAGGAGGTCGGTGAAGCCTTCGGGGACGATTTCCCAGTCCATGGCGGTGCGGGGTCGGTTCAGGGGGAGGGTGCGGGTGATGGGGAGACCGTCTTCGCCGGCCGTTTCGCCGTTCTCGCCGAAGCCGGTGAACTTCTGGCTGAAGTAGTAGTTGATGCCCAGGACGTCGAAGGGGGCTGAGATGGTGGCCAGATCTCCTTCCTGGATGGGGATCTCGATGCCTTCGGTGGCCAGGTCGGCGATGACGTCGGCCGGGTAGTGGCCGTGGACGAGCGGGTCGAGGTAGAGCCGCGCGCCCATACCGTCAGCGCGACGGGCTGCCTCGAGGTCCGGCTCCAGGTCGCTGGCCGGGTACGCCGTTGCCGCGTTCAACGTGATGCCGATGTCGAGCTTGCGCGGCGCTGCCTCCCGCATCCTCTCGGTGGCGAGACCGTGGCCGAGCAGCAGGTGGTGGACCGCGGCAACAGCGGCCGGGTACTCCTTCCGGCCCGGCGCATGGGCGCCGTACGCGTAGCCGAGCATCGCCGAGCACCACGGCTCGTTCAGTGTCGTCCAGGTGTCGACCCGGTCGCTCAGCGCGTCGAACACGAGCATCGAGTAGTCCGCGAACCGGTACGCCGTATCGCGCACCGGCCAGCCGCCCGCGTCTTCGAGTTCCTGCGGCAGATCCCAGTGGTACAGGGTCACCCAAGGATCGATGCCCTGGGCAAGCAGTTCGTCGACCAGCCGGTCGTAGAACGCGATCCCGGCCGGGTTCACCCCACCGCGACCGCCCGGCTGCACCCGCGGCCAGGAGACCGAGAACCGGTACGTGTCCAGCCCGAGGTCCTTGATCAGGGCGACGTCGGCCGGCATCCGGGTGTAGTGCTCACAGGCAATGTCACCCGTGTCGCCATTGTCGATCGCGCCGGGCACCTTGCAGAAGGTGTCCCAGATCGACGGCGTGCGGCCGTCGACGTCGATGGCGCCCTCGATCTGGTACGCCGAGGTCGCGACGCCCCAGCGGAAGCCCGGTGGCAGGGTGTCGATCAGGGCCTGCTCGGCCGCCGGCGCGGTGAACGCTGTGGAGGTGGGGGCAGCGGTGCTGTTCATAGGCGTGTGTACGGCGCCCGCCGGTGGGCGAGCGCCGTACTGGCTCCCTTCGAAAGGTAGAGGTGAGAGATCAGCCGACCGGAACGCGACCCGGCAGCCAGCAGGCCACCTCGCGGTTCGGGTCGTTCCTGGCCTCGGGTACGCCGAGGACGGGGATCTCCGTCGAGCAGCGGTCGAACGCGTGCGGGCACCGCGGGTGGAACGCGCAACCGGTCGGCATCCCGCGCAGGTCGGGCGGGGATCCGGGGATCCCGGCCAGTTCCTTGCGCGGACCGCGCAGCGCCGGGAAGGACTTGAGCAGTCCTTCGCTGTACGGGTGCAGGGAGTCCTTGTAGAGGTCGGCCGACTTCGCCTGCTCGACGATCCGGCCGCCGTACATGATCGCGATCCGGTCGGAGAACTCGACCAGCAGCGACAGGTCGTGGGTGATGAACAGCACCGAGAAGTCGAGCCGCTCGCGCAGTTCGACCAGCTGGGCGAGGATCTGCCGCTGCATGACCACGTCGAGGGCCGTGGTCGGCTCGTCCATGATGACGACCTGGGGCTCGAGCACGAGCGCCATCCCGATCATCACCCGCTGCCGCATACCGCCGGACAGCTGGTGCGGGTAGGCGTCCATCCGATCCGCCGAGATGCCGACCAGCTTGAGCATCTCCTTGGCCCGAGCGACCCGTGCCTCCTGGGTGAGCTGCGGCTCGTGCGCGCGGATCACGTCGAGCATCTGGGTGGAGACCTTGTGCACCGGGTTGAGCGAGTTCATCGCGCCCTGGAACACGATCGACGTCTCGGCCCAGCGGAACGCGCGCAGTTCGGAGTTGCTGAGCGCCATCACGTCGTACGGCTCGCCGCCCGGCGGGTGGTAGATGACCGAGCCGCCGCTGATCACGCCGGGCGGCGGGAGCAGCCGGGTGACGCCGTACGCGAGCGTCGACTTGCCACTGCCGCTCTCGCCGGCCAGCCCGAGCACCTCACCGCGGTGCAGGGTCAGCGTGACGTCGCGGACCGCCTGGACGGCCTGGTCGCCCAGACCGTAGTCGACGTTGAAGTTCTTGATTTCGAGCACTGGCGGCTTCATGCGGCGCCCTTCGCTTCGTCAGTGGCCTTCCGCACCACGGGCGTGACCGGGTCCTTCTTGCCGTTCTGGGACAGGACCGGGGTGAACCCGACGCGCATCTTGACCGTGTGGCCGTCGGCGGTCTTCACCTTGGTGTGGCCGCTGCTGCGCAACCGCGGGCTGACGAACTCGTCGATGCCGAAGTTGATCAGCGACAGCGCCGTACCGAGGATCGCGATCGCGAGACCGGCCGGGACGAACCACCACCACGCGCCCTGGGCCAGGGCCTGCTGGCTCTGCGCCCAGAACAGGATGGTGCCCCAGTTCCACTCGGAGATGGTCGAGATGCCGATGAAGGCCAGGGTGATCTCGGACATGACGGCGAAGATCACGGTACCGACGAAGCCCGACGCGATGATCGCGGTCAGGTTCGGCAGGATCTCGACCGTGATGATCCGCCAGGTGCTCTCACCGGTGGCCCGGGCCGCCTCGACGTAGTCACGCCGTCGCAGGGAGAGGGTCTGCGCACGGAGTACTCGCGCTCCCCAGGCCCACGACGTCAGACCGATGACCAAGGCAACCATCAGGTCGCCCGCGCCGGGGATGGTCGAGGCGACGATGATGATCAGTGGCAGGGCCGGGATGACCAGGAAGACGTTCGAGAGCGCGGACAGGGTCTCGTCCGCGGCGCCACCGAGGAAGCCGGAGCTGACCCCGATCAGGACCGACAGCGCCGTCGCGATGATGCCGGCCAGCAGGCCGACGAACATGACGCCGCGGGTGCCGACCAGGATCTGGCTGAAGATGTCCTGGCCGAGGTGCGTGGTCCCGAACCAGTGCTTGCCGGACGGGCTCTGGAGGATGTCGCTGCTGCGTTTGGACGGATCGAACGGCGCGATCCACGGCCCGATGATCGCGATCAGGCAGAAGAAGGCGAGCGTGACCAGTCCGGTCGCGGCCTTGCCGTTGGCGACGAACCGCAGCCGCTGACGCTTGGCCGGGGCGGTCGCCGCGGCCGGCCCACCGGGGGTGACCGCCGTGATGGTGCTGGCTGGTGCGGACATCGGTCAGCCCTCCTTGCGGGTGCGGGGATCGAGCAGCAGGTACGCGACGTCCGCGAGCAGGTTGGCGACCAGCACCGAGAGCGTGATGATCAAGAAGATGCCCTGCAGCAGCGGATAGTCCTTGGAACCGACGGCCTGGAACAGGTTGTAGCCGATACCGGGATAGGAGAAGACGATCTCCACCAGCAGCGTGCCACCGACGATGAAGCCGAGCGAGAGCGCGAAGCCGGACACGTTCGGCAGCAGCGCGTTGCGGGCGGCGTAGCTGACCATCACCCGCCGCTCGGACAGGCCCTTGGCGTGCGCGACGGTGATGTAGTCCTCCGACGCGACGGTGACCATCATGTTGCGCATGCTGAGGATCCAGCCGCTGACCGAGGAGATCAGGATGGTCAGCGCCGGCAGCAGGCTGTGCTGGATCGCGCTGCCGATGAACTCGCCGTTCCAGGATGGCACCAGGCCGGGCTCGTAGCCGCCGGACGACGGGAAGAAGCTGCCTGCGCCGGCCAGCAGGGTGATCGCCAGCAGACCGAGCCAGAAGTACGGGATCGACGAGATGAACGTCGTCACCGGCAACAGCCCGTCCATCCAGGAGCCGCGCCGCCAGCCGGCCAGCACACCGAGCCCGGTACCGAGCGCGAAGCTGACGATGGTGGTGATACCGACCAGCAGGATGGTCCACGGCAGCGACTGGGTCAGGATCTGCGACACCGGCGCCGGGAAGAAGGTGAACGACGTCCCGAGGTCACCGTGGAAGATCTGGATCCAGTAGTCCTTGTACTGCGAAAGCATGCTGGCGTTCTTGTCCAGCCCGAACAGCACGTAGAGCGAGTGGACCGCCTCGGTGCTGATGTTGCCCTGCTGCTTGTTGATCAGCGACTGGACCGGGTCGCCCGGGATCAGCCGGGGGATGAAGAAGTTGATGGTGACGGCTGCCCATGCGGTGAACAGGTAGAACGCGATCCGCTGCAGAAGGAACTTCACTTCGCGGCCCCTTCCTCGTAGAGCCAGCAGGCGGCCCAGTGTTCGCCCTCGCCGGAGACGATCGGCAGCTCGAACCGCGGCGGCAGCTCGGTGGAGCACTTCGGCATCGCGTGGATGCAGCGCGGGTGGAACCGGCAGCCCGTCGGCGGTGCGATCAGGCTCGGCGGCTCACCACCCGCGGTGTCCTCGGGAGCGTCCTTCGCGTCCCCAACCCGGTCGAGCCGGTCGGGGTCGGGCGCGCTCTCGATCAGCAGCCGGGTGTACGGGTGCGCCGGGTTCTGGGTGAGGGTCTCGGAGTCGCCGCCCTCGACCATCCGGCCGGCGTACATCACCAGGGTCTCGTCGGCGAAGTACCGGGCCGAGGCGATGTCGTGGGTGATGTAGAGGATCGCCAGGTTGAGGCGTTCCTTCAGGTCACGCAGGAGGTTCAGTACGCCGAGGCGGATGGAGACGTCGAGCATCGAGACCGGCTCGTCGGCGAGCAGCACCTCGGGGTTGGCGCCGAGCGCGCGGGCGATCGACACCCGCTGGCGCTGGCCGCCGGACAGTTCGTGCGGGAACTTGTCCAGGTAGCGCTCCGGCGGGGTCAGCTGGACCCGCAGCAGCAGCGCGTTCAGGTTCTGCTCGAGCTCGGCGGAGCCCTTGCCCGCCCGGCCGTGGATCTTCAGCGCGCGGGTCAGGTGGTACCGCACGGTGTGGACCGGGTTCAGCGAGGCGAACGGGTCCTGGAAGATCATCTGTACCTGGCGGCAGTACGCGCGGAAACCGCGGCCGCCCTTGACAGTGATCGTCTCGCCGTGCAGCCGGATGTCGCCGGCGGTACGGCCGTACAACTGGGCCATCAGCCGGGCCACGGTCGACTTGCCCGAGCCGGATTCGCCGACGAGTGCGGTGACCCGCCCCCGGCGAAGCGTCAGCTGGATGTCGTCCACCGCGTGCACTGCCTTGCGCTCCTTGGTGAACAGGTCGCGCAACCCCCGGCGGACGGGGAAGTGTTTGGTGAGGCCGTCGGCCTCGAGGACCACGTCGCCCGTGGTCACCGGTTCTGTCTCGGTCGCCGTCATGACTTGTCGATGCTCCTAGCTCGATCGCGGCACCGCGGCCGGATCCCCAGGTGGTGGGATCCGGCCGCGGTCTTGTGCTCAGGCTCCGGAGGGCTTCAGCTTCAGGACGATCTCGAGCGCGTTCTGCTGGGTCGGCTGACCCGGTGCGTACGGGTCGGCGTCGCTCGGCCAGCCGGACCAGTTCTTGGTGCTGTACAGACCGCCGACGTTGGACGCCGAGGTCGGGATGATCGGCATCTGCTCGACCATGATCTTCTGCAGCGTGTTCAGCGCGGTGGTGCGAGCTGCCTCGTCGGCGGCGTTCGCGTACTCGTCGAGCGCCTTGGTGGCCTCCGGCGAGTTGAACCGGCCGTAGTTGCCGCTCACGCCGCCCTTGCCGATCGGCTTGAGGATCTTGCCGTCCATGATGTTCTGGTAGATGTCGAACGGCGTCGCGCCACCGTTGGTCCAGTGCATCGCGGCGTCGAAGTCACCCTCGTCGATCTTCTTGAACCAGGCGTCCTGGTTGGCCTTGTCGACGGTCGCCTTGATGCCGATCGTGGACAGGTTGTCCTTGATGATCTCGAGGTCGGTGATGTAGTCGGACCAGCCGGCCGGGTCGGTCAGCGTGATCGTGACCGGCTTGCCGGTCTTGTCCTTCAGCACGTCGCCCTCGAGCTTGTAGCCGGCGGCGGCCAGGTCGGCCTTCGCGCCGTCGACGTCGACGACGTGCTTCTTGTCCTTGTACTCCGGGGCGATGAACGACTCACCAGCCGGCGTCGGGATGCCGGTGACGGACTCGACCTTCGGGTAGAAGTACCCGGCCTCGCCCTGCTGGAAGATGTCGTCGCGGTTGATCACCTTGTCCATCGCCCGGCGCAGCGCCGGGTCGTCGAACGGCTTGCGGGTGGTGTTGATCCACAGCCCGTGGATGCCCAGGTTGGCCGGGAAGAACAGCTTGTGGTTCTTCTCGTCCTTCGACTGGTAGACCGCCTTCACGTTCGGGACGAAGACGAAGCTCCACTCCGAGGCGCCGTTGGCCAGCGCGGTGGTCTGCGCGTTGTTGTCGTTGTACGAGGTGTAGCGCAGTTCCTTGATCTTCGGCAGGTCCTGCCAGTACGAGTCGCGGACCGTCAGCGTGGTGGTCTGCGGGGTGAACGACTTGACCGTGTACGGGCCGGTGCCGATCGGGTTCTTCAGGATGTCCTTGGTCGGGTCGCTGATCGCCGACCACTGCTTCTTCGACACCACGAACACGGTCAGGACCTTGTTCTGGTTGGTGAACTGCGACCGGGTGAAGGTCAGGTCCACCTTGTTGCCCGACGCGGTGATCGTCCCGTAGGGGATCGCGTCGGTGTTCAGGCCCTCGTTGTCCTTGCGGAGCTGGAACGAGTACGCGACGTCGTCGGCGGTCATCGGCGTACCGTCGGAGAACTTGACCCCGTCGCGGATGGTCAGCGAGAGCTTGGTGAAGTTGGCGTCCCACTTCCACTCGGTGGCCAGCCACGGCTTGCCCGGCTCGGCGGGCTTGATGCCGTTGATCATCACCAGCGGCTCGAAGATCATCCAGCGGTAACCCAGCGACGCACCGGCCGACGAGCCGAGGAACGGGTTGTGGTTCTCGGTCTGCGGGCCGTTCGGCATTCCCACGTTGAGCACGGTGGTGGTGCTGCCGCCCGTGCCGGCGGTGTTCTTGCTGTCGTCCCCGTTACTGCAGGCAGCCATCAGGGCTGCCGCGAGCACGCCCGTGAGGGCTAGCGCGACTGAGCGTCGAGCTCGCATCGTTCCTCCTGTGTTTCGTCCAACTGGTTGGCGGATGACAGTGGGATGACTGTCGGGTGGTGCCTGGGGGGCCTTCGCATCGTGCCGTGAAAGCGCTCTCATGGGAATATCGGCGGCGCTAACAGATCGGTATCGGTGCTGATCGGTGACGGATGCTTTTCACCGGCGGCGGAGCGGGGGCAGCCACTCCGCCGCCGGAGTCTGGTGACTAGCGGTTCACGGTGTGGCGGGCGGTCACGGGGGCGGTTGAACTGCGGACGATGAGGGTCGTCGGCAGCACTTGGGGCTCTTCCGGCATCGGACTGCCGCCGAAGTAGCCCATCAGCATCCGGGCCGCCGCCTGACCCATCTGGCGCATCGGCTGATGCACCGTGGTCAGCGGCGGTTCGGTGTGCTGGGCGTAGGGGATGTCGTCGAAACCGACCACCGACACGTCGTTCGGCACGTTCCGCCCGGTCTCCCGGACGGCCTGGATGGCGCCGCCGGCGGACAGGTCGTTGTGCGCGAAGATCGCATCGAACTTCAGTCCGGCGTCGAGGGCCTGCTGGACGCCCTTGCGGCCGCAGTCATGGGTGAAGTCGCCTTCGAAGACGAGTCTCGGGTCGAGCTCGATCCCGGCCGCCGCGTAGGTGTCGCGGAAACCGTCCAGGCGTTCCTGGGTACAGCCGAACCAGTCCACGCCGGTGATCACCAAGGGCTGGTGCCGGCCGAGCTCCAGCAGGTGCTGGGCCGCGGCCGCGCCACCGGCGCGGTTGGTGGTGGCGACGGACGGGAAGACAGGCTGCTTGGCCCGGTCGTCGATCAGGACGACGGGCAAGCCGCGGGAGTGCAGTTGTTCGATGTAGGCGAGCGTGCCTTCCGGCTCGATCACCAGCAGGCCGTCGAAGGACTGGGCCGAGACCTGGGAGGCGAACTGCTGCATGGACTCCTCACCCCGGTTGCAGGTGAACAGCAGCAGGCCGTAGCCCTCGGACTCGACCACGTCCACGGCGCCCTGCAGCACCTCGCCCATCCAGGGCCAGGTGAGCGAAGGGACCAGCATGCCGACGATCCGGGTCCGGCCGCGGGCCAGCCCGACGGCGCGGGCGCTCGGCACGTAACCGAGCTCCGCGATCACTTGGCGGACCCGCTCGGCGGTGCGCATGTCGAGCTCGCCCTTGCCGTTGAGGACACGGGAGACGGTGGTCTTGCTGACGCCTGCACGGGCGGCGACATCGGCGATGGTGATCGACACTTCAGCTCCCCTCGGGCGGTTGGGGTTCATGTTGCCGCGACGTGTCCGGAATGTTCGGAACCGGTTTCGGAAGCGGTTCCGTAGAGTGAAGCCGAGTGAGTCAGCTCACGTCAATCACGGTGCGATAACGAATCACGACTAAGTTCACGATTTGTAAGAAGTCCTTCGTTGTCTTGACCGCGGACCGGGGTGGTGCGGTGGGGGAGGCATCGAGCACAGCGTCTCCAGGCCCTTCCGGACCGGCGCTGGTGCATGATGGAGTGTCGGCCGAAAGATCGATTTTCAGCCGCCGGCCGGCGCAGACCCCGAGGGCGGAACACACAACGATGGATGGACGCCGGACCACTGTGCGCGACATGCGCAGGTCCAACCGCTCCGTGCTGCTCACCAGCATCTACCGCGACGGACCGCTGAGCCGGTTCGAGCTGGGACACCAGACGTCGCTGAGCGCCGCGAGCGTGAGCAACCTGGTCGGCGAGCTACTCGACGAGGGCGTGGTCGAGGAGGCCGGCTCGGTCGAGTCCGACGGTGGCCGGCCCCGCGTGCTGCTCCGGGTCGCCCCGGCCTTCGGGTACGTCGTCGGCGCGGAGGTCGGCGAGACGCGGGTCAGGGTGGAGCTCTTCGACCTGGCGATGAACCAGCTGGCGACGAAGGTCTACCCGATCGAGACGCCGAAGCCGGACCCTGCGCTGGTGGTCAAGTACGTGCTCGCCGGGCTGTCCGAAGTACTGGCTCAGGCTGGGATCGCTGAGGATCGCGTGTTGGGCCTCGGTGTTGCTGTGGCTGGTGTCGTCGAGGGGCCGGCTGACGCGGTCGTGCATGCGCAGACGCTCGGGTGGGACGCGGTTCCGCTGGGTGCGTTGCTCGCGGCCAAGACCGACATTCCGATCCAGGTCGACAACGGCGCGAACACTCTCGGCCAGGCCGAGATGTGGTTCGGGGCCGGCCGGGGTGCGACCGATGCCGTGGTCGCGCTGGTCGGATCCGGCGTCGGCGCCGCGCTCGTCACGGGCGGCACCAGCTATCGCGGCACCCGCAGCAGCGCGGGCGAGTGGGGCCACACGACGATCATGTACGGCGGACGCCGGTGCCGCTGTGGATCGGACGGCTGTCTCGAGGCGTACGTCGGTGCGGAAGGCGTGCTCGATCGGCATCGACTGGCCGGCGGCAGCGAGGTCTCCTTCGGGGCTGACGAGGAAGCCGCCTTCATCGCGCTGCTCGACTCGGTCGACTCGTCCGAGGCCGCCGCGAAGGTGGTCGAGGACACGATCGGCTACCTGGGCGCTGGTTTCGCCAACCTGGTCAACCTGTTCAACCCCGAGCGGATCGTGCTCGGCGGTTGGTCCGGACTGTTGCTGGGCGAGCGCTACCTCCCCGAGTTGCGCGCGGCCACTGCTCGGCACGCGTTGCGGCAGCCCTATGCGCAGGTTTCCATCGAGCTGTGCGAGCTCGGTCGTGACGCGGTCGCCATGGGTGCCGCGACGCTGCCGATTCTTCGCTTGCTCCGCGACGGCGGCACCACCTCGCGTGCGCCACGCAATCTCACCGCGCGCGCTCGCTGACGCCGGCTTTCTGCTCGGACGGTTCCGGAACCTCGCTCGCTATTCGGGGTTCAGGACTTCAACTATGCTTTGAAAAAACCCGCCTACTACCCCTTGGGGGTCACCGATGGTCGAGCTCTCCCCGCTCCGGCAGGACTTCGTCTGGGGTACCGCAACGTCGGCGTACCAGATCGAAGGTGCGATCGATGCCGATGGCCGGCTGCCGTCGATCTGGGACACGTTCTGCCGGGTTCCCGGCGCGATCGACAACGGTGATACCGGTGACGTCGCATGTGATTCGTACAACCGCTGGCCCGAGGATCTGGAGCTGATCAAGCAGCTCGGTGTCGACGCGTACCGGTTCTCGATCGCCTGGCCGCGGATCTTCCCGACCGGCTCCGGCGAGGTCAACGAGGCCGGTCTCGCCTACTACGAGCGGGTCGTCGACGACTTGCTTGCCAATGGCATCAAACCGTTCGTCACCTTGTACCACTGGGATCTACCGCAGGCGCTGCAGGATCTCGGCGGCTGGGAGAACCGCGAGACGGCGTACCGGTTCGCGGAGTACGCGGCCGTCGTCGGGGCGCGGCTCGGCGACCGGGTCACTGACTGGGTGACGCTGAACGAGCCGTTGTGCTCGGCCTGGATCGGCCACTGGGAAGGGCGGATGGCGCCTGGCATCAAGGATCACGAGATCGCTGTGCGGGTGTCGTACAACCTGATGCTCGCGCACGGGCTCGGTGTCGCGGCACTGCGCGAATCGGCGCCCAAGCCGCCGCAGGTCGGACTGGTCGTCAACCTCAGTGGCATCGAGCCGGCTTCGACCGCTGCCGCTGACATCCGTGCGGCGCAGGTTGCCGACGGCCACGTCAACCGCTGGTGGCTGGACCCGCTGTTCGGTCGCGGCTTCCCGGCGGACATGGTCGAGGTGTACGGCGTCGAGCTGCCCGAGCAGCCCGGCGACGCCGAGATCATCGCGGCGCCGACGGACTTCGTCGGGCTGAACTACTACTTCCGGCAGATCGTGAAGGCGGACGAATCCGTTCCTGTGCTGGGATTCAGCCAGGTTCCGGGTCCGAACGTCACGCACACGATGCTCGACTGGGAGGTCCACCCGGCGGGTCTGGAGGAGCTGATCCTCCGCCTCGCCAAGGAGTACGGCGCCGAAAAGATCTACATCACCGAGAACGGCTCGGCCTGGGTCGACCAGCCCGACGCCGACTTCAACGTCGACGACACCGACCGAACCGCCTACCTGGACAGCCACCTGGCCGCTTGCGTCCGCGCCGTCGAGCAGGGCGCCCCACTCGCGGGCTACTTCGCCTGGTCCCTGATGGACAACTTCGAATGGGCCTATGGCTACGCCCCCCGCTTCGGCCTCGCCTACGTCGACTACCCCACCGGCAAACGAGTCATGAAAACCAGCGGCAAGACCTACACCGACCTCATCAAGACCCACCGCAATCTGAGGGGTTAACCCCCCAAACGCAAGGTTGCCCCACCAGATTCTGGTGGGGCAACCCACCATCTCGGGGGTTAACCCCCGAGATGGGCGTGGTTGGGGTGGGGGTTGGCTAGAGGGTCCACTTCTGGGCGGCGGTGCCGTTGCAGGTCCAGATTTGTAGGCGGTTGCCGTTGGCTGTGTTGGCTGACGGGATGTCTACGCACTTGTTGGCCTGGGGGTTCACCAGGTCTTGGGCGCCGGTGTAGGTGAACTGCTGGGCGGGGTTGCCGCTGCAGGTGGCTATCTGGAGTTTGGTGCCGTCAGCGGTGCCGCCGCCGGCTACGTCCAGGCACTTGCCCAGGGCGCGGATGGTGCCGTCGCCGGGGCGGGTCCACTGCTGGGCGGCGGAGCCGTTGCAGTCGTAGAGTTGTACCGGCGTACCGTCGGCCGAGTTGGCCGCGGCGACGTCCATGCACTTGCCGAGCGCCTTGATCGCACCGCCGGTACCGCCGCCACCGGAGGTGAGCTGGTTGACGCGGACGTAGTCGATCGTCATCGTCTGCGGCATCACCGTGCTGCCGTCGGGGTAGCCCGGCCAGTAGCCGCCGACCGCGACGTTCATGATCAGGAAGAACGGGTGGTTGAAGACCCAGGTGTCGCCACCGAGGTCCGCCGGGGTGCGGCGCTGGTACTGGACGCCGTCGACGTACCAGGTGATCGCGCCGGGCTCCCAGTCGACCGTGTAGGTGTGGAAGCCGTCGCGGAAGGCCTGGCCGTTGGGGGAGTTGTACCCCGCGCCGATGCCCTCGGCGCCGGAGTAGCCCGGGCCGTGAATGGTTCCGTGCACGGTGTTCGGCTCGCGGCCGATGTTCTCCATGATGTCGATCTCACCGTTGTTCGGCCAGCCGCCACCTTCGGCGCCGAGCATCCAGAACGCGGGCCAGACCCCTTGTGTGCCAGGGATCTTGATCCGCGCCTCGAACCGCCCGTACGTCTGGGTGAAGGTCTGAGCGGTGAGCAGCCGGGCCGACGTGTACTGGCACGGGCCGTAGTGGCACTGGAAGCCGCCGTTCTCCTGGCGCGCCGTGATCACCAGGTTGCCGGCGCCGTCCTTGGCGGAGTTGCGGGTGCTGTTGGTGTAGTACTGCCGCTCGTCGTTGCCCCAGCCGGAGCCGCCGATGTCGTAGCGCCACTTGCTGGAGTCGGGGGCCTGGCCGGCCGGGCCGTCGAAGTTGTCCTCCCAGATGACCGGTCCGACCGCGTTCGCCGCCATCGGCGACGCGGCCGAGTCGACAGCGGAGGTACCGGCCGTTGCGGGGGACTGGAGCAGAGCGGTGCCGACCAGTGCGGCGCCTGCGGCGAGCAGGGCGGCTGACCGGAACCGGGTACGCGTGAGCCTCATGCGTGCCTCATTTCTCGCGCGGCCGGAGCGTGATGTCCGGCCGTTGGGGGCGGGGGGCGGACTGTCGCGAGACAGGGTTTCGCTGGGTGGCAGCTTGCTGTGAGAACGCTCTCAGGTCAAGACCACACATAAATATAAGCTGTGAAAAAAGTGGCGCCCTGACGTTGACACGGCTATTCACCGATGGTTATCTCAAGCTGACCACCAGTTGCGGCGAGGGCAGACGCCGGTACCTCGGGGTCCTACCCACCCCTGAGAAAGCCCTTGAGCAAAAGGGAGATCCGCCCATGTCTCCGAACTGGACCCTCCGTCTCGGCGGTCGTCGCCGGCGTGTGCTGCCGGCGCTCGCCGGGCTCGCGGCCCTGTCCGTGATCGCGACCGGAATCGGCATCAGCAATCCAGAGCCCGCGCACGCCGCCGGCGAGCAGGTCAACGTCTACCTGACCACCACCAACGACTCGGCCGGCCAGAACGTGACCCGGGGGCTGCAGCAGCAGACGCCGGTCAACTTCGGCCCGGCCGGCGGCACGGCCAACCAGACGATCACGGTCAACGAGAACACGACGTACCAGTCCTGGGAGGGCGGCGGCGCGTCCTTCGCCGACAGCTCCGCGTGGCTGCTGAACAGCAGCAACACGATCTCGGCGGCGACCCGCAACCAGGTGATGAAGGACCTGTTCGACCCGGTCAACGGGATCGGCCTGTCGTTCGTCCGCAACCCGATGGGCGCCTCCGACCTGGCCCGGTTCAACTACTCCTACGACGACACCTGCTGCAACCTGAACGACTTCACCATCAACCACGACCTGGCCGACGTGGTGCCGCTGACCAAGCAGGCCAAGCAGCTCAACCCGAACCTCAAGGTGATGGGCTCGCCGTGGAGCGCGCCGGCCTGGATGAAGGACAACAACGACTTCGTCCACCGCGGCTGGCTGAAGGCCGAGTACTACCCGATGTACGCCCAGTACTTCGTCAAGTACATCCAGCAGAACGAGGCCCAGGGCAACCACATCGACTACGTCACGGTGCAGAACGAGCCGACCTGCTGCGGCAGCGACAGCACCGGCTACGCGTCGATGAACTGGAACGGCTCGGGCCTGCTCGAGTTCACCAAGAACCACCTGTTCCCGGCGCTGCACGCGGCCGGGCTGTCCACCAAGGTGATGGTGCTCGACTACAACTGGGGCAACTACAACGACCTCGGCTCGGTACCGCTGGCCGACGCGACGCTGCGCAACGACCCGAACTTCGGCGGTATCGCCTGGCACGGGTACGGCGGTGACGTGAACCTGCAGACCCAGATCCACAACCAGTACCCGAACGTGCCCGCCTACATGACCGAGCACTCGGGTGGTACCTGGATCCCGAACCAGCAGGTCGAGGACATGAACAACCTGATCGACTACACCCGCAACTGGGACAAGTCGTGGGTGAAGTGGGGCATCGCGCTGGACGAGAACCACTTGCCGTTCGTCGGCTCCGGCTGCAACGTCTGCACCGGCCTGGTGACCGTGCACCGCAACGACGGCCAGGCCGGCCAGGTCACCAAGACCGTCGAGTACTACACGATGGGTCACCTGACCAAGTTCGTGAAGCCGGGCGCGCTGCGGATCGACTCGACCGCGAACGCCTCGGTCAAGAACGTCGCCTGGAAGAACCCCGACGGCTCGAAGTCGCTGATCGCCTTCAACACCACCGGCGGCAACCAGTCGGTCCGGGTGAACTGGGGCAGCCAGTCCTTCACCTACACCCTGCCGACCAAGACCTCGGCGACCTTCACCTGGTCCGGCACCCAGGGTGGCGGCGGTACGGGCGGCCAGATCACCGGCCTCGCCGGCAAGTGCATCGACGTGGCCGGCGCGAACACCGCGGACGGTACTCCGGTCAACCTGTACGACTGCAACGGCAGCGCTGCCCAGCAGTGGAGCCGGCCTGGTGACGGCACCCTCCGTGCACTCGGCAAGTGCCTGGACGTGTCGGGCGGTTCGGTCGCCAACGGAGCGCAGACACAGCTC
Source organism: Kribbella koreensis (assembly GCF_039525325.1). Classification (NCBI taxonomy): domain Bacteria; kingdom Bacillati; phylum Actinomycetota; class Actinomycetes; order Propionibacteriales; family Kribbellaceae; genus Kribbella; species Kribbella koreensis. The sequence goes on from NZ_BAAAHK010000002.1 coordinate 148,809, forward strand.
TGGACCTGCAACGGCAGCGGCGCCCAGCAATGGAACTACGCGAACAACGACCTGACGAACCCCCAGGCGAACAAGTGCCTGGACGTCACCGGCAACAACTCCGCCAACGGGACCCGATTGCAGATCTGGTCCTGTACCGGAGCCGCGAACCAGAAGTGGACCATCTCCTAGCCGGTAGTCACTGACACCGGCCAGACCGAACGCGGTGTCCGCACGGGGACACCTGCAGCACGACCGCCACCGCGCCCCCGGTGGCGGTCGAGTTGCGTTCTGGGGTGCTTGACTCTCCGGTAGGCGGAGGGTGGAGGGTTGCCTCATGACGGCGTCAGTGACGATTGGTGAGTTCTCCAGGCTCACGCATCTCAGCGTGAAGACCCTGCATCACTACCACGAGATCGGCCTGCTGGCGCCGGCGCGGATCGACCCGTCGTCGGGCTACCGCCGGTACGAGACGGCGCAGGTCCCGGTGGCCCAGCTGATCCGGCGGCTGCGCGACCTGCAGATGCCGCTGGCTCAGGTACGGGCGGTGGTGGAGGCGCCCGACGTCCAGACCCGCGACCAGACGTTGCGGCTGCATCTGGATCAGATGGAGCGCGAGTTGGCGCAGACGCGGGACGTGGTCGCGTCACTGCGGTCGATGCTGACGCTGCCGGTTGGTGAGTTGACGGTCGAGTACCGGTTCATGCCGGCCTTCCGGGCGTACGCGGTGACCGACCGCGTCGACCGCGACTCGATCGACGACTGGTGCTCGGAGACCTTTGGGTTGCTGGGCGAGATCGCCGGCCGGTACGGGATCAACGCGACCGCGGGAGCGACGTACGGGGACGAGTTCTTCACTGACGACGTCGGTGAGGTGGTCGGGTTCCTGCCGGTCGCGCCCGATCAGCCGGCGCTCGAGCGGGTCTCGCTGGTCGACCTGCCGGCGAGCTACTTCGCGATCACCCGGCACGACGGACCGTACGCCGACTTCGACCGCACCTACGGCGCGCTCGGCAGCCATGTCGCGGAGTACTGCGAGGTGGCGCCCGGGCCGATCCGTGAGCTGTACCTGACCGGGCCCGGCGACGGTGCCGCGGCCAGTGATTTCCGTACCGAGATCTGCTGGCCGATCCAGCGGCTCCCCACTCCGAAAGGCTGAACCAGGATGTCCATCACTCTCGAACACGTCGTCTTCGACTGCAAGAACGCCGCCGAACTGGCCGGCTTCTGGGCCGGCGTGCTGAACTCCTCAGTCGATGCTGAGGGCAACGAATTCTTCGCCACCGTGAACAAGGAGGCCGACGGGTCGGCGCTGATGTTCATCCAGGTGCCCGAGGAGCGGGCCGGCAAGAACCGCCTGCACCTCGACTTGTCCACCACCGGCTGGGCCGAGGAGATCGACCGGATCGTCGGCCTGGGCGCCAAGCGGGTCGGCGAGTTCGACGAGTACGGCGCCCACTGGGTGACCCTCGCCGACCCGGAGGGCAACGTCTTCGACCTCGCCGAGCAGAAGTGAGCTAGCTGAGTGGTTGGTACCTGCGGCCGTCTGTCGTTGCTTGGGCTTGGTCGACCAGGTCGTTGAGTAGGGCTCGGGCTTTGGGGGTTGGCCAGCGGAAGGCTCGGGCCAGGTCGACCGGGGCTGCTTCGAGCATGGTGTCGAGGTAGTGGCGGGCTGCTTCGTGGTGGTCCTGGCGGCCGCCGACGTCGAACTGTTCGCAGGTGAGGGTGAGGAGGGCGGCGGGCCAGCCGTTGCTTTGTTCTTCGATGCCGGCGGTGGTGACCAGCAGGTTCTTCTGCAGCTCGCCGATGGCGCGTTGGTACTTGTTCTTGTCGCCGAGCAGGGCGCGGAGGGTGGCGCTGGAGAGCGGCTCGGCGGTGAGGGCTTCGGCTAGTTCGTGGGCGGCGGGTGATAGCTCCAGGTGCTGGTGGTCGTCCAGCTCGCCCTCGCCTGGGTAGAGGGCGGCGAGCAGGCTGGGGGAGAGGAAGGAGCCTCGGCCGCCGAGGAAGGCGCCGTACCAGGCGAGGCCGCGGCGGGGGAGCTCGTCCTTCCAGCTCCAGACCTTCTGCTCGTTGTCGTTCATCCCGCCGGCGAAGGGCTCCTCGTCCTCGCCCGCGACGGCCTCCCACAGGGACGGGCCGATCGGTTTGGCGGCGGGGAAGAGTAGGGCGAAGCCGACGTCGTCGACGAACTTCCCGGCGCGGCCGACCGAGCCGACCCGGCGTCCGCGCACCCACCACCGCTCGCCGCGGGCCGCTGCCAGCAGGTCGTCGGGCTGTCCGGTCGAAGTCATCGTGCGCGCCATCCGGACAGTCAATCATCGGCCACCGACAGTTCGGACTCGATTTGGGAACGCTCCCACCGAGCTATTGACAGTGGTCTACGTCACCCCGATGCTCTTGGGAGCGCTCCCAGATGGAGCGCCCTGAGTACCTAGGAGGGGTCAGGCGATGAGCCAGACGAAGCGGTTCCTGGCGGTCACGGTGGCTGCCGTGACGGCCATGGGCATGGTCGGGGCATGCAGCAAGAACACGAACGACGCGAAGCCGGCAGCAGACGGCCAGGTCAATCTCGTGGTCGACACGTTCGGGGATTTCGGCTACAAGGCGCTGGTCGCGCAGTACCAGACCGACCACCCGAACGTGAAGGTCGAGCTGCGCAGTGTGCAGAAGCTCGACGACTACAAGCCCAAGCTCACCCAGTACCTCGCGGCGGGGACCGGGGCCGGGGACGTGGTGGCGCTCGAGGAGGGCATTCTCAACGAGTTCAAGACCCAGCCGCAGAACTTCGTCAACCTGCTCGATCAGGGCGCGGCCGACCTGCAGCCGAACTTCCTGCCGTGGAAGTGGGACCTGGGCAGGGTCGGCGCCGACGGGCCGCTGATCGGGCTCGGTACCGACGTCGGTGGTCTGGCGGTCTGCTACCGCAAGGACCTGTTCGCGAAGGCGAAGCTGCCGACCGACCGGGAGGCGGTGTCGAAGCTGTGGCCGACCTGGGACGAATTCATCACCACCGGCAAGAAGTTCACCGCGGCCAACACCGGCGCCAAGGGCTTCGTCGACTCGGTCACGACCAGCTTCAGCGCGATGTTGTCGCAGGCCGGCGACACCAACTTCTACGACCGTGACAACAAGTTGATCGCGGACTCCAACCCGGTCGTGCGGCAGGCCTGGGACACCTCGATGAAGATGGTGTCGGAGGGGGTCAGCGCCAAGATCGCCACCTGGTCGAAGGACTGGGAGGCGGGCTTCAAGAACGGCAGCTTCGCGGTCACCATGTGCCCGTCGTGGATGCTCGGGATCATCAAGACCAACTCCGGCGCCGCGAACGCCGGCAAGTGGGACGTGGCCGCGGTGCCTGGTGGTGGCGGCAACTGGGGCGGCTCGTGGCTGGCCGTGCCCACCCAGAGCAAGCACCCCAAGGAGGCCTACGAACTGGCCAAGTTCCTGACCAGCCCCGACGGTCAGGTCGCCGCCTTCAAGGAGGCGGGCCCGCTGCCGTCGTCGCCCAAGGCGCTGGACGACCCCGCGTTCCTGGCGCTGACGAACGACTACTTCTCCAAGGCGCCGGTCGGCAAGATCTTCGGTGAGGGCGCCAAGTCGCTGAAGCCGGTCGTCCTCGGCCCGAAGCACCAGGCCGTCAAGGAGCGGGCCTTCGAGCCGGCCATGCAGGCGGTCGAACAGGGCAAGCTCACCCCCGACAAGGCTTGGCAGCAAGCGCTGAAGAGCGCTGTCAAAGAGGCGAAGTGACCTCTTCCGGCGTCATCCGGTCGTCGGCGGCAGCGCGTGCCGCCGACGGCCGGGTTTCCTGGCGCTCCCGGCTGACCCGCGCGGACATGAAGTTCGCGCCGTACGTCTTCATTGCGCCGTTCTTCGTCCTGTTCGGCGTCTTCGGGGCGTTCCCGCTGGTCTACACCGGCTGGGTCTCGCTGCACGACTGGCACCTGATCGGTGACCACACCTTCGTCTGGTTCGACAACTACACCGCGCTGTTCTCGGATCCGGACTTCTGGAACGCGCTGAAGAACACGGTCGGCATCTTCGTGCTGGCGACCGTCCCGCAACTGCTGATGGCGCTGTCGGTGGCCAATCTGCTGAACCGCAAGATCCGCGCGCGCACCTTCTTCCGGATGGGGGTGCTGATCCCGAACGTCACCTCGGTGGCGGCGGTCGGCATCGTCTTCGGCCAGCTGTTCGCCCGCGACGTCGGCCTGGTCAACTACGTCATCACCGCGTTCGGCCTGGACGCGGTGGACTGGCAGGCCAACTGGTGGTCCAGCTGGATCGCGATCGCCGTGATGGTCGACTGGCGCTGGACCGGCTACAACACACTGATCCTGCTCGGGGCGATGCAGGCGATCCCCAAGGACCTGTACGAGTCGGCCTCCCTGGACGGGGCCAAGCCCCGGCAGCAGTTCTGGCGGATCACCGTGCCGTTGCTGCGCCCGACGCTCGTGTTCACCGTCATCATCTCCACGATCGGCGGTCTGCAGTTGTTCACCGAGCCGGTGATCTTCGGCAACGGCAGGATGCTCGGCGGCACCCTCGGGCAGTTCCAGACGGTCACCATGTACATGTACGAGACGGCGTTCCAGCGCTTCCAGTACGGGTACGGCGCGGCCATCGCGTGGTCGCTGTTCGGGCTGATCGTGGTGTTCTCGCTGATCAACCTGCTGATCGTCCGGCGGGCCGCGCGGTGAGCGCGCTGAGGGCCGCCTCGGTCCGGCTGTGGCGCACCAGCCCGTTGACGTACCTGGCGCTGATCGTCGCCTGCGCGTTGTCGCTGTTCCCGATCTACTGGATGGTCGTCGTGGCCACCCGGTCCAACGACGTGATCAACGACGTACCGCCGCCGCTGCTCCCGGGCGGTGAGCTCGCCGCGAACGTCGGCCGGGTGTTCGCGAACGAGCACGCGGCCTTCGCCTACGGCCTGGTGAACTCGGTCGTGGTCTCCAGCGTGGTGACCGTCTCGGTGGTCTTCTTCTCCACCCTGGCCGGCTTCGCGTTCGCGAAACTGCGGTTCCGCGGCCGCAACGGTCTGCTGCTGGTGATCGTGGGCACGATGATGGTGCCGGTCCAGCTCGGCCTGATCCCGCTGTACATGCTGATGGTGAAGATCGGCTGGAACGGTCACCTGCAGGCGGTGATCGTGCCGTTCCTGGTGAGTGGTTTCGGCGTCTTCATGATGCGTCAGTACGCCGCCGAGGCGATCTCCGACGAGTTGGTGGAAGCCGCCCGGGTGGACGGCTGCTCGACCTTCCGGATCTACTGGAACGTCGTGCTGCCCGTACTACGGCCCGCCGCGGCCGTACTCGGTCTGCTGACCTTCATGCAGACCTGGAACGAGTTCATCTGGCCGTACGCCGTCCTCGACGCGAACACCCCGACCGTCCAGTTGTCGCTCAGCCTGCTGGCGACGGCGTACTACACCGACTACGCGCAGGTCTTCGCGGCGACAGCGCTGGCTACGCTGCCCCTGTTCGCGGTCTTCGTCCTGTTCGGCCGCCAGATCATCGGCGGCATCATGGAAGGTTCGATCAAGTCGTGACAACTGACAGCCAGACCGAGGCCGGTACCGGACTGGAGTTCCCCACCGGGTTCCTGTTCGGCGCCGCCACCGCCGCCTACCAGGTGGAGGGCGCGGCGACCGCCGACGGGCGTGGTCCCTCGATCTGGGACACCTTCTCGCACGCGCCCGGCCGGGTGCTGGGCGGCGAGACCGGCGACGTCGCGATCGACCACTACCACCGGTACCGCGACGACGTCGCCTTGATGGCTGACCTCGGTCTGCAGGCCTACCGCTTCTCGATCGCCTGGCCGAGGGTCCAGCCGAGCGGTCGCGGCGCACTCAACCAGGCGGGCGTCGACTTCTACTCGCGGCTGGTCGACGAGCTGCTCGCCGCCGGTATCGAGCCATGGCCGACCCTGTACCACTGGGATCTGCCGCAGCCGCTGGAGGACGCGGGCGGCTGGCCCGAGCGGGACACGGCGGAGCGGTTCGCGGACTACGCGGGCGCGATCGCCGCGGCACTGGGCGATCGGGTCCGGCAGTGGACGACGCTGAACGAACCTTGGTGTTCGGCCTTCCTGGGCTACGGCTCGGGCGTGCACGCACCGGGTCGTCAGGATTCTGCTGCGGCTGTTCGCGCCGGGCATCACCTGATGCTCGGGCACGGCCTGGCCGCCGGCCTGCTCCGGTCCGCCGGGCATCAGGTCGGCGTGACCATCAACTTGTACGAGGTCGTACCGGCCAGTGAGCGGGCGATCGACCTGGACGCGGCCCGGCGGATCGACGGACTGCAGAACCGCTTCTTCCTCGACCCGGTCCTGCGCGGGTCCTATCCGGCGGACGTGATCGCGGATCTCGCGCCGGTGACCGACTTCGCGCACGTACGGGACGGGGACCTGGCCGTCATCTCCACCCCACTCGACGTCCTGGGCGTGAACTACTACACCCGGCATGTGGTGACAGGCGAGCCGACCGGCGGCGACGACGGTCATGGTGGAGGGGGCGGCGCCGGCGCGTCGCCCTGGCCCGGCAGCGAGGACGTGGGGTTCGTGAAGGGCGACTTGCCGGTCACCGCGATGGGATGGGAGATCCATGCCGAGGGGCTCACCGGTGTTCTCGAGCGGGTCGCGCGGGAGTATCCGCCGGTGCCGCTGTACGTCACCGAGAACGGCGCGGCCTTCGCGGACGTACCGGATGCGGATGGTCTGGTCCGTGATCCCGACCGGATCGGCTACCTGGACGGCCACCTGCGGGCCTGTCGGGCGGCGATCGACGCGGGAGTCCCGTTGCGCGGCTACTTCTGCTGGTCGCTGTTCGACAACTTCGAGTGGTCCTGGGGGTACTCGCGGCGTTTCGGCCTGGTCCATGTCGACTACGAGACGCAGACACGGACACCGAAGAGCAGCGCTTATTGGTACGGCGATCTGATCCGAGGCAGGCTAGCGGTATGACCGAACCCCGTCCCACCATCGAAACCGTCGCGGCAAGGGCGGGGGTGGGGCGGGGTACCGCTTCGCGAGTGGTGAACGGATCCTCCCAGGTCAGCCCGGCGGCCCGCGCGGCCGTGCTGAAGGCGATCGACGAGCTGGGCTATGTGCCGAACCGGGCGGCTCGCAATCTGGTCACCCGGCGGACCGACTGCGTGGCCCTGGTGATCTCCGAACCGGGCGAGCGGCTCTTCACCGAGCCGTACTTCGCCGGCATCGTCCGCGGGATCAGTTCGGCGATGGCCCAGACCCAGCTGCAGTTGTGGTTGTCGATGGTGCAGAGCGCGACCGAGCGCGAGCGGGCCGGCCGCTTCCTGACCAGGGAGCACGTCGACGGGGTGCTGATGCTCTCGCAGCACGCGGACGATCCCCTGCCGGCCCAGGTCCGGGCCGGCGGACTGCCGTTGGTGCTGTGCGGGCGGCCACTGGCCGGGCCGGACAACCGTCCGGTCGGGGACATTCCCTTCGTTGACGCCGACAACGCGACCGGCGGGCGGCAGGCAGCGCAGTACCTGGTGGATCAGGGCCGGAAACGAGTCGCGTGCATCGCAGGTCCGCAGGACATGTCCGCCGGGGTAGCGCGACTGCTGGGGTTCCGCCAGGTCATCGGCGAGGACCTGGTCGAGTACGGGGACTTCAGTGAGGAGAGCGGCGCGAAGGCGATGGTGGCGCTGCTGGACCGGGCGCCCGGGCTGGATGCTGTTTTCGCGGCATCGGACCCGATGGCCTTCGGGGCGATGCGGGTGCTGAAGGCGGCCGGCCGGCGGATTCCGGAGGATGTGGCCGTGATCGGGTTCGACGGCTCGCCTGGTGGCCGGCACTCCGACCCGCCGCTCACCTCCGTGTTCCAGCCGACCGAGGAGATGGGGCGCGAGATGACCCGGCTCCTACTGGCTCAGTTGAGCGGTGAGCAGCCTGCGGAGACTCAGATCATCGTCGAGACCAGGCTGGAGCTTCGCGGCAGCGCCTGAGTCCTGCTGGATCAGGCGTAGGGATCGGTGACCTCACGGAGTTTGGTCAGGGCGCGGCGGAGCTGGGTGGCTTGGGTGGTGCCCAGGTGGGCGGTCCACTCGGCCTCGATGTCAGCGATCTCGGCGGCGGCGATGGGGATCGTCCGGGCGCCGTACTCGGTGATCTGGACGAGGCGGGCGCGGGCGTCGCTCGGGTCGGGGACGCGGCGGACGTAGCCCGCCTTCTCGAGTTGGTCGACCAGGAAGCCGGCCGTCTGTTTGGTGACCTGGGCCTGGTCGGCGAGGTCGGTCAGCCGGGTGCCGTTCGCGCCGATTCGCTGGAACACTCGGGCTTGGGCGGGCGTGATCTCGAAGCCGGCCGCGGCCAGTCGCGCGAAGACGCGGTTCTCCAGGGAGCGGTACGGGATGAACAGCAGCAGTCCGAGGTTCGGGTCGTCGTCCGGCACCCGGCCATCTTGACTGATGGTCAGAGAGGCTGTCTAATTTGGTCAGAGAGGCTGACTAGTTCCACTGGGGTGCGTGATGGAGACCGAAGAGATCTGGCGGTACGTCGATGCCGAGCGCGCGGCGTTGGCCGACCTGCTGGCCGGGCTGACCGAGGCCGAGTGGTCGACGCCGTCGGTCTGTCCGGGCTGGACGGTCCGCGACGTCGCGGCGCATGTGATCTCGTCGCCGCAGGCCCGGGTGCTGCCGGTGATGGGCGGGATGGTTCGGGCGCGGGGCGACTTCAATCGATTCGTGTTCGAGGAGGCGCGGCGGGCGGGGGCGAAGTACTCGGGGGAGGAGATCGTTGCGCAGTACCGGCGGTTTGCCGGATCGCGTCAGCGGCCGCTCGGTACGACGGTTGTCGATCCGCTGCTCGATGTGCTGATCCATACCCAGGACATCGTGCTGCCACTCGGGCGCCGGCATGAGATGCCGGTCGAGGCGGCGGTGGTGGCGGCCGATCGGATCTGGGCCAAGTCGTTTCCTTTCAAGGCCCGCAAGCGGTTGAGTGGCTTCAGATTGGTTGCCTCTGACATCGAGTGGTCGGTGGGTGCGGGGGCTGAGGTACGCGGGCCGATCGCCGGGTTGCTGCTGTTGCTCAGCGGGCGTGAGTCGGCGCTGCTTCCGCGTCGTTGAGTGGGGTTTTGCCGGCTGGGTACGTTGGGAGGGCCGAGGAAATGACCCCATGACCCCGACGAACCAGGTGTGACGATGAGCGCGCTCGCGCAGACGACGCAGGAGCCGACCGGTGTGGCCGGTTGGGCGATCGACCTGATGGAGAAGCTGGGTGCTCCGGGCGCCGGGCTGGCGGTGGCGCTGGAGAACCTGTTCCCGCCGTTGCCGAGCGAGGTGATCCTGCCGTTGGCGGGGTTCGCGGCCAATCGGGGTGATCTCGGGTTGATCAGCGCGATCTTGTTCACGACGCTCGGGTCGGTGGTGGGTGCGCTCGCGCTGTACGGCGTGGGCGGCGTGCTCGGGCGGGAGCGGACCCGCGGGCTGGCGGCGCGGCTGCCGTTGGTCAAGCTCGAGGACGTCGACAAGGCGGAGGAGTGGTTCGACCGGCATGGCGCCAAGGCGGTCCTGATCGGGCGGTTGGTGCCGGTGGTACGGAGTCTGATCTCCGTGCCGGCCGGTGTCGAGCGGATGACCGTGCCGTTGTTCCTCGCGCTGACGGCGCTGGGGAGTGCGGTGTGGAACACGGCGCTGATCGTCGCGGGGTATGCGCTGGGTGAGAAGTGGCATGTCGTGGAGTCGTCGGTGGGGGTGCTGCAGTACGTCGTACTGGCGGGTGCGGTGGCCGCGGTGACCTGGTTCGTGGTTGTCAAGGTGAGGGCGAATCGTTCACCAGCTGAGAAAGTCAAGTAGCCAGCTCGACTTTGGTTAGGCTCGAGATCTCACTGCCGAACCTCCCAGGAGTTGGGTCCCGATGCCCTCAACCGTCTTCGAGCCGCGGATCGTGCCGGATCCGCCGGTCTGGCCGCAATCCGTCGTCACCGTGGTGGGGAATCCGAAAGCCGGGTCCCGGACGGCGGCGGCTGCCGCGTCGGTGGCCGAGTTGCTTGCTTCTGAGCTCGGTACGCCGTACCGGATCGACGAGCTGATCGATCTCGTCACGTTCGCGCCGGCGATCTTCCAGGGGGAGAGCGCGGCGGAGGGGGATCGGGAGGCGTTGGACAGTGCGATCGAGCTGGTGTCGTCGGCTTCGGTGATCGTGCTGGCTACGCCTGTTTACAAGGGGAGTTACACGGGGTTGCTGAAGAGCTTCCTCGACGTGCTGCCGCATCTGGCGCTGGCTGGCTCGGTCGTCGTACCGGTCACTGTGTCGGCTGCTCCCAGCCACAAGTTGCTTGCTGACCTGCATTTGCGTCCGGTCCTCGCCGAGCTCGGTGCGAGCGTGCCGACTCCGCCGGTCGCGCTGGAGGAGAAGGACTTCGAGGACCTCCAGCTCCCGGTCTCAGTCTGGCTCCGTCGTCACGCTGGTCTGGTGCAGGCAACCACAATCGCTCTCCAGCCAGTCGCCGAACCAACCCCCGCCAAGTAACTCACCCAATCCGCCCCGCGCCCGCCGCGCCCGCCGCGCCCGCCGCGCCCGCCGCGCCCACCGCGCCCACCGCGCGGAAGATGCGGCGCGAGGCTGCGGCGGCTCTGCACATTTCGGGGGTTAACCCCTGAGATGGTGGGTTGCCCTACGTGGTTCTGATGGGGCAACCCACCACCTCAGGGGTTAACCCCTCAAATGGTGGGTGGGTGGGTGGGGAGGGGGCTGGGGCCCCGGACGGGGTGTCCGGGGTCCCAGTTCCTGGCCGAGGGGGACGCGTGGGGTCAGTCGGCGCGTGCGGCGGCCTCGGCAGGTCTGGTGGAGAGGGACTTTGTGGCGGGGATGAGGGTGGAGAGCATCGTCAGGACGAAGGCGATTCCGATGATGATCAGGTAGATCCAGATGGGGCCTGAGGGGGTTGCGCTGGTGGAGACTGCTGAGGCGTAGGGGAGGAGGGTGGCCAGGGCTACCAGGGTGCCTAGGACTATGCCGGAGACGGCTACGAGGATGCCTTCTGTGGTGAGCATTCTGAGGACTTGACCTCGGGTGGAGCCGGTGAGGCGTTGGAGGCCGAACTCGCGGCGGCGGCGGACTGTGGCGGACGCCAGGGTGTTGACTACCGAGACTGCGGTGTAGGCGATGAGCATGCCGACCAGGAGATAGTTGATCCAGGCTTGGGTTTTGAGGTCTTCGTTGTTGCCGGCGATGAGAGCGTCGCGATCGGCTACCTGTACGCCGGGAGTCGCGGCGGCGAGTTCGGCCAGGGCGGGTGCGATCGACGCGCCGGGCTCGGCGCGGACGAGGATCTGCGGGGCCAGGCGATCGGTGGTGTGGGCGGCGACCAGGTCGGCGGGGAGGACGATGCTTTCGTAGCCGCGTTCGGCCGCGAAGGTGGCGACTACCTTCAGCTCCACCGGGGTGCCGTCGCCGAGGGTCATCTTGAGCGACGTACCGACCGGACGCTGGATCTTGTTGGCGACCACGTCGGGGAGCGCGACCGTGTTGCCGGTCAGGCCCTCGAGGGAGCCGGTGGTCAGGCGTACCGGCGCAGTACCGTCCGGGCCCTGGGGCGAGATGCCCTGCAGGAGTGCGCCGTCTTCGTCGAACGGCGCGTTCCGCGGCTCGTCGATGACGCCGAGGCTGGTGACGTAGGCGGACGCGCTCGCCACCCCCTTCAGCGCCTGGACCTGGGGGAGAAGCGACGGCGAGAGACCCGAGGCGGTCGAGACGAGTACTGCGTCGGCGCGCAGGTCCTTGGTGAACGCCTTCGAGGCCGCGTCGACGTTGGTGGTCTGCATGTAGATGTTGGCGGTGGCGATCCCGACGGCCAGCATGACCGGCATCACCGCGGCCGACATGGCGACGGATCGCGCCGTCACGTTGAGGATCGCGAGCCGTCCGTTGACCCGGCTCACCGCGTACAACGGCCAGCGGAGGATGCCGAGGATCAGCTTGGTGACCAGCGGGCCGAGCACTGCCAGACCGATCGCCCAGCACAGCACCGCGGGACCTGCAGTCGCGCCGGCCAGCGGCCCGCTCATCACGGCTCCCGTCACGATCATCAGCGCGAGACCGCCGCCGACGAAGAGCAGGCCGATCACGAGTCGCACCCAGCTGAACCACTTGGTCTGCAGCGAGGACTCGACCAGAGCTTCGACCGGCCGGATCTTGGCTGACCGCCGAGACGCCATGAACGCCGCACCGACAGCCGCCAGTACTGCGGCTCCCGCACCGGCAGCGAACGGGATCAGCCCCTGGTAGAAGGTCACGTCAGGCGACGCCACCCCGTTCTTCGAGAGCTGATCGAAGAGGAAGCGCCCGAGCAACGCGCCGGGGATCACACCAGCCAGTACTGCGGGAAGCGCGACCAGCATCGCCTCACCGAGGATCATCCGCCGGACCTGGCCAGGTGTCGTTCCGATGCTGCGCAGCAAGGCGAACTCGCGCTGCCGGTGCTGAGCGGCCAGGGCCAGCGTCGAGGCGACGACGAACATCATCGTCATCGTCGCGATGCCACCGAACGAGCCGGCCACCGAGATCAGCACGACCTTCTTGACGGCCGCGTCCGGGTGCTCGACCTGGCCACGATCGAGACCGATCAGCGCGGACACGTCGGCGGTCTTCTCGATCTGCTTCCGCAGCGCCTTCAGGTCGGTGCCAGGGGCAACGAGTACGCCGAGGGAGGAGAACTTCCCGGGTTGGCCGGCGAGACGGCTGGCGTCCTGGTCGGAGAAGAAGGTGTTGCCGGCCGGGCCGGCGGCGATTCCGTCGACGGTGAAGGCGGTTTGCCGGCCACCGACCAGCAGGTTCACCTTGCCACCGAGCTTCGCGTGGAGGTCCCGCGCGGTCGTTGCGTCCAGGACGACTCCGCCGGGGCGAGGCGCAGTACCGGAGGTGAGGGTGAAGGGGGCGAGCGGGGCGGCTGACCAGTTGTGGCCCTCGCCCTTGCTGAAGCCCTGGCCCTGGGGGACCGGGGCGGGGAAGGTCTGGTCGCCGATGACGTCGGTGACGCCTTGCAGGGAACGGATCTTGGCGGCGACCGAGTCGTCGATGCCGACCTGTTCGGTCAGGTGGGTGACATCTTCCTTGCCCGGACGGAGGTGGGTGAGCTTGCCGGTGACGACGATCGGCGCTGCGGCGAGGCGCTCGGGTGCGACGTTGGAGCGGATGCCGGTCTCCATCAGGCCACCGCAGGCGAGCACGATGGCGGTGCCGAAGATGACGGCGACGAAGGTGGCGATGAAGCCGCTCTTGCGATAGCGCAGGGTGCGGACGGCCAGGCGCATCATCGTCCGACTCCGGCTGCTTCGTGCGCCGCACGGGCTGCTTGGGCGGCGCGGGCCGCGCGGGCGCCGAGGTGGGTGAGGCGGTCTGCTACCTGCTCGGCGGTCGGTGAGACCAGGCTGCCGGCCAGTACGCCGTCGGCGAGGAAGACCACCTGGTCGGCGTACGAGGCCGCGACCGGGTCGTGGGTGACCATGACGACGGTCTGGCCCTGGGTGCGGACGGGTTCGCGGAGCAGGTCGAGGACGTCGGCGGCGGTCTGGGTGTCCAGAGCGCCGGTCGGCTCGTCGGCGAAGATCACCGCGGGCCGGGCGACCAGGGCGCGGGCGATGGCGACGCGCTGCTGCTGGCCGCCGGATAGTTCGCCCGGGCGGCTCTTGTGCTTGCCACTGAGGCCTACGCGGTCCAGTACCTCGCGGACGGCGGCCTTGTTGGTACGGCGGCCGTCGAGCTCCTGCGGCAGGGTGACGTTTTGCCAGACCGTCAGGGCCGGCAGCAGGTTGAACGACTGGAAGACGAAGCCGATCCGCTCCCGGCGTAGCTCGGTGAGCTGCCGCTCGTTCAGGCCGGCCAGCGGTACGTCGTCGATCGCGACCGTACCGGCGGTCGGCCGGTCGAGTCCCGCAGCGCAGTGCAGGAAGGTGCTCTTGCCCGAGCCCGACGGCCCCATCACGGCGGTGAAGGTGCCCCGCGCGAAGCTGATCGTGACACCGTCCAGCGCGGTGACGGCATTGCCGCCCTTGCCATAGACCCGGCGTACGTCCTGCAGCACGACCGAGTGGTTCGATCTGGTGAGTACTTCCTTGCTACGCCTCATGACTGACCCCTTGTAGCTGTCCCGACTGACGAGAACGACGCTACGGAGAGCCAGACGCGCTCCCCAGGGAGTTGGGCAGCCACTGGGGGTAGTGCTAGGTCCCCTCTTCGTGGAGGAGATAGTCGCGGATGCCGGACCGCACCTGGTGAACCAGTGGCTCGGTCCAGTCGGTGCCGTCGGCACTGAAGTGGCCAGTGAGTACGCCATCCGTCCTGGTGCGGACGCGGATCGCCAGAGCGTCCGCTAGCCCAGTGTCCTTGGGGCCGGCGGCTGTGGCGACCTCTGCTTTGACCGTGCCGAAGGTGAAGCCGGTGGGCCATTGCTGGGGGACGTACTCGAAGAACGGGGTGCGCTGGGGGTCTTGGATCGTCGCGTAGATCGCTGATGCTGGGTAGCGGGCGTAGCGGCTGCAACCGACTACGGCGTCCCGTACTGCCGGTACGTCGGCTGCTAGCGAGCCGGTGACGCGGGGGATGGCCAAGTAGGAGGGGACGATGCAGGGGCCGAGTAGGTGCTGCCAGGCTGGGCGGTCGCGCTTGCCGAAGAGGGTGGTGAACGCCAGGGTGTCGCCGGGGCCGACGTGGGGGTCCATGCCGTGGGCAAGTGCGGCCAGGTAGGTGACGAGGGGTGTGCTCCGGTGCTGCTTGGTCAGTGCGTCGACGGTGGCAACCTCTTGCGCGCTGAGCAGGTCGTCACGGTAGGCCAGCGGATCGCCGGTTGAGGAGGGTTGCGGTGAGACCTTGGTGTCGCGGATCTTCGAGTGCCACCAGGCGGCGGCTTCTTTGCTGGTACGGCGTACCTGGTCTTCCTCTGCTGTTGTGTAGTCGGTGTACTGGGCGGGCGGTGGTAGCTCTTGGCCGGTGTAGAGGGCTGCTAGCTCGGTGACTGTCTCCCAGAGGGTTACTGGGTCGGAGACCATGTGATGGAGGTGCAGTGCGAGCTGGTTGCCGGCTAGGCGCAGTCTGATCGGGCGGGCGATGTCTACCGGGGCGTGCGAGCTGACCTCGTCGACCAGCTCCAGCGACGAGCGGGGCTCGGGGTGGATCAGTTGGAGCCGGTCGCTGCTGACCTCTGTGCGCAGTACCTCGTGGCGCTGCTGTAGCCGGTAGAAAGCTGTAGCTAGCCGGTCGGCATCCAGTTTGTCGTCCAGCGTCAGCACTGTGTTCATCGTGAACCAGGGGCCCTTGGCGAAGCCCGGACGCTTCTCGTCCATCTCCAGGGCGAACGTCTGCCACAAAGAAGTCTTCATAGGAGGGCCTGGGAGTAGTCGGGGACCTCCGCTGCGACCAGTGCTTCGTGCAGGTCCTCCAGTACCTCCACAGCGAACCCCTTCTGCTGCCACTGCTCGAACGAGATGCCGAAGCCCAGCTCGATCCACAGGTCGGCATTGCGCTGCTCATGTGGGCCGAACGGCTCCAGCAGGACTGTCGGTGTCGCGGACCACAGCGAGTCGAGCAGTGTGCCTCCACCGGGCTTGCTCACTGTGGCGAGCGCTTGGCGGCACAGGTCGAAGGAGCCGTGGTGCCCGGACCGCTGGTGGAAGGTGGTCGGCCGCCCTGCTACTACCTCACCGAAGGGCGGATAGCCGTCGTCGAGCCACGGGTGCCACTCCGGGTCGATCATGAAGTAGCGCACGCCCTTGGTGGAGAGGTCCCGGTCCTCGTACGCGACTACGTCCAGCTCGAAGCCTGCCTGGAGTAGGTCATCGGCTCGCTCGCGGTAGGTGCCCATGCCCCAGCCACCGCCGTGCACGAGGAGGCGCTGTTCCCTGTCCCGCCACGGCACAGCGGCGTCGCGGCTGACTGGGATGCTGCAGGGAATAGTCAGGTTGTCGGCGTCTGCGAGCCAGATGTGCCGCACCGGCAGGGATGTCGGGCCGGCCTTGTCGAAGGATGGCGATTGGACCGAGTCGACATGGCACACGTCCACGGGGAATTCGCCGTACTGGGCGATGTACCGCTCGACCAGTGGGAGCCAGAAGCCGGAGAAGACCACGAAGCGGGTCACGCGCCGCGCATGCCAGCCGTCGAGGAGTGCGGTGACAGCTGCCTCCTCGGTGGCGACTGAGGCATCGCGGGCGAGCTTCTGACCGGCCAGGGCGATCCGGAAGTCGCGGTGGAAGGCCTGCTTGGAGCGGGCCGTGGTGGCGAGCGTCTCGGGCGGCATCAGGCGCTCCAGCACGGAGACGTTCGCAGCCTGGCCTTGTTCGGCGAGGCGGTCTGCGAGGAGCAGGCCCGGAACGTGGACGCCCAGCGCTACGCCCGAGGTGAGGATCTCGATCACAGGCGGTCCAGGTCCTTGTTCAGGTGCCGAAGGATCAACTTCACCATCGCTTCGCGGTCCGGACCCTCGTAGCCGCGGGGCGTCCCCTCGACCAGCATGATCAGGTAGAGATAGACCCGGTAAAGAACGAGAGTCTCGCCCAACTCGAGTTCGCCGTACCCGGCCAGCAGGTCGGCATCAGGTGCGGAGCGGAACAAGGTCAGCGAGGCGAACTCGGCGACCGGATCACCCCAGAACGCGCGCTCCCCGTCGATCAGCCCGGTGATCCGCCCGTCCTCGACCAGGATGTTGCCGTCCCACAGGTCGAAGTGGATCAACCGCGGAGTCTGTACCTCGTCCAGCAGGTCGAGCCGGCTGAGGACCAGTTGCCGGAGCTGCTCGGCCGGCCGCGGCAGCTCCACGGCGAACCGGCTGGCATCGGCCAGGACGTCGTCGACCATCGACAGGAACGCCCCGCTCCAGGTGGCGACCAGCCCCTTCTGCGGATACCCGAAGGCCGAGCCGGTCACTTCGTGGAGAGTCGACACGATCCCGCCCAGCTCACGCTGGAGAACGGCCCGCTCATCGTCGGGCACGCCCTGCATCGTCGTACCGGGGAGTGCCGTCATCAGTAGGTAGTCGTCGCCGCTGTGGATGACCTCGGGTACCGGCGCCTTGCCGCGGGCCGCTTGGTAGAAGAGGGCTTCGGTGTGGATCAGGTCGTGCTCATGGCTCAGCACCGGCGCGTCCGGGTCGGGGGAGACCTTCAGGATCAGGTCGGAGCCGATCCGGTAGACGGTGTTGTACGTACCCTCGGTCAGCTCGGTGACCTCGCCGCTGGGGTCGACGCCGGCTTCCTCCAGGATCTGGGTGATGGCCGGGCGGTCGAGTTGGCGCTTGTTGCTCATCGGTTGTCCTTGCGGCGGCGGGCGTCGGAGTAGATCTCGTCCATCAACGTGATCCGCGGGGTGGCCGCGTCCAGGTCGTCGGTCGGGCTGTCGAGGATTCGGGTGAGTTGGCGTTCGTAGTACGAGATCGCCGGGAAGCCGATCACCTGGCGGTCGCCGTCGGTGGGGGTGACGATCAGGTTGAGCGGTACCGCCCCGGCGACCGGGCGGAGGAAGTTCCTCAGCTTGACCTTGGCGCGTTCGAAGGTGAAGACATGGTCCGAGATGTGCTGTTCGCCGACGTCGGCGGTCAGCGTCGCCTCGACACCGGTTGCCCAGCGCAACGAAGCCTCGAACGAACGGTCGACGTCGTTGGGTCCGTCGAAGTCCGACCTGCCCTCGGCAGCGACTGGGTCCAGCCCGATCGTGGCCTGGACGGCCTGCAGCCAGTAGCTCGCGGCGTCGAAGAAGATGCCGCCGCCGAGCTCCGGCCGATCGCGATACCCACCGGGAGCCGGTACTGCGAACCTGACGGTCGTCTCCGCCTTGACCAACGGCCCGTAGGGCTCGCCGTGAACGAAGTCGTGAACCGCCTGCTGCCACGGGTGATCCGCGGTCGCGACGGCCTCGAAGACCTTCACGTCCGTGGCGGCGAAGGACAGCTCGGCCAGCTCCTCGGCGGTGAGGCAGAGCGGCTTCTCGACGATCACGTGCTTGCCGGCGACCGCCGCCCGGACGGCCCAGCGGTGATGGGCGGAGTTGTGCAGCGAGATGTAGACGGCGTCGATCGCCGGGTCGGCGAGCAGCGCTGCATAGTTCTCGTGCACGACCGGGATCTCGTGCCGGCCGGCGTATTCCTTGGCGCGGACGGGATCGCTCGCGGCGACTGCTCTGACGCCGGCACCCTGCGCCAGCAGAGTACGTTCGGCGATCCCGGTGGCTCCGATCAAGCCGATCTCAAGCGGCATCGGTCATCCCTCGTGGTGTCAGGCCGGCCGAGATCACTTCGGTCAGCAGGCGTTGCCGCCAACGGTGGATCTCACCGGCGGCGCAGAAGATGGCGACGTGGACCCGCCCGCCGGGGGACGCCAGGGTGCTCCCGTTGAGCACCGTGACGCCTGGCTGTGCGGTTCCGGCGTACCGGATGGGGGCGAAGGCCCGGGTCAGGTCTTCGATGGTCTCGCCGGCGGCGAGGTTGAGTTCGAGTTGCCAGAGGTGGCCGGTGAGGCCGTGCTCCCTGGCCTGGCGGTCGAGGCGGATCGCCAGCAGGCCGAGTGATTGCCTGGCGTTGATCTCGAGGACGGGGATCACGGTGCCGTCGTCGAGCAGCATCGAGTCGACGCCGACCGGTCCCCAGTAGCCGGCCTCGGTGAGGGCGGGGATGACTTCGCTGACGGTTTCGGCGTACCAGCCCTGGTCGATCAGTGACGGGGTGGCGGGGCTGGAGCCGAAGTGGCGGAAGCCGCGATTCGTCATCTGCTGGATGCCGAGGAACTCCCAGCTGCCGTTCTGGTCGAGGTGGAAGTGGCCGGAGAAGTCGTGCTGTTTGGGGAACTTCTCCTGTACGACGAGCTCGATCCGCAGGCCGTTGCCGACCTGCTTGCGGAGGACTCGCTCGATCGCCTTGAGGATGCCGGGGGAACTCGCTTCGAGCAGTGCCCGGCCGGAGACGCCGTACGGATCCTTGATCAAGGCCTTGAAATCAAGGGAAGTGACGGCGTCGACCAGTTCTTCGGTACTGCGAACCACCCGCCCGGCGCCGGGCAGTCCCAGTCGCCGGACCAGCTCGTCGGACCAGGTCTTCGAGTTGACCTGGGCAACCACATCCGGTGCCGGCAGCAACTGTTCCGCGAGGGTCCAGGTTTCCGGCAGGACGGCGTACGGCGCGATGGTGGCGCCGCGGATCCGGCTCATGATCGCCTGGTCGGCCAGGACGTGGCGCTCGATCGGGCCGGGGCCGGGATCGCCGAGCGCCAGGTGATCGAAGTGCAATCCCATGGCTGCAAGGCCTTCGCGTACTGCCGCCGACATCGGGCGTCGGGTGATCAGCAGGTCGCCGGGGTCGCAGAAGCCGGCCAGTAGCTCGTCCATCGCGTCGATGGCTGGGTCGCTGGCGCTGGTACCGATCGCCGGGAGGGCGGCCAGGTCCGTCGGACGCCAGCTCGATTCGGCGTCGAACGTGCCCAGCCGCACTACGCGGTTCTCGAGGTGATGGCTCATCGCACCGGGGCCGCCAGGTTGGCGACGAAGGTACTGAACTGGCGGACCGAGCGCAGATCGTCCAGCTGGAGGTTCGGGTAGTCGAGCTCGAGGTCGAACTCGTCCTCGATCGCCAGCAGGAAGGTGATGGTCTGCAGCGAGTCCAGCCCGTACTGCTCGACCAGATCCGCCTCGGGACCGATCTCCCCGGCGGTGATGCCGTTGTCGAGGACCTTGGCCAGGACGTTCTTGACGCGTTCTTCGATCTCCACCTCAGACTCCGTTCAGATAAAGGAGAATGCACTTCGAGCAGACCGGCATCATGCCGTTCTCGGACATGATCCGGCGGACCTCCTTGAAGGACTGGCTCTGCCACAGGTCGTTCACCGACTGGTCGTACAGGTTGCCGACCACGAACTCCGGGAAGAACTTGCAGGAGCTGACGGCGCCGTCGGCGTGGACCTCCATCCGGTTCGACACCGCGAGGCACTTGCTGCGGTGCTGGGCCGGGCGGGAGGTACCGAGGATGAAGTCGTCGACCTCGTCGTCCTCGAGCTGCGGCTGATAGCGGAGGCGGACGTTCCAGGCCCGGGACGCCAGGCGGGCCATCGAGTCCTTCAAGGCCGGCAGCTCTTCCTCGGGCAGCTGGTAGGTGTACGAGTGCCAGGTGGGCTTCTTGGTGTCGGTGCTGGGGTTCAGCCAGGAGAAGGTCTTCTCGTACAGCTCGTCCATCGAGTTGGCGACCGCTGGGCTGATGTACCAGGGGAACTGGAAGTAGACGGTGTTCACGCCGAGCTCCTCGGCCCATTCCATGAACTCGTACATCTTGTGCACGGTGACGTGGCTGACCATGCAGGACAGCGACAGCTCGCCGTCCCATTCGCCCTTGCGCTTGAGGTCCAGCATCAGCTGGATGTTCTCCATCGTGCGCTTGAAGGTGCCGCGGCCGCGCAGCGCCTCGTGGTCCTCGCCGAGGCCGTCCAGGCTGACCAGCAGGTTGAGGTTCTCACCGATCTTCAGCAGGTCGTCGAGCTTGCGCTTGAAGAGCAGGCCGTTGGTGCACATGTTGACGGTGCGCGGGTACTTCACCAGGAGGTCCGCCACCTGGTCGAACTTGGTGTGCATGAGCGGCTCGCCGCCCCAGAGGAAGAGCTTGGAGCGGACGGGGGCGGTGGTACGGAGTACGTCCTCGATCACCTCGAGGTCCAGCTCGGTCTTCTGCTTCTGGATGCTGAAGTCGCGGAAGAAGCCTTGCTCGTTCCACTGGTAGCAGTGGGTGCAGCGCAGGTTGCAGCGGTAGGTCAGTTGGAGGCTGACCTCCTGCGGCAGGGGTGCGGCGTAGCTGGGGTCGAGCAGGAGGTTCTTGCGGGCCTTGGAACGGATGGACACGGTGTGCTTGATGTCCGCGAACTCCTTGGTGTTCAGCGTTCGCGTCGTAGTGGGGCGCATACGATCTCCCTCAGGCTTGGCTTGTTCTTCCGATCGACAAGACGCTGGCTCCGGCGATCACACCTCCCGTCGCGAGGACGAGGACCAGTGCTGTGGACGTTCCGAGATGTCCACCCAGTACGCCGGCCGCGAAGCCGCCCGTCAGTGCGCCGAGCGGGATGGTGGAGGAGGTGACGGTGCGGGCGGTCGCGTGGACGGTGCTCTGGAGGTCTGCGGGGGTGACGTTCTGGCGGATGCTGGTGGTGAGGACGTTCCATACCGGCGTCCAGACCGACGCGCAGACGCGGATGATGACGAGCACGATCGCCGGCGCAAACACCAAACTGACCGGAATCGCCAACCAGAACACGCCTTCCAGCCCAGTCAGCAGGAGAGTGCGGTGTGTCCCGATCCGATCGACCAGCCGGTTGGCGGCGAACGCTCCGACCAGCCCGCCGACGGACCCGGCCGCGATCAGCAGTCCGCCTTGCAGGCTCGACAACCCCAGCACCCGATAGGCGAACAGCAACAGAACGGCGTCCACCATCCCGGTCCCGAAACTCCGCACGGCCGCCCCGACCACCAACGGCCGCAACACCCCGTGCCCCTTCACGAACCGAAGCCCCAGGGCGATCCGCCCCCGCATCGCCATTTGGGGGGTTAACCCCTCAGATTGTGGGTTGCCCCCCTTGGTTCCGGGCTGGCAACCCACAATTTCAGGGGTTAACCCCTGAAATTGCGCGGTGGGGTTGGTGGTGGTGAGGGGCTCGCGGGTTTGGATTCGGGTTCGGGTCAGGGCTGAGGTGAGGAAGGGCAATGCGGTGAGGAGGAGGCCGGTGTACGGGCCGGTGAGTTTGAGGAAGAGGCCGGCCAGGGCGGGGCCGGCGAGTTTGGAGAGGCTGTCGGAGCTTTGGAGGTTGGCGTTGGCGGCTACCAGGCCTCCGGGCCGGACTACTACGGGGAGGTAGGACTGGCCGGCTATGTCTACGAAGACGGTGGCTACGCCGGCCAGGGCGACCACGATCAGGAGTTGGGGGATCGTGACCAAGCCGGCCAGGGCGGCCAGGGGGATGGTGGTGAAGAGGAGGAAGCGGAGTAGTTCGCCGGTGATCATGACCCGGCGGCGGGGGAGGCGGGTCAGGGCGGCGCCGGCGACCAGGCCGAGGGTGGGGTAGGCGAGCCAGCCGATGGCGGAGAGGATGCCTACCTGGGCGGAAGTGGCGTTCAGCGTCAGGATGGCGATGCTGGGGACGGCGAAACCGGTCAGGCGGTCGCCTACGAAGCTTGCGGTCTGGCTGGTCCAGTACCAGCTGAAGTCCGCCTTGGGCGGAGCTGTCCCCACGGTTGTACGCACCGCACCTCCGACTCCCCAGCGCCGTTGTGTGCCTGCCTGTCACCCGCTTAGTTCAAGCTCTGAAATAAGCGGCTCGGCACAACCTAACCGGGTAAGTCGCGAGTCTCAAGCCCTCCGTCACATCTCGATCGCAGACAGTCGCGAAGTGGGAGAAGCCTTCAGTTTTTGAAGGTTCACAGGTCGTCGGGGGATTCGACCGGCTTCTTCCGCTCCTGCTGGAGCTGGATCTCGATCCGCGACTCGGCCGCCGTCGGCAGCCACATCTGCTCGAACGGGCCCATCATCGACGCCCCGATCCCGCGCCTGCGCGAGCGCGCCGCGGCCCAGGCGAGCAGGCCCAGAAACCCCGCCACGACGGCAAGGCTGAGGAACAGAATCCAGATCCCGTCGATCGCTCCCACCTCCACCCGAAGGACGTAGGTGAGACGCCGATCGTTCCCTGGGCTAGACCGGTTTGGGGACTGGTGTGTTCAGCAGGGCGGCGAGGCCGGTGCAGTAGCCGTGGGGGGTTACGTCGCCGAGCAGCAGGCGCTGGAGGATGAAGCCTGGGACAAGGCCGAAGAGCACCTGGGCGATCAGCTTGGGATCGGCGTCCGGGGTGACCGTGCCGTCGGCCTGCGCCCGCCGGGCGACCGCCTCGAAATGGCTCCGCAGGTGCTGGTACTTCGAGCAGGCGGTGCCCATGATCGTCTCGTTGTGCAGCGCCTCGGCCCAGGCCTGGATCGCCACCCTGGTCAGGTCGCCACCGGGCTGGCTGGCGATCCCGACGATGTGCTCCAGGGTCGCCTCGAGCGCCGCCGCCGGAGTGAGCGGCGCCTCGGTCGCCAGGATGCCCTCGAAGAGCTGGTCGATCGTGCCCAGCGCGTCGTCCGCGATCGCCGCGACGATCTCCTCCTTGCTCTTGAAGTAGCCGTAGACGGCGCCGGCCGACAGCCCGGACTCGCGGATCACGTCCGCCATCGTCGTCTTGTGGAAGCCCTGGTCCATCACGCACTTGCGCGCGGCCAGCACGATCTCGCGGCGGCGGTTGGCGCGGTGTTCCTCGGTGACCTTGGGCATACCGCAAACATAAAACGAATGTCCGTTCTTGACAACTGAGCGTGATCCCGTCAGGCTCGGAATCGATAAAGAACGATCATTCGGTTTTAATGAGGAGCTGACCCGGGATGTCCGAGGACCAAGCCGTCGCAGAGGAGACCCGTCGCGTTCCGGTGGCGGTCGTCGTCACCTTGCTGACCGCGATGCTGACCGTCGTGCTGATCGCGTTCGCCTGGCCGGCCGCGCGGTCCCAGCCACGTGACCTGCCGATCGCCGTCGCGGGTCCGGCGCAGGCCGCCGCGCAGGTGAAGGGCGGGCTCGACCAGGCGATGCCGGGCGGGTTCGAGATCGACTCGGTCGCCGACCGGGCGGCCGCCGTCGAGGCGATCAAGGACCGTGACGTGTACGGCGCGATCGTGCTCGATCCGCAGGCGCCCGAGGTGCTGACCGCATCGGCCGGCGGTCCGGCGGTGGCCCAGATCCTCACCCAGTTGTCGACCAGGCTCGCGGCGGAGAATCCCGGCGTACAGGTCAAGGTCACCGATGTCGTTCCGCTGCCGAAGGACGATCCGCGCGGGGCCGGGCTGGCTGCCGGTGCGTTGCCGTTGGTGCTCGGTGGCATCATCGCCGCGGCCGTGCTGACCCAACGGATCAAGGGCGGCGGCCGGCGGGTCGCGGGGGCGCTCGCCTTCGCTGTGACGGGCTCGCTGGCGCTGGCCGCGGTGCTGCAGTTCTGGCTGGGGTCGTTCGAGGGGAACTACCTGGCCAACGCGAGTGTGATCGCGTTGTCGATCGGTGCCATTTCGCTGACGCTCCTGGGCCTGGAGGGGTTGTTCGGATTCGTCGGCCTGGCTGCTGGTGGTGCGGTGATGATGTTGCTCGGCAACCCGTTGTCCGGGCTGGCCAGCGCGCCGGAGATGCTGCCGACCGGGTGGGGTTCGCTCGGCCAGTTCCTGCCGCCGGGGGCAGCCGGTACCGCGTTGCGCTCCGTGAGCTTCTTCGACGGCGCGGGCTCGGGCCGGTCCTTCCTCGTGCTCGGGTGCTGGCTGGTCCTGGGGCTCCTGCTCTGCGGGTTCGCCGCGATGCGGAGTCGTGGCCGGAGCGTCGTACAAGCCCGTTCGGAGGCGTCGCCGGTTACCGTTTGACAGATGACGGCGCGGTGACCGGATCGTTACGACCCGGTCTCCGCGCAACGGCGTCACGGCGAGGACAACGTTGTCTCTCAACCATTGACTTCACTGGTCTGGGCCTCCTACGGTCACGGAAAGCCCAGGGGGTTTGAGCGGTGGTACCGGGATGACAACGATTGCCCGAAGGTGGACGTGATGGCCATGAAGAACGGTTTCAAGACCGCAGGTGTGCTAGCTGTCGGCGCGCTCCTGCTGGGGGTGTCGGCCTGTAGTCAGGGGTCGACCACGAAAACGCCGGAGGCCGGCGGAAGTCAGAGCAGCGGTCCGGCGAACATCAAGATCGCCTACCAGCAGTGGGGCCCCGGCACGGTGATGAAGAACTTCCTCACCGGCGCAAAGACCGAGTACGAGGCGGCCAACCCCGGCTCGAAGGTCGAGATCCTCCCGATCGTGGCGAGTGAGAACGACTACTACACCAAGCTCCAGCTGATGATGCGGTCGCCGAACACGGCGCCGGACATCGTCTACGAGGACACCTTCCTGATCAACTCCGACATCACCGCGGGGTATCTGAAGCCGCTCGACGACTACATCAAGGACTGGTCGGACTGGAGTCAGTTCGAGGACACCGCCAAGGGCGCGGCCAAGGGCCAGGACGGCAAGACCTACGGCATTCCGGACGGCACGGACACCCGCGCCCTCTGGTACAACAAGAACCTGTTCAAGCAGGCCGGCCTGCCGGCCGACTGGCAGCCGAAGACCTGGGACGACGTGCTGAACACCGCGCGGACGCTGAAGCAGAAGCTGCCCGGCGTGATCCCGATGAACGTGTACTCCGGTAAGCCGATGGGCGAGGCCTCGGCCATGCAGGGCTTCGAGATGCTGCTCTACGGCACCAAGGACACCCTGTACAACTTCGACCAGCAGAAGTGGGTCGTCGGCAGCCAGGGCTTCAAGGACTCGCTGAACTTCATCAAGACCGTCTACACCGAGGGCCTCGGCCCGTCGCCGAAGCAGGCGCTCGACCCGAACATGGGCAGCAAGGTCGGTACCGAGCTGCTGCCGGGCAACAAGCTGGCGATCGCGCTCGACGGCTCCTGGATCTACGGCAACTGGCAGAAGACCGGCGCCAAGCCGTGGCCGCAGTGGACCGAGGTGATGGGCCAGACCGCGATGCCGACCCAGGACGGCGGCGGCAAGGGCAAGGTCAGCCTCTCCGGTGGCTGGACCTGGGCGATCCCGGCCAAGTCGAAGTCGCCGGACGCGGCCTGGAAGTTCATCCAGTCCCTGCAGACGCAGAAGAACGCGACCAAGTACGCCACCGACGGCGCCCAGATCGCGGTCCGCAAGGACGTCGCCTCGGATGCCGGCTACAAGTCGTCGGCCAAGAGCACCCAGTTCTTCACCGACCTGGTCGCGGTCACCGTCTACCGGCCGGCGCTGCCGGAGTACCCGAAGGTCTCCAACGAGATCATCACCGCGATGGAGGCCACGATGACCGGCCAGTCGTCGCCGGAGGACGCGGCCAAGAACTACGACGAGGCGGTCGAAGGCATCGTCGGCAAGGACAAGACGACCGCCGGTAACTAAGCAGAAGTTTTCCGAAAGGGCTTCCCCTGTGACGACAACTGCTCCCGCCGTGCCCGCTCCCATCGGCAGCAAGCCTGCCGATGGGAGCGGGCCACCGCGCGGCGCCAAGCTGTTCAAGATGTTGCCGTTGGCACCGGCCATCGGGCTGATGCTGGTCTTCCTGGCCGGCCCGATCCTGTACTGCGTCTACGCCGCGTTCACCAACATGGCGCTGACCGGGACCGGGGCGGCGAACGTGAAGTTCGTCGGGCTGGACAACTTCCGCAAGGCCTTCGGCAGCCACGCCTTCACCAACTCGATCTGGCTGACCCTGGTCTTCACGCTGATCTCGGCGATCATCGGCCAGAACACGCTCGGCCTCGGCCTGGCGTTGCTGATGCGCCGGTCGACCAAGTTCATCCGTAGCTTCGTCGGTACCGCCGTGATCGGCGCGTGGGTGCTGCCGGAGGTGGTGGCGGCGTACCTGCTCAGCGCGTTCTTCAACACCGACGGCACCCTGAACGTGATCCTGCACAAGGTCGGGCTGCCCGGCCAGGACTGGTTGTACGCGGCGCCGATCATCGCGGTGTCGATCGCCAACATCTGGCGGGGTACGGCGTTCTCGATGCTGGTCTACTCGGCGGCGCTGAGCGAAGTACCGAAGGAGATCGAGGAGTCGGCCGAGATGGACGGCGCGTCCGGTCTCAAGCGGCTGATCTTCGTCACGCTGCCGATGATCAGCCGGGCGATCATGACGAACCTGATGTTGATCACGCTGCAGACGCTGAGCGTGTTCGGGCTGATCTTCGCGATGACCCGGGGTGGCCCTGGCACCAAGAGCCAGACGCTGCCGCTGTACATGTACGAGCAGGCGTTCAGCTTCTCGCAGATCGGCTACGGCACCGCGATCGCGCTGGTGATGCTCGCGATCGGCGCGGTCTTCTCGCTGATCTACCTGCGTGGACTGAATGCGGAGGCCGCATGATCGCCCGTGACCGGATCAGCAAGCTGACCCAGAACCTGGTCCTGCTCTTCCTCGGTGTGCTGTTCATCCTGCCGTTGCTGTGGGTGCTGTTCGCCTCGGTCAACCGGACGGCGGGGCTGCGGGTCGAGCTGCCGACCGACCCGACCTTCGCGAACTTCAAGGCGGTGCTGAACGTCACCACGACGTACCGGCCGGTCCTGAACGGGATCGTGCTGTGCGGCGGGTCGGCGTTGCTGACGATGCTCTGCTCGGTACTGGCGGCGTATCCGTTGTCCCGCTTCAAGACGAAGTTCAACCGGCCGTTCCTGCTGACCGTGCTGTTCTGCACCGGATTGCCGATCACCGCGGTGATGGTGCCGGTGTACGGACTGTTCGTGCAGCTCAACCTGGTCGACACGCTCGGCGGCACGATCCTGTTCATGGCGACCTCGTCGCTGCCGTTCGCGATCTGGCTGACCAAGACGTTCATGGACGGCGTGCCGATCTCGCTGGAGGAAGCGGCCTGGGTCGACGGCGCCAGCAACATGCAGGCGCTCCGCCGGATCGTCCTGCCGCTGATGTGGCCGGGTATCGCGGTGGTCGGCATCTTCACCTTCATCGGCATGTGGGGGAACTTCTTCGTCCCCTTCATGCTGCTGCTGTCGCCCGAACGCCTGCCGGCCTCGGTGAGCATCTTCACCTTCTTCGGCCAGTACGGCGAACCGAACTACGGCCAGCTGGCCGCGTACTCCCTCATCTACACCCTGCCCGTCCTGCTGCTCTACCTGCTGCTCAGCAGGAAGCTCGGCGGCGCCTTCGCACTCGGCGGTGCCATCAAGGGCTGAGCCAAACCCTGCATCTCCGCGGCCCGGCGGGTCGTGGAGGTGCAGGGAGCCGCGCCGAGGGCGTACGGTCGGTGACTATGAGCAATGCCGTGACGAGGGCGCGGCCGGGGACCGGGGGCCGCACGTCTGCTGTGACCATGCTGATCGCTGCGGTCGGCGTAGTGGTCACGGTCGCTCTGTTCGCGGCAGGGCAGCGCGCGTGGGAGTACCGGAGCCCTGCGTCGCACCTGGTGCTGGAGACGGTCGACGCCTGTGTGGCGGTGCTCGTGTCCTACCTCGTGTACGGCCGCTTCCGGCGCAGTGGGAGTCGGCAGGACTTGCTGCTGCTGCAGGGATTCGCCTTGCTGGGCTTGGCGAATGCTTGTTTGGCGCTGACTCTGGCCCAGACGGAATGGGTGGCGCTGCTGGGGTTGTGGCTGCCCCCTCCGCTCCGGGTGCTGGGTGCGTTGCTGATCGCCGCGGCCGCATTGCTTCCACGGCGCTCGGCGCGATCGGCGTGGCGACGATGGCTGCTTGCGCCGCTCCTCGGCGTAGTACTGGTCATCGTTCTCGTTGTGCTGTTCCAGCGCGAGAACCTGCCGGGGTCGGAGCAGGTGGCGGGCGGGTTTCGACCCCCCATCAGCAGTCATGGTCACCCTGCTCTCCTGATCACGCAGGTCGTCTCGCTGCTCGCCTTCGCCGCGGCGGCGGTGGCGTTCATGGTCGAGGCGCGCAAGCGGGACGACGTACTGATGCGGTGGCTCGGACCAGCCTGCGCACTGGGTGCACTGGCCAGAGCGAATTACCTGATCTTCCCGGCGAGCGGGCCGGACTGGGTCTACAGCGGCGACGTACTCCGGACCGGCTGCTACTTCCTGCTGCTGGTCGGTGCCGGCCGGGAGATCAGCCGCTACTGGGGAGCGCAGGCCGAGGCAGCCGTGGCCGAGGACCGGCGGAGAGTCGCACGCGAGATGCACGACGGCGTACTGCAGGAGCTGGGCTACATCCGCTCAGAGCTGGCCGCTTTCGCCTCGGTGGACGAGGAACGCGTCGGCCGGATCGTCGCCTCGAGCGACCGGGCCCTGGACGAGGCGAGACAGATGCTGGTCGCGCTGGGCCGGGCCGGTGACGAGCCACTCGCCGATGCCCTGGAACGCGCGGTCGAGCAGATCGCCGAGCGGTACGGCGTTGCGCTGGCACTGGAGCTGGACGCCTCGATCACAGCCGATACCGAGCAGCGGCATGCCCTGGTCAGGGTGGCTCGGGAGGCGGTGCTGAACGCCGTACGGCATGGCCGGGCGGAGCGGATCCGGGTGCGGCTCGCTCAGGAGGGCAAGAGCCGGCTGCTGGAGGTGACCGACGACGGGACGGGGTTCGATCCCGCTCGCCGGACCTCCGGTCGGCAAGGTTTCGGGTTGACCAGCATGCGGGAACGCGCGGAGGCCCTGCCGGGGGTGTTCCGTCTTGAGTCGACGCCGGGCGACGGAACGACGGTGCAGGTCAGATGGTGAGCCCCGAGCCCCGCCGGGTGGTGATCGCCGACGACCACCCGCAACTGCGCCAGCAGATCCGGGCGGCCCTGGAGGCAGGCGATTTCGAGGTCTGTGCCGAGGCGGCGAGCGGGCCGGAGGCAGTGCGGCTGGTGCAGGAGCACGAGCCGGACGTGGTGCTGCTGGACGTGCACATGCCGGGCAACGGCATCCGGGCTGCGGCCGAGATCGCTCAGTTGCGGCCTGAGGTGGCGATCGTGATGCTCACCGTCTCCCGTGACGACTCAGACCTGTTCGACTCGCTCCGGGCCGGCGCGTCGGGCTACCTGCTCAAGGACACCGACCCGGTCCGGCTGCCGGCCGCGTTGCGCGGGGTGCTGTCCGGCGAGGCGGCGATCCCGCGTTCGCTGGTGGCCCGCATCCTGAACGAGTTCCGTACGCCCGGCCGGCCCCGGTTCGGCCGGCGGCCGAAGGTGGCGGCCCGGCTCACCTCGCGTGAGTGGGAGGTGATGGAGCTGCTGGCCGATGGGCTGAGCACCGACGAAGTGGCCCGGCGGCTGTTCCTGTCGCCGACCACCGTGCGGGTGCACATCTCGTCGGTACTCCGCAAGCTCCGGGTCAAGGACCGGCAGGCCGCGATCGACCTGCTCAGCGACGACGATCTGTCGTGAGGGCGGCCTCCCCCCTCCTGGCCGCCCTCACGACCGTCTAGGTGCGCAGCCCGAGCCGCGCCGAATCCCTGCCGTCGTTGTCGTCGATGATGCTGATGCCGATCTGGTAACTCCCGGTCGCTGCGTAGACGTGGCTTCCGGTCACCGCGCCCCGCGCCGAGGCAGCGAGCGTGGTGGTGCCATCGCCCCAGCGGACGAAGGCGGTGTGCGTGTCGGCTGCTCCCGGATCGCGGTAGGGCGCGATCACCGAAACCGCACGGGCGCCGAGCCGGGTACTCCGCGGCCGCTCGAAACTCGGCGCGACGTTGGCCGCCGTCCAGCCGAACGACTCGGTACCGGTCGCGCGCTGACCGTCCGTCACCCGGACCACGACGATGCCGGACGCGTCGTCGGCGCTGGTGTACGACCAGGACCAGGTGCCGTCACCGTGGTCGGTCACCGTTCCCGCCCCGCTCACCCTGGTGACGGTCAGCTTGCCTTTGCCGTCGGCGAACGACCCGTGGGTGGTCAGCGGCGAGCCCTCGTCGCCGTCGGCATCCGCAGGCACGCCGGCCGGGGCCGGCAGCTCGGAGGTCGGCAGTTGGCCGGCCATCGTCGCCAGGCCGGGCCGGTCACCGCCGCTCGCGTGGTCGTCGTCGCCGGCGTGAACGATCCCGGCGAACACCACGGCGGCCACGGTCATGACCACCGCCAGTGATGCGTGCCGGGTGAAGAAGACGCGCTCGGACATCGACAACCCTCCGTAGGTACGGTGCACACCCCTCCGCGTGCACCACCTGCCGTAACGCTAAGTAGTGAAGACGCGGTCGGACTAGGGCCGAAGGTCTCTTTGAGCGTTCAAATACCTAAACGCCCGCGATGAGCTCGCTGATGGTCCAGGCCGCGCGGCGCAGAACGGCGGCCGTCTCCTCGGAGAGTCCCTTCACCGGCAGGTCCAGCTGGCTGGGGTCTTCGTGGAGGAGGGTGATCAGGAAGACGCAGGCGGTGAGGTAGCTGCCGGCCAGGGCTGGGTGGGAGTCGTCGGCGTCGTGCAGGGAGGGCGTCGGGTGGGCCGCTTGGAAGTGCTCCCAGATCAGACCGGCCGGGACGAGGGTGGCTCCGAGCTCGGCCGCGATGGTGGCGTACGCCGCGGTGAACGGGGCCTGCGGCTGGTTCTTGCGGGACCAGGTCATGTACAGCACGGTCTGGGCGCCGACCTCGGTGATCGCGGTGTGGAAGTCGCGGATGTTCTCGTGCATACGGGCGGGGTTCTTCAGCGGGAGAGTGCTCTGCTCCTGCAGGACAACCGTGTCGTAGTTGCCAGTGGCAAGCTCTGCCCGGGCTTTCCCGGCGTTCAGGTGCTGGCGCAACGAGGCGCCACCGGCCGAGATCAGCTTGTGCCCGACAGCGATACCACGCTCGGCCGCCATCGCGGCGATCAGGCCAGGCAGGTTGTTACGCGAGGTGAAGCTGTTGCCGACGAACAGGATCCGCATGGCTTCAGGGTGGCACGTAGGGTGGGCTGCATGCCGCTGAACTATCCGCTTGCTGAGCAGACGTTGGACAACGGTCTGCGGGTTGTTGTCAGTTCTGACCGGAACGTGCCGATCGTGTCGGTGAACCTCTGGTACGACGTGGGATCACGGCACGAGCCGCCGGGGCTGACCGGGTTCGCGCACTTGTTCGAGCACTTGATGTTCCAGGGGTCGCGCAACGTCGAGTCGGGGCAGCACTTCTCGCTGCTGGAAAGCGTCGGGGCGAGCCTGAACGCGAGCACCTTCTTCGACCGGACCAACTACTTCGAGTCGCTGCCCAGCGGCGGGCTCGACCTCGCGCTGTGGCTCGAGGCGGACCGGATGGGCTACCTGCTCGACGCGGTCAACCAGGAGAACCTCGACAACCAGCGCGACGTGGTGAAGGAGGAGAAGCGGCAGAGCTACGACAACCGGCCGTACGGCGACTCGTACGAGCGGCTCGTCCGGCTGCTCTTCCCGGAGCACCACCCCTACGCGCACATGACGATCGGCTCGATGGCCGACCTGGACGCGGCCGCGGTCGAGGACGTGCACGCGTTCTTCCGCAAGTACTACGGCCCGAACAACGCCGTCCTGACCATCGTCGGCGACGTCTCCGAGGAGGACGCGTTCGACGCCGCCAAGCGGTACTTCGGGCACCTGCCGGCCATCCCGACGCCGCCGCCCGCACCGGACGGCACGGTCGGCCCGCTCGACGGGGTGTTCCGCGACGACGTGGTCGACGACGTGCCGTCGGACCTGATCACGATGATGTTCCGGCTCCCGGTCGACGGTACGCCGGAACTCGACGCCGCCGCGTTGGCGCTCGACGTCCTGGCCGGCGGTCAGAGTGGACGCCTCAACCGGCGTCTGGTCCGCGACGAGCAGATCGCTCAATCAGTCTCTGGCGGAGCCCTGCCGCTGATCGGCGGCGTCTCGTTCGGGACGCTGACCGGGATCGCCTCCGAGGGCATCGACCTGCAGCAGGTCGAGGACGCGCTTGTCGAGGAGGTCGAGAAGCTCGCCAAGGACGGCATCACCGAGGACGAGCTGGCGACCGTGCAGGCGCAGGCCGAGCGGGACTGGCTGGAGCAGCTGGCCACGTGTGGCGGTCGTGCCGACGAGATCTCGCACCACGCGTTGTTGTTCGGCGACCCGAACCGGATCAACACCCGGATCGACGAGCTCCGCGCGGTGACGGCGGACCAGGTGCAGGCGGCGGCGAGCAAGTGGATCCGTGCCGGTTCGCGCGCGCAGGTGACGTACCGGCGTCAGACAGACAACGCAGTGGCAGGCACAGAAGCAGGGGAGCAGGAATGAACAGCCAGGCCTTGACCACACCGCCGGCCGTCGCACCGCCGCGCCCGTGGCGCTTCCCGCTGGCGACCAGTACTACGACCCGCTCCGGCACCCCGGTCCACGTCTTCGACCGCCCCGGCCAGTACGTCGCCACAGTGCGCGTCACCGTCGCGATGCCGCTGGCCGTCGAGCCACGCGAGCTGGAGGGCGTCGCCACGATCATGTCGCGCACTCTGGACGAGGGCACCGAGCTCAAGTCGGCCAACGAGTTCGCGGCGGCTCTGGAGCGACACGGCGCGGCGTACGGGGTGGATGTCAGCTCGGACGCGTTGCACGTCGAGATCTCGGTCCCGACCTCGCAGCTCGCCCCGGCCGTCAAGCTGCTCGCCGAGGCAGTCACCCGGCCGGCCTTCAACCAGGCCGACGTCGGGCGGCACGTGACGATCCGGCTCGGTGAGATCAACCAGGAGCGGGCCAACGCGGGCTACCGCGCCCGTGAGGCATTCGCCGCCAACCTGTTCGACCCGTCGTCGCGCAGGTCCCGCCCGACCGCCGGTACGCCGGACACCATCCGGCCGCTGACGAACGTCCAGGTGGCCGAGTTCTACCACGCCAACATCGGTCCGGCCCGGGCCGAGATCCTGTTCGCGGGCGACGCGACCGGGGTCGACGTGGCCGCGGTGATCGACGATGCCTTCGGCGACTGGAGTTCTGACGCCGGTACCGCGATGGAGACACCCGAGCCGCTTTACATCGCCGGTAACAAGCTGGTGCTCGTGGACCGGCCCGGCTCCGTTCAGAGCCAGTTGCTGATCGGTTGCCCCGGCCCCGACCGCCGCGAGGACATCTGGGGTGCAGCCGCGGTCGCCAACCACGTTGTCGGCGGCACGATCACCTCCCGCGTGGACACTGTGCTGCGCGAGGAGAAGGGTTACACGTACGGCACCCGCACCAGCTTCACTGCGCCGCGCAAGGGCGGCACCTTCAGCCTGGGCGGCGCAGTCCGCACAGAGGTGACCGGTGCAGCGATCGGTGACGCGCTGAAGATCCTGCTCGAGGCCCGCGACGGCCTGACCGCCCAGGAGGTCCAGGACGCGCAGGACAGCCTGATCCGTACTGCCCCGCTGCGCTACGAGCAGGCCGACTCGATCGCGCAGCAGGTCGGCAGCAACATCGCCGCCGGGGTGCCGCTCGACTTCGCCGACACCTACCTGGCCCAGATCGCCGCCACCACGGCCGAGACGGCGACCGAGGCCTACCGCCGGTACGTCGGAGCCAACGGCCTGCTGGTCGTCGTCGTGGGGGAGGCCAAGGAGGTCCGCGGCCAGCTCGCCGGGCTGGGGATCGGCGATATCACCGAGCTGAGCTGACATCATCTTCTGCTCGGGGCCAACCCCGTTGACCCCGAGCAGAGGAGAACATCAGGTATGCCGGATGACGAGGAGTACCCGCCGGAGGGCTGGCCGCGGCAGTCGCGGTACGTCTACCCGCAGCCGCTGAACCAGCGTCCGCAGGACAACTCGGCCGCGACGGTCTCGATGGTGCTGGGCATCATCGGGCTGGGGACCTGCCTGGCCTTCCTGTCGCCGTTCGCCTGGGCCAAGGGCAGCCAGGCACTCGAGGAGATCGACGCGAATCCCGGGGTGTACGGCAACCGCGGGATGGCGGTGGCGGGCCGGATCACCGGCATGATCGGCACCGCCCTGCTCGGCCTCGAGCTGATCGTCGGCGTGGTCGTCGCCGGCCTGCTGCTCGCCTCCTAGCGACTGACCGGACTGATCCGGTCAGTCGCTTGCTTGTGGATTGACAACGTCGGCATCCCGCTGACCCCTGGTGAACCGGGCTCCACACATTTAGCGTGTGCCGGGTCAGACTCACTTCAGGGAGGGGATCCGCTCGTGAGAGACGTCCGTAGATCGTTGTGTGCGGCCACTGGCGCCATCGCGCTGGTAGCCGGCGCGCTGGCAGTTCCGGTCACCGCCGGTGCCGGGACGACGGCGGTTGCCGGTGGCACCACGGAGTACACGGTGTTGCTGCAGGCCGGGGCCGACCACGCCCAGGCGCTCGCCGCGGTCCAGGCGGCCGGGGGCAAGCTGGTCAAGGAGAACACGAACCTGGGCACGATGACGGTGCAGGCCGCCGCCTCCGGGTTCGTCACGCGGGTGTCCGGCTCGTCGGGCATCCAGGGCGCGGCGCGCACCCGCCCGATCGGGCAGTTGCCGCAGGCAAGGCCGAGCACGGTCGAGCAGGAGCACCTGAGCGCCGTTGCCAAGGGCAAGAGCGTCACCGCCAAGACGGCGGCCGCGAAGAGCACCGCCGATCCGCTCGACGCCCAGCTCTGGGGCCTGAAGATGATCCGGGCGGACCTGGCGCATGCCAAGCACCCGGGCAAGAAGGTGGTGAAGGTCGGCATCCTGGACTCCGGGATCGACGCGCGCAACCCCGACCTGGCGCCGAACTTCGACTGGAATTTGTCCCGCAACTTCGTCACGGACATCCCGGAGATCGACGGCCCGTGTGAGTTCCGTGGTTGTGTCGACCCGGTCGGCTGGGACGACAGTGGGCACGGCACGCACGTGGCCGGCACCGTTGGTGCCGCGCTCAACGGCATCGGTGTCTCCGGTGTCGCGCCGGGTGTCTCGCTGGTCGAGATCCGCGGCGGCCAGGACGGTGGCTTCCTGTTCCTCGGACCGGTGACGGACGCACTCACCTACGCCGGTGACGTCGGGCTGGACGTGGTCAACATGTCCTTCTACGTCGACCCGTGGCTCTACAACTGCACGGCCAACCCGGCCGACAGCCCGGAGGCACAGGCCGAGCAGCGCACCATCATCGCCACGATGAGCCGGGCGCTCGACTACGCGCACAACAAGGGCGTCTCGCTGGTCGGGTCGCTCGGCAACAACCACGAGGACCTCGGCAAGCCGCGGACGGACATCTCCAGCCCGGACTTCGGCGACGTCGCGCCGTACCCGCGGCCGATCGACAACGCGACCTGCATCGACCTGCCGGTCGAAGGCCCGCACGTGATCGGTGTGTCCGCGCTCGGCCCGTCGAGCAAGAAGGCGGACTACTCCAACTACGGCACCGAGCAGATCGATGTGGCGGCGCCGGGCGGCTGGTTCCGTGACTACTTCGGTACGCCGCAGTACCGGACGAACGAGAACCTGATCCTGTCGACCTACCCGGTCAACGTGCTGCAGGCCGGTGGCCTGGTCGACGCGGCCGGCGAGATCACCGCGGCCGGCGTGGCCGGCGGCGTACAGAAGCAGTGCCCGGCCGGGGTCACGGACTACACGAAGTGTGGTTACTACAACTGGCTGCAGGGCACCTCGATGGCGTCGCCGCACGTCACCGGTGTCGTCGCGCTGATCGTCAGCGAGTACGGCAAGAAGGGATCGCACCACTCGTTCGGGCTGGCCCCGGACAAGGCGCGCAAGATCCTGCTGGACAGCGCGCAGCGGCGGGCCTGCCCGACGCCTCGCCTGCAGACGTACACGAACGAGGGCCGGCCGGCCGAGTTCGACGCGCTCTGTGAAGGACCGCGGTCGTTCAACGGCTTCTACGGCTACGGCATCGCCGACGCCTACGCGGCGGTGACCAGGTACTGAGCTAACAGACGTCGGGCCCGGCACACGCTGTGTGTGCCGGGCCCGACGTTCGTCCTGCTACTCAGGGACGAGCAGGCAGGTGGCGCTGCGGTCGCCGAGGGTCCAGCCGTTCTCGATCGGGTGCAGGAAGAAGACGTCCGACGGCTTGTCCGGCGTCTGCTTGAGAGCCTTGAAACGGTCGGTGCAGCCCTTCTCGGCAGCGGCCTGGACGGCGGCCAGGCCGGGCCAGTCACCCGCCGGCAGCTCGAAGACGGCGAAGACCTTGCCACCGTTGGGCTGGTCGCAGGGCTGGACCTTGATGTCCTTGACTACGCCTTCCTCGATGCCGGTGACGCAGTCGCCGACCCGGAGCTTGTTCGGTTTGGTGTCGACCGTGGTGGTCACCTGCCCGGAGGCATCCCGCTTGGGCTCGTTGTCGTTGTAGGTGGAGATCAGACCGATGACGAGGAGCCCGCCGATGACCACCCAGAGGCCACTGATGATCAGACCCGCGATGGCCAGTCCCTTGCCGCGCTGGCCGCGCTTGGGGATCTGGCTGAGCGCGACGATGCACAGGATGATGCTGAACAGCACGATGCCGAAGATGCTGAGGATGAACCCGATGATGGCGGGTGTGCTCGTCCCGCCGGAGCCCGGCGCAGGCAGACCGCTCTGTCCGGGGTAGGGGTGGTAGCCCGGGTATCCACCTGGTGGCGGCGGATAGCCGCCCTGACCGCCTTGCGGGGGTGGGTAGCCCGGGCCCGGTGGTGGGTAGCCACCGCCCGGGGGCGGCGGACCACCCGCCGCGGCCTGGTATGGCCCCGGCGGGTTTCCGCCTGACTGCGGCTGCCCGGGGTTCTGTGGGGGTGGTGTCGGGTCCATGATCGGAATGTAGACCCGGCCAGGGACCAAACCGGTGAGGTAGCGCCTTGCTAGCCGGAGATGTAGTTGGAAAGTTGCTCGCGTTCGAACTCCAGCTCGCCGATCCGGGTCTTCACCACGTCGCCGATGCTGACGATCCCGGTCAGCGCGCCGTCGGTGACCACCGGGACGTGCCGGATCCGGCGATCCGTCATCAGCCGCATCAGGTTGTCGACCAGGTCGTCCGGCCCGCAGGTGTGCACCTGCTCGGTCATGATCGCGCTCACCCGGACGTCGCCCGCGTCGGGGGTGCGGTGCAGCAGCCGGACGATGTCGCGTTCGGAGACGATGCCGGCCACGGAGCTGCCGTCGGCGCTGACCACCAGCGCGCCGACGTTGTGCTCGGCCAGCAGCGCGAGGAGTTCGGTGACGGTGGCTTCTGGGGAGATGGTGACGACCTGGTTGCCTTTACCGCGCAGTACGTCGTTGATCTTCACGGAGCCTCCTGGTGATGGAGTGAGCCCAATACCCAAAGGTAGCGAATAGAACCAGTGAGCGGCAGGTCTGGCACAATACAGCCAGTGACCTGGCGTGAGGACCTGTCCGTACTACGGCATCGCGACGTCCGGTTCTTCGTCAGCGCCCGCTTCATCTCGATGCTGGGCTCCTCGATCGCCCCGATCGCGCTCGTCTTCGCCGTCCTGGACGTCTCGGACGCGGCCAGCGCGGTCGGCCTGGTACTGGCCGCCCGGAGCATCCCGAACGTGGTCTTCGTGCTGCTCGGCGGGGTGATCTCCGACCGGCTGCCGCGCAAACTGGTGATCATCGTCGCGAACTCGGTCAGCGCCCTGACCCAGGCGCTCGCGGCGGGACTGGTCCTGTCCGGCCACGCCCAGATCTGGCAACTGGCCGCGATCGAGGCGGTGAACGGGATCGCCGCCGCCTTCGTGATGCCCGCGATGACCGGCATCCTGCCGTCGATCGTGGACCGCGCGGAGCTGCCGCAGGCGAACGCGGTCTCCGGCTTCGCCCGCTCGACCGCGCTGATCGGCGGCAGCGCGGTGGCCGGCGTGATCGTCGGCCTGACCAGCCCCGGGATCGGGCTGGCCGTCGATGCGCTGACCTTCTCCCTGGGCGCCCTCCTGATGTCCAGGCTGCGGCTGCCACCGATCGAGCGGTCGGAGACGTCGGTGCTGCACGACCTGCGGGTCGGCTGGACCGAGTTCGTCTCCCGGCAGTGGGTCTGGACGGTCGTGGTCGCCTTCATGGTGCTGAACATGATCTTCTCGGCCTGCTACTCGACGCTCGGGCCGGTGATCGCCGACGACACCTTCGGCCGGATCGGCTGGGGTGCGGTGAGCGCCTGCTTCGGCGCCGGTTTGATTGCCGGCGGCATTGTGATGATCCGGGTCAAGCCGAAGTACCCGGTCCGGATCGGCATGTTCGGCATGCTGGTGATGGTGCCGATGTACCTGGTGCTGGCGCTGGCGCCCTACACGGTCGCGGTCGCGGCGATGGGCTTCGTGGTCGGGGTCGGGTTCGAGATCTTCGGGATCGGCTGGGAGACGGCGCTCGGCCAGCACATCCCGCTCGACAAGCTGTCGCGGGTCGCGTCGTACGACATGCTCGGCTCGTTCGTCGCCGGGCCGATCGGTCAGCTCACGGTCGGGTACCTCGCGGCGGTCACCAGCGTGAAGGCGGTCGAGCTGTACGGCGCCGGGCTGCACCTGGCGATCGTGGCGGCCACCCTGCTGGTGCCGTCGGTCTGGCGGCTGCAACGCCACCACTCCGTGCAGGACAAGCTGCCTGGTGGGCAGCAGGTCCAGGACGCGACCTAGGCCTTCAGTCCTTCACCGCGAGAGCGGCGGCGATCAGCCGGGACCAGTCGCTGAGGTCGTCGACCGGCCTCTCCGGCCGCCACTCGACCGACGGCACGATCCCCGGCTCGAGCACGGTCAGGCCCTCGCCGAACAGGGCGAGGATCTCGTCGTCGGTGCGCCAGCGGCCGCGCCCGAGCGAGCCCTGCAGCAGTTGCTGCATCTCGGCGCTGCGCGGGTCGTTCTCGCTGCGGAAGTGGCTGATGAAGAAGTAGCTCCCGGCCGGCACCCGGTCGTACCAGAAGCGCACCACCGCGGCCGGGTCCTCGTCGTCGTTGAGGTGGTGCAGCACCGCGCTCAGGATGATCGCGACCGGCTTGCCGAAGTCGATCAGCGCTCGCGTCTCCGGGCTGTCGTAGATCGACTTGGGGTCGCGCAGGTCGGCCTGGAAGACGGCGGTGTTCTCGTTCTCGGCCAGCAGGGCGCGGCCGTGCGCAAGCACCACCGGGTCGTTGTCGACGTAGACGACCTTGGTCTCCGGCGCGTGCCGCTGGGCGACCTGGTGCACGTTGTCGGCCGTCGGGAGGCCACTGCCGAGGTCGATGAACTGCCGCACCTTGCTGGTCCGGACGATCTCCCGGACGGCCCGGATCAGTGCGCCGCGGTTGTCGAAGGCGATCGCCTGCGAGCCGGGCAGGCCGTGGATGAACTTGTCGCCGAGGGCTCGATCGACGGCGAAGTTGTCCTTGCCGCCGAGCAGGTAGTCGTAGGTCCGCGCGATGCTCGGCCTGGTCGTGTCGACGCCCGGAATCACGACGCCTTCTCTACCTGCTTCGCCCATCGCGGCATGGTCCTTCCGATACGGCTTGTTCGACAGTGACTACTTTAGGCGATTCGTCAGGTCGCTACGCGAGGCGGCGGAGGATCTCTTCGTGCAGGCGGCCGTTCGTCGCCACGGCGTTGGCACCGTTCGGGCCGGGAGTGCCGTCGACGGAGGTGAACTTGCCGCCGGCCTCGTCGACGATGATGGACAGCGCTGCCATGTCGTACAGGTTGAGCTCCGGCTCGGCCGCGACGTCGACAGCGCCTTCGGCGACGAGCATGTACGACCAGAAGTCGCCGTACGCGCGGGTCCGCCAGGCCGACTCCATCAGGTCCGCGAACTGGTCCTTCTTGCCGAGCTTCTCCCAGCCCTTCAGCGAGGAGTAGGACAGCGACGCGTCCTCGACCGTCGAGACGTCGCTGACCCGGCACGGCTGGGCGGACATCAGCGCGCGGCCGGTCCAGGCCCCGTCGCCGTACGACGCCCACCAGCGTCGCCCGAGCGCGGGCGCGGAGACGACGCCGACGACGACCTGGTCCTCGATCATCAGGCTGATCAAGGTGGCCCAGACCGGTACGCCGCGGATGTAGTTCTTGGTGCCGTCGATCGGGTCGACCACCCAGCGGCGGATGCCCCAGCCGGTGGTGCCCTCCTCCTCGCCGACGAACGCGTCCCGCGGCCGGGCCCGGGCCAGCGTCTTGCGCATCACGTCCTCGACCTTGCGGTCGGCGTCGCTCACCGGGGTCAGATCCGGCTTGGTGGCGACGTGCAGGTCGAGCGCCTTGTAGCGGTCCATCGTGGTGGAGTCGGCGTCGTCGGCCAGGATGTGGGCGAGCCGCAAGTCGTCGGTGTGCGAGGGCATGACCGGAAGGCTAGCCTGCCCCCTGTCCAGCCAGAAGTGGGCACCTTGAACACCAACCGGCGACCTGGGACATGAAATAGCGTGT